>NZ_JACHDM010000023.1:0-122644 GCF_014201065.1 Paraburkholderia sp. Cpub6
CCTGTCCACACCGTGCGGCTCTGGCAGCAATGCTAACCCGCGTTTGATTCCTCACGGCGGGCCAGCCTTTGCCTCACGGGAGTCATACTGTCTAACCGATCATTTTTATGGCGAGCGCTCGGCGACCGTGCGCGATCCATTCGGCCACGAATGGATGCTCGGCGCGCAGATCGAAGCGCTCACGCCTGAAGAGATGCAGCGCCGTTACACGGCGCTGTTCGACAGCTAGTGGATTGTTATATTGGGCTCCTCGCGCTTAATCCCCCGATGCGTGAGCTCTTTTTACATCCCGCCGAACGGCTTTTCCACCGTGAGCTTGTTGGTCACCGAAGTCACCCCCGGAACACCCTTCGCGATCTCCGCGACCTGATTGATCTGGGAAACGTCGGTGACCGTGCCGCTCAGCGTCACCGCGCCGCCTTTTGCGATGACGCTTATATTGCCGGCGCTGATCTCCTTGTGCTTGCCGATCGCGGCATACACCTGCCGACGCAGCGCGCGATTGGCTTGCCTCGAGCTGACGGGGGCGGCTGAGCTAGCTGACATCGCGGGTGCGCCCGAAGCTGCACTAGCCGTCTGGCCCGACTGCGACCATGCGCTGCTCGACGCGGCCAGAATCAATATGGCAATCGCCAACGCGCGTGCCTGAATGCTTTTCATCGAATACTCCAGTTGTTATAGGCGACGTAATCAGAAGTTATGGCGGATGCCGACCATGGCCGCCGTGGTGGACACGCCAGGTGCAACCGGGGCGCCATAGACGATGGTCTGATTCATGGTCCCCCTGTTGTTGACATAACCCACCTGCGCGTAAGCCTTGGTGCGCTGGGACAGGTTGTATTCCGCGCCCACGGCGAACTCGCCCGAATGGTTCGCCGAGTTGTTCTTGTCTTTCAGGTAGTAGTACCCGGACGTGATCTTGAAACGGGGATTGAACTGGTAGCCGAGGCCCCCCGAGATCATTTCGAAGTCCGCGGTGTTGGTATGGGCCGGGTTCTTGCCGGCGCCGTACGAGGCCGACACCGAAAATCCGGCGATCGTGTACATCGCACCGAAATAGTAGAAACGGTTGTTCGCAAGCCCGGTCGCGGGGATAGCGGGCGCCGCCGGGTAGGTGATCGGGTACGGGTTGGTATCGTGGCCGTTGTAATACAACGCGGACAGATTCAGACCGTAGTTCGAATACTTGAGCACGGCCGACTCGCGCGTTCCGCCCTGGAAATGACCGGCGACGCCGCCCGGCGCGTACTCGAGCGCGAGCGACGCGCCATGGAATTTCGGCGAGTTGTAGACGAGCGCGTTGCTGTCGTACAGCGCGCCGATCGGCGCGTTCGTGCTCGTGCCTGGCCAGCCGGCCGCCTGATTGATGCCCAGCCACGCGGTCAGAATACTGCCGAAATACTGCGCGCCGCGGACGTCGGTTTCCGCCATCGCGTAGATCATCGGAATGATCTGCCGGCCGGCGTCGAAGGTACCGAACGGCCCTGATGCGCCGACCGTCGCGAACTGGTTGAAGATCGCCGTGACGCCCGGCGTGTCGGACAGACCGAACTTGCCGTTCGTGGTGTTGAACGCACCCTGCAGCTTGAAGTTGATCTTGTAGCCGCCGCCGATGTCTTCGCTTCCCTTCATGCCCCAGAAGCTCGAATAGATACCGCCGTCCTTCAGCTGATAAATTTTGCCCGTGTTCGGCGCGTGCGGCAGAAAGGTAGCGGCCGATGTGCTCTGATACAGCAGCCCCGTATCGACTACGCCATAAAGCGTCACTGACGACTGCGCATGAGCCGCGGTGGCGAAAATGGCCAACACGACAGCGCTGCTTGACTTCAACTTCATTGTGTCTCCTTCGCGTACCGGCGGTGGCGCAAAAGCCGATGCTGCGGTCGCTTCAAGTGGTTGGTGGTTTTGTGTGCGCCGGGCGTACCCGGTCGCGTTGTTGCGTGAATCGAACTGCGTTGCTGCGAAAGCCGTGCGTCAGGGCAGGTAGTAGTTGCCGAACTGATCGCGTAACTGGTTCTTCAGGACCTTGCCTGTTGCGCCGATAGGCACCGTGTCGACGAACACCACTGCATCGGGAGTCCACCAGCGCGCGACCCGGCCGTTGAAGAAGGACAGCAGTTCGTCGCTGGTCAGCTCGCTGCCCGGCTTTTTTACGACCAGCAGCAGCGGCCGTTCGTCCCACTTCGGATGCCGTGCGGCGATACACACTGCCGTCGAGACTTCCGGATGCAGATAAGCAACGTTTTCGATCGCCGCCGAACTGATCCATTCGCCGCCCGACTTGATCACGTCCTTGCTGCGATCGGTGATCTGCATGAAGCCGTGCCGGTCGATCGTCGCGATGTCGCCGGTCGGAAACCAGCCGTCGCACAATGGCGACTCGACGTCGGCGCCGAAGTACTGCTGCGTGACCCAGTGACCGCGCACCTGCAGATCGCCAGCGCTCTCGCCGCCCCATGGCAATTCATTACCGTTGGAGTCGACGATCCGCATGTCGATGCCGAACAGCGCGCGTCCCTGTTTCGCCTGAACCTTGTACTGATCCTCCATCGGCAGCGACTGCTGATGCGCCTTGAAGCTGCAGACCGTGCCGATCGGGCTCAATTCGGTCATGCCCCACGCGTGCAGTACCTCCACCCGGTGGCGCTTCTGGAACGCCTCGGTCATCGCGGTCGGACACGGCGCGCCGCCGATCACCGTGCGTCGCATCGACGAGAAGGTCCCGCCCATCGCATCGACATGCGTGAGCAGTCCCTGCCACACGGTCGGCACGCCGGCCGACAGCGTGACGTGTTCCGTTTCGATCAGTTCATAGAGCGACTTGCCGTCGAGCGCCGGCCCCGGAAACACCAGCTTCGCGCCGACCATGCAGGCGATATAGGGCAGTCCCCACGCGTTCACATGGAACATCGGCACGACCGGCAGGATCACGTCGCGCGCGGAACAGTTCAGCGAATCGGGCAGCGCCGCCGCGTAGGTGTGCAGCACGGTCGAACGATGGCTATACAGCACGCCCTTCGGATTGCCGGTGGTGCCCGACGTGTAGCACAGCGACGACGCGCTGTTTTCATCGAGCAGCGGCCATTCGAAAACGTCGTCGTGCAGCTCGAGCAGATCCTCGTAGCACATCAGCATGCCGGTCAGGTCGTTCGCTTGCGGCATGTGCGCGCGATCGGTCATCGCCACGAATACTTTCGGGCTCTTCACCCGGGGCGCGACGCTCTCGATCAACGGCAGAAAGGTCAGGTCGAAGAACACGACACGATCTTCCGCATGCTCGATGATGTACGCGAGCTGGTCGACGTGCAGTCGTGGGTTCAGCGTATGCAGCACGGACCCGGAGCCCGACACCGCGAAATAGAGTTCCATGTGGCGATAGCCGTTCCACGCGAGCGTCGCGACGCGCTCGCCCTGGCCGACGCCGAGCGTCGACAGCGCGTTGGCCATACGGCGCGCGCGCTGCGCGAGGTGCCGATACGAATAACGATGGATGTCTCCTTCCACGCGTCGCGACACGATTTCCTGTTCGCCGTGATGGCGCTCCGCGTGCGTGAGCAGCGCGGAAACCAGCAGCGACTGCTGCATCATCAAGCCTTGCATCTTTCCGTCTCCTGATTGGTTGTGGCGTCTCGCGCATGGCCTACGAGGCCTTACGTTGCCGCGCTGCCGGCTCGCGCTTGCGAGGGCGCCGCGGTCGCCGCGTCGAGACTCACCACCACCTTTGAATCCACTATTTCGACCGGGAAGGTCGTCACGCTCAATCCGCCTGTTCCCGCCATGCAGCCCGTGCGCACGTCGAAGCGCAGACCGTGCGCCGGACAGCGCAACATGCAGCCTTCCAGCTGGCCGCTCGACAGCGCGGCCCCGTTGTGCGGACATGTGTTGTCGATGGCGTGAAGCGTGCCTTCGACGTTGAACAGCACGATGCTGCGGCCATCGATGAAGGCCAGCTTGCGCTGGCCCGGCGCGAGCTCGCCGGCAACACCCACCACGATCCGACGCGACATCCCAGACTCCTTCTGATCCGACGCGGGCCGCGTCACATCAGTACCAGGCGGCGAATCAACGTCTCCGCCATCGGCCATTCGCCAAAGCCCGAAGCAGGGTTGAGGTGCCCCACTTCGCCGAGATCGACGAGGCGGCTGCCCCAGTCCTGCGCCATCTCCTGCACCCGCTCGAACCGCCCGAGCGGATCGTTGCGGCTCGCGCCGACGATGCTCGGAAACGGCAGCGGCTTGCGCGGAATCGGCAGCCAGCCGTTCTGCTCGAGCGTACCCAGCTCCGGATAGCCCGCCGGCATCGGCGTCTCGAGGTCCGCGGGCGCCGCGAGCAGCGCAGCGTGAATCTCGCGCTTGTGCTGCGCCGCCCAATGCACGGTGATCATCACGCCAGCGCTATGCGCGACCAGAATGACCGGGCCGTCGATCCGCGCGAGCGTGGCATCGAGCGCCGCGACGCGTGCCGCGCAACTGAGCTTGTCGTGCTCGAGCGGCGGCACCGACAGCACTTTCGGCAGCCGTTGCTGCAGCAGGGTTTGCCAATGCTCCGCGACGTGGTCGCGCAGACCCGGAACCATCAGAATGGTCGGTTTCAATTCGTAATTCATGGGAAGCTACCTGCTGGTTCAGTACGGCTTGTCGCCGACGATGCCGGCGCGCTCCATCTTGCGGTGGCACGGCGGGTAGTCCATCACCGCATAGTGCTGCGTGCTGCGGTTGTCCCAGATCGCGATGCTGTTCTTCTGCCAGCGCCAGCGCACCTGGTACTCGGGGATGTACGCCTGGCTGATCAGATAGCGCAGCAGATCGCCCGCGCCCGGATTCGCGTCCTGCCCGAAGCGCACGCGCTCCGGCGTGTGAAAGTTCGTGAAATGGCTCGTGAAAGCGCTCACGAACAGCACCTTCTCCTCCGTTTCCGGATGCGTGCGCACGACCGGATGCTCCGCGTCCGGAAATTGCGCCTTCAGCGCGAGACGCTTTTCGATCGGCATCGCGGCACCGAAGCTCGCCTCGATGCTGTGGCGCGCGCGCAGGTCCGCGACCTGAGCCTTCACGTACGCCGGCAGATTCTCGTAGGCGAGGACCATGTTCGCCCACATCGTGTCGCCGCCGACGGGCGGACACTCGACGCAGCGCAGCACGGCACCGAACTGCGGCGCTTCGCGCCAGGTGGCGTCGGCATGCCACGCGTTTTCGTAGCGGTCGTTCGGCTGATCCGGGGTCTTGTAGATCCGCACGAGGCCCGGATTTTCCGGATCGCTGCCCGCGACCGGATGGTCTTCCAGTTCGCCGAAGCGGCGCGCGAACGCCACGTGTTCGGCACGCGTGATGTCCTGGTCGCGCAGGAACAGCACCCGGTGCTTCAGCAGCGCCGAGCGGATCTGGGCAAACAGGCCATCGTCGTAGATGGCGTGGGCGAGATTCACCCCTACCAGTTCGGCGCCGATCGAGCACGTCAGTTGTTCGACTCGCATGGCTAGCTCCTTAGATGACGAAGATCGACGAACCCGTCGTCTTGCGCGACTCCAGATCACGATGGGCTTGCGCCGCATCTTCGAGCGCATAGCGCTGATTCAACTCGATCTTGATGCGTCCCGAGGCGATGAGCCCGAAGATTTCGCCGGCAAGCTCGTCCTTCTCGGCCGGGTCGGCGATGTAGTCAGCCAGCGCCGGGCGGGTCAGATAGAGCGAGCCTTTCATAGCCAGCAGTTGCGGATTGAACGGCGGGATCGGGCCGGAGGCCGTGCCGACGCAAACCAGCAGGCCACGGCGCTTCAGCGAATCGAGCGAAGCCTCGAAGGTGTCTTTGCCGACGCTGTCGAACACGACGTTCACGCCGACGCCATCGGTCAGTTCGCGGACGCGCCTGGCGACGTCTTCGTGGCTGTAGTTGATGACGTGGTCGCAGCCGTGCGCGCGGGCCACCTCGCCCTTGGCCTCGTTCGAAACCGTGCCGATCACGGTCAGACCCAGCAGCTTCGCCCATTGCGAAACGATCAGGCCGACACCGCCGGCGGCGGCATGCAGAAGGATCGTGTCGCCCGCCTTGAAGTCGTGAATGCGGCGCATCAGATACGCGCAGGTCAACCCGCGCATGGTCATGCCGGCAGCCGTTTCGCAGTCGATCGCATTGGGCAACCGGATCAGCGGCGCGGCCGGAATCAGGCGTTCGGTGCTGTACGCGCCGAGCGTGTTGATGAAGCCCGTGTAGGTCACACGATCGCCCACCGCGACGTTCGTGACGTCCGGGCCAACGGCCTCGACCACGCCCGCGGCCTCCACGCCCATCCCCGCGGGCAGCGGGACCGGATACAGGCCGCTGCGAAAGTAGGTGTCGGCGAAATTGAGGCCCACTGCCTGATGGCGCAGGCGAACCTGACCGGGACCGGGGTTGCCCACTTCGACGTCCTCGTAGCGCAGCACGTCGGGACCACCGGTTTCATGAAAGCGAACTGCCTTTGCCATGTTGACTCTCCAATTCTTTACTTGATCTGCACTTTGCAGAATTCGTTGCGCCAGCGGCGCAGTTACAGGTTCCGTGCGCCGCGCCGTCCGCGCAGCACCATGCGATATCAGCGTGCGGCCTGCTCGCGCAGCGTGTTCAGTCGATCCAGATCGCCCGAGTAGTTCCGTTTGCCGATCATGAATGCGGCGGCCGCGACGAGCGGTGCGAACGGCACCAGTTGCAACGCGCCCAGCAGTCCGATCCGATCGGCGATGATTCCCGTGAGAACAGCCGCCGGCGCGAGTCCCAGCAGGTTGTTCGCGAGCGTCAGGGTCGCAAACGCCGAGGCATGAATCGTCGGCGGCGTGAGGTTCGCCACCATCGCACCCGACGGGCCGCTCGCACCGGCGCAGAAGAACATGCCGGCGCCGATCACGACCAGCTGCCACGGCCCCGCGGGCATCCGCAAGCCAATCGCGAGCAGAACGAAACAGGCGAGGCAGAAGGCGATCGCGGCGCTCCACTTGCGTTCCCGCATGTTCTTGCTGAGCCGGTCGGCGAGGTTTCCGCACACCACCATGCCCAACCCGGTCACCAGCACGAACACCGCCGCGCACATCGCAGCCTTGCCGGTGGCCATGCCGTAGTAGCGATTCAGGAAGCTCGGCATCCATGCCCACACAGCGGCGGGAACCAGCAGATGGAGTCCGCTGCCCACATAGGCGCACACCACGGACTTCGTCGAAAACAACCCCTTCATCAGCGCGCGCAGGCTCATGCGCATGCCGCGCGATTGCGCCTGCCTCGTCACGCTCGCCGGCTGCAGCGGCGCAAGACGCTTTTCGGTGACGACGAGGCGGTAGATCACGACCAGCACGACCCCCATCGCCGCCATGGCGCCGAATGCCGAACGCCAGCCGAGGTGAGCCGCCACCGCGCCGCCGAGCGCCATGCCCAGCACCGAGCCGAACGCGCCGCCCGCCATGAAGGTGCCGGTCAGCGTGGAGCGCAGCCGGACCGGAAAGATGCTCAGAACAACTGCGATACCGACACTGCCATAGGCCGCTTCGCCGATTCCGACAAAGGCACGCGCCAGCAGCAACTGCCCATAGTTCGCCGAGATCGCGCAGCCCACCGTCGCGAGACTCCACATCGCCGCCATTAGCACGATGCTCTTCACGCGGCCCCAGCGGTCGGCCAGAACCGACAGCGGGAACGTGAGCACACCGACCATCAGCGCGACCACGCTGCTGAGCGAACCCAGCTGCGCGTCGGACAGATGCCATGCCGCCTTGAGCGGCGGAAACACGGCATTCAACACTTGCCGCGACATATAGTCGGAAAGCAGCAATCCGACCGTCAACGCAAACACCACCCACGCATAAGCGCGCACGTCCGTCTGAGCTGCCGAAACTTCGCCCGTCGTGGGCACTGCATTCTGAACGAGCATATTTTGTCTCCTTCCACGCTGACTCCCTGGCGGCCGCCTTGCCCGCATGGGCCGACGACTGTTATGGATTCAGCTATCTGCTCCCCGCTATGCACCGGAAGCGTTAGCCATGAAGCCCGGCCTCGGCCAATGCGCCGGCCCGGGCTCCAGGTGATCACGCCGCGCGAAGCGGCAGGTTCCTGACACCGGCCTGGCGGTTCGGCGCCATGCCGTTGGCGACCAGCGTCTCTTCGACCGTCTCGTACTGCACACCAATACGATAGATCTCGCGCGCTTCTTTGCCAGTGGCAATTTCGCGTCCCAGTTCGCGCGCGACGCGCACGCACTGCTCGATCTGCTGCACCGACGTGAAGCGCTTGCCGTGCTGATCGATGATCGTGTCCTCGATGCCGCAGCGCGGATGCAGGCCCATCGACATCGCCATCATGTTGAACGGCAGCACGTTCTTCAGCAGCGACTCGGCGGTGAGCGTGCAGCCATCCGGCGCGCGATGCACGAAATTGAAGAAGTTGAATGGATTGGGGCCGTCGAAGCCGCCACCGATACCGATCCACGTCAGGTTCAGCGGGCCCTTGTAGACGCCCTTGCGCACGAGGCGCTCGAGCGTTTCGAGCGCGTGGATGCCCGTGAGCTGGAAGTGCGGCTGGATGCCCGAAGCCTGCAGGCGGCGCAGGTGCTCCTCGACCCATGCGGGACCGGCCGGCACCGTCATTTCACTATAGGCGGCCACGAACGCGGGGTTGGCGAGCGAGGTGCCTTCCAGATACTCCGGATAGAGCAGCTCCATGATGTTCATCTGCGTGGTGTTGATCGCGACCGTCACCTGATCGGGCTTCGGATCGAGATCGGCCAGCATATGACGCGTGTCGTCGGACAGCCACTTCGCGGCCTGCCCGTCATCTTCCGGCGCAAACGAGATCGAGCCACCGACCTGAATGATCATGTCGGGCACTGCCGCGCGCACACCCGCGATCAGTTCGTTGAACTTCGACAGGCGCTTCGAGCCCTTGCCGTCCAGTTCGCGCACGTGCAGGTGCAGTACCGTGGCGCCGGCGTTGTAGCAATCGACGGCTTTCTGGATCTGCTCGTCCATCGTCACGGCAATGTCTTCCGGGAAGTCCTCCGGCATCCATTCCGGGCCGTAAGGGGCGGTGGTGATGACTACCTTGTCCTGATTCTCAGGGTGCAACGAATCGTCGAGAAATTGCATTTGTTTGCCTCCATCCAGTTTTGAAGTGACGGTGTTCCGCTATCGCGAGGTCGCATGAAAATTTGCTGGAACACATCGAACGACATGTGCCCACAATACGGCAATCGCGCGCTACACTTTTGTGATTGGACGCCATCCTTTTAGCGATTCGTGCCACTGCGCGTTAACACCAATAATTGCGCGAAGCAAGTGTTTAATGACTAGAAAAAATACCCAGCGTGTGAATCGTCCGGAGAAACTACGATGGAAACGATGGTGACGTCGGTAGCCATGAGCGGTTACTTCGAAGTGACGCGACGGCTTGGACTCAATCCGGTCGAGCTTGCGAAACAGGCCGGCATCGACGCCGGCGCGCTCGCGAATCCGGACGATCGCGTATCGGCCACCGCCTGTTGCCGGCTGCTGGAAATGACTGCCGAAAAGGCGTCGTGCCCCACCCTCGCGCTGCAAATGGCGGAAACGCGGCAGACCTTCGGCAGCGGCGTGATCAATGTCCTGCTCGCGCACAAACGCACGCTGCGCGAAGTGTTGCTGGCCGCGGCCGAATACCGCCATCTGCTCAACGAAGCGCTGGCGGTGTACGTCGAGGACGCGGACAATACGGTCACCATTCGGGAGGAACTCGTCGTCGAACGGGGTACCCCGACAAGGCAGGCGATCGAACTGGCGCTCGGTGTCCTCGCGCGGCACTCCGGTGCCCTGCTCGGCAAGTTCTGGAAACCGCGCGAGGTCCACTTCACGCATCCGGCGCCCGCAGACCTGACGTTTCATCGACGCTTCTTCGGCTGTCCGCTGGTGTTCGGCAGCGACTTCAACGGGTTCGTCTGCGCGAGCGCCGATCTCGACTACCCGAATCCGCTGGCCGACCCCGAACTCGTGCGCTACGCGGAGAGCCTCGCCTCTCCGCTGAACGCGAGCGCCGCGGAATCGGCCGCGCTGGAAGTGCGCAAGGCGATCTACCTGCTGCTGCCGCTCGAGCAGGCGAACGCCGAGCTGGTTGCACGTTATTTGCATCTGAGCGTGCGCACCATGCAACGGCAGTTGAATTCGGCCGGCACCAGTTTTTCGGATCAGGTCGAGGAAGTCCGCGGCGAACTCGCCGTGCGTTACATGAGCAATCCCACCTATCCGATCGGACGGGTCTCGGCGCTTCTCGGCTACGCGCAACAGGGATCGTTCACGAACTGGTTCGTGTCGCGCTTCCACATGACGCCGCGCGACTGGCGCGCGAGCCATGCGAAGTGACGGCCGGTGGCAGTGAAGACAAAAAAAACGGAGGGTGATGCACTGAGCATCACCCCCCGTCGTTGCCGCACCCGCTATCGCCATCCGGTCACTCGGCGCGAAGCTTCACATAGCGGCCCGGTGCGCTCTCGATTGCCTTGTACTTCCTGTTGCCGAGCTTCGTGCGCGCCTCGACCTGCTCGCCGGAATGCTGCTTGACCCAGTCGATCCAGTGATTCCACCAGCTGCCGCGCTGCTGAACCGACGTTGCGAGCCACTCATCGGCGTTCTCGTCGCAGGTATCGTTGGTTCGGTAGCTGCGCTTGTTCTTCGAGGCCGGATTGATCACACCCGCGATATGGCCGCTTGCCCCCAGCACGAACTCGGTTTGACCGCCCAGTAGTTGCGTCGACTGATAGGCGGACCGCCACGGCACGATGTGATCTTCCTCGGCCGCCATCAGATAGCTCGGAATATCGATGTTGCCGAGATCCACCGGCGTGTCGCAGAACTTCAGTTTGTTCGGCACGCGCAGACTGTTTTCGAGGTACATGTTGCGCAGATAGAAGCTGTACATCGGACCGGGCAGATTGGTCGTGTCCGCGTTCCAGTACAGCAGATCGAACGCGGCTGGGGTTTTGCCTTTCAGGTAATTGTTCACGACATACGGCCAGATCAGATCGTTGGCACGCAGCGACTGGAATACGAAGCCGAGTTCGCGTCCGGGATAGAGCCCACCGCCACCGATCGCATGCTCGCGCATCGCCACGCCCTGCTCGTCGATGAACACGCCGAGATCGCCCGGGTCGGTGAAGTCGAGCAACGCCGTCAGCAGCGTCAGGCTGGCCACGGAGTCGTCGCCGTTCGCACGCATGACCGCCAGCGCCGACGACAGCATCGTGCCGCCCACGCACCAGCCCAATGCATTGACCTGGTCGGCCCGGCTAATCGCACGCGCGACGCTGATCGCCTGCATCACGCCGTCCTCGAGGTAGGCGTCCCACGTGGTCTGCGCCATGTCCTGCTGCGGGTTGCGCCACGACACGACGAATACCGTCAGGCCCTGCTCGCAGGCGAAGCGCACGAAGGAATTCTCCGGCTGCAGATCCAGGATGTAGAACTTGTTGATGCACGGAGGAACGATCACGAGCGGCCGCGCGGCGACCTTGGGTGTCAGCGGCTCGTACTGGATCAGCTGAAACAGATCGTTCTCATAGACCACCGCGCCACTGGACGTGGCAACGCTGCGGCCCACTTCGAACGCGCTTTGATCGGTGATCGAAATCGAGCCGCTGCCCAGATCGTCGAGCAGATGCGTGACGCCCGCGAGCAGGCTCGATCCGCCCGATTCCACCGCCGCCCGGATGACTTCGGGATTCGTCGCGACGAAATTCGCGGGGCTGGCGAAGTCGATGAACTGGCGCATGAAAAAGCGCAGCTTGTGCTTGCCCTTTTCGTCGAGCGCGCTCGCCTCGACGAACTCCGCGAGTGTCCGGGCATTGATCAGATAGCTCTGTTTAAGAAGGCTGTACCAGCCGTTGCTGGACCAGTCGTCGGCGTGAAAGCGCCGGTCTCCCTGCTCGGGCTCGGCGACCGCCTTCAACTCCGTGCGCCCGCCGACCAATCCGGCGACGGCGTCGCTCCACAGTTGCGCCTGCTGTTGCAGGTAGTGGGCGCTCGTGTGGGTCACGGAGCCTCGCGCAAACGGCCCGTTGAAATCGAAGTCCGAGCCGTCGGTGTCGGGCACCGTCGTAGCGTATTCATCCTTGACCGGCGAAAAACGCCAGAAATCGAAGCCGGCATTGACCCAGCCCGTGGAAAACTCGTGTGGCATGCTGAATGGCATTCTCATGGCGGGGCTCGCTATCATGCTTCGCTGACGGCGCAAGCCGCGTCCGCGACGACGCGGTCGCGGCAGGTTGTCGGCATGACCACGGCGTCGCCTTCGATCACCACCTTGCCGCCGACCGTGCAAACGGTGGACAGCACCACGCGGCGCTTGTCGTGAATCAGTTCCTTGACGGTCACTTCGGCCTGCACGGTGTCGCCGGGTCGAACCGGCGCCTTGAAGCGCAGGTTCTGGCCGAGGTAGATCGTGCCCGGGCCGGGCAGCCGCCCCGCGATCGCCGCGGAGATGATGCTGGCGGTCAACATGCCGTGAGCGATGCGCCCCTTGAAGGGTGTGGTTTGCGCAAACTGCTCGTTGATGTGAACCGCGTTGATGTCTCCCGACGCGCCCGCGAAGAGCAGAATGTCCGCCTCCGTGATGGTCTTGGCGAACCGGGCACTCATGCCCGGTCGCAGGTCTTCGAAATCGTATCCGTTAAGCTCATTCATGATTATTCCGCTTGCTGGGCGCGCATTTGCCCTCTCTTCTGGCACCTACTGCGCGTTGTGCCGGACGCTAACCGCTGGATGCGGTTAGCCGAGCGCCTGCTCGAGTTCCGGCACGAGGGTGAACAGATCGCCAACGAGGCCGTAATCGGCCACGCTGAAGATCGGCGCTTCTTCGTCCTTGTTGATCGCGATGATGACCTTCGAGTCCTTCATGCCGGCAAGGTGCTGGATCGCACCCGAGATGCCGACCGCGACATACAGTTGCGGCGCGACGATCTTGCCCGTCTGGCCGACCTGATAGTCGTTCGGCACGAACCCCGCGTCGACGGCCGCACGCGATGCGCCGAGCGCCGCGCCGAGCTTGTCGGCCAGCGGTTCCAGCACCTTCATGTAGTTCTCGCCATTGCCCAGACCACGGCCACCCGACACGATGATCTTCGCGCTCGTCAGTTCCGGACGATCGAGCTTCGTCACTTCGCGGCTCACGAACTGCGCGAGGCCTGCGTCGGCTGCCGCTTCGATCTTCTCGACCGCTGCGCTGCCGCCTTCGGCCGCGACGGCATCAAAACCGGTCGAGCGCACGGTGATGACCTTGATCGGATCAGCCGATTGCACGATCGCGATTGCGTTGCCCGCGTAGATAGGACGCTCGAACGTGTCGGCGCTATCCACTGCCGTGATGTCGCTGATCTGCGCGACGTCGAGCTTCGCGGCGATACGCGGCGCGACATTCTTGCCGTAGGCGGTAGCCGGCGCGAGGATGTGCGTGTAGTGCTTCGCCGCATCTTGCACAAGCGTCAGGACCGTTGCTTCGACGTTTTCCGCGAGGCCTTCGGCCAGTTGCGGCGCATCGGCGAGCAGCACCTTGCTGACACCCGCGATCTTCGCGGCCGCATCGGCCGCGCCCTGCGCGTTATGTCCCGCGACCAGCACGTGAATATCACCGCCGATCTTCTGTGCCGCTGCGATCGTGTTCAGCGTCGCGGCCTTGATCGACGCATTGTCGTGTTCTGCAATTACCAGGTTCGTCATTTCTCGGGTCTCCTCACAGCACCTTCGCTTCGGTCTTCAGCTTCTCGACCAGCGTCTTCACGTCCGGCACCTTCACACCGGCGGAGCGCCTGGGCGGCTCGGCGACTTTCAGCGTCTTCAGACGCGGCGTGACATCGACGCCGAGGTCTTCGGGCTTGACCGTTTCCAGCGGCTTTTTCTTCGCCTTCATGATGTTCGGCAGCGTTACGTAGCGCGGCTCGTTCAGGCGCAGATCGGTCGTGACCACGGCCGGCAGCGTCAGCGACAGCGTTTCCGCGCCGCCGTCCACTTCACGCGACACCGTCGCCTTGCCGTCCGCCACGACGACCTTCGACGCGAACGTCGCCTGCGGCAGATTCGCGAGCGCGGCGAGCATCTGGCCGGTCTGATTGGAGTCGTCGTCGATGGCCTGCTTGCCGAGGATCACCAGTTGCGGCTGCTCCTTGTCGACGAGCGCCTTGAGCAGCTTCGCGACGGCGAGCGGCTGCAGGTCTTCACCAGATTCGATCAGGATCGCGCGATCCGCGCCGATCGCGAGCGCGGTGCGCAGGGTTTCCTGCGCCTGCGTCACACCCGCCGACACGGCGATCACTTCGGTCGCGACGCCCGCTTCCTTCAGACGCACCGCTTCTTCAACCGCGATTTCGTCGAACGGGTTCATCGACATTTTCACGTTCGCGATATCGACGCCCGTACCGTCCGATTTCACGCGGACCTTCACGTTGTAGTCGACCACTCGCTTGACTGCTACAAGAACTCTCACAACACTCTCCTTCCCACACCGATAGGGCCGAGCCCTACCGCTTTGAATGACACATTACGTCCGTTGATCGATCAGAACTGGTCTTCGCGCAACGCCAGCGCGCCTTCGCCATCGCGAGCACCGCGAACCGCCGCTTCGAGCGCGATTGCACGAGGCAGCACCTGCGTCGCGTAGCTATGCGCGGTCGCGATCTTCGCGTCATGGAAGGACGGATCTTCGTCGCGCTTGTCGGCCGCCAGCACGAGCGACCGTGCGACTTGCCAACCCGCGAGCACGATACCCGCGAGCATCAGATAGGACACACTGCCGGCGAACACCGCGTTCGGATCGCTTTTGACGTTCTCGACCACGTAGCGCACCGCGCTGTACAACGCCTCGCGGCCGGCGGACAGATGACGATGCATCGCCTGAAAAGCCGCGCTCGAACCATACGAGGGGTGCGCTTGCACCGCGGCCAGGGTCGCGTCGATCTGCGCGAGCAGCATCCCGGCCACCTCGCCGTTGTCGCGCATGGTCTTGCGGCCGACGAGGTCGTTGGCCTGGATCGCCGTCGTGCCTTCGTAGATCGGCAGAATGCGCGCATCGCGGTAGTACTGCGCGGCGCCGGTTTCCTCGATGAAGCCCATGCCGCCGTGCACCTGCACGCCGAGACTCGTCACCTCCAGCGACATCTCCGTGCTCCAGCCCTTCACGATCGGCACCAGGTATTCGTAGATCGCCTGATGATTCGCGCGCGTCGCGCCGTCCGGATGACGATGCGCGAGATCGCAATGCGACGCCGACACATAGGCCAGCGCGCGTGCGCCTTCGGTCAGCGCGCGCATGGTCGAGAGCATGCGCCGCACGTCGGGATGCTGGATGATGGCGACCGACTGCTTCGCGGAGCCATCCACGGGACGGCTCTGCACGCGCTCCTTCGCATACGCGACGGCCTGCTGGTACGCGCGATCCGAGATCGCCACGCCCTGTACCCCCACGGCGAAGCGTGCGGCGTTCATCATGATGAACATATACTCCAGACCGCGGTTCTCCTCGCCGACGAGCTGCCCGATCGCGCCGCCGTGATCGCCGAACTGCAGCACGGCGGTCGGGCTCGCCTTGATGCCGAGCTTGTGTTCGATCGATACGCAGTGAACGTCGTTGCGCTCGCCGAGCGAGCCGTCTTCGTTGACGAGGACCTTCGGCACGACGAACAGCGAAATGCCTCTCACGCCTTCAGGCGCGCCCGGCGTGCGTGCGAGCACCAGATGCACGATGTTTTCCGTCATGTCGTGCTCGCCCCAGGTGATGAAAATCTTCGTGCCGAAGATCCGGTACGAGCCGTCGCCCTGCGGCTCGGCGCGGCTGCGCACGAGCGAGAGGTCGGAGCCGGCTTGCGGCTCGGTCAGATTCATCGTGCCGGTCCAAACACCTGCGATCATCTTCGGCACGTAGCGCTGCTTCAGCTCCTCGCTACCTGCCGTCAGCAGCGCTTCGATCGCGCCGTCGGTCAGGAGCGGGCACAGCCCCAGCGACAGGTTGGCGGCGTTGAGCATTTCGATGCAGGGCGTCGACAGCAGCTTGGGCAGATCCTGACCGCCGTATTCAGACGGATGTTGCAAACCCTGCCAGCCGCCTTCGCTGAACTGGCGAAACGCGTCCTTGAAACCGGCCGTGGCGGTCACCACGCCGTCCTTCCAGGTGCTCGGGCTGCGGTCGCCGTCGACGTTCAGCGGCGCGAGCACGCCTTCGTGCAGCCGCGCGGCCTCTTCGAGCACCGCGCGAGCGGTGTCGGCGGTTGCGTCCTCGCAGCCGGGCAAGCCCGCCAGTTGGTCGATTCCGGCCAGTTCCGTGAGTGCAAACAACATTTCTTTGAGAGGCGCGACGTAGCTCATTACCATTCTTCCGATCAGATAGTCCGTAGGGAAAGTCACCCGTCTGGCACCGATGCGGCCGGGGTAACGTATGGCTGAATCGTAGCGTCGAACGGGCCCTGCCCGGTTGTCCAAACCGGACGATCTATTGACATCTCTGGCCACGTCGGAGGGAGTAAGCGCCCCGTGAGAACTGCGTCGGCGGGTGTTGCAGACGGATCGATATGACGCGATCAGCCACCCCGGCGATAGGCCGCCGGGGTGCTGCCGGTCCAGTGACGGAACGCTCTGTGGAATGCGGTGGGGTCGCCGAAGCCGACGTCGCCCGCGATGATGGCGATGGGCTCGTGCGTGCCCGTCAGGCGCTGGATCGCGATGTCGCGGCGCAATTCGTCCTTGAGCACCTGGAACGCCGTGCCCTCGGCGGCAAGATGACGGCACAGCGTTCTGACCGAGCAGTGCAGGGCTTCCGCCGCCTCTTCGATGGACGGGACGTCGGGCAGCCGGGACGCGAGATGTTCCCGCACGCGATGACTGAACAGCTGCTCGTTGAACGAAACGAAGATCCAGTCTTCCGGCGCGCGAGCGAGAAACCTGCGCAGGTTCGCCTTGCGCTGACGCACGGGCAGGTCGAAATAGCTACTGCTGAACTGCATCGAGGTCTGATTGCAGTCGAACTTCGCCGGTCCGGGAAACAGATAAAGATACTCGAGCGCGTGAGCGGGACGGGGAAAGGCGAACTGCACCTGCAACAACGCAATCCGTTGACCGATCAGCCAGGACGCGATCCCATGCGCGAGCTTGAGCATCAGTTCCTGGCCCAGCATGCCGGGTAGCGCTCCCGTGCTTCCCGGACGCAGCGCCAGGCTCGTGACGAGGTCGCCGCGGCGCGACTCGAAGCGGAAGTCGTCCAGCACGAGATGGAAGAACTGGCCGAACCGGTGCATCGCGGATTCGAGATTCGGCGCATCCAGCAGGCTCAGGCAGAGAAACTTGAGCGCGCCGCTGCGCAGCGGGCGCGAGAAAACGCCGGGCATCTCATCGTCGAGTTCGATCGCGAGCGAGCGGTAGAGCGTGGAGAACTGTTCCTCGGTGACGCGCGCTCCAGGCTGGTCCAGAAGCGCGCGCGGAATGTTCGCGCCCGACAGATGGCGGTCGACGATATCCGGCCGCGTCCCGACGCTGCCGAGGAACCCGTTGACGAGCGAGATCGGTACGGTTGCGCCTGGAGCTTGCATGAGAATTCCGCGAGGCGAAGAGGCATCAGCATAGCGCCTCCCGCCGCATCGTGGCGAGGGTTCGGCGAATCGCTCCGCAAGTGCCGCGTTCGGGGCCCCGTGGTTCCGGTAGCTTGCCGCCTATTGCGCCGATGCGTGCGAGCGCAGATATGGCACGTAGCCGTTCTGAATCTTCAGGATCTTCTCGGCGCACGCGTCATAGTCGTCGCCCTTCGCGTTGTCGGGCCCATACATGCCGCGGCACTGCGCGAACAGCGACAGCGTCGCGCCGCCCGTGCTCCTGTTCGCGCGGGTCGCTGAGAAAGCGGCTTTGCCCGAATCGTCGGGCACGTCGGTATCGATCGCGACCGCGTCCGCGCGGATCACGTGCGTGTCGGAATGCTGCTCGATATAGCGTTTCGTCGCCGCCCACGCGGCATCGCAATTCGCCGGTGTGCAGTCGATCACCGCGTCACGTTGCGCGGCGCGAAGGTTCGGCTCGCTATGAAGGATCTCCTGCTGGGCGCGTTGCGCCTGCTTTTCCGGGGACGAGCAGGCGGCGAGTGCGCATGCGACGAGTGCGAAGGCAGCGATCTTTTTCATGAGTAGACTTCGGAGGCCATGGTCGAGCGCGATTATAGCGGTGCGGGGAAAGCGATTGCGTATTCACGACTCACATGCCGGGTTGGTAACTTCGGTTGACGTCATCGCCCATAGGTGCTCGCCACCAGCAATTCCTCCCCATTGCCCGGCGGTCGCAGCCCATCCGTTCGAGCCGCGAAGTAGCGCTGCGTCAGATCCGCCGCCGACACGTGCCGCGCGTCGTCAAATCCGACTTCACGCGCCATGGCGATCATCTGCTGCGGCATGAAGAAGCTGATGAACGGTGTACCGCTCGCACGCGCGCCCTTCTCTGCCATTTCGAGTCCGGGGCGCACGTCCGGGTCCGCCATCTCCAGCGGCAACAGGAACGTCATCGCGAACGTCGAGCCGCGCGCCAGCCCGGCCACTTCGCGCAGCGTCGCCGCATTCGCCTCTTTCGTCAGATACATGCTGACGCCGGTCGACACGACGACGGCCGGCCTGCTTTCGTCGAAGCCTTCGGCGACGAGACGCTGCCGCCAGCTATCGCCCGCTTCGAAGTCGACCGGCACGAAACGCAGCCAGTCCGGCAGGCCGAAACCAAGCTCGCCGAGCCGCTGACGCTTCCACGTTTGCGGTCCCGGCGGGTCGACCTCGAACACGGTGAGCCGCGACGCAATGTCGGGCCGGCGTTGCGCGAAGCTGTCGAGACCGGCGCCCAGAATCACGTATTGATCCACACCGCGCCCGGCCTGCTCGACGATCAGGTCCTCGATAAAGCGCGCGCGCGCGACGATCGACGCGCGAAACGGCCGCGTGAACCGCGGATCCATATCGCCACGGCTGCGCCAGTCTTCGGCGGGTGCCAGCAACTGCAAGCCGACTTCGTCTTCGAGAACGTGCGGCGGCGCGTCGGCCTGCACGTGCAGCGCACGCCATAACGCGACGCGCGCGGCGGTACTGTCGGGTGCGATGTGTCGTGGATCGCTCATGGTATTTGCCCGCTCGGGTTGATGTGCCAATGCCACCGCTGCTCAATGGAAAAACGGCAGCGCGAGAAACAGTTTGATGATGATCGCGTTGACGATGTCCATGAAAAACGCGCCCGTCAAGGGCACGATCAGGAACGCGATATGAGAATGGCCGAAGCGGTTCGTGATCGCCTGCATGTTCGCGATCGCGGTCGGCGTGGCGCCAAGTCCGAGGCCGCATTGCGCCGCGCACAACACGACCGAGTCGTAGTTGCGGCCCATCGCCGGGAACGTGATGAATACCGCGTAGAGCGCCATCAGCAGCGTCTGTGCCGCGAGGATCGAGATGATCGGCACCGCGAGCGCGGCAAGCCCCCATAGGTCGAGCCGCATCAGCGCCATCGCGAGAAAGAGCGCGAGCGCGACGTTGCCGACAAGCGCGACCGCGTGCTGGTCGATCCGCACACGCACGAGCGCGAGCACGTTGTTCAGGATCACGCCGATGAACAGCGTGCAGACGAACGTCGGCAATTCGAACGCAGTGTCCGCGATCCAGTCGGCAAACATTTCGCCGCCCGCGAGGCAGATCGAGATCAGCGCGAGCGTCGTGATGATCGCGGCGGGCGTGGTGGCCTGCTGCGCCTTCGGTTCTTCGAAGACCAGCGTTTCGTCCTCTAGCTGTTTGACGCGCAGCAACTCGTCGGCGCTGATCCGCCGCATCAGCAGCCGTGCGATCGGACCGCCGAGCACGCCGCCCATCACGAGTCCAAACGTCGCGCAGCCGATCGCGATCTCGGTCGCCGACTCCAGTCCGTGACGCTCGGCAAAGATCTGGCTCCACGCGGCGCCAGTACCGTGGCCGCCCGACAACGTGACCGAGCCGCCGAGAATCCCAAGCAGCGGATCGACGCCGAGGGCGAACGCGAGCAGCAAGCCGACCACGTTCTGCAGGATCAGCAGCCCGCAGACCAGCGCGAGAAAGCGGATCAACACCGGGCCGCCCGCCTTCAAACTTGATAGATGCGCGTTCAGACCGATCGTCGAGAAGAACGCGAGCATCAGCGGCGCCTGCACCGTCGAATCGAACCTGACCTGCACGTGGGTGGTGAGGCGCGTGATCAGCACGCAGATCGCGACGATGAGCCCGCCTGCCACCGGCGCCGGGATCGAATAGGTCCTTAGCACGCCGATCCACTGCACGAGCTTTTCGCCGAGCAGCAGCACGAGCGACGTCGCGACCAGCGTGGCATATACGCCAATAGTCATGAATGGCCTCCGAGCGGGAGCGTGACAACGTTTTCTGTTTTCCCGGCGCGACGCCGCGGCGCATCGGAATGCGGCAAGGCTTTGTCGTCATCCGGAGCGCGCGCGAACCTCCGACATCTTAGCCAATCCGTCCAGGCAAAGTATGATTTTCCTTGGGTTTTATCCGGCAAGGTCGGAGCCCATATTGGGTTTCTCAGTACACGGAGTGACCGACAGATTCTCGCACTGACGTGAATTTCGCCTTCCTCGTTCGATCCGATCTCTGACGCCTGACGTACCGGTTCGGTGGACTTAATTAACGTTGCCCTACACGGGTCTGGCTTGGGTAGTCCCACATAGCATCTCTGCCTTGGCCAACGGACGGACAGCAGCGCGAGGAAGTTCTCGTGCTGCTCGCAGTTACGATGAAGCGTCTGGATGGGCGGGCACCGTGAATTGAAAGATCGCGCCGTGCGGCACGTTCGCGCTTGCCCACAATCGGCCGCCGTGTGCCTCGACGATCGAACGGCAGATCGGCAGCCCCATCCCCAAACCGGTCGGCTTGGTGGTGTAGAAAGGAGCGAAAAGGCGCTCGGCACTGTCCGCGGCAAAGCCAGGCCCCGAATCGAGCACCGTCACGAGTACACAGCCCGAGTCGGCTCTTGCCGTGCTGATGAGCAGTTCCCGCACGCCATCGCTGACACCGCTCATAACCTCCATCGCGTTGATGAGCAAGTTAAGGAGGACTTGTTGCAACTGGACCCGATCTCCTTCAACTAGCGGTAACCGGTCCGCGAGATGCGTCTGCACCGAGGCGCCGTGCTTCCACGCTTCGCCACGGGTGAGCTCAATCACCTCGCGGATTGCCTCGTTGATGTCCACCGGTTCCTTCCGTGGCGGCGTCTTCCTGATCAGTTCATGGATGCGGCCGATTACGTTCCCCGCTCGGTTACCGTCGTCGACGATCCGGCCGAGCGCCTGCCGGGCCTTCTCGACTTCAGGAGGCTGGCCGGCGAGCCATCGCAGCGCCGCCTGAGCGTTGGTGACCGTCGCGGCGATCGGCTGGTTGACTTCATGAGCGATCGAGGCCGTGAGTTGGCCCATGGTTGCGACACGATTCGCGTGCGCCAGCTCCCTTTGCACCTCCTGGTAACGCCGATCGCTCTCGTGGGCTTCGGTTTCGGCACGCTTGCGCTCGGTCAGATCCACGACGAATGCCACACCTTCCGTCCCGCTTGCGTCAAACGTGGCCAAACCGACCAGAACGGGCACACGGCTACCGTCCCTCCTGATGTACTCCTTCTCGTAAGGCTGGGCGCGCCCCGTCTGCCCGGCCTCCACCAGGGCCCGTTCGCTGCGCGGGAGCCATTCCTGCGGCGTCAGATCCCTCCAGCCTACGCGACCTGAGCCTATATCTTCACGCTCGTATCCCACGATGCGCAGAAATGCGTCATTGGCCTCGAGAATCTCACCATCGAAATTCCAGACGATGATCCCGATGATGTTGGCATCCACGAGGCGCCGGATCTTCGACTCGCGTTCGAGCAGTGTTTGTTCGGTGCGTTTGCGCTCGGTGATATCCATTACCGCGCCCACGAAACGGAAGCGATCCGGATCACGGCCGCTCACGCCATGCGCCACAGTTCGCACGTGCTTGATAGAACCATCAGCCATCAGCAGACGATGCTCGGCCGCAAATACAATCCTTTCGCTTGCGGCGCGGTCAATGATTCGCTGCAGACGGACACGATCGTCCGGATGCGTCCGGTCGATGATGGCCTGCACGGTGGGCTTGATGGCAGCGTCGAGCTCGAATATTCGATAAGTCTCATCTGACCAATAGATCTCGCCGCTCGATAGGTTCCAGCCAAAACTCCCTGTGTGGCTTAGTCGTTGGGCTTCCGCCAGATACATCTCGCTCCGGCGTAGCGCCTGCTCGACACTTTTGCGTTCGGCTCGCTCACTTGCTTCGCGCAGCGCGCGCCGCACTGCGGGCACGAGCCTCGACAGCCGCGTCTTCAGAACAAAATCGGTAGCGCCACTCTTCAGCGCCTCTACCGCCAGTTCTTCGCCAAGCGTGCCGGAAACCAGGATAAAGGGCACCTCGGGACGTTCGCGCAGAGTGACCTCCAATGCCGAGAGGCCGTCGAACGCCGGAAGTTTGTAATCCGCGAGAATCAGGTCGATTCCAACGGTTTTCAACGCAGCCTCGAAGTCCGCACGCGATTGCACGCGAACGATTTCGCAGCAGAGATGATCGGCTTGAAGGAACTCTTGAATGAGTTCGGCGTCATTCGCGTTATCTTCCAGCAACACAATGCGAAGCCCCGACATTATTGCCCCTTCCTTGTGCTGCCTGGCGGCGGCTCATTGATCAGTGCCCAGAATACGCCTAGCTCCTTGATGGCATCTATAAATTCATGAAAGTCGATCGGCTTTACTACGTACGCGTTTACCCCGAGTTTATAGCTTTGCATCATATCTTTCTCTTCGTGCGACGATGTGAGCACCACCACGGGAATGAGCTTCAAACGTTCGTCCGACTTCACTGTGTGCAGGACTTCCAAGCCATCGACCTTGGGGAGTTTCAGATCCAGTAACATGACTGAAGGGTTCTCGTCGTAGCGATCGACAAATTCCTCCCTGCAATAGAGGTAATCCAAGGCTTGCTGTCCGTCGCGGACCACCGCAACCTCATTTGCCAGGTTGTATTCATCGAGCGCTGTTAGGGTAAGTTCGACGTCTCTCGGGTCATCCTCGACGAGCAGAATGCGTCCTAGTTGGTCCATGGTGTCCTCGCAGTCTTTGCCGTTGCACCGCGTGCCTTAGGCACTGAGAAATAGAAAGTAGCGCCCTGATCCACCCTCCCCTCTGCACGGACCTTGCCTCCGTGGCGGACGATGATGCGTTGAACGATAGCTAGTCCGATGCCAGTACCTTCAAACTGCTCCGGGAGATGCAGACGTTGAAAAACGCCGAACAGTTTATGCGCATACCGCATGTCAAAGCCTGCACCATTATCTTTCACAAACACCTCCACCACGTCTTTATTCGGGTCCACGCAACCAATCTCGATTTCGGCCCGCGTTCGCATGCGTGTGAATTTCACCGCATTGGCGACGAGGTTGGCGATAACCAGTCGGAGCATGGGACGATCCCCGTAGCAGACCGGAAGAGCGTTGATTGTCCATACAATGTCTCGCCCGCTCGTTTCTTGCCCGATCTCCGCAACGACCTCCTTGACGAGCTGATCGAGGCTCACCGGCGTCTTTGTGGTCTCCACCTGTCCGACCCTGGAAAAGGCCAGCAAATCGTCGATCAGGTTACTCATTCTTTTTGCCGCCTCGACAATCGTTTGTATGTAGCGACGACTTTTATCATCGAGCGAAGAAGCCGCCTGTTTTTGTAGTAGCTCGGAGTATCCGATCACATGGCGAAGTGGCGCGCGTAGATCGTGCGAGACGGAATAGGCGAAGGATTGCAGTTCCTTGTTACTCGTTTCAAGCTGCTCAGCCCGCGCGGTGACTTCCTGATTGAGCCTGTGAATCTCGCTTTCTTTATGCTGACTCTGTTGCAATTCGGCCTGAAGGCGATCGCTGGTGTGACGAAGCTCAGTTTCGATTCGCCGTCGCGCAGCGACGAAACCGGCAAAGGTCAAGCCCCATGCCGTGAAAACTAAAAAACGCGGAAAATTTTTGCTTAGAAGACCGATGGTGTACAGCGGCTCAGAAAGAAAATAATCGTAGGATGCCACCGATAGCACGACTGCCAGCACGGAAGGCCCTACCCCTCCGTACCAGCAAGCAACCCCGATGGCGAAGTTAAAAGGGGACCCGTAGATGTCGTGGATCCCGAAAAACCGGAACACGAGCGCCAGCCCAAGTGCAGCCCCAACGCAGACGACGGATAAGCCGTAGCGCAGAATCGGTGAGCGACTTTGCAAGTCCAGGTGCAAGTGCGCCAAGCTTCGCCTCATTGCCAAAGATGCGGATCCCCTGAACTAAAAATTATAGTCGTCCCAGTTCCGATCGTTGAGCAGGCGGGGACGCCCCAACGCGGATGCGTTGGCGAGCCGGCTCATGCTTGTGCCCGTTGTCCGCCTCGATCATCGCGACGGTGCGGGTGTGGTCCACCAACGATTCGTCTGCCAAATAGACCGCCAGAAGTCTTCCGTTAAACCGATCAACACCGCTTGACAAACATGGATAAGCAAATCGGCGAATGGCAGCTCAGGGATTCAATAGCTGCCGCAGATGGGGTGCCGGGTTCAATGGGTGGGAAGTACCCATTCGGCTCTCTGGAGAAGCGGTCATTGGCAGGCTCCAGCCTGACTTCGACGCCGAAGAGGCGTGGCAGACAGGAAGCCTTCCACCGTGAAGGTACGGACGCCGCGCGTCAAGACGGGCTGCAGACCACCGCGGTCAGCAACAACGGAATCACCATGCGCACGGTAGCGTTGCTGCCAGCATCGCGCACGCGCGATTCGACCGCGTCGCTGGGAGCGGACAGCACAGCGCCGTACAGCGGGCCCGCGAACGCATTGCCGCGGCCCTTCTTGAACGTCCCGTCGTCCTGCTCGTACCCAAGCACGGCGTAGACACGAAAGCCGAAGGCCGTTATGTCGCTGCCTTGCGCTGGCCGAAACGCGTTGACCGAATTCGCCTCAACGTACATCGGATTCGGGTCGATGTACTGGTTGTTGATGAGCTGCCCGATAAACGCGTGTGGACTCGCCCTGCAGTCGAATTGCCCATCAAGCGCGTACGCGTGCGCCGCGACTGGGCGGAAGCCTGCGCCTGACACCAGCAGTATGACGAGTACTTTTAGAAGACGGATTGCCATGGTGAACTTGCCAGAACCGCGGGATCGACCGGCAAAACACGAGCCAGCCTGTAGGCTCGTAGATTTTCGCCGTCCGCGTGTGCGTGTTATGAGCGAACGATGCAGTTGGGATAGAAGTCGGCTGCAGCGGCTCGGCTCCGACCATGCCTGGCGAATGGCCGTTGTTCGCATGCGTACGCCGCCGTGATTGGCCTCGCACGAGCGTCTGAGGTTATGTGCCATCCCTGACATGCAGCGCGCCGATTGCGCTCCGGTGGCGCCGCGGCCCGCGCCGCCGAATCCCGCGCCGGTCATTCCGACCGCGAGATGGACCTTCTTTTTTCCCCATCGGCGCGCAAGCGCACGGACGTCCTTGGCGGGCACGCCGGTTTCGCCCTCCTGCCACTCGGGCGTCTTGGGAACGCCGTCGGATTCGCCCAGAAGATAGGCCCTCCACTCGTCGAATCCGGTCGTGCGGGTGGCGATGTAATCCTCGTCGTACAAGCCCTCCATGACCCATACGTACATGATGGCGGTGGCGAGAGCAGCATCGGTTTGCGGTCGGACCGGAATCCAGCGCCCGCCCAGCAACTGCGCGGTAGGGTTGCAGTGTGGGTCGATATGAACGAACTCTATGCCGAGGTCCTTGGCCCACAGGCGCCGCGGCGTGCCCTCGAATCCCGCGTAGGCCCCGTTGGTACTTTCGGGATCGCAGGACCAGAACACGATCATGTCGGCTTCCTTCAGGCAATCCTCGACGCCACTATTGCCGGATGGCACGCCGACGCGCATCGAGTTAACGAAATGCTGCATGGCGCCCCAGTACCAGCCTTCCCAGCTATCCGGATTGGCCGCGACCCGGGTGAAGCCGATCAACCGCGCAAGGGTCACAGCGCAGATCCAGTCAAGCGGCAGCCCGGTGCCATGCATCCCTTTCAGGCTCGCACCGCAGCGCGAACAACTGGCAACCTGCCCTTTCAGACGCGAAGGTTTGCGAAATAGCAGATCGCATTCCTGGCAGGCAATCAGTTTCTGACGCTCCACACGGACCGACCAGGATGAATTTTCTGGTGTCATTCGACGCGGCTGAAATGCCGGCTCATTTATGTTGTGGGTGCCTAACTAGCGCCTGGCACCACAGCTACTCTCGATGGATGGCGACCCGGTCAAGGGCCGCTCATCCCGAACTCATCGAGGGACGATCATTCTCTTGACGCGGCTACCGACTGACCGGCCGGCAGTTCGCCCATCGACTGGAACAGCGCCGCAGTATCGCTCATACGCTGGCTTGCAGCGCGAATCGAGCTGAGCTGTGCACTTAGAAACCGCTGCTCACTGGCATACTGTGCCGTAGAAGGCAGGGAGCCCATGCGATGGCGCGACGCCGTATCATCGAATGCCGCCCTCGCGGCCTCCGCCGCCGCTTCCGTCGACGCGAGTGTCTGTGCGTCGTTTTCCAGTGCGGCAAGCGAATCCGCGACATTCTGGAACGCCGACAGAACGGTGGACTTGTAGTTCAGCACCGCCGCATCGTAAGCGTCGATCGACGCCTTGCGGTGCGCGAGCAGCGCGCCGCCATGGAAAATCGGTTGCGTCAGGCTCGCACCAATGGCCCAGAGTCCGCCCGCGCCTGAGAGCACCGCTGGCCAGCTAAAGCCGCCGCGGCCCATCGAGCCCGTCAGTGACAGGCTCGGAAAGAGCTGCGCGGTCGCAGCGCCGACATCGGCGGCTGCGGCCTTCAGGGCGGCGTCGGCTGCCTGAACGTCGGGGCGCGAACGCAGCAGGACCGACGGCACCTCGACAGGCACGTGTTCGGGCAACACCAGGCTGTCGAGATCGGGAACGGCCGGGGCGTTGTCCGGCGTGCGGCCCATCAGCACCGCGAGCGCATGGATGGCTGTGGCGCGCTGCTGGCGTAACGCAGGAAGACTCGCCGCAGCCGAAGCCGCATCCTGCGTCGACGCAAGCGCCTGCGCACGCGAGACCGAGCCGAGTGCATAGCGGTGCTGGTCCTCGTCCGCGGCCGTCCTGGCCACGGCGACGAGCCGTTCGGTGAGCGCGATCTGGCGATCGAGTGCCGCCACGCTGATCGTCGTACCGACGATGTTTGCCGCCAGCGCGCGCCGCGCCGCCTCCAGTTGATACGCCTGCACGTCTACGCGAGCGGCGCTGGCCGCGTTCGCCGAACGCGTCGCACCGAACAGGTCAAAGGTGTAGGACGCGAGAACCTGTCCGGCAAAAAAGTTATAGCGAACCTCGCTGGGGCCAATGCCGGGCACAAGCGGTGAACGCCCGCGATCGACTTGTGCGGCACCATCGATTGAAGGCAGCGTCGATGCGCCGACCTGGGCGCGCAACTCCTGCTGCGCGGCCGCCAGCGTCCGCTGCGCAGCCCCGAGCGTGGGGCTGTTGCGCAAGCCTTCCTCGACGAGCGCATCGAGCGCGTCGGACCGGTAAAGCCGCCACCATTGTGGAACGCCCACTGCGCCGATATCGAACTGCTGCGCCACGCCGCCCGCTGCGACGGTCTTCGCCGGCTGTGCCCCGGCACCGTAGTGCGCAGGCGAAGGCATCGCCGGGGGCGCGCCGCTGGGACCGAACGAGCAGGCCGTCAATGCGAGTGCCGCTGTCACGGCAAGAACGGATGTTCTATACACGAGGCTCATGCTCAAATCTCCGTATGCTCGTCCACGACCGGTTGCATTCCGCGCTCGTCGTGCCGGACCCTGAAGCACGCCGCGTACAGCGCGGGCAGGAAGAACACGGTCAGTACCGTCGCAATCGTGATACCGCCCATCAGTGCGGTCGCCATCGGACCGAAGAAGCCCGAGCGCAGCAGCGGAATCAGCGCGAGGACGGCGGCGGCGGCAGTCAGCATGATCGGCCTGAAACGCCTTATCGTTGCGCCGATAATCGCGTCGAAGCGCGGCTGCCCTGCCGCGATATCCTGATCGATCTGGTCGACCAGAATCACGGAGTTGCGCATGATGATGCCGAACATGGCAATCACGCCCAGCAGCGCGACGAAGCCGAAGGGCTTGCCGAACAGCAGCAGCGCGGCCACGACGCCAATCAGGCCGAGCGGCGCCGTCAGCACGACGATGAAGGTCCGCGCGAAGTTCTTGAGCTGGATCATCAGCAACAGCAGCACGGCGATGATCATCAACGGCATTTCGGCATTGATCGACGTCTGGCCCTTCACGCTTTCTTCGACCGCGCCGCCCACCTGAATGCGATAGCCGACCGGCAGCCTGGCGGTTTCCGCCGCGAGCGCACGTTCGATGTCGTGGGTCACGTCGATGCCCTGCGCGTCGCCGCGCACGTCCGCCTGCACCGTGATGGTCGGCTGACGGTCGCGTTGCCAGATGACGCCGTACTCGAGCGTATCGCGCACGTGTCCGAGCGAACCGAGCGGCACCGGGCCGTGGGGCGTCGGAAGCGCGAGGCTCATAAGCTGCGCCGGATTGACACGTTCGCTCTTTGGCGCACGCAGATCGACGTTGATCAGCTTGTCGCGCTCGCGGTACTGCGTCACCGTGTAGCCTGATAGCGTCATCGCGAGGAAGTTCGACACGTCTTCCGAGGTGACGCCAAGCTGGCGCGCGCGGTTCTGATCGATCTCGAACGAGATCGAGCGCTCCGCCGGCTCGTCCCAGTCGAACTGGACGTTGCGCGTGCGGGGATCGGCGCGGACCTTGTCCGACACCGTCTGCGCAATCGATCGGACGGTCGCGATATCGTCGCCGCTCACGCGGAACTTGATCGGGAAGCCGACCGGCGGACCGTTCTCGAGCCGGGAGACGCGCGTGCGCATGCCGGAGAAGTCCTTCTCGAGCATGCCGTCGAGCCAACGCATCAGTTCCTCGCGGTTTTCCACGCTTTTTGCGGTAATCACGAACTGCGCGAAATTCGGCTGTTGAAGCTGCTGGTCGAGCGTCAGGTAAAAACGCGGCGCGCCGGTGCCGACGAAGTCGACGAAGTGGTCGATCCCGGCTTTGCCGTCGAGCACCTTTTCCAGGCGCTTCGCTTCACGCAGCGTCGCTTCGAACGAGGCGCCTTCCGGCAACCGCAGATCGACCAGCAGTTCCGGCCGTTCCGAGTTCGGGAAGAACTGCTGCGGCACGCGCGTGAAGGCCAGCATGGAGATCGCGAAAAGCACGACGGTGACGCCGAGCACGACCCATCGACGCTCGACGCACCACGCAACCCATCCCGACAGGTGCCGGTAGAAGCCGGTGTTGCCGATTTCATGCGGATCATGGTGTGCACCGCCGGGTTGAGGCTTGCGTTCCGGCAGCAGGTGATAACCCAGCAACGGCACCAGCACGACGGCCGCGAACCACGAAACGATCAGCGCGATGGCCGACACTTCGAAGATCGAACGCGTGTATTCGCCCGTGCTCGATTTGGCGAGCGCAATCGGCAGGAAGCCGCATACGGTGACGAGCGTGCCCGTCAGCATCGGGAATGCCGTGCTGGTATACGCGAACGCTGCCGAGCGCGCCCGGCTCCAGCCTTGCTCCAGCTTCACCGCCATCATTTCCACGGCAATGATCGCGTCGTCGACGAGCAGACCCAGCGCGAGCACGAGTGTGCCGAGCGAGACCTTGTCCAGGCCGATATTGAAGATGTGCATGCACAGCGCGGTTGCCGCCAGCACGATCGGAATCGTGATCACGACGACCATGCCGGTGCGCAGACCGAGCGAGACGAGGCTCACGACCAGCACGATCGCCACCGCTTCGCCAACCGATTTCACGAACTCATCCACCGAGTGCTTCACCGCGTGCGGCATGCTCGACACCGGCGCGAGTTTCAGACCCGCCGGCAGCGTGGCCTGCAGTTCGGCGGCTTTTGCGTCGAGCGCCTTGCCGAGGTCGATCACGTCGCCGCCCTTTTGCATCGTCACGCCGATGCCGAGCACCGCCTGGCCGCCGACGCGCATCTGGGTCACCGGTGGATCGTCATAACCGCGTGTGATCTTCGCGATGTCGCCCAGCCGGAACGTGCGCTTGTTGATGGTGATCAGCATGTCCGCGAGCGCCTGCACGTCCTTGAACGCGCCGCTCGGCCGCACGAACACGCGGTCGTCCCCGGTCGTGATGGTGCCGACGGGCGCCACGGTGTTCTGCGCGTCGATGGCCTGAGCGAGTTGCTGCGGCGTGATTGCGAGCCGCGTGAGCTGCGCATTCGATATCTCGACGAAGATGTGCTGATCGGGGTCGCCAAAATAGTCGACCTTGGCCACACCGGGTATGCGCAGCAGGACTGTGCGCAGCTTGTCAGCGTAGTCGTGCTGTTGCGCCGGCGAAAAGCCGTCGCCTTCGAGCGCATAGATGTTGGTGTAGACGTCACCGAATTCGTCATTGAAGAACGGACCGACTGTGCCCTTCGGCAGCGTCGCGGCAATGTCGCCGACTTTCTTGCGCACCTGATACCAGGTTTCCGGCACTTCCTTGACGGGCGCGGAGTCCTTCATGGCGAAGAAGATCATCGACTCGCCGGGGCGCGAGTAGCTCTTGATGTAGTCGATATACGGCGCCGCTTGCAGCTGGCGGCCGATCCGGTCCGTGATCTGTTCCTGCACCTCGCGCGCAGTCGCACCAGGCCAGTAGGTCTTGATCACCATCGTGCGGAAGGTGAACGGCGGATCTTCCGACTGCGCGAGTTGCGTATAACCGATCACGCCGAAAAGCGTGGCGAGCCCGATCAGAAAGATCACGAGCTGCTGATGGCGCAACGACCATGCAGACAGGTTAAAGCCACCTTCACCCGGCGTTTCGGCGTCGGAACGCGGGACGGGCGCGCTGTTGCCTGCGGATTCACTGTCGCGGGCCCTCATGACGGGAAGTCCTCGGGATGAAGCGGGGGCACCACCTGCACATGCTGGCCTGCGCTCACGGCGTGTGCGCCTTGGAGCATGACGCGGTCTCCGTCGCGGAGGCCCGATCCGATCGAGACGGTGCGCTCGTCATATCGCTCGATAGTGACCGGGCGCAGTTCGAGTGTGTCGCTGCCGGCGCGCACCACCCAGACAGCGGGGTGCTCACCCTGGTGAAAGAGCGCCGTCACAGGCAGCGTAAAAATCTGCCCCACGGGCGCGTCGCCGACGGCATCGAACCCCACAATCGCCGTCATGCCGAGGCGCACTGCAGGGCTGGGCGCATTCAGGGTGAGCTTGACGCGCCAGGTGCGGCTTTCTCGATCGGCAGCAGCCGATACCTCGCGCACGCGCGCCTCGAAGGTCTTGCCGGGTAGCGCCGGCAGCGTTACGCGCGCTTTGCTGCCAACTGTCAGTGAGTTCAGCGTCCGCTCGGGCGCGTCGCAGACGATGTCTACGTCGCCCGTCCAGTCGAGGTGATAGATCGATTGGGTTCCCTGAACGTTCTGGCCCGTGTCGGCGTCCTCCGAGGCAATCACGCCGTCGTGGTCCGCTGTCAGCGTCGCATAGCGCAGATTGTCCGAGGCGAGCGCCATCTGGGCGAGCGCCGAGTCGCGCTGGGCGAGCGCGGAGGCGTAGGCGTCCTGCGTCTGTTCAAGTTGCGCCGGCGCGATCAGGTTCGCCTGCGCCTGCGCCTGATCGCGGTCGAGCTGCTGCTTCGCGTAGACAAGTCGATGTTCGGCGGCATCGAGCTGGGCTCGTGCGTTGGCCAGATTATTGCGCAGGTCGGTCGGGTCGAGCAGTGCAACAACCTGTCCCGCCTTGACGGCATCGCCGAGATGAACCCGCCGTTCGATGATTTTGCCGCCCACCCGGAACGAAAGCACCGTCGAGTAGCGCGCCTGCACCTGAGCCGGCAGCGACGCACCTACCGCGCGCCCGTCGGCGTGAACGGCCAGGGCGACCACGGGCTTCGGCTCAGGAGCGGCGGCTTCGCGCGACTGGCATGCCGACAGCAGGATTGCGCTGCAAGCCGCGACCATCACGTGCGTCCGCTTGGGCGATCGTATGAACGAAGATAAGAAGATACGTGCAATTTTAGGCGCGACAGGAACGGAATGTTTCACGATGTTCACAAGGCAGAGGATTGATCCAGGTAAAAAATTTCCCGATGCTGTAGACCCGCCATGCAATGAAGCACGGTTCGCCGTCAGCATGGGTTCGCAAACAATCTCTATCAATACGCTGGACTCCTACGTATTGCCATGGCATGCCGGTGACATGTGCCCTCCCGATGGGACGCGCGCACTCAGCGTCTGATTCGCGCGCTTACATGCACACTTGCCTCACGGGTCTTTTGCTCTCTACGCCGGCATCGACAAAACTACCGATAAATCGCCTGCGCCAGCGCGCAGGGCCCGATCGAGTTCCTCCTCGGCTATCAGCTGCCGGTGCAGCACCGCCTCTCTTAGCATGCTGTATCTGGAATGCGCGCCGGGTATGCGAGCACTCTTGCCGCCAATATAGGGATTTGCCGCAGTCGCCATCGCGCGACGACACTCGGGCATCTCCCGGATCTGTTCGGAATTGGCCGCGATCTCCCTGATGCAATGCTCGGCCAGCGTCTTGCATGGATGCACCTGAACCGATTCAGCCGCGAATGTGACCGCGACGTCGCTCGCCAAAATCCGGAGTGCCATCTGACGGACGACATCGGAAATCACCGCATTCGGTCTGCCAGGCGTGACAAAGGAGTCGGTCCGCATCCACGCGAGATCGATTTCGGGCACGTCGAATAGTGCCCGGATGGATATCAGATGGAGGTCACTGCACGCGTTCGAAAGCTCGACAGCGATGTCGGTCAAAATGCCGGAAATCCGCAAATACGCGGCACACTCTTGGGTTCTTTCAATCGGAGTTGACGCCATAGGCAAACCGAGCGCGGTCATTGCGTTTACTGCATCAACCGCGTCAACTTCAACCGCTTCGACTTCATATCCGGAATGGGCCGTAGCGCCCGCGTCAATCGTCGCGCGAAGATAGATTTCACGAAGCTGCGCGGATGACTCTCGCAACCTGACCATCTGTTCGTCCAGCATAAGCGCATGCGTCAAAAACTTGAAACCCAGCGTGGTGTGAACTGCATCGTATAACTGGGTGGTTCGGTCGAGTTGCAGCAAATCGCGGAATTCCTCCGCCTTTCTGACGAGGGCGGACCGCAACGCATCGCACCCGTCACATAGGTGTTCAATCGCAACGCAGATCGAGATCCGAAGTGCGGTCGAATAGACATTGCCGCCTCCGGGACACATGCGCGCACCTGGATCCAGATGAACATAGTCGCCGCGCGGACGACCCAGAAGTTCAAGAGCGCGGTTGCATATCACCTCGTTGGCGTTCATGTCGTTCTCAGTGTCAGCGCGGCCCTGAGTCACGTCGACGAAGCACTGGTCACACAAGCGTCCTTTCTGCGCCTCCACGCAAGAGGCGACGATTGCGTCACCAAGTGGGGGTTCGAGTCGATGCAACTCGGCATTCACTTCTGCGACAGCCTGCTTGACTGCCGCCAGCGCATTCCGCAGGTTTGGGTATGCGCCTACCGGCGTCCCCGATATGGGACAGTTCTCGACGGCGCCAGGCGTGTGAATGCCATATCGCGCTTCCTCGGGTATTTCCCGCTTGCCCAGCGAATCGTATTCGACCCGGAAACCTGATCTGCCGATCTCCATATTCACTCCTGCCAAGGATGAGTGCTTGCATAAGACACGCAATAGCCAATAGCGGCCGCTCTGCTTATCAAAGGCAGAGCTGGTTCGGACGGGGTTCGTCGGTATGCGTTCCGGTCGAACGAGGCGAGAAGCTATATTCGCGGTAGGCATTGGTCCCTACATAGAGCCAGTTACGCAAAATGTTTGACATGTCACTTCCTTAGCAGCCGTTGGTGAGACCACGATCTCGTGAAGCCGGTGTATAGCCGCATGTTGATTTCCGGCGCCCAATGCGAGTAATTTCCGACGGCTAATCGGAGTGCACCGACTCGGCGCAGAAACGGGCCGAGGAAATACCCCGGTTTCGCTGTCGATGACTATCGCGAAGCCAAGGCGCGCGGACGCTAAAACGCCATTGGGGTCGATGGGGCAACGCAAAAAAGACTCATCGCACACAGGAAAGAGAAAACTTTAGCGGCATGGTGAGCGCCGAGTAGCGCGGCAATGCCTGGGCCAACAACACCGGTCTTGTCGACACCGCCGAGGTGAACGCAGCGTCACCGATGTTCAACAGGAAGTCAGATACTGTCTGGATGAGCGTTCGCCAGGAGACGACATGCGTCGCAGCGGTGACAGCGAATCCGGTATTTCGTCGTTTGACGTCCCGACGCCAAGGATGTGCTTGCGCAAACTGCAATGTCTTCACTCGTGCTCGTTCGTCAAACATGAATTACTTCTCCAGGCGGGTGTGACGGGATCTCCATTATCAGTATGCGTATCGAGGTCTGGCTCGCACGCTACCGTGCATCCGAGCCGCGCGAATGCCACTGGACCATCACGTTTCGGACGCCGCCGGATGAATCAGACTCCGTCGATTGCCCCTGTGCAAAGGCGCTGTCCACATTTCCCACGATAGACGCTAGCGACCCAGGAAGATATCGTACCGTCGGTTATCGCGCTTCTACCTGCCCGTCTAAAGCCTATACGGCGGTATAGCGCAGGCGGCGACAGGGATAAGACCAATCCGCTCAGGTGTAGGGTCCAATACCGTCGTTCAGCAGCGTGCGGAAAGCCGGCGTGTACCCATGCGTGTTGTTCCGGTGGCCGCGATAAAGCGATTCGTTTTTTCGCCATCTCGTCGCTCGCGCCTGCACCGCAGCAGCTATCGCTTTACCGAGATATCGGTGACGAGCCAAACGTTTGTCGCGTCCGTCGAGGTATCAACATATACCGTCACCAATACACTGGAGCGAAGCGGCCGCGACTGCCTCCTGGAAGTGCGCGACGACGGTCGTGGCGAAAACGGACGTCGGTTTTCCTCGCAAACGACGGAATCTGGTCGCGACGCACGCTTCACTATCCTGTGGCTGATCAATCAGCATGCCACCGGCCGCTACGACTCGCGAACCCTCGCATCAGACGAACCCGTACCGCTTACCGAGAGCGGCGAGAAGATCTGGCCACTGATCAACGCTGGCGCCGTCGTGAATCTCCTCAAGTTCGCACAGCAGATCGACAATGCCCGGATCGTAGGCATCGACGTTGGATGCATACAGCGCCTGCAGTAGCTTGCCGTCCCGGGCGTGCCGATAGTACGAAATGCCGATCCCTTCGATGTCCCGGTGATAAAACTCGTCGCTAACGAGCGATCCGACCGCGCACTCGCGGTCGTTGTCGCCGCGCAGCCGGCATGAGCCGTTCTCGTCCTCCGAGACGGCCTCCTGGTTAAGCAGATGAGCGCTGACGCGCTCGTAGATCTCTCTTGCGCACTGCATCACGACACCTGCAACCCTCAAGCAGCGGCTTTCAGAAACGTGGCCGACAGGGCAAATTGTCGAGCAATTGATGCCAGCCGCTCACTCCATTCCCATGTGCCAAATACATCGTGGACGTTCTGCAGACAACTAAGCAATTCGACAGTCACCGGATCGGACACATCGATGCGCGAGCGAAGCAGCGCGCGCTTGAGCGCCGCGACACCGATATCCATATAAGCCGGCACGTCCTTTGGCGGTTTTGCGACGTAGCGGATGGGCACGCCTTCCATTGCCGTCATATAGTCGCGCGGCTTAATGAAGCTGCCGACCGGACAGCTACCGCAGTAGCCTCGATAGGCGCCGCCGCCGCGAGGCAGCAGGGAGGCTCGCGCCTGGCCGAATAAATGCTCTACAGCGTGGTCGAAAATCTCCTGATGTGTCAGGAAGCTCCGGCTTTTCATGTCCACCTCTTTGCGTCTTTCGCATCGGCCAGTCGTTGACAACGGGCAGCCTGCGCTCTAAGTATCAAACGTCGCCGCCGGGGCAAAGGGGCTGCTGCGAATACAAGCGACGCGAAGTCTTGACGGAACCTCGATTTGGCTCGAAGCCGCCTGCGCTAGTCAGACCGGAGGCCGTTCCAGGCGCAAAGCGCGGCTGCATCGGGCATGGGTTTACGGTACAGCCGCGACCGAAATTGGGCTATCACACGGAAGGAAGGAACGCCTCTACGTTGGGATGCACCGGCACGGTGTTCAGAGTTGCGTGAATATACGGGCGTATAGGCTCCGCCTCCGAGATTTCGATAACGATTGAGTACGCGACGCGAGTGGGCGACTGTGGGGCCGTAGCCGCATGCTGCTCGAGCAGCTCTCCCGGGTCACAGCGCCAAAGCGGGGGCTCTACGCCGCGATATGGTGAGCGTGATCGTTGCCCGCGAGCGCCGGATACCATCGCTCGAAGCATGAGACACCGGCGTGGGGCTGCGCGACGGAGAGCTGGAACAGCTTTTTTGAATCGTTTTATACGACGAAAGCGGGAGGCAAGGGCATGGGCCTTGCGATTTGCAGGTCCATCGCCGAGACTCATGGCGAGCGCATCGACGCAGGCGCCGAACAAGCCTGGCAGTGCGGTGTTTCGCTTCGCCATCCCTGTCGAACGGCACGATTGTCCGCGTGCAGCAACTCAGCGCGCCTAAGACCGCAGGTTTAAAGCCCGCGGCGGCAGGGGCGGTTTGCGGCTGCGTTTGTGCTGCCGGGGCATGCAGCGGCCAACAGCAGCTGTTTTCCGGTATCTCCTGCTCTTGTGCTGCCCCCGCGTCAAGCGGGGCCGGGTGGCTGCGCTTGCCAAGGCGCGCAGAGGTAAATCTGCAGCACGCCTCTGGCATCGACGACATAGTAAGTTCCGAACAGAGGGTGTATTCCTCGCCCCATGCCGCGGTTCATGTTCTAGCCGCTTCGTGCGACGCATTGCAGACGTAGATGCAAGGGTAGCGGGCCGCTTGGGCGGCGGCAAAGCTCCATTCGGGCATCTACCCCACTCTCGTTTTACCGTGTCATACTTGAAACGCGTCTTATGGGCGCAAAACGGCGCGGACGCGTCTCTGTCAAGCGGGCGAAATGTCTCGTCAGTTCGCCGCATTCTGGCGTGTTGAGGACTCGTTTATGGCTACCGATCGGCATGTACCGTCGTCCACGGGTGGAATCCGCGGCTCGACAGTCTTCGTCGTCGACGACGAAGAGTCCATCCGCCTCGCGCTGTGCGATCTACTGGAGTCCGTCGGGTATTCCGTCGAGACGTTCTGTTCCGTGCAGGAATTCATGACGTTTCGCAAACCCGCCGGCCCGAGCTGTCTCATCCTCGATGTCAGGCTCAAAGGCGAAAGCGGTCTGGCGTTCCAGCAGGCGATGGCACGCGAGGGACTACAAATGCCGGTTCTCTTCATGACGGGGCACGGCGACATGGAAATGTCGGTGCGAGCAATGAGAGCTGGTGCATTCCATTTTTTCCCGAAGCCGTTTCGTGACCAGGATATGCTCGACGCGATTTCCGAGGCAATTTCGAAAGACTCGCAACGCCTCGAAAAGGAACACGGCCTCGCGGCTGTACGCGCCGCGTACGCCTCGCTGACGCCGCGCGAACGCGAGATCCTGGCGCTGGTGGTCAGCGGAATGCTCAACAAGCAGATCGCCGCGCAACTCAACCTGAGCGAAATCACGGTGAAAATCCATCGCGGCCAGTTGATGAAAAAAATGGGCGCGCGCTCACTCCCGGATCTCGTCTTCAAGGCCGTCGCACTCGAAATTGGGCGGCAACAAACAAAGCCGCGCCCTTAGGCTCGCGCCAGCCGCCATTGACGGAAAGAGGTCCGAAAACGCTGTTTTGAGCGCCCCTGTCTAAATCCCGACGTTGCCGAGTGCTCGCTTCAGGAGCGCCGCGTCCACGGGCTTGTCGAGCAGCGTGATGGCTGTGCTGGACTGCACCTGCGCTCGCAGCGCGTCGCTGGGAAACGCGCTCACGAAGATCGTCGGCGGCGCGGCGCCCAGTGCGACAAGACGGTCAAGCAACTCCAGTCCTGACATGCCGGGCATGCGGACGTCGGAAAGCAGGACTCCGTTTTCGGTGCGAAGGTGCGACGCCCGCGCCGCCAGATAGTCCGAAGGCAGCGAGTAAGTTTCGGTCGAATAGCCGAGCGATTGCACCAGGCTTTCGAGCGCCAGGCGGGATGATTCGTCGTCGTCGACAATCCAGACGATCCCGGAAACGGAAGCCCGCGGCTGTCGTTGCGAGGGGCTTCGGGAGGACATAAGGTCGCTTGCCAATGATTGCTTATTCAATCTAGACCCTGGAGCGTCGACTTGTCCATCATACCGACGTATGTCTGACTATCCCTTCCGGAATGATGAGACGCAGTGCGTCGGCCCCCGCATCGAGACTTGCCGGGCGCGCCCTTCGCTCAAGGTTTCATCGTACGAACGCCGTCCAAGGAACCTTGAGTACACCTCTCGTGGCTAATCTGACCGCCGCGGTGCTGCCTCGGAATGTTGCCCCCGAACCTCTTCTGACTGTCCCCATATCTTTTCCTTACGGTTGCTAGAGTCTTCTGCAGAGCGAGACGCGCAGTCCGGCAAGTTCCATTAGCGATTATTGCGACTGAACTGCTCCACGGCGGCCCGCGTCGACGTTGTCTTCAAACGCAAAAACCTACGCTTTGGATCTTTCAGACCGACGGTAAGCCGAGCCATACCGACGTATGAGCTCGACAAACAACGGTGGGCGAAAGTCCAAACGCTCGCAGAATGGATTCGATACCACCCGGCCGTCTATCTTGGCAATCATAGGCGGTGCTGCTTACAAGTCGACTCCCTTTAAAGGCACGACAGGTCCCGCCCCCGCCTATCGGTGAGCGTTGACCTGCAAGTCGTTGTGTGCGTCGACAGGCTCAGATGCGTTACGTGTTGAAGACACGCGTTTTCGTCTCGGCATGCCAGTCCAAGGTTAACCATGTTTAGCAAACGCATAGGTCATCGCTGTTTTCCGCGGGCGGAAACAAAGGCGTCCAACGGCAACAGCATCGGCGGATCGGCCGGGCTCGCAGTCACCATTTCGGCGCTTGTTGTCTGCTGGTGGGAATTGATCGAGATATCTTTGGACTTCGCATTGACCGACAGCGACGCGGCACTCGGCGCGACAGTAGGCACAAGCCTGATCGTGGTGGTGTCTGGACTCGCGGTCGTAGGCGACGCCCCCTTCGCGCGGCCCGTTTTCTGTTTTCTGTGCGCGATGAGCGTGCTTGCAGTCGGTCCGGCCATCCCGCTTGAGCTCACAGACTCGCTCCTGGTACCAGCCGTCTCGTTCATCGACTGCGTAACGAAAACATTGTATCTCGCTTGCGCGTTCTCCTCGTCTCGCAGGAATGGTCGTGACAAGTGCAACCACAGTCACGTTTTTGAAGTAGCCGTACTGCCGCCACGCGAGTGACGCGCCGACAACGCTTTTTCCCCAACCTTCATTTTGAGGTGACTTTCATGTCCTCCAACTGTTTGCATAACTGGATCTACGTCGGCACGAACGCTTACGACGAATACACCTATGTCCCATGGCTTAAGCGGAACGTCTACCGGAGAACCGTCGACCTTTGCAGAGTTTGCATCCAATAGTAGTCGATACATTTCTATCCGACTTCTCTCATTTCACCGGTAGCACTCGACGTCAAGTCGGCCTTTCTGAGGTCCGAGTGCTCGTCTTGTTCAGTTTGCGCAGGAGTGTTTAGTTCCCAATAAACGACTTGGTGGGAACTAAAGTGGACGAGATATTGAGTCGTAGCCCGGCGGGTTGGGCTGCGCGGCACGGCTCACCGAAGCTTCCTTATCCTTACACAGCAGCAAGCTTCGTACTGCTGCTTCTCGCTTTGGTGGGGTCCTACCTGCCCTACATCATTCCTTTTCAAGTCACGTTGTCTGATGCCGCTGCGCCGCCGGCGTCGCAGGCATTCATGTTCTGGGGCGCAGGGCTCTTCGTGCTACCGCTCATCGTGCTGTACACGTGTGTCGCGTATTCGGTGTTCCGGGGCGAGGTCTCGAAAGACCAGGCCTATCACTGACGTGCCCGCTCCCCACTCAACTTGCTCAAGGACTGGCCATGAAAGTCGCACTCTTCATTCCCTGTTTCATTGACGCGTTCTTTCCTGATGTGGGCATTGCGACACTGCAATTGCTGGAACGCCTCGGCTGCGACGTCGACTATCCACTGGATCAGACGTGCTGCGGGCAGCCGATGGGCAACAGCGGCTGCGAGAAGGAAGCCGTCGCCACAGAAAACCTCTTCGTGCGCAACTTCACCGGCTACGACTACATCGTCGCGCCCAGCGGCAGTTGCGTGCACCACGTGCGTGACCATTTGAGCGCGGCAGACCAGACGCCCGATACGCTGGCAGTGCGGTCCAACACCTACGAACTGGTGGAGTTCCTGCACGACGTGCTGCAGGTACGAGAGTTCCCGTGGGCCGAATTTCCGCACAAGGTCGGCCTGCACAACAGTTGCGGCACGCTGCGTTCGCTGCGCACCGCGAAGATGTCAGAGATCGATGAGCCGTTTTTCTCGAAGCCATTGACCCTGCTCAGGGGTGTCAGGGGCATCGAGTTCATCCAGCCTGACCGTCCCGACGAGTGCTGCGGGTTCGGCGGCACGTTCTGCGTGTCCGAGGAGCCGGTGTCGGCGCGCATGGGCGCCGACAAGGTCCGCGATCACAAGCGCAATGGCGCCGAGTACATCGTGTCGGCCGATTCGTCGTGCCTCATGCACCAGAAAGGTTGCTCGGACCGTCTCGAGCTGGGCCTGAAGTTCATCCATATCGCGCAGATTCTCAATGGAGCACAAGCATGACACGTGTTGACCATGTCGGCTTTTCGGAGAAGTTCATCGCTGACGAAAAGCACATCCAGTTCCACGACAAACGCCTGTGGGAGCTGCGCACCGGACGCGACGCAGAGGTGCATGGCATCGCCGAGTGGGAGGAGTTGCGCTCGCTCGCCTCGGGGATCAAGGAGCATACGCTCACGCACCTCGCGGACTATCTGGAGCAGTTCGAGCGTAATGCGACGGCCAACGGCGTGACTGTGCACTGGGCCAAAGATGCCGAAGAGCACAACCGCATCGTCTACGAGATCCTGAGTCAGCGTCACGCGAGGCTGCTCGTCAAGAGCAAGTCGATGCTGACCGAAGAGTGCGAGATGCGCCCGTACCTTGAGGAGCGCGGCATCACTGTCGTGGAAACGGATCTGGGTGAACAAATCCAGCAGTTCGATGACGAGCTTCCCTCGCATATCGTGGTCCCCGCCGTGCACAAGCTCGCCACGGACGTAGCGAAGATCTTCCCGGAGAAGATTGGCACCGACCCGAACGAGAGCAACATCCCTAAGCTTGCCGAAGCGCAGAGAAAAGCCACGCGTCCGCTTATCCTCAACGCCGACGCGGGCATGACCGGCTGCAACTTCGCGGTTGCGGAAACGGGCGGCATTACCGTCTGTACCAACGAGGGCACCGCGGACCTGAGCGCGAACGTGCCGCCGCTGCATATTGCGTCGATCGGCATCGAGAAGCTGATTCCGAAGCTCGAACATCTCGGCGTCTTTATCCGCATGCTCTCGCGCAACGCCATCGGCTCGCCGATCACCCAGTACACGTCGCACTTTCGCGGTCCACGCAAGGATAGCGAAATGCATTTCGTGCTGGTCGACAACGGCCGTTCAGAACGGCTCGGCATGGACGACTTCTGGTATTCGCTCAAGTGCATCCGCTGCGGAGCGTGCATGAACACATGCCCTGTCTACCGGCGCAGCAGCGGCCTGAGCTATGGCGGTGTCTATTCGGGTCCGATCGGCGCGATCATCAATCCGACTTTCAACCTGAAGAAGTACAGCTCGTTGCCCTTTGCCTCGACGATGAACGGCAGCTGCACGAGCGTGTGCCCCGTCAGGATCAACATACACGAGCAGATCTACAAGTGGCGGCAGATCGTCGCCGAGCAGCACGAGCTTCCGTTCGTCAAGCAGGAGGCCATGAAGGTGACCGGCCAGGTGCTGTCGCACCCGGCGCTGTACCGGGCGGCCGTCAAGACAGCCGGGACGGCCGTTTCCGTGTTGCCGCGCGCCGTGCTCTACAACCCGCTTAATGCGTGGGGCAGGCACCGTGAGGTGCCTGATGCGCCCAAGGAAACATTTCGCGATTGGTATCTCAAGAGGAGCAGCAAATGAGCAGCCGCAATATGATTTTGTCCCGTTTGCGCGAGGTCTCACCCGTGCCGCGCCGCTTGCCGGAGGTGCCGATGTTCGATAGCGCATTGCCACCGGAGGTGAAGAGCTTCCGCAAATCGCTCGACCGGCTTGGCGGCGTCTGGTGCCTACTGCCGGAGGACACCAGCCTCGAGCAATTTGTCCGCTCGCGTTTCCGCGATGCCACGGTGTTCTGTTCAGCGACGCCCGAGTTCACGGGCACGCGTGACATCGCGTTGGTTGACGATCCCCGTGCGCTCAATGACGTGGATGTCGGGATCGTGCGCCCGGCGTTTGCTGTCGCCGAGACAGGGTCCATCTGGCTGAGCGAAGCGCAATACAACGTCAATGCACTCGGCTACCTGTCGCAGCATCTGATCGCGTTGCTGGATCCCGCGGATATCGTGGGCAATCTGCATCAGGCGTATCACCGCAAGGAGTTCTTCGAGGCCAACTACGCGGTGCTGATGAGCGGCCCGTCGGCGACCGCGGACATCGAGGGCGTACTGGTTCGCGGTGCGCAGGGTATCCGGTCGCTGACGGTCATACCGGTCGCGAGGCCGGGTACCGCGCGCTAGGGCAGGAGACCTCCATGAACGGTTTAGCCGCCAGCCGCAACGCGATGATACGGTTCCTGAGCCACGGACGGCATCGCCTGCCCTGTCAGAGGCCTTCAAGGCCGGCCTCATCTGTGCCGCGCCCGCTGGGGATTGCTCAGCCACCGGGGCCAGCAGGGCTCCTGCATTTATTGGCCCACACAAGGCGGTGGCCCCGGTACAGGTTGCCGCTCGCGAACGCGCGCGGCACATAATTAGGATGCGCCTCGTATCAACCGCAGCAGGCCTTCACTTGACACGTATGTGTCGTGCCTTATTTACAAATTGGAGCCAACGAACATGTTCTGGGAGAAGAAGCTGGCGCAGTGGGTGGAAGATATAAAAACCAAGGCGAATTTGCCAGCACGGCTTGTGCTTTGGGATGGTCAGCAACATGACTTCGGGCAGTTTGCCGCGCCCCAGGTCACGTTGCACGTGAAGAGCGCGACGGCGTTACCGTATCTGGCATTGCGATGAACCACGGCATCACGTCGAGCGATTCGGATAGCGGCGAAACCGCGCGTCCGTAACTTTAGGAATTTGAAGGAAGTCTGCTACGCTGCGCGCATCACCACCCTCGCATTGAAACGATGGAAAGCCCTTTCAACGATCGCGGCGTGTCGGTCACGCGCAACGCCCTCTCATCCGCAGGTCAGGTCTTCCCGCTGCGCGATATCGTCGACGTGCAGGTCGTGACCGTGCAGAAGAACAAGGTCGTGCCGCTCGTGATCTCGGTGGCCGGGCTGCTCGGCGCAATCGTCGGGGGCGTGCTGCACTCGGCGGCGGGACTCGTATGCGGGGTGATGCTGATCGTGGTCGGTTGGCTTACCTGGGTGACCCAGGACATCACGCATCGGCTGATGGTCAAGACGGCCGACGGCGAGCGCGAAGCGCTGATGAGTACGGATCGCGAGTTCGTCGAACGCGTCGGCGAGGCAGTGCATCGGGCGAAGGCCGCAGCTGCCGCGCCGAAGGCTTGACGCGGGGCGACGATCGAACATGACGAAGCCGTGCGCGACGGATCAGCACCGGCCTCGCACGGCTTTCGATCTGCTTGCCCGCAAGAAACGACTACGTTGCCGTCATTTCGCGCTCAGTCGAGACTGAGCGGACTCACGCGCCAGATATTGCGCGCATACTCGCCGATCGTTCGATCCGACGAGAACTGCCCCATCCCCGCGACGTTCTCGATCGCGCTTTCGGCCCACGCGTGCTTGTCGACGAAACGCGCATCCACTTCGTTCTGCGCCTTCGCGAACGCGTCGAAATCGGCGAGCACCATATAGTGATCGCCCCAGTCGACCAGCGTGTGAAAGATATCCGAGAAGCGCAGCGGATCGTCCGGCGAAAAGAAGCCCGTGCGAATCTGATCGAGCGCGGTGCGTAGTGCTTCGTTTTCCTCGTAAATATGCCGTGGCCGATAGCCGCTTGCGCGCAAGTCGTCCACCTCGTCGGCGGAGTGACCGAAGATAAAGATGTTCTCGCGCCCCACCGCGTCGCAGATCTCGATGTTCGCGCCGTCCATCGTGCCGATCGTCAATGCGCCATTGAGCGCGAGCTTCATGTTGCCGGTGCCCGACGCCTCGGTGCCGGCCATCGAGATCTGCTCCGACAGATCGGCCGCCGGAATGATCAGCTCGGCCACGCTGACGCCGTAGTTCGGCACGAACACGACCTTCAGCCTGTCGCCGATCAGCGGATCATGATTGACCTTCTCGCTGACGTCGCCGATCAGCTTGATGATCGTCTTGGCCATCCGGTACGCGGACGCGGCTTTGCCCGCGAACAGCACGACGCGCGGCACCCAGTCGCGCTCCGGATTCGCGCGAATCTCGTTGTAGCGTACGATCACGTGCAGCAAGTTCAGCAACTGGCGCTTATATTCGTGAATGCGCTTGACCTGCAGATCGAACAGCGCGTCCGGATCGAAGTGCAGCTTCGTGTGATGTGCGAGCCGGTGCACGAGCCGCAGCTTGCTCTGTCGTTTGGCCTCGCGGAACGCTTCGACGAACTCGTCGTCCTTGCGCAGATTACGCAGCTGCTCGAGTTCGAACAGATTGCTGCGCCAGTGTGTGCCGATGCGCGCGTCGATCAGCGACGACAGCGACGGACTCGCCTGCGCGAGCCAGCGGCGCGGCGTGACGCCGTTGGTCACGTTGGTGAAGCGGTCCGGATAGATGCGCGCGAAGTCGGCGAAGATGTCGCGCGTCATCAGCTGCGAATGCAGCTTCGACACGCCGTTCACCTTGTGACTCGCGACGATCGCCAGATACGCCATGCGCACGCGCCGCTGCCCATATTCATCGACGAGCGAAATGCGGCGGATCATCTCGGCGTCGTGGCCCGAGTGCTCGCTGACGTGCTTCAGAAACTGCGCGTTGATTTCGAAGATGATCTCGAGATGCCGCGGCAGCAGGCGTGACAACATTTCGACATCCCATGTTTCGAGCGCCTCGGGCATCAGCGTGTGATTCGTGTACGAGAAGATCTGCGTCAAGTGTTTCCACGCCTTGTCCCACGGCACATGATGCTCGTCGACGAGCAGGCGCATCAGCTCGGGAATCGCGAGCACCGGGTGCGTGTCGTTCAGATGCACCGCGACCTTCTCCGAGAAGCGTCCGAACGTGCTGTGCGTGCGCTGATAGCGGCGGATCAGATCCTGCATCGTCGCCGACACGAAGAAGTACTCCTGGCGCAGCCGCAACTCGCGGCCCGCCGGCGTCGAATCGTCCGGATAGAGCAGCCGCGACACGTTCTCCGACATGTTCTTGGTGTCGACCGCGTTGCGGTAGTCGCCACGATTGAACGCGCCGAGGTCGAGTTCCTCGGTCGCGCGTGCGGACCATAGACGCAGCGTGTTGGTCGCGTCGGTCGCGTAGCCGGGGATCACGGTGTCGTACGCGGTCGCGTTCACATGCTCGGTGTCGATCCATTCGGTCTTGTCGCCACGCTGCACGGTGCGGCCGCCGAAGTGCACCATGTACTTGATTTCGGGTCGCGGAAATTCCCATGGGTTGCCGGCGCGCAGCCAATAGTCGGGCGCCTCGACCTGCTCGCCATTGACGATTTCCTGACGGAACATGCCGTACTGGTAACGGATGCCGTAGCCGAAGCCCGGAATGCCGAGCGTCGCCATCGAGTCGAGAAAGCACGCCGCGAGCCGGCCGAGACCGCCGTTGCCGAGCGCTGCGTCGGGTTCGAGATCGATCAGCGCGTCCATGTCGACGCCGAGGCTCGAGAGCGCCTCCTTCATCTGATCGTGAATGCCGAGCGCGAGTAGCGCGTTGGTAAAGGTCCTGCCGATCAGAAACTCCATCGACAGGTAGTAGACCCGCTTCACGTCCTGCTCGTATTGCAGGCGGGTGGTCTTCATCCAGCGTGCGACGAGCCGGTCGCGCACGGCCAGCGCGGCCGCGTGCAGCCAGTCGTGCGGGTGAGCGGTGACGGCGTCCTTGCCGACGCCGTACATCATGCGATTCGAAATTGAGCGCCGTAGCGCGTCGACGGTACTGTTGAGCTGGTCGAATTCCAGATCGACGGCTGTCATCGAAGCCTCCGGGAAGGTCGACATGGCAAACGCGAACCGCACGGGAGACGGACGGGAGGCGCGTGCCTGTCGGAGCGGTTTAAAAAAACAGAGTAGGACATTTTAGGGATCGCGCGTACTGGCGCGCGAGCGGACTGTGACGCATACGGCGTGCCCGGCTTACTCGCCCGCTGCCGCGCGACCGAGCCGCGGCGGGTGCCCGGACGCGGTGCAAACCGCGTGGCAGCGGCACTCGGGGTGGGCATCGGCGCGCGTGAGTCGGGTGACGAAAGCGGGTTGGGGAAGGCAAACGCCCGAAGCATCTGCGAGCCGCACATCGATTATTTTTCCGATGCGTGACGAGCGGATGAAGCCCCGAATAGCCTGATTTTGTGATCGAATCGGGCGGCCCGTTCTGCCGGGCGGTTCTGTCGTATGCGTGTTGGATTTGACACGCGGCGTGTACCGATTCGGAGATGGCGAACGGAATTGGCGGTTAGTTGCGTTTCATTGAGATCAAAGCGCCTCATCTTCAAGCCGCCTCCCGGTCCCTGCCCGCCTCCCTGCACGATCGTGTCGTCTCTGCAACAGTCGCGACGTTGCGCCGCACAAGCCGCCACGCTGATCCGTCGTGGACCGACAGCGCGCGCCTCACCCTCGACGAAACCGCCGCCCGAGCGCGTCGCCTCTCCGGAAGCGACCGACACCGGCATGCCCAACCCCGCGAGCCACGCCTTGTCCGATAAGCTCAGCCCCGCCGTCGGCGTCCCCACGCCGACTCTCCCCGCCGACGGCCCGATGTCGGCCGCCAACCGCCGCGCGATGGCCGCGATCATGCTCGCCGTCGCGCTCGCCACGCTCGATACCGCGATCGCCAACACCGCGCTGCCCGCGATCGCCGGCGACCTGCACGCGGCACCGGCCGCCTCGGTCTGGATCATCAACGCATATCAGCTCGCGATGGTCGCGACGCTGCTGCCGCTCGCCGCGCTCGGCGATATCGTCGGGCATCGGCGCATCTATATCGGCGGCATCGCGCTGTTCACGCTGAGTTCGCTCGGCTGCGCGATGGCGCCGACGCTGCCGCTGCTCGCCGCCGCGCGCATCGTGCAGGGCTTGGGCGCCAGCGCGATCATGAGCGTCAACACCGCGCTGATCCGCTATCTGTACCCGCCGCATCGGCTCGGTCGCGGGCTTGGCACCAATGCGCTGATCGTCGGCGTGTCGTTCGCGGTCGGGCCGACGGTGGCCTCGTTGATTCTGTCGGTCGCGACCTGGCCGTGGCTGTTCGCGGTCAACGTGCCGCTCGGTGTACTCGCGCTGAGTTTCGCGATGCCGGCGCTGCCGCATACCGCGCAGAGCCGGCACCCGCTCGATCCGGTGGCGGCGCTGCTCAACGTGGTCACGTTCGCCGCGCTGATCTTCGCGCTCGGCGAGGCGGCGCAACGCGCGTCGCTGCAGATCGTGCTCAGCGCCGCGGCGCTCGCCGGCGTGTTCGGGCTGCTGCTGATCCGCCGCGAGGCGGGCCACCCCGCGCCGATGCTGCCTGTCGATCTGTTCAAGCGGCCGGTGTTCGCGCTGTCGGCGGTGACGGCCGTGTGCTCGTTCGCCGCGCAGGGCCTCGCGTTCGTGTCGCTGCCGTTCTATTTCGAGGACGTGCTGCTGCGCAGCCAGGTCGAAACCGGCTTCCTGATGACGCCGTGGCCGGTCGTGGTCGCGCTCGCCGCGCCGCTCGCGGGCGGCCTGTCGGACCGCTACCCGCCGGGGCTGCTCGGCGCGATCGGACTCGCAGTGCTGTCGGCGGGGATGGCCTCGCTGGCGATGCTGCCCGCCCATCCTCACGTGCTCGACATCGGCATCCGTATGGCGATCTGCGGCGCGGGTTTCGGCTTTTTCCAGTCGCCGAACCTGAAGGCGCTGATGGCGAGCGCGCCGCCGGAGCGCAGCGGCGGCGCGAGCGGCATCGTGGCGACCGCGCGGCTGCTCGGACAGGCAACCGGCGCGGCGCTGGTCGCGCTGTGCTTCGGCATTGCCGGCCGCCAGCATGGGCCGACGCTCGCGCTCGGCCTCGGCGCGTTCTTCGCCGCCGCGGCGAGCCTGGCGAGCGGCTTGCGGCTGCTCGCGCCGTCGCATCGCGCGGGCGTGCAGGCGAAGGCGGCGGTCAAGTGAGATATGCGCCGGACGGCGCGTGAGGCGGGGATGAAGCCTGAATGAAGCGCGCCTCGAACGAGCGCGCACGAGTTGGAGCCAGTGCGGGAAGACGAGGCGGCAACCACGCGAGCCGCCTCGCTTGCGACCCATGCGGCGCGATCAACGTGCCGCGAAATACCCCTTCACCGCGGCAATGAACGTGTCGATATCGTCGCGCGACACATCCATGTGCGTGACGAAGCGCGACGCATACAGCATCTGCGTGAGGATGCCGCGCTCCTTGAGCCACGCCTCGAGCGGCGCGCAATGCTGCTGCGGAAACTGCGCGAACACCATGTTCGTCGCGACCGACTGCACCTTCACCTGCTCGATCGTCTCCAGCCCCGCCGCCAGATGCGCGGCATTTGCGTGGTCGTCGGCGAGCCGCTCGACGTTGTGATCGAGCGCGTACAGGCACGCCGCCGCGAGCACGCCAGCCTGGCGCATGCCGCCGCCGAGCACCTTGCGCCAGCGATGCGCGACGTCGATCAGCGCGCGGCTGCCGACCAGCACCGAGCCGACCGGCGCGCCCAGTCCCTTCGAAAAACAGATCGACACCGAATCGAACGGCTCGGCAAGCGCCGCGACCGGCTTGCCCGCCGCGACCGCCGCGTTGAACACGCGCGCGCCGTCGAGGTGGATCGCGAGGCCGCGCTCGCGCGCGAGCCTCGTCGCATCGGCGACGTACTGCGCCGGCAGCACCTTGCCGCCGATCGTGTTTTCCAACGCGAGCAACCGCGTGCGCGCGAAGTGATCGTCGATCGGCTTGATCGCGGCGGCGATCTTGTCGAGCGGGATCGAGCCGTCGGCGGCGTTTTCGAGCGGTTGGGGCTGGATGCTGCCGAGCACGGCCGCGCCGCCGCCCTCGTATTTGTAGGTGTGCGCGAGCTGGCCGACGATGTATTCGTCGCCGCGCGCGCAGTGCGCCATCAACGCGGCGAGGTTGCTTTGCGTGCCGCTCGGGAAGAACAGCCCCGCTTCCTTGCCGGTGCGCTCGGCCAGCGTGGCCTGCAGACGCAGGACGGTGGGGTCGTCGCCCCAGACGTCGTCGCCGACTTCGGCCGCCGACATCGCCGCGAGCATCGGCGGAGTCGGACGGGTAACGGTATCGCTGCGCAAATCGATCATTGTGTGTCCCTGTGCGTCCATGAATGACAGCCTACGGCAACCGGCCGCCCGTGCATTCCGGAAGGAACGCGCGCGCCGGCAAACGAGCCATACAGTGTATTCAATTCAGACGACGCTGAAAATCGGCGCATCCCCGAGAAGCGCGCCGATCCGGCTGCGATAAGCCGACAGACGCGACGGGGACGCTCAGCCGCCAGGCTTCGGCAACCACTGGAGCGGATCGACCGGCTGGCCGTTCTCGCGCACTTCGAATTGGATCGACGCGACGCCGCGGCTATCGACACCGACCTCGCCGATCGTCTGCCCTTGCGCCACGGCGTCGCCTTCCTTGACGAGTAGCTGGCTGTTCTGGCCGTACGCGGTGATCAGCGAATCGTTGTGCTTGATGATGATCAGCGGGCCGTAGGCTTCGATGCCGGTGCCCGCGTAAACCACGCGGCCGGTCGCCGCGGCCTTGACCGGATCACCGGGTTGGCCGCCGATCACGATGCCGTTGGATTTGCCCGGCGCGAACGCGCGCAGGATCGGTCCGCGCAATGGCCATTGCAGCACGCCCTGCTGTGGCACGGCGGCAGGGGCCGGCGCACCGGGTACGGCGCCCGGCGGCACGTTCGCCGTCGCGCCCGGCGCGGCTGGCGCCCCCGGCGCCACCGCGACCGGCGGCGTGACCACGCTGCCCGAGGCCATCGGCGGTGAAACGCGCAGCACCTGGCCGGGCGCGACCGCCGCGTTGACCGGCAAGCCGTTCCAGGCCGCGATTTCCTGCGGCCTTCGCCCATAGGCCGAAGCGATGCCGGACAGCGTATCGCCCGGATTGACGCGATAGTAGCCGGCGGGCACCGGGACGGTCGCGAGGCTGGTCGTGCTCGACGGCGCGTTGCTGTAGAACGGCGTGCTTTCCCACGGCATCGTCGTGCAGCCGGCGATCGCCACGCCGAGCGCCGCCGCCATCAGCAGGCGGATCGCCGTCGGTTGCCATTGTTGTGTCATCTGATTTTCCTCGACGTGTGTCTCAATCCAATTCAATCGACGCCGTAGCAATTGCCGTGCCGTCACGCTTGCACACGGTCGCGGTTGTCCGCTGCCGCCTGGATATGGTGCGCGACCGCCACACGCGCGCCGTCAAACTGCCGTGTTCTTCAGACGCTGCCCTGCTTTTCGACGACGAGCACGCGTGCCGCGCCCAGCGGATGCGCGACATGCTCGGTGCCGACCGACGCATGGAACACGTCGCCGGTCTCGAGCACTGTCGTGCGTTCGACGCCGTCTTCGCGATAGCGCATTTCGACGCGGCCGTCGAGCACGGCGAATACCTCCTCGCCGTCGTTCACGTGCCACTTGTACGGCTGGTCGGTCCAATGCAGACGCGTGGTGACGCCGTTCATGTTCGCGATGTCGAGCGCGCCCCAGGCACGCGACGCGGTGAAGCTTCTGCTGCGGATGATCTTCATGGTCGATGAGCAATTGGCAAGCGCGCAAGCCCGGCGGGCGGCGCCGTGCGCCCACGGCGACGGCGCTCGCGCGGCTGGCCCTATTATAGGTCGCGTGGCCCGCGCGACTGGGCGAGCAAGCCGCCACGGCCGTTCCGTCCGATCATTGCAGGCGATCGACCATCGCCTATACTCAGTCAAGCCGCGCGGAGCAGCTCACGACAACGTTGGGATTCTGGGAGGAATCGAGGATGAACAAAGCCACCTTTCTGGCCGTGCAACTCAACGTCGACGATGTGGCGGCGTCTGCCGGCCTCGTCGAACTGCTGAACACGCATCTGATCTTCGCCGCCGACGTCGCCGAGGCCGCCGATGCGCTCGTGCAACTGGCGAGCATCGCGGGACTGTCGAGCGGGGTCGAGGCGAGCGTCGAGCTGCCGGCGGTGGCGCTCGAACGGCTGCGCGAGGCGCTCGACAACCTGAGCGACTACGACGAATCGTGGCTGCTCGCGCTGGAGCCGAGCCGCGCGCTGTTCGATGACATCGGCCGGCGGCAGCGAACGCTGCATTGACGGGAACCGTCGCAGCACGGCGCCGTAAACGACAAAACGCCATCCGATCGAACTGGATGGCGTTTTTTCTTGCCCGCCGCGTTCGCGCTATTCCACGAAGCGGCGTCTACAGCGCACTACAACTACCCACTACATCTGCGGACTGCTACTGCGATCAGTTGCCGAAGTACACCGAGTCACGGTTGGCCTTCGCCGGGATGACAGCGTGGCCAGCTTGCGACGTGCCGGCAGCCGGAGCGCCGTAGCCGCTGGTGTCTGCGGGGTTGGCCGCGATGGCCGTGCCGCGTTGCGCATCGACGCGTGCTTGCGCTGCCTGGATGTCGGCCGGGTAGTTCACGTCGCTGGCGCTCGGGTTGTAGCCGGCCTTTTCGAGTTGAATCAGTTCAGCGCGAACCTGAGCACGGGTCGCCGGCTGACTCGCTTGAGCGAACGACGCGACCGGAACAACGAGGGCGGCGGCGATAGCAACAGCGGAAATCAGGGTCTTCATGATTAACCTCCAAAGGACTTGTTGTGTGGTGCGCTTCGGGTTTCTGCTTATCCCTCAGCGATTGAAAACAAGTTTAGAGGTGTCTCGATCTAGGGTAAACCCTTAAACCAGTGAAACTCTATTGCTGCCGTCGCAATAATCATTTGGCATTCTTTAAGTCCGCGTTTAACCCGCGAGACATTTGGTAATAATGCGGCGTTTCCTTGCCGATCCAAACGGAGCAACAGCCCGGCGCGCCCTATCACCATGGCGCGCCGGGCCGTTTTTTCAACCGCTCAGCTCCACTGCGCGTGAAAGCTGCCCGGCTTGTCGATGCGTTCGAACGTATGCGCGCCGAAGAAGTCGCGCTGCGCTTGCACGAGGTTCGCGGGCAGACGCTCCGAGCGGTAGGCGTCGAAATACGCGATCGCCGACGCGAATGCCGGCACCGGCACACCCGCGTTGACCGCGGCCACCACGACTTCGCGCAGCGCCGCCTGGTAGTTCTTCGCGATGTCGCGGAAGTACGGGTCGAGCAGCAGGTTCGCGAGCGCCTTGTCCTTCGAATAGGCGTCGGTGATTTTCTGCAGGAAGCGCGCGCGGATGATGCAGCCCGCGCGGAAAATCTTCGCGATCGTCCCGTAGTCGAGATCCCAGTTGTACTCTTCCGACGCGGCGCGCAACTGCGCGAAGCCCTGTGCGTACGAGATCACCTTGCTGAAGTACAACGCGCGGCGCACCGATTCGATGAACGCGTCCTTCGCGCCTTCGAGCGGCCTCGCCTGCGGACCTTCCAGCACCTTGCTCGCGGCCACGCGCTGCGTCTTCAGCGACGACAGCACGCGCGCGAACACCGCCTCGGTGATCAGCGGCAACGGCGCGCCGAGGTCGAGCGCGTTCTGGCTGGTCCACTTGCCGGTGCCCTTCTGCGCGGCACGGTCGAGAATCACGTCGACGAGGTCCTTGCCGGTTTCGTCGTCCTTCTTGCCGAAGATCTTCGACGTGATTTCGATCAGATAGCTGTCGAGCTCGCCCTGGTTCCACTCGGTGTAGACCTTGCCGAGTTCCTCGTTCGACAATCCGACGACCTGCTTCAACACCGCGTAGCTTTCGGCGATCAGCTGCATGTCGCCGTACTCGATGCCGTTGTGCACCATCTTCACGAAGTGGCCCGCGCCATCCGGTCCCATGTACGCGACGCAGGGCTCGCCGTCCGGCGCCTTCGCGGCGATCTCGGTGAGGATCGGCGCGACGAGGTCGTACGCGTCGCGCGGGCCGCCCGGCATGATCGACGGGCCTTTCAGCGCGCCTTCCTCGCCGCCCGAGACGCCGGTGCCGATGAAATGCAGACCCGCCTTCGCGAGTTCCTGGTTGCGGCGGATCGTGTCGGTGAAAGGCGTGTTGCCGCCGTCGATCAGGATGTCGCCTTTTTCGAGCAGCGGCTTGAGCGAGGCAATGGTCGCGTCGGTCGGCTCGCCGGCCTTGACCATCATCAGAATGCGGCGCGGCTTTTCGAGCGAGTCGACGAACTCTTCCAGCGTGAAAGCCGGCACCAGTTTGCGGTCCGGAAATTCGGCGATGAGTTCGTCGGTTTTCGCGCGGCTACGGTTGTAGACCGACACCGCGTGGCCGCGGCTCTCGATGTTGAGCGCCAGATTGCGGCCCATGACCGCCAGCCCCACCACGCCGATTGCCTGTTTGCCCATTTGAATTCTCCAGAGTCCAAAAAAATGTCGTGGCGCCGCGCCATGAGAACGGCGGCGCGGCGTCGAGGGTGAAAGGATAAAAGAAATGCGCGCTTGCCGCTTGGGAGGGGGCAAGCACGCCAGTTGCTCGTGCTCATGTTTGCGCGTGACGACAGGTATTGTGCGCGCGTCGGCGTTTGCGCGGCGGGTTCGGTTTGGGATCGGACCGAGGTTTGGCGCAAGGCGTGGACGAATGCCCGGCCCGTCGGTGCACCCGCTACCCTGCCCGCTTCGTGAACACCAGGCTGAAGTTGTTCGCGGGCATCGCGACCACCCGTTCGCAGGTGAGCCCCGCCGTGTCGCCGAGCGCGACGACCGCTTCCATATCGCGCACGCCCCATTCGGGATCGCGGCTCTTCAACCATTGATCGAACGCTGCGTTGCTCGGCGCCGTGTGCGCGCCGCCGCGCCGGTAAGGACCGTATAGATAGAGCACGCCGCCGTCGACGAGGCGCCGCCCCGCGCCGTCGAAAAGTGCCTGCGCCGCGCTCCACGGCGAGATGTGGATCATGTTGATGCAGACGACGGCGTCGAGCGCATCGACGCCCCAGTCCGGCTGATGCACGTCGAGCGCGAGCGGCGCGCGCACGTTCGCGAGCCCCGCGTGCGCGGTCCACGCCGCAATCGACTCGCGCGCCTCCTCATCGGCATCGCTCGGCTGCCAGTCGAGACCGGGCAGCGCGCCGGCGAAGCAGATCGCGTGCTCACCGGTGCCGCTCGCGATTTCGAGCACGCGGCCGCTCGCCGGCAGCGCCTCGCGCAGCACGGCGAGGATCGGTTCGCGATTGCGTTCGGCGGATGGCGAATGTTGCCGGGAGTCGGTCATGGTCGGCTCTGGGTGTTCCTCAGGTTTTGACGGTGATCCACGGGATCTACTCATTCTCAATCGCCAGCCAGCAGACCGGCGAGCGCGCTCAAGGTATCGCCGCACGGCGCGGCCACCTTCAGCGACAGCAGCGGATCGGCGCGCGTGCGGCCGAGGTTGATCGCCGCGATCGGCTTGCCCTGGCGCTGCGCCCACACGCAGAAGCGGTAGCCGGAATACACCATCAGCGACGAGCCGGCCACGAGCACGGCGTCGGCCGCATCGAGCGCATGCGACGCCGCTTCGACGCGCGCCTTCGGCACGTTCTCGCCGAAGAACACCACCGACGGCTTCAGCAACCCGCCGCAGTTCGCGCATGCCGGTACACGAAAACCGCCGAGATCGTGCCACTCGAGATGCGCGTCGCCATCGGCGGCGGCTTCGGCCGTGACGTCGAGCAGAGCGGGGTTGTCGGCTTCGAGCGTCTGCTGGATCGCCGCGCGCGAGTGCTGCATGCCGCAGTCGAGACAACTGACGCCGTCGATGCCGCCATGCAGCTCGATCACGTCGCGGCTGCCCGCGCGCTGATGCAAGCCGTCGACGTTCTGCGTGACCAGCGTCGGCACGTGACCGGCCGCTTCGAGCCGCGCGAGCGCGACATGCGCGGCATTCGGCTGCGCGCGCGCGACGAGCGGCCAGCCGACCATGCTGCGCGCCCAGTAGCGCTGACGCATCGCCGGCGTGCCAAGGAACTCCTGCAGCGTGATTGGCGGCGAGCGCTTCCATGCGCCGTTGTCGTCCCGGTAGCCGGGGATGCCGGAGTCAGTGCTGATGCCCGCGCCGGTCAGCACGAACAGGCGCGGATGACGCCGCACGAAGCGATGCAGATCGTCGAGCGTGTGCGGATCGGTGAGAGATTCGGTCGGCGTGAGCTGAAGGTCGGTCATAACGGAGACGGTGGACGATCGTGCGCGAATTCGTGCGCGAATCAGCGGCGAGGGCTCGGTTTGCCGCGCGTAGGTGTCGAGCGACGCGCGTCGGCTTGCGGTTTCGACTTCGCGCCCTGCTGCGTGTCCGGTCGCCGCGCTGGCCGCGCCTTCTGCGCCTGCCGCTTGTGCCACGCAGCCAGCGCGAGCTCGTAGCGCTCCAGCGCTTCATCGTAGAGATCGAACACACACTGCGTGCAACCGCTATGACAGCAGTCGTCGAGATCGGGCCGCACGGGCGGCTGCGGCGGCGGGTCGTCGCTGGGTGTGGCGCGGGGCACGGCGGCTTGCTTTGCGTGGAAAAACGGCGGAGCGCCCAGTATAAGTTGAACGCGCGCGCCCCGCTCCCCGCCCCGGCGTTGTGAGCCGGTGCTGCGCGCCGCTCAGCCGCGCCCGACGAACGGCATCTTGCTCGCCATGATCGTCATGAACTGCACGTTCGCCGACAGCGGCAGGCTCGCCATGTGCAGCACCGCGTCGGCGACGTGCTGCACGTCCATCAGCGGCTCGACCGCGATCTCGCCGTTCGCTTGCGGCACGCCGCGCGCCATTCGCGCGGCCATCTCGGTCCCCGCGTTGCCGATGTCGATCTGCCCGCACACGATGTCGTATTTGCGGCCGTCGAGCGACACCGCCTTCGTGAGTCCGGTAATCGCATGTTTGGTCGCCGTGTACGCGGCGCTGTTCGGGCGCGGCGCATGCGCGGAGATCGAGCCGTTGTTGATGATGCGGCCACCGCGCGGATTCTGCGTCTTCATCAGGCCGAACGCCGCGCGCGTGCACAGGAACACGCCGTTCAGATTGGTATCGACGATGGAACGCCATTCGTCGATGCTCACTTCGTCGAGATCGACGGGCGAGCCGTTGCGTCCCGCGTTGTTGAACAGCAGGTCGAGCCGGCCGAAGCGCGCGCGGATCGTCTCGAAAAGCGCGGCGACGCTGTCGGCGTCGGTCACGTCGCACGCAACCGCGAGCGCGTCGCCGCGCAGCGCCCGCGCTTCCTGCGCGACCGCATCGAGCGCGGCCTGGCGGCGTCCGGCGAGCACCACGCTATAGCCGTGCTGCGCGAGCGTCAGTGCGCACGCGCGGCCGATGCCGCTGCCCGCGCCCGTCACCAGCGCCACTTTTCCGTTTCCTGTTTCCGACATCACGCATCTCCTGTTGTGTTGGGTAGCGACGCGAGCTTGTTGCGGCGATCGGTCCGATCGCCATCGACACGCGCGACTCTTTTCGCCCCGCACCATACAACAGCGAATCGGCGATCGCAAACCGCGCGACGTCTTTCAGGGCGCTTTCACCGGCATATGTGGCCGCCGAACGCGGCACGTCGACGAGCGCAACAGTGGTATCGTTCGCGGTTGCGCATCGCGCAAGATTCACGGCCTTCCCGGGACGGAGGAAGGCGTACTGGAAGCACGTTCGATGAATGAATGCCCGAACCCGCGGCGCCGCTGGCCCCGTAGCCGCAACTCCGCACTGCTGAACGGCACGATCGGCTGGCACGTGATCGTGCTGATCGGCGTGGCTGTCGCACCGGCCGCGTGGCCATGGTGGCTCGCCGCGATCGTCGCGAATCACGCGCTGTTCACGATCGCCGGACTATTGCCGCGCACCACCCTGCTCGGGCCCAACTGGACCCGCCTGCCCGCGAACCCGCGCAACGCGGATGCAATCGCGCTGACCATCGACGACGGTCCCGATCCCGCCGTCACGCCGCAAGTGCTCGATCTGCTCGACGCGTTCGACGTGCGCGCGACGTTCTTCTGCATCGGCGCGAAGGTGGAGCGTTATCCGCAACTCGCGCGCGAGATCGTCGCGCGTGGGCATGGGCTCGAAAATCACTCGCAGGTGCACGTGCATACGTTTTCGGTCACGTTTCCGCGCGCGTTGACGCGCGAGATCGCCGCCGCGCAACGCACGCTCGAAACCGTCAGCGGCGCGCGGCCAATGTTTTTCCGCGCGCCCGCCGGCCTGCGCAACCTCTTCCTGGAGCCGGTGCTGCGCAAGCTCGACCTGCGTCTCGCGGCCTGGACACGGCGCGGCTACGATACGCGCAAGCGTGACCCTCACGTGGTTGCGCGGCGGCTGCTCGATGGTCTCGCCGCGCGCGACATCCTGTTGCTGCACGATGGCAACGCCGCGCTGACGATCGAAGGCCAGCCGCTGATTCTCGCGGTGCTGCCGAGCGTGATCGAAGCGGCGCGCGAGCGCCATCTGCGTTTCGTCACGCTGCGCGAAGCGCGCGCCGATGCGTGACGGTGCGCGTGAAGTGACACCACGCGCACGCAGCGCTACACACGGAAATCCGCCGCCATGTCCTCGTCGGTGCGCGCTTCGAGCTTGCCGTCGCGGCACGCTTTGATGAACACGTCATAGTCGCGCTCGACCTGATCCGCGTAGGCGCTCGCGTAGCCGCTCAGCGCTTCGCCGAACTGATCGCCGCGGCCGATGTACGCGCTGATCTCGATCGCCTGGCCGCTCGCCTTCGCATGCGCGCGCGCCATGATCCAGCCGCATAGCCGCGCATAGCCGTCGAGCAGATCGCTGTCGAACAGCTCGATATTCGCGGACAGCTTCATGTCGCGCAGCTGGCGGAAATAGAAATGCCGCCCGAGCGGCCCGGTCCCCCAGCCGAGGAAGACGTCGCTCGCGGCCTGCAGCAGCCGCTGTCCTTGCACGACGCGCTCGCCCTGATGCTTGACCGCCGGCGACTTGTAGAACTGCGCGATGACCGACGGCCGCGCCTCCTTCAATTGCAGGAACAACGGCTTGCCCATGTGATCGACGAGCAGCACGACCAGACAACGCGTGCCGACGCTGCCGACGCCGACCGCCTTGAACACGACGTCGTGCCTCGTGAACTGATCCAGCAGTTCGCGCCGATCGTGCGAGATCGTCTTGCGGTACTCGTCCCACACTTGCTCGACCATCTTGTCGACGTTGCCGGTCCGGTAGGTTTCGGTTTCCTCGGCCGTCAACAACGTGTTCGCACCGTGCACGTGAAACAGCGCGGGCGGCGCATCGTGGATGGTCCAACGATTGCCGTCGAACGAGGCCATTTTTTCGAGCAGGCTTTCATGCGTGCGGCTCGCGGCCTTCTCCATGCCGCGCCGCACCGCGCGCCGGCGCTCGGGCGTCAGTGCGATCTCGGCCATGCGGTCGAACGTGATGCGGTCGTACCACAGGTCGAGCGCGCCGAACTGCGCGTATTGCGCGACACGATCGCGATACGAGCCGACCGCCGTCATCACCAGACTCTCGGCGGTGCCGCGGCTCAGGCGCATCTGGCGCGCGGCCACGACGAGGCTCGCGCACAGGCGTTTCAGGTCCCATTCGAACGGGCCGATCGAGACTTCATCGAAGTCGCTCAGGTCGAAGACCAGTTGCCGCTCGGGCGTTGCGAAGCCGCCGAAATTCATCAGATGGCCGTCGCCGCAGATCGGCATGGTGAGGCCGGTGTCGTGCACCTTGCTCAGATCGTGCGCCTGCAGAATCGCGCTGCCTCGAAAGAACGAGAACGGCGAGGCAGCCATGCGCCCATAGCGCAGCGGCACCAGATTCTCGACGCGCTCCGCGCTGCTCTGTTTCAGCAGCTCGATCGGATCGCGGTGCAACTCGCCGACCGCCCGGTGACTCGAGCGTTTCGAATGCTCGCGCGCGGCGCGGCCGCGCGCTTCCCGTTCGGCAATGGTGCTGGCTTTCATGCTTTCTCTCCGTTTTGCGAGTCTTGAGCCGGCGCTGACAGAGACTGCTTGCCGCGCCCGGCGTCGTTAACATCGAGGGCTGCAGCCGCGATCATAACGGGTCGAAACACACGATGAATCGCCGCCAGTGAGCGCGGCGCTTGCAGCCGTGGCGGCGAGCTTGCAACCGGCTTTACAGCCAGCCAGTAGCTCGCGTAGTACGCCGTAGTATTTTGCCAACGCCGGCGCGCGCGGGCGCGAAAGCCCATGCAGCCGCGCGCGCACCGCGCGTAGAATCGAGCGCATGCGCCCTACCCTCGCTCCGCAGCGCGAGCCCGAGCTGCCGCTGCATACGCCCAGTGTGTCGTCGCTGACGTTGGCGGCGGTCATTGCGCTGATCGCGTGGATGGCGATCCTCGCGCAAGCCGACCTCACGATCGATCGATCGCTCGCGCGCGGGCTCACCGTGTTCGACGCGCTCGCGCGCATGAGCAGCTACCTGACCAATCTGACGGTGCTCGCCAGTGCGCTCTGCTTCACCTGCATCGTGCTGTGGAAGCACCGCTCGCCGCTCGCGCGCTTTTTCCGGCAGCCCACGGTCGTGACCGCGGTGGTCGCGTACATCGTGTTCGTCGGCCTCGCGTACAACCTGCTGTTGCGCGGACTGTGGCCGCTGTCGCCGTACCGGCGCCTGCTCAACGAGTCGCTGCACAGCGTGCTGCCGATGCTCGCCGCGCTCTACTGGGTGCTGTTCGTGCCGCGTTTTCATCTGCGGTTGCGCCACGCTCCGCTGTGGCTCGTCTATCCGCTCGCCTATCTCGGCATCACGTTCTGGCGCGGCAGCCTGTCGGATTTTTATCCGTATCCGTTCATCGACGTCGAAACGCTCGGGCTGCGCCAGGTGCTCGTCAATGCCGCGCTGCTGTTCGGCGGTTTTCTGATGCTGCTGGCCGTGTTCGTCGGCATCAATTTCGGGCGTCGACGATGATGTTCGAGCACGTCCCATTTGGCCGGATGCATGGCGTCCCGTCGCCGGGCGCACTTCTTGCACCCCTTTCGTCACTGACGCAGGCTCACGCCGCACTGGCACGGCTTGCGCGGCGCCCTTGTGCGAGCGCGTTGCAATTGCAGCGGGCCCGCACGTAAATATGACAACAGGAGCGATGCATATGGATACGAATTCAGCGGCAGGCGCGGTAAAGGAAGTCGCGGGCAAGGTGCAAAGCGCGGTCGGCGATGCCGTCGGCGACACCAGCGCGCAGGTGGCGGGCAAGGCGCGCGAATTGAGCGGCAAGGCGCAGCAGTTATGCGCGAATACGACGAGCCTCGTGCGCGATACGACGGCCGAAAACCCGTTCACGACGCTGGCCGTGGTTGCACTCGCCGGGTTCGTGATGGGCGCGCTGTGGTCGCGCGGCGGTCGCGACTACGACTGAAGCAGGCACGGCGCCGGATCATAGGCGCCGATCAACAGGGCGCAGCAGTCGCGCCAAAGCGGGCGATCCGCCGCAAGCGGATCGCCCGCCGCTTCACTAGCCGCTCTTCTTCTTGCGGCCGGGGCCCATTTCCAGTTCGATCCACGTCGGCGCGTGGTCGCTGGCATGCGGTTCGCCGCGCACCCAACGGTCGACGCCCGCATCGCGCAGGCGCGGCGCGAGGTCGGCGCTCAGCAGCAGATGATCGATGCGCAGCCCCGAATTCGTATCCCAATGACGGCGGAAATAATCCCAGAACGTGTACACGCGTTCGTCGCCGAAATGCGTGCGCAGCGCATCGGTCCAGCCTTGCGCGAGCAGCCTGCGATAACGCTCGCGGCTCTCCGGCTGCAGCAGCGCGTCCTTTAGCCACGAGCGCGGGTTGTAGATGTCTTCGTCGGTCGGCACGACGTTGAAGTCCCCAGCGATCACGACCGGGTGGCCGCTCTGGTAGAGCTGCGCCGCATGCGCGATCAGATGATCGAACCACGCGAGCTTGTAGTCGAACTTGGGGCCGGGCTGCGGATTGCCGTTCGGCAGGTACAAACACACGATCAGCACGCCGCCGACCGCGGCCTCGATGTAACGGCTATGCGTGTCGTCTTCGAAACCGGGCAGACCGCGCCGACGTTCGAGCGGTGCGCCGCCTTTGGCCAGAATCGCCACACCGTTCCATGCGCTCTGGCCTTGCCACACGGCGCCATAACCGGCGTCGCGCAATGCGTCGACTGGAAATGCGCTATCCACCGCCTTCAGTTCCTGCAGGCAGACGACGTCCGGCGCCTCGCGCTCGAGCCATTGCAATAGCGCCGCCTGCCGCGAGCGGATACCGTTGATGTTGAACGTCGCAATGCGCAGCTTCGCCATGATTATCCCTCCCTCGCCTATTGCTCCGCGACGTCGCGATACTCGGTCGCCCGCGAACGCGCGGCAATCAGGGGGTTATCCCCGATCGGTTTTGCTCATAGCACCGACTCCATTTTGGCCCGGTTGGCCAGTTCCAAATTTATCACCCGCAAAGCGGACATTTTCCGTCCAGTTCAAACCTGTCGACATCCGCGGCGAAGCTACCCGTAAGTCTGATGAATGGGACTGAAAGTCCGATGATAATTAGACGGTAAGAGCATGTGTATTGCATTATAATTTTGTGCGCCCACGAGCCGCCGGCACGACGACCGGCTCAGGCCTGGCGGGTTGCTCGCCTGCTTTTTTACTGACTGACTCAAAATCGTTTCAATGGAAGCTGCAATGAACGCTGCCCCTTCATGCCCGCAATGCGCAATGGAAAACACTTACCCTGACGGCACGCTGTACGTGTGCGCGGACTGCGGTCACGAATGGTCGGCGAACGCTGGCACCGACGCGAGCGATGAACCGGCGGGCAGCGTCGTCAAGGATGCGAACGGCAACGCGCTGTCGGACGGTGATTCGGTCGTGCTGATCAAGGATTTGCGCGTCAAGGGCTCGTCGATCACGCTGAAGATGGGCACCAAGGTGAAAAGCATCCGGATCGTCGGTGGCGATCACGAAATCGACTGCAAGACGGACGCCGGCAGCTTCATGCTCAAGGCCTGCTTTCTGAAGAAGGTCTGACGGGCCGTTCCCCGTTGGCGGCCCCGCCCGGAAGCGCGGTCCGCAGTGCATGATTCAATCGACTGTCTGGCTACCCGAGCATACCGAGAATGGCTGAGGATCGAACCTCGTACGACGCGTTCGTCAAATTCATGTCCACGCCGATCAGTAATGAGCAACCGTTTGTGCTGGAGACGCAGCACGCGGTGTCGCTACACTTCGATCACTTCGCCACTCAGAGCTTCATGTCGCTCAGGAATCCGGAGAAGCTCACCCTCGGCTATACACGCGCGATGATGGGATTTCTGCTGCTGCAGCCAGCTCCCACGCACATCTGCATGATCGGACTAGGCGGGGGATCGCTGGCGAAGTATTGCTATCGGCATCTGCCCGAGGTCACGATCGACGCAGTCGAGATCAGCCCCGAGGTGATCGCGCTGCGTGACGTGTTCAGGATTCCCGCGGACGACGCGCGGTTCAAGGTGGTTTGCGCCGATGGCGCGGACTACTTGACGAAGGATCACATCCGCACGGACGTGATCCTGCTTGATGCGTTTGGTGCGGAGGGGATGGCGAGCCGGTGTGCGGACATCGCGTTCTTCGCCGCCTGTCGCGAGCGTTTAACCGAGACGGGCGTCCTCGTCATCAACTTTACGGACGATGATCCGGCCATACCGCGGCACCTCGAGCGGCTGAAATCGGTATTTGGCGTTTCCTATGCGATCGTTCGGTGCGGCGACGACAGCAACTTCGTCGCGTTTGCCTGGAAAAGCGGGCGTCGTTTGCCGCCCAGACAAGTCCTGTTCGAGCGCGCCCTCTCGTTTGACTTTGCAGGCGAACTCAAGCTGTCCGTCACTGCTCGCCACCTGAAAACGGGAGAGCGCCTCGATCCGAAGCGGCTGATCTGGCATGCGCAAGGGCAAGGGCACTGGGAAATCGGCGGTTGACCGGCACCACGCCTCGACCTGGGCGTCACTTTCCCCGCTTGGCGAGTGGACTCTTGGTCTTGTAGGTCACGCCGTGATGCTCGAGATACTCGCGGATCAGTTGGCGGACGACTTGTGACGGCGTCAGATCTTGCGCCGAGCAGAGCATTTCAAATGCTTCTTTCTTGGCGGGGTCGATCAGGACGGTCAGGCGTGCGGTTTTCGTTTCCATTACGAGGACGGGTCGGCGAATATGCTAACCAAATTATAATGCATTTGCTTTCGACGAGGATTCACCCCGCCTCCTATGAGGTCAGTGCCTGCGCTCGAACCGATAGAGATAGGCCAGCACATCGTCGGCGACGGGCACGATCGCGAGTGTGACGAGCGCGCCGGCGAGCGGCACGGTCGACACGTAGCCCACATGCTTGAAACCGATTGCGCCGATCAGGCCGCCCACGAAAAACGACGTGAGCATCGTGCCGTGGATCTTCAGCTTCGCGCGGTTTGCGATGACCGCTTGCGCGTCGTCAATGAGCGCCGATCGATTCCAGTAAAAAAACTTACCCAACTCAATTCCGAGGTCCGTGACGATGCCGGTCATGTGTGTGGTACGGATCTCCGCGCCCGACAGCTTGGTGATCATCGCATTCTGCAGCCCCATGATGAAGCACAGCAGGATCACGGTAACGGGGACGAAGAACGCTTCGCGTAGCGCGAGGTGGCTGCCGAGCAGACCGAACAGGAGCAGCAGCGCGGCCTCGACCGCCAATGGCAGCACGTACTGGCTTTGCAGGCCGCGGCGGCGCCCCCAGTTGACGAGCACGGCCGAGCACCCCGCTCCGACGACAAACGATGCCAGCGAACCGATGCCAGCCAACACGAGCCGGATGTCCCCGAGCGCCGTCTGGTCCGCGATCGCCGACACGATGCCGCTCATATGGGACGTGTATTGCTTGACCGCGAGGAAGCCGCCGGCATTGGTGGCGCCGGCCACGAAGGCAAGAGACAACCCGAGCTGACGGTTCGCGGTCGTGCTGCGGTGTCTTCCCGTCAGGCTTCGAAAGTACTGCGCAGGCATAGGATCTTCACTCAATCGCTCGGAACAACAGCAAAGACGCGGCGAATAGACGCTTCGCGCACCGGATGCAGGCGAGCTGCGCACAGGGCCGCCGATTCGCTCGAACATGTGGTTCACATGATAACGCTATTATCATATCCTGTTATCCAGATTGGTTTTCTGATGTCATAATGCGGTTTGAGTGAGCCCGGCAAGCTGGAGCTCATTCCATGCTCCTCGTCCCAATCCGAGCGTACTGGAGACATTCCGGATGGCACCCTTCACGGTCGTCCATTTCGTCCTGCTGGTGGCGGCCGCCTGGCTTGCGACCGGCACGCTGGGTCTCGGAGTTCTGCATCGCACGCGATTCGTTGCCCACGGGCTGTTTCCGCTCGGCGCGCTGGGAGGGCTACTGCTGGGCGCGGCGGGACTCGCCGGCATCTTCTCCGAACCGACCACCGCGGTGCTGCCGATCGGACTGCCCGGGTTGCCGTTCCATCTGCGCGTCGATGGGCTATCCGGCTATTTCCTGTTCGTGCTTGGTGTCGTCAGCGCGGGGATCGGCGCCTTCTCCGCCGGTTATTTCCGTAAGGGCGAAGGGTCCGCGCCGGGACTCATCTGCTTCGAATACCACGTTTGCATCGCGAGCATCGCGCTCGTGCTCATCGCCGACGATGCGTATGTGTTCATGGTCGCCTGGGAAACGCTGACGCTGTCCGCGACGTTCCTCGTGATGACCAACCATCGGATCGCCGAGATCCGCCGCGCAGGTTACCTGTATTTCCTGATCTCCCACGTCGGCGCGCTCGCGCTGCTGCTTTGCTTCGGCATCCTGCAGGCGCGCACCGGTGACTACACGTTTGCCAATCTGCGCGCGCAGTCGCCCGATGCGTTGTGGGCATCGCTCGCGTTCCTGTTCGCGCTGGTTGGATTCGGTGCCAAGGCGGGCGTGTTCCCGTTGCACGTGTGGCTGCCGGACGCCCATCCCGCGGCGCCGTCCCCCGTATCGGCGCTGCTCAGTGGATTCGTGCTGAAGGTCGGCCTGTATGGCCTGATCCGGACCGTGTTCGACCTGCTGCACGTGCAGTTCGCCTGGTGGGGCGTGCTGCTGCTCGTGCTGGGTATCGGCACCGCGCTGCTCGGCGTGGTGTTCAGTACGATCCAGGTCGATATGAAGCGCCTGCTCGCGTATTCGTCGATCGACAACGTCGGCCTGATGATCGTCTCGCTCGGGCTCGCGGTGCTGTTTCGCGCGTACGGGATGACGGCCCTGTCCGCGCTTGCGCTGAGCGCGATGCTCTACCAGATCGTCGCGCATGCGGCCTTCAAGAGCCTGCTGTTCCTCGGCACCGGCGCTGTGCTGCACGCCACCGGGGAGCGCAATCTCGGCAAGCTTGGCGGCCTGATCCGCGTCATGCCGTGGACCGCCTGGGCCGTGCTCACTGGCGTCGCAGCCAGCGCCGGCTTGCCTCCCATGAGTGGTTTCGTCGCGGAGTGGCTCCTGCTGCAAAGCTTCCTGTTCACGCCCGGCTTGCAGAATTCCGTGCTGGCGATGACGGTGCCGATTGCGGCCGCACTCGTCGCGATGACGGCAGCTCTCGCCGGTTACACGATGGTCAAGTTCTACGGCATCGTCTTCCTCGGGCAGCCGAGAGAAGCGAAACTGAGTCGCGCACACGACGCGAATACCTGGGAACGGCTCGCGTTCTGCTGGTTCGCGGTGGCCGGTGTACTGCTCGGACTGATGCCTACGCAGTTCGTCAAGGTGCTGGACCGGGTCACGCGCGTGCTCGTCGGTGCCGGGATCGGCGCGGAAAATCATGGCTGGCTGATCTTCGTGCCGGTGTCGACCGCGCGGGCGAGTTACATGCCCGTCATGTTCATGCTGTTTTTCGTCGCTTGCTGCGGCCTTGCGTGGGTGCTGGTACGGCGCTTCTACCACGGTCGGCTGCGACGGGCCGCGCCGTGGAGTTGCGGCTTCCCGTTTACGACCGCGCGGATGCAGGATACGGCGGAAGGCTTCGGGCAACCGATCCGGGAGATCTTCGCGCCGCTGCTGCGCATCGAGCGGCAACTGCCGTCGCCGTTCGACGCACAGCCGGCTTACCGGGTCTCGGTCGCTGACCGCACGTGGTCGATTCTCTACGACCGTATCGCGGCACTCACGCAACGCGCGGCGGAATGGGCGGGGCGGCTGCAGACGGGCAAGATTGCCGTGTACCTGACCTACAGCTTCGCCGTGCTGATCGTGCTCCTGCTGCTGGTGAGACGATGGTGACCGTATCCGGCGTGCTATCGCAAACCCTCGAGATCGTCCTGGCGCTTGCCGCGGCGCCACTGCTCACGGGTTGGGTCAACCAGTGCCGCGCGTGGCTGCAGAACCGGCGCGCGCCCAGCATCTGGCAACCGTACCGGATGCTCCACAAGCTGTTCAACAAGGAATCAGTCGTCGCTTATGGCGCGAGTCCGGTGTTCCGCGGCGCGCCGTATGTCGTGTGGGCGGCGATGACGCTCGCCTGTGCAATCGTGCCGACGCTGTCGACCGAATTGCCGCTGTCTCCCGCCGCGGATGCGATCGCGCTCGTCGGCCTGTTTGCGTTCGCGCGCGTCGCGTTGTCGCTCGCGGCGATGGATATCGGCACGGCGTTCGGCTCGCTCGGCGCGCGCCGCGAGATGCTGGTCGGTTTCCTCGCGGAACCGGCCTTGCTGATGGTGCTGCTGTCGGCCTCGCTGATCACGCAGTCGACCCTGCTCACGAGCATCGTCGCGACGCTCGGACACAGCGAGCTGACGATCTATCCGAGCCTGGCGTTCGCCGGCATAGCGTTCACGCTGGTGTCGCTCGCCGAAAATGCGCGGCTGCCCGTCGACAACCCGACCACCCACCTCGAGCTGACGATGATCCACGAGGCGCTGATCCTCGAATATTCGGGGCGGCACCTCGCGCTGATGGAATGGGCGGCCAGCCTCAAACTGTTCGCCTACTCGTGCATCGGCATTGCGCTGTTCATGCCGTGGGGGATCGCCGCGGCGGGTAATCCGCTCGCGCTGCTGCTCGCGGTGCCGGCACTCTTCGTCAAGCTGATGGCGGGCGGCGCCGCGCTGGCCGTGGTCGAGACCGCCAACGCGAAGATGCGGATTTTCCGGGTCCCGGAGTTCCTCGCGACCGCCTTCCTGCTCGCGGTGATCGGCATGCTCGTTCACCTCCTATTGGGAGCATGAATGCACACCTACGCGACGCAACTGATCAATTTCCTCGCGGCGGTGCTGCTGATGCTGTCGTTCGCGATGCTGAGTCAGCGTCGGATCCTGTCGCTGATCCACCTCTATACGCTACAGGGTGTCGCGCTGGTTCTGGCCAACCTGATCCTCGGTTTCGTGACCGGTGATGCGCATCTGTACGTGTCGGCCGGACTGACGCTCGTGCTGAAGGTCGGCGTGATTCCGTGGCTCCTGTATCGCCTCGTGCGCAAGCTCGACATTCAGGCCGACGTCGAGCCGCTCATCAACATTCCGACGACGCTGCTGATCGGCATCGTGCTCGTGATCGTCGCGTTCAACGTCGCGTCGCCGATCAGCCAGCTCGCGACGTCGGCCGCGCGCGGCACGCTCGGGATCGCGCTTGCGTGCGTGCTGCTGTCGTTCATGGCGATGATCACGCGCGCGAAGGCGATTCCCCAGGTGATCGGCTTCCTGTCGATGGAGAACGGGCTGTTCTTCGCCGCAACGGCCGCCACCAATGGCATGCCGATGATCGTGGAACTCGGTATCGGACTCGACGTGCTGGTCGGGATTCTGATTCTGGGCGTGTTCATGTTCCAGATTCGCGAGCAGTTCGACAGCCTGGACATCCGTCACCTCGAGACACTCAAAGATGAATGACGCCCACGTCGTGCTCGCCGTGCTCGGCATTCCGCTCGTGGCGGCCGCCTCTCTTGCGGCCGTGCGACCCGCTCATGTCGCGCGCAACCTGAACGCCGGCTTCAGCGCCGTGACGTTCGCGGCGACGCTCGTGCTCGCCGCGCGTACCGTCGAACATGGACCGTCGTTCGCGTTCGAACGCGCATTCTTCGTCGATCCCTTCAACGTGTACCTCGTCGCGCTGACTGCGTTCGTCGGCTGGACGACATCGCTGTTCTCGCGGCCGTACATGCAGGTCGAAGAGGCGCGCGGCCGGATGACGGCGACGCGCATGCGCCTCTATCACAGCATGTACCAGTTGTTCATGTTCGCGATGCTGCTCGCGCTGCTGACCAATAACCTTGGCGTGCTGTGGGTCGCGATGGAAGGCGCCACGCTCGCGACCGTGCTGCTCGTCAGCGTCTATCGGACCGCCGCGAGCCTCGAAGCCGCCTGGAAGTACTTCATCCTGTGCGGTGTCGGCATCGCGCAGGCATTGTTCGGCACGATCCTGCTGTACCTCGCCGCGAGCCGGCAACTGACCGACGGCGATGCGCTGCTGTGGACGAGCCTTGCCGCCGTCAAGACGCACCTCGACCCGTCCATCGTGTCGATCGCCTTCGTGTTCCTGCTGGTCGGCTACGGCACGAAAGTCGGACTCGTGCCAATGCACAACTGGCTGCCGGACGCGCACGCCGAAGGCCCGACACCGATTTCAGCGGTGCTGTCCGGGCTGCTGCTGAACGTCGCGCTGTACGCGGTGCTGCGCTGCAAGGTGTTGGCGGACGGTGCGCTTGGCAACGGCCTGCCGGGGCGATTGCTGGTCGGGTTCGGGCTCGTGTCGGTGCTGGTCGCCTCGTTCTCGCTGTTTCGGCAGAAGGACGTCAAGCGGCTGTTCTCGTATTCGTCGATAGAGCATATGGGATTGATGACGTTCGCGTTCGGCCTCGGCGGCCCGGTCGCGACGTTCGCCGGTCTGCTGCACATGACCGTCCACTCCCTCGTCAAGTCGGCAATCTTCTTTGCGGTTGGCCACGCGACGCAGAAGGCCGGTACTCAGGCGATCGAAGGCATTCGCGGGCTGCTGCAGGTCAGCCCGACGGTCGGCTGGGGCATGTTGCTCGGCGCGCTCGCGATTCTCGGCCTGCCGCCGTTCGGTGTGTTTGCAAGCGAATTCCTGATCCTGACCACCGCGATGAACACGATACCGTGGACGGCGCCGTTGTTGCTGCTCGGCCTCGCCGTCGCATTCGCGGCGATCTTCGCGCGCGTGCAGCAAATGGTGTTCGGTGAAACGACGACGGCCAAACCGCTCGAGCATCGTCCCGCGCCGCTGCCGGTATTCGTGCATCTGGGTTTGGGGCTGATGCTTGGGCTTTATGTGCCACCCTACCTGGCGACGTGGTATCGCCAGGCCGCAACGATGTTGGCGGGGTGACGGATGCGACTCGAATCGATGCAAATTGCCGCCATCCGCCTCACGCACCGTGCGGGCCAGATTCCAGCGCATGTGGTGAGCGCCGATGAATCAGTGTGGCTCGAGCTGGTGCGAACCGCGAGATCCGAGCAGCGGCGCCTCGTTGCAATGTGGGGCAGCGAAGCAGCCGAAGACGGCTTCTCGGTGAATGCCGCGTACGAATGCGATGACGGCATATTGTGGGTACGCCTCGCGATCGGGCGGAAGCAGGATGCCGGTGGAGACTATCCCGATCTCGCCACCGTTTTCCCGTGCGCGACTCGCATGCAACGGGCGATCTTCGATCTGCTCGGCCTGCGGGCGCGTGGCGCCCAGGACACGCGGCCGTGGCTCAATCACGGCAACTGGCCCGAAGATTATTTCCCGCTGCAACGGCAGGCGACGGGTGTCGAAGACTTTGATTCGAGCGAGGCGGACTACCCATTCGTGCAGGTCGCGGGCGATGGCGTACACGAGATCGCGGTCGGGCCGATTCATGCCGGCATCATCGAACCGGGGCATTTCCGGTTCTCGGTCGTCGGCGAGAAGGTGTTGCGCCTTGAAGAACGTCTCGGCTATGTCCACCGTGGCGTCGAGCGTCTGTTCGAACGTACTCCGGCATCGCGCGGTCATCGGGTTGCCGCCAGGATTGCGGGCGACTCGACCGTCGCGTTCTCGTGGGCCTTTTGCATGGCGCTCGAGCAAGCCAGCGGCACGCTACTGTCGAAGCGCGCACTGTATATGCGAGCGCTTCTGCTGGAACGCGAGCGCGTGGCCAACCACCTCGGCGACCTCGGCGCGCTGGGCAACGACGCCGGGTTCGGCTTCGGACTCGCGCAGTTCTCGCGGCTCAAGGAGGACTGGATACGGATGAACGCACGTACATTCGGACATCGGTACCTGATGGATCGGATCGTGCCGGGTGGCGTATCGATCGACGTTCGCCCCGACGACGCGGCGGTGCTGGCGGAGCAATGCGAACGCATCGAACGCGAGGTCCACGTGATGCGCAAAGTCTACGATGACCAGTCCGGACTGCAGGATCGATTCCTCGGCACGGGCCAATTGACCCCCGCTGTCGTCGAGCATTTTGGCGTGCGTGGCATGGCCGCCCGCGCCAGCGGTCGAACCTTCGACGTTCGCGCCAACTTGCGGCCCGCTCCGTATGACGACATCGCGGTCAATGCGGTTAGTGATGCGCGCGGCGACGTTGCCGCGCGCGTCGCGGTGCGCTTCGCCGAAATCGATGAATCCCTGCGCCTGATCCGCACGCTGCTGGCCAATCTACCGGATGGTCCGGTGGTCGTCGCCACGACGCCTGCAACGACGCCCGCGCAAGGCATAGGCTGGGTGGAAGGTTGGCGGGGGGACGTATTCGTCGCCCTCGAACTCGCCCCCGGCGACGTCATCGCTCGATGCCATTGCCACGATCCGTCGTGGCAGAACTGGCCGGCGCTCGAGCACGCGATCATCGGCAACATCGTTCCCGATTTCCCGCTGATCAACAAGTCGTTCAACCTGAACTACGCGGGGCACGATCTCTGATGTGGCAACTGATCCGGCAATTCGCGCGCACCGATTTTCCCGGCGAACCCGCGCCGGCGGCGGAACACGCGTGGCATCACGAGGAGCGACGCATTCGCGAGGATATTCTCGATCTGCTCGGGCGGGCGCTGTGCATCCGGCAGATCGACGCGGGTTCATGCAACGGTTGCGAACTGGAGATCCACGCGCTGAACAACCCGTACTACAACATCGAAGGACTTGGAATCAAATTCGTCGCGAGTCCGCGGCATGCCGACCTGCTGCTCGTGACCGGGCCGGTGACGCTGAATATGCGAGCAGCCATGCTCGCCGCGTACGACGCGACACCCACCCCGAAACTCGTCGTTGCCGCAGGCGAATGCGCGTGCACGGGCGGCATTTTTGCCGACAGTTACGCGGTGTGCGGCCCTGTTTCGTCGATCTTGCCAGTCGACGTGACGATCCCCGGATGTCCGCCGCCGCCGATCGATTTGCTGCGAGGCATCCTCGCAGCCTGCCGGGCGCGTTGAGCCCGGAGGTCGATTTCACATTTTCCCCGTTGCAACGTGCAGCTTTTGCCCGTGTTTGTGCGGCTCCAGCCGGGCTCCATCGCGGTCATTGCGCATATTGGCCTGCCTTTATTGCGCAGATCGGCTTTGCGCTTGCAGCGAGTTTTTAATACCGTGTTAGCTGCAACGGCATTCAAATTGCTGCGCAATAGTTTTGTTTCAACGCGATGCGTTGGACATCGACGCGTCGTCAGCCTGCATTGACCTTTCAGTGGAGTCAACAGATCGTAATGACTACGCCTACAGAATGTCAGCATTGCGGGGACGCCCCCGCATCAGAGTCCGCCGCCGAGCCCACCACCACGCCTTCCCAACCGTCACGACGTCGCTTCCTGCAATCGGCGGCGGCCGCCGCGACGATCGGTGCGGCGCCGCATCTGCGCGCGCAAACGCAAGCGCCGGCGCCCGCCTCACCCGCGCCGCCAGGCAACCCCGTGGTGCCGCCGCGCCCCGTCACGTTGACCGTCAACGGCCGCGCGTACACGCTGCAGCTCGAACCGCGCGTGACGCTGCTCGACGCGTTGCGCGAATACGCGGGTCTGATGGGCACGAAGAAAGGCTGCGACCGCGGTCAATGCGGCGCCTGCACGGTGCTCGTCGACGGCCGCCGCATCAACTCGTGTCTGACGCTCGCGGTCATGCACGAAGGCGAGAAAATCACGACCGTCGAAGGACTCGCGAGCAACGGCGCGTTGAGTCCGGTGCAGGCCGCGTTCATCGAACACGATGCGTTCCAGTGCGGCTACTGTACGCCCGGGCAGTTGTGCTCGGCGACCGCCCTGCTCAGCGAATTCCGCAACGGCACGGCGAGCACCGTGACCGCCGACGTGCGCGCGCGTCCCGCCGCGCTCACCGACGACGAAATCCGCGAACGCATGAGCGGCAACATCTGCCGCTGCGGGGCGTACGTGAACATCGTCGCCGCGGTCCGCGCCGCGCACGACAACGCCTGACGGAGACCGACATGGACGCGATCTCCTACGAACGCGCCGGCGATGTCGCTAGCGCGGTGCGCGCCGCGCAACAGCCGGGCGCGGTATTCATCGGCGGCGGCACGAATCTGCTCGATCTGATGAAGGGCGGCGTCGCGCGGCCGGTGCGGCTCATCGATATCACGCACATCGGCGGCCTCGACTCGGTGACGACGCTGGCCGGCGGCGGCATCCGCATCGGCGCGCTGGTGCGCAACAGCGACGCGGCCAATCACGCGCTGGTGCGCGAGCAGTACCCGCTGCTGTCGCAAGCGCTGCTCGCAGGCGCCTCGGCGCAGTTGCGCAACATGGCGACGGTCGGCGGCAATCTGCTGCAACGCACCCGCTGCGGCTACTTCTACGACACCGCGTTCACGCAGTGCAACAAGCGCCTGCCCGGCAGCGGCTGCGCGGCGCTCGACGGCCATAACCGCGCGCATGCGATCCTCGGCGCGAGCCCGCAATGCATTGCGGTCAACCCGTCGGATATGAGCGTCGCGCTGGCCGCGCTCGATGCGCTGGTGCGCGTGAGCGGTCCCAAGGGCGAGCGCACGATCGCGTTCGCCGATTTCCATCGGCTGCCGGGCGACCGGCCCGATGTCGATACCACCTTGCAGCCCGGTGAGCTGATCACCGCAGTCGATCTGCCGCCGCCGCTGTTCAGCGCGCATTCGCACTATCTGAAGGTGCGTGACCGCGCCAGCTACGCGTTCGCCCTCGTATCGGTCGCGGCCGCGTTGCAGATGGACGGCGAGCGTGTTCAGAGCGCGCGCATCGCGCTCGGCGGCGTCTCGCACAAACCATGGCGCGCGAACGTGGCCGAGCAGATGCTGAGCGGCCAGCCGCTCAGCCAGGCCACGCTGAAGAACGCCGCCGCGGCCGCGTTGAGCGGCGCGCAGCCGCGCCACGACAACGCCTTCAAGGTGCAGCTCGCGCAGCGCGCGATCGTGCGTGCGGTCAATCAGGCAGCCGGCAACACGGGAGGTATCGCATGAATCTGATCGGACAACCGCTCGATCGCGTCGACGGACTGCTGAAGGTGACCGGCGACGCGCGTTATGCAGCCGAATTCCCCGGGGCGCGCCTCGCGCATGCGGTGCTCGTGACGAGCACGATCGCGGCCGGCACGATCGCGTCGATCGATGCGAGCCGCGCCGAGGCCGTGCCCGGCGTGCTGCTCGTGATGACCTACCAGAACGCGCCGCGCCTGCCGAATGGCGGCCGGCCCGCGCTCGCGCCGCCGGCCGGCCGGCATCTGTCGCTTCTGCAGGATAACGAAGTGCACTACAGCAACGAGCCGGTCGCGGTGGTCGTCGCCGATACGCTCGAACATGCGGCCGATGCCGCTCGCCAGCTGCGCATCGCCTATCAGCCGGGCGCCGCGGCGCTCGACTTCGAGCAGGCGAAGGCGCACGCGCATGCGCCGGACAAGCCGCAGGGCCGCCAGACCGACACGCAGCGCGGCAGCTTCGAGGACGGCATGCAAAGCGGCGACGTGCATATCGAAGCGACCTATACGACGCCGATCGAGCACCACAACCCGATGGAGCCTCACGCGACGATGGCGCAATGGGACGGCCCGCAGTTGACGGTCTACGACTCGACGCAGGGCGTGAGCGGCGCCGCGCAGGTGCTCGCGAAGACGTTCGCCATCCCTGTGTCCGACGTGCGCGTGATCTCGCCGCTGATCGGCGGCGGCTTCGGTTGCAAGGGCTCGTCGTGGTCGCACGTGTCGCTGTGCGCGATGGCCGCGCGGCAAACCGGGCGGCCCGTGCGGCTCGCGCTCGAACGCCCGCAGATGTTCGGCCCGGTCGGCGCGCGGCCGCGCACCGAGCAGCACTTCGTGATCGCCGCGCGGCATGACGGCACGCTGAGCGCGATGCGTCACGACAGCATCTCGAACACGTCGATGATCGAAGACTGGACCGAGACCTGCTGTATGGTCACGCGCATGCTGTACGCGGTGCCCAACCAGATAACGACGCACCGGCTCGTGCAACTCAATGTCGGCACGCCGACCTTCATGCGCGCACCCGGAGAAACCACCGGCTCGTTCGCGCTCGAATCGGCGATGGACGAACTCGCCGTCGCGCTGAAGATGGACCCGCTCGCGCTGCGCCTGAAGAACTACGCTGACAGCGATCCGCAGGAGCACAAGCCGTGGTCGGGCAAGTCGCTGCGCGAGTGCTATCGGATCGGCGCCGAGAAGTTCGGCTGGTCGCGCCGCCCGCACGCGCCACGTTCGAGGCGCGACGGCAACACGCTGATCGGCATGGGCATGGCGACCGCGACCTATCCGGCCAACCGCAGCGAGGCGTCGGCGCTTGTGCAGATTCTGCCGGACGGCACCGCGGTGGTCGCATCGGGCACGCAGGACATCGGCACCGGCACCTACACGGTGATGACCCAGGTCGCCGCCGATGCGCTCGGCTTCACGCCCGAGCAGATCCGCTTCGCGCTCGGCGATTCGTCGCTGCCGCGCGCGCCGGTCTCGGGCGGCTCGCAGTCGGCGGCCAGCGTGTCGCCCGCGGTGCGCGACGCGGCGAGCCAGGCGCGCAGCCAGCTGATCGCGCTGGCGCTTGCCGATGCGGCGTCGCCCGTGCATGGCCTGCCGCTCGATGACGTCACCGTCGCAAGCGGCTGGGTCGTGAGCCGCTCGCAACCGGGCAAGCGCGATCCGGCCGCGGCGATCGTCGCGCGCGCGGGCGGCAAGCCGATCGAGGCGTCCGCGACCGTGAAGCCCGGCAATGAGAGGCAGAAGTACTCGTTCCACTCGTTCGGCGCGGTGTTCGTCGAGGTCCACGTTGATGCCGAGCTCGGCACGATCCGCGTGCCGCGCGTGGTCGCGGTGTACGACGTCGGCCGCGTGCTGAACCAGAAGACCGCGCGCAGCCAGATGATGGGCGGCATCGTATGGGGCATCGGCGCGGCGCTGCAGGAGGAAAGCACGCTCGATGCGCGCTTCGGACGCTTCACGAACGCGAACCTCGCCGAGTATCACGTGCCGGTGAATGCCGATATCGGCACGCTCGACATCACCTTCATCGACCGGCCCGATCCTTATATCAACTCGCTCGGCGTGCGCGGTATCGGCGAGATCGGCATCACGGCCGTGGTGGCCGCGATCGCGAACGCGGTGTACAACGCGACCGGCGTGCGGGTGCGCGATCTGCCGATCACGCTGGACAAGGTGGTGCGGACCTGAACCGGCGGCAGTGCCGGAATTGGAGTGAAAGCGAAAGCGGCGGGCGGCTTGCATCGGGCGTGCCTTGCCGCTTGCTTCGCGCCCCGTTGCATCGCACAATCGGGGGCATTCCTGTCTACCGGTATCCGCCGATGGCCTACGCCTCGCTCGCCACTGGTGTGTTGCTCGCCGCCGGTCTCGGCTCGCGCTTCGATCCGCACGGGCTGCACAACAAACTGCTCGCACGTATGCCCGACGGCAAGCCGGTTGCGCATGAAGCCGCGCATCGGCTGCTGCGGGTCGTGACGCGGGTGCTCGCTGTCGTGCGGCCGGGCTCCGACGCGCTCGCCCGCGCGCTGAACGATGCCGGCTGTGATGTCGTGTTTGCGGCGAGCGCCGAGCGCGGCATGGGCGCGAGCCTCGCCGCCGGTATCGAAGCGAGCGACGACGCCGAGGGCTGGATCGTCGCGCTCGCCGATATGCCGCGCATTGCGGTTCCGACGATCGAAGCGGTAGCCCGCGCGCTCGACAACGGCGCGCCGCTCGTCGCGCCGTTCTACGACGGCCAGCGCGGCCATCCGGTCGGCTTCGGCAGCGAGCATCGCGACGCGCTACTCGCGCTGGACGGCGACACCGGCGCGAAAGCGCTGCTCAGGTCACACGCGCTGACGCGCATCGACGTCGACGATCCCGGCATTCTGCGCGACGTCGACACGCCGGACGATTTGCGCACGCTCTAGCCGCCAACATCAGCCTCGCCGAGACTGGCTGCCCGCAGCCGGTCGACATCGAGAATCTTGCCGGACAAGCAAAGGAACACTGATACGGCATGAAGCCCCTGGATTTGACGCGTTTCGATCTCAACCTGCTGGTTGTACTTGAGGCACTTTGGACCGAAAGGCACGTCGGCCGCGCCGCCGAACGACTGCATTTGTCCCAGTCCGCCACCAGCCACGCCTTATCGAGGCTGCGTACTGCCTTTGCTGATCAGCTGTTCATTCGTCATCCCCGCGGGATCGAGCCGACGCCGCTGGCCATCGAATTAATGCCGCGAGTGGCGGCGGTGCTCGAGTCGGTCAGGCTCGTCGCCAGTCCACGTGGCCCGTTCGATCCAGCTCGCGTGCAAGCGATGCTCTCGGTGGCGGCCACTGATCACGCCATATTGACCGTCATCGCCCCCGTTCTGGCCGGGATCCAGGCCGCTGCGCCGGGTGTCGTGCTGAGGCTCAGGCCAGCCGATAGCGAATCCGCGCTGCGCATGTTGGACGCCGGCGATCTCGACATCGTGCTAGGGTCCGGCTCCTTTGCCCAGATCCCGCAGCGTTTCGATTGCCAGCTTGTCCACAAGGAGCGTTTCGTCGGCATTGCGCGCAAGGGGCACCCGGCTCTGGTCAAGCGAGGCAAGAAGCTGCACATGGAACTGGATGACTTCGCTCGGCTGCCGCACATTCTGGTATCGCCGCGCGGCGATACGCGAGGCGCTGTCGACGATGCGCTGGAGGCCGTCGGTCGTACCCGCAAGGTGAGCGCGACCTGCCCCAGTTTTCTGGCTGCTCCTTTCATGGTCGGTGCTTCGCAATCGATTGCGGTTATCGCCGAGCGGGTCGCACTCCGGATGCAGGATCCCGCGCAACTGAGCCTTTTCGAGCTCCCCCTGGCGTTACCGAGCTGGGAGGTGCTTGTGATTCGAGCCCGAGGGCGCGCCAACGAACCCGCCGTTCAGTGGATTACCAACATGATGATCGCCCACTGAACATCGGCAGCGGCTTGCTGCGGTTGCAGCGACATGGAGGCCATGAATCTCGTGCATCGACATGCTGTGTAAATGCCATTGGATCGAATACCTCGGGCCACATAGAGTTCGGTTGTCGATTATTCAACCGCTCGGAGTACCCCATGAGAACAGACCCCACCCTGGTCATGATCCCTTGCTTCGCAGGAGCGCCGTGGCAGCTCAACCAGTTGACCTGCTTGCAGGGTCGCCCGATGCGTACACTTCGTTTGCCGGACGACGTGTGCGAGCTGGAAACGTTGGCTGACTTCATCGCTGACCAGGTGAAGGACCTCGAGAGCTATGTGCTGGTTGGCGATTCGTATGGCGCGGTCTGCTCGATCGCGGTTGCGACGCGGCAGCCGAAGGGCCTGAAAGGCCTCGTGCTCTCTGGTGGTTTTGCCAGGAGCCCGATCGCTTCGCCCTTGCTCAAGACGCTGGCGGCGCTTGCACCGTTCTTCCCCGGGCCCTTTTATCGACAGCTAACTCTTTCATTCCACGCAGCGCAGCTGGCTTCGTCGTTTGACGAGGCGGGAGAGATACCCTGGTCAACCAGAAAGAGCCGCGACTTCTTCATCAGGGAGACGTCGCATAAGGCCTACGTCAATCGCATCCGCTCGATCGGGAAGACGGACTATACGGCCTTGCTGAAGAGGATCGACGTCCCCACACTGATCCTGACTCCCGAGGAAGACAAGCTGATCGGCAAAGAAGCCGCGGGGGTCCTGCTGAACGGCATCAAGGGTTCGCAGGAAGTCGTCATGCCGCGCACCGGTCACATGTTCAGGTTTTCGCACCCTGGCGCCTACTCTCTCGAGATCAGAAAGTTTCTGGAGCGAGCGTCGCTATAAGGACTCGTGTTCGGAGAATTCGCGAAGTACACAAAAAACGTGCGCTTCAAGGGCCCCTGACGGCGGCGCGCGACGAGCCGGAAAGCCACGACCGTCACTGGATGGACGGATCGAAAGTTCGATCCGCGGTCTTTCAGGCACGCGCGTTGCGCCCCGCAAGTTTCGCGCGCAAGCCGCGCCAATTGCGCCTAAGCTGAGGTGACGTCACGTTTTTTGCGCACGCGGCGCCTTGACGACCGGCAGCCTCGATGCCTCATCCGTGCCGCCTCGAATCCCCACACGCAAGCCCATGAGCGAAACCACTCCACGCCTTTTCATCGTCTCGCCCCATTTCGACGACGCCGTCTTCAGTTGCGGCGCCTTGCTCGCCGCCCATCCCGACGCCGCTGTCTGCACCGTGTTCGCCGCGCCGCCCGAACACGACATGCACACGGAGTGGGACTTAAAAGCGGGCTTCGCGAACGCCCATGAAGCGGTCCGCGAACGCACGATCGAAGACAACCGCGCGCTCGAAGTGCTCGACGCGATCCCGCTGCGCATGCCGTTTCGCGACAGCCAGTACGCCGACTCGCCGTCGATCAGCCAGATGGCCGCGGCGCTGGAGGAAACGATTTACCGCACGACCGTGAACACGCTGCTGATGCCGCTTGGCCTGCATCACGACGATCACGCGCGGGTATTCGAAGCGTGCTGCGAGATCCTGCCGCGGCTCACGCATCTGGACTGGTTCGGTTACGAAGAAGCGATTCACCGGCTCACGCCGGGCGCGGTGCAGGCGCGGCTCGCCGATCTCGCGCAGCGCGGCATCGTCGCGACGCCGGCAACGCCGAGCGCGGGCCACACGATCGACGTGCAGCGCCGCGCGCATCTGAAACGCGAAGCGGTCAACGCGTACGCGAGCCAGTTGCGGGCGTTCGGCGCCGGCAACTACGACGACGTGTTCGCGACCGAGCGCTACTGGCAGCTCAGCGTCGGCCGCAAACGCGCGAAGAAATAGCAAAAAGGAGCGAGCAGGAAGCGCGGCGAGCGCCTACGCTTGAAGACAGATAGCCGACGCGGCGGCACACATCGGCGGTATCAAGCCGCTTCCGCCGGACCCGCGCATTTCAACCGCAAGGGTGACGCAATGAGCTACGACATGCACACCAGCCCGATTCCCGACCCGAACGCCGATCCGAACCGCGACCCGGAAGCCGACCCGCTCGTGCCGCCGTCGCCGGGGCATCATGTCGAGGAGCCGCAGCGGCCTGACGGGCCGCCGGACAAGGATCCGGTGTAAGGGAGCCGCGAGCGGCGCGGTCGCGGCGCGCCGCTCGGCGCAGCGTCAGCGCATCAAGTCGCTGAAGCCCTGCAGCAGGCGGTCGATATCGGCCGCGTGAATGTTGCCCATCGTCGAGATGCGGAACAGCTCCACCGACAGCCCGCCCTGCCCCGCATAGATCACGAAGCCGCGCGCCTTCAGTGCGTCGTGCAGTTGCGGATACGCGATACCGTTGGGCAAGCGGTACGCGCGCAACACCACCGACGACTGCCCGGCCGGCAACACACTGTCGATGCCGCGCGCCGCCAGCCCAGCGCGCACCTGCTCGGCAAGCGCCGCATAGCGCGCGTGACGCGCGCGCCAGCCGCCTTCGTCGGCCAGCTCACGCAGCGCCTCGACCAGCGCGTAATACGCGTGCACCGACGGCGTAAACGGCGTGTTGCGCTGATCCTGCAAACGCGCGAGCCGCGCGAGATCGAGGTAGTACGTGCGGCTCGCCGCGCGTGCGAGCGCCGCGCGCCGCACCAGCACGAACGACGCGCCCGGCACGCCATGCAGGCACTTGTTGGCGGTCGCGGCGAGCGCGTCGAGGCTCGCGTCCGCGAAATCGATCGTTTCGGCGCCGAAGCTGCTGACACCGTCCACCAGCAGACGCAAGCCGCGCTCGCGACACAAGGCGCCGAGCGCCGCGATGTCGTTCAGACGGCCCGTGGTCGTTTCATGATGAATCACCGCGACGTGCGTGAACGACTTGTCGGCGTCGAGCCGTTCGGCGATCTTCGCCAGATCGGGCGCGTCCATCCAGTCGTGCTTCAGCGCTTCGTGCGCGATGCCGTATTGCGCGGCGATCTGCGCGATACGCTCGCCGTACACACCGTTTTCGACGACCAGCAGTTTGCCGTTGTGCGGCACCAGCGCGGCCGTCATGCTTTCGACGGCGGCCGTGCCGGAGCCGGTCATCAGTACTGCCTGCCATTCGTTCGGGTCGAGCCCGTACACGTCGACGAGACGCGTGCGCGCCTCTTCCTGGAGATCGAAAAACTCGCTCTCGCGATGGCACAGATCCGTCTGCAACAGGCTGTTGCGGACACGTTCGGTGAGCGTCACCGGGCCGGGGTTGAGCAGCAGCATGGGCGCTCCTGTTGGCGTTGGGTTCAGATCGCGCCGATGTGGCGCATCAGGCGCGTCTTCACATCGGGCGGCGTAATGGTCGGGCGCGGCAGGCCGTCGGGCGTGCCGCGGCGGATCGTCAGGCGCGCGAAGCGCGGCCCGTCGAGCGGCGGCGCCGCGAACAGCTCGTCGATGATCGCAGGATCGTCGCTCTCCACCGCCGACGCGTAACCGCACGCGGCCGCCACGCCCGCGAACGACACCTGCGACGATACCGTCGCCTGACCGCCGGTCGAGTCGTGCGCGCCGTTATCGAGCAGCACGTGCGTGAGGTTCGACGGGCCGTACGCGCCGAGCGTCGCGAACACGCCCATGCGCATCAGTGCGGCGCCGTCGCCGTCGAGCGCGACCACGCGCAGATCGGGGCGCGCGAGCGCGAGGCCGAGCGCGAACGGCGTCACGCAGCCCATCGAGCCGACCATGTATAGCTGGTTCGCGCGATCGTCGATCGCATAGAGTTCGCGGCCGCAAAAGCCGGTCGACGCGAGCACCACCGTGGAGTCGAGCGGCGTATGCGCGATCACCTTTTGCAGCGCGTCGTGGCGCGTCGCGAGTTCGTTCGCGGCGCTGTCGCGAAACCGCGCGCGAGGCTCGACCGGCGTGCGCCGCCTGGGCGCGCCGCCGTCCCTCAGTTCATACGGCGCAACGCTGCCCTTCTGCATTACGAGCGCGTACGGACGGCCGGTTGCATCCATGTGCGCGATCGCGCGATCGAGCGCCGGACCGATCGCGTCGGCCTCGGTCGGGAACGTCTCCCACGGAATTTCCATCGTGTCGAGCATCGCCGGCGTGATCGGGCCCATCAGCGCGTGCTGCGGCTCGTCGGCGACGCCGGGCTGGCCGCGCCACGTGACGATCAGCAGTTGCGGCAGGCGGAAGGTCCACGTCAGCGACGTCAGCGGGCTTACCGCGTTGCCGAGCCCTGAGTTCTGCATCATCGTGATGCCGCGCCGGCCGTTTTTCGCGCCGAGCGTAACGCCGGCGATCAGCGCGACCGCGTCGCCCTCGTTGGCCGCCGACACGTAGTGCAGCGATTCGTCCTGCAGCACGTAGTTGATGAACGGCGTCAGATACGAGCACGGCACGCCCGCATACCAGTCGAAACCGCGCTCGCGCGCCGCCTCGACGAACTGTGCTGCTTCGATCATTGCGCGCCTCCGTGCGCATCGTTCGTCGTCGCCCCGCCGCCGACGGCCGTCGCGAACGGCGCCTGCGCGTGCGCGAAGTCGCCCGCGAGGCGGAAATCGTCGAGATCGTTGACGCCGCGCCAGTGGCCGTGCACGTATTGCACCTCGATCGACTCGCCCGCTTCGATCAACGCGTTCAGCAGCGCGGGCATGTCGAGCGACGCGAAATCGTCGCGCGTGCGCAACTCGCACATGACCGCCCGCAGGCGCTCGCGACCCGCGCCGCGCACGTTCAGCAGACCCACCCAGCGGCCATGCGGCACTGGGGCGACGCCCGCCGCCGACGACTGCTCCCGCCCGCTCGCGACATGCCGCAGCACGATCTTGTTGCCGAACAGACCGCGGTCGTCGGCGGCCGAGCACCACGCGAAATCGCGCACGCTCGCGTTCTCCGCATCGGTCAGCGACGAATCGACGACCACGCTGAACGCGGCCTCGCTTTCCACCAGATCGCGCAGGATGTAGCTGCGAAACAGCAGGTCGCCGTACGAAATGACCGTGTCGCCGCTCAGGTGGTCGAGTGCGCACGCGAGCGAGGCAAGCTCGCCGGTCTGCGCGTGCTGCTCGTTGACCACGAGGCGGATGCCCGCGGTATCGATCGCGTCGGCGCGATAGCCGCCGACCACGGTGATGTCGTTGACGCCCTGCTTCTTGAATCCGTCGACGAGCCAGCGCAGCAACGGTTTGCCGGCGATCGGCAGCATCACCTTCGGACGGTCCCCGGTCACCGCTTCAAGGCCTTTGCCGCGGCTCGCGGCGAGCACGACGGCCGAGCCGGCCGCGCGGCCGCTCGACAGATAGCGGTCTTCGGCTTCCGAATATTCGTCGGCGTTCTGCAAACGGAAGATTTCGTTGACGGCCGCGATGCTGTCCTCGACGTTGACGAGCGTCTCGCTCGAATGGATTTCCTTCGCGACGGCCTGCATCGCCGAGGTCGCCGCGCGGATCAGATGGTTCGCCCAGATCACGGTGCTGATGCCCGCTTCGCGGAACACCTCGGTCGGCGTGCTGTAGTACTTGGTCGGCACGATCACGAGCGGCGCGCGCCCGGCCCATTCGCGCGCGAATTCGAGAATCTCGTCGGGGCGCGACAGCTTGCTGTGAATCAGGATCGCATCGGCACCAGCTTGGGCGTACGCTTGCGCGCGGCGCAGCGCTTCGTCCATGCCCCAGCCCGCGATCAGCGCCTCGACGCGTGCGACGATCGAGAAATGCTCGTCGTTCTGCGAGTCCTTGCCCGCCTTGATCTTGCCGCAGAATTCGTCGATATCGGCAAGCGGCTGCGCCTCGCCGTTGATGAAACTGTTGGTCTTCGGAAACTGCTTGTCCTCGATGCACACGCCGGCGATGCCGCGCTGTTCGAGCTTGCGCACGAGGCGGCGCACGTTGTTGAAGTTGCCGTAGCCGGTGTCGCCGTCGAGCAGGATCGGCAGATCGCTCGCGTCGGCCATGAATTCGAGCGTATCGACCACCTGCGTCCAGCTCGCCTCGTTGTTGTCGCGCACGCCGAACTGCGCGGAGATCGCGAGGCCCGAGCCCCAGATCGCCTTGAACCCAGCTTCGCGAACGATGCGCGCGGACAGGCCGTTATGCGCCTCCATCATGAATTCGAGTTCGCTACTGACGAGCATCTGGCGCAGGCGCGCGCTGCGGGACTGGGAAACGAAAGCGGGATCGCGTGCATTCATTCTTCGGGACTCCTGGTGGCGGGCTTATTGGCGTTCTTCGATGCCAGGCTGGCAATCGGAAAAGGGCGACTATAGCGGAATTTTTTATGACGAGTCTTTGAAGGTCTCAGCGGTCTTTCGTGGTTGCGCTTAAGTGGAAAAATGTGTTGTTTTTTGCACGCGCGACCATTTAACGGGATTTTTTGGATTTGATTGGCGTTTTGTGGGATGTTGGTGCGAGCCTTCCTGGATTGGGCTCAGCAGGTTTTACGCAGACCAGCGCCAGCATTTTTCATGTCGATTTTCTCGCGCATTTTTCAATCGCTGCGATTTACCTAAAATCGCCAGTTAATTCAGATTCGCGAATAATGCACAAAAATCTTTTTCGAATTGCACGCATGGAACGCCGCTTAAAACGCGCAATAAATTCGCCTATTAATCGGACGAATAGCGATGTCGAACAGCGGGTTTTCCCTGCCTCGATCAATGCCATTTCGCGCCGTAAACACAGCGAGCGGTATCCGACCGCAATTCAATGGACCTTACTGGCCAAAACGCCTATTCCCATCGCTATGACTCTGAACCGAAAACTGGCGTCCATGATCGCCGTTCTGTGGGTCGGCCTGATCCTGATCGGCGCGTTCGGCGCGTGGCAGAACCGCGCATCGATGATCTCGGACCGACGCGAGCAATTGCGCTCGTTGATCGAAGAGGCAAACCACGTCGTCGGCCACTACTACTCGCTCGCCCAGCAGCATGCGCTGTCCGAGGACGACGCGAAAAAGCAGGCGCTTGCGACGCTCGGCGCGATGCGCTACGGCAAGGACGGCTATTTGTCGATCAACGACTCGCAGCCGGTCATGCTGATGCATCCGATCAAGCCCGAACTGATCGGCAAGAACCTCGCGCAGTTCACCGATCCGGCCGGCAATCATCTGTTCGTCGATATCGTCAACTCGGGCAATCACGACGGCGGCGGCTTCGTCGATTATTTGTGGGCCAAGCCCGGCAGCGAGCAGCCCGTCGCGAAGACCAGCTACTCGATGCACTTCGCGCCGTGGGACTGGTACCTCGTGACCGGCATGTACATGGACGACGTGCAAAGCGCGTTCTACCGCAGCCTGCTGCGCTGGCTCGCGATCACCGTCACGCTCGGTGCGCTCTCTACGGTCGTGATGCTGGTCGTGCTGCGCAGCATCCGCCGCTCGCTCGGCGGCGAACTCGAAGTGGCCGTCGAGCACGCCCGGTTGATGGCGCAAGGCAACCTCGCGACGCCGGTGCCGATCGAGCCGCACGACAACAGCAGCCTGCTGCATGCGCTGCGCACGATGCAGGCGGGACTCGTCGACACGGTCTCGCGAGTGCGCCAGGGCACCGAGAACATCAACGTCGGCGCGACCGAAATCGCAGCGGGCAACACCGACCTGTCGCAGCGCACCGAGGAGCAGGCGGCGGCGCTCGTGCAAACCGCGTCGAGCATGGATCAGATGACGGTGAACGTGAAGCAGAACGCGGACAGCGCGACCCAGGCCGCGCAACTCGCGAGCGACGCAGCGAACGTCGCGACGCGCGGCAGCCGCGTGGTCGACGACGTGGTGCGCACGATGGGCGAGATCACCGCGAGCTCGCGGCAGATCGGCGACATCATTGGCGTGATCGACGGCATCGCGTTCCAAACCAATATCCTCGCGCTGAATGCCGCCGTCGAGGCGGCTCGCGCCGGCGAACAGGGCCGTGGCTTCGCGGTGGTCGCGGCCGAAGTGCGCAGCCTCGCGCAGCGCTCGGCGACGGCCGCCAAGGAGATCAAGGCGCTGATCGAAACCTCGACCGATACCGTCGAGACCGGCTCGTCACTGGTCGCCAACGCGGGCGCGACGATGGGCGAGATCGTGCAGTCGGTGCGGCGAGTCAACGAGATCCTCGAAGAAATCAGCCACGCGTCGCGCGAGCAGAGCGCGGGCATCGAACAGGTCAATCGCGCGGTCGGCGAGATGGATCAGGTCACGCAGCAGAATGCGGCACTGGTCGAACAGGCCGCGGCCGCCGCGCATTCGCTGAAGGACCAGGTCGGCGTGTTGCGCGACGCGATTGCGAGTTTCGCGTTGCCGGCTTGAGCTTGCCCCGCCGCGCCCGCAACGGGCGCGAAAAAAGAAGGCGCCCCACAGGCAGGGAGCGCCTATTCAACACGCCGCGTCGGAGTCGACGCATCAATCGAACGAATCAGCCGCGCGGATTTTGCAAGTCCGCGCGGCTTTTCGTGATCAAGCTTCGGCTCGGCTCGCCTTTGCTCCAGCTCGAACGCGCCTCCTTTCACACTCCTCGCATTTAAATTACGTTTTATTTACAATCGGCCCGGCGACAGTCCTTGCCGCCAGGCCTCGTGGCTTTGGCGGCCTCGTTCAATCGAAAGTACGTGAGGTCCGCTGCCCGCCGCCATGATCCGCCAGAAAAAACCGCCGTCGCCCGATCCCTATGCCTTAGCCGCGAAGAACCCGCTGCTCGATGCGCGACTACCCGCGTGGCGCTCGAAGTTCGTCGTGCTGCTCGTGTTCGGCGCGTTCGCGACGCTCGCGCTCCGCGCGTTCTGGGTGCAGGTCGTGAATCAGGACTTCTACGTCGACCAAGGGCAGAAGCGCTATCAGCGCCTGCTCGAACTCGACGCGACGCGCGGCCGGATCGTCGATCGCAATGGTTCGATGCTCGCGGTCAGTCTCGCGACCTACGAAATCTGGGCCACGCCGAAGCTCGTCGACGAAAGCGCGTTCGCGCCGCTGGCAAAGCTGCTCGATCTGCCGCTCGCGGAACTGCGTCGGCGTCTGAACGGCGAGCGCAGCTTCGTGCTGCTCAAGCGCCAGGTCGATGCGGACACTGCCGGGCATCTGTCGCGCCTCGGGCTCGCCGGGATCACGCAGATCGCCGACACCAAACGCTTTTATCCCGAGGGCGAGTCGGCCGCGCACGTGGTCGGCTTCACCGACATCGAGGACAACGGCCAGGAAGGCGTCGAACTCGCCGCCGATGCGCAGTTGCAAGGCGTGCCCGGCCACCGCGAGGTGATCCGCGACCGGCTCGGCCGCGTGATCTCGGAGACGCGGCCGCTCGTGCCCGCGCGCAACGGCGCCACGATCCAGTTGACGATCGACCGGCGCATCCAGCAACTCGCATACACACAACTCAAAGCCGCGATCGCGCAGCACCGCGCCGAAGCGGGCAGCGTGGTCGTGCTCGATGCGCGCAACGGCGAGATCCTCGCGCTCGCCAACTACCCGAGCTTCGATCCGAACGACCGCACGCACCTGTCCGGGCGGCAGCTGCGCAACCGCGCGGTGATCGACACGTTCGAACCGGGTTCGACGATCAAGCCGCTGGTCGTCGCACTGTCGATCGACGAAGGCAAGGTGCGGCCGCAGAGCATCATCGATACCGCGCCCGGCTGGTATCGGATCGGCCCGGCCGTGATTCACGACACGTCGAATCATGGCGCGATGACGGTCGCCGAGGCGGTGCAGAAGTCGAGCAATATCGCGCTGGCAAAGCTCGCGCTGAATCTGCCGGCCGAGACGATCTGGACCAAGTATCGGCAATACGGGCTCGGTCTGAAGCCCGAGCTGCCCTTCCCTGGCGTGGCCGCCGGCAAGCTGCGGCCATATAAGCGCTGGCGCCCGATCGAACAGGCCACGATGGCGTATGGCTACGGGCTGTCGGTATCGCTGCTGCAAATCGCGCAGGTCTACACCGCCTATGCGGGCGACGGCGCGCTGAGGCGTGTGAGCCTGCTGCGCGAGCCGCTCGACGCGGACGGCCCCGCGTCGTTCGCCGAGCGCGGCGAATCGGTCACGACGCCCGGCACCGCGCGCGCGATCCGCAACATGCTCGAAATGGCCACGGGCCACGGCGGCACCGGGCGCGCCGCGACCGTGGCGGGTTATCGCGTCGGCGGCAAGACCGGCACCGCGCGCAAGCAGATCGGCGCGGGCTACGCGAAGAACCGCTACCGCGCGCTGTTCGTCGGCATGGCGCCGATGAGCGAACCGCGCCTGATCGTCGCCGTGATGATCGACGATCCGGCTGGCAAGGCGTTCTATGGCGGCACGGTCGCTGGACCGGTGTTCAGCGGCGTGATGGGCGGCGCGTTGCAGCTGCTCGGGGTGCCGCCGGATGCGGCAGGAGTGTGACGCGTAGTTAGTGTTAGTTACCGTCGATCAGCCCTGCTCATCGAGCGCATCGACCTGCGCCTCGATACGATTGCGGCCGTTGCGCTTGGCCTGATACATCGCGCGATCGGCCTCGTCCATCATCGCCTGACCGAGCGACATCGCCTCGGCCGGGCTGCCGGCGACCACGCGCCCGGCCACGCCGATCGACACGGTCAATGTAATGAGCTCGCCGTGCTCGTCGCGCACGTCGAGATTCTCGACCGCACGCCGCACGCGTTCCGCGACGGTCAACGCGTCGCTGCGATCGCCTTGCAGCAGCGCGGCGAACTCCTCGCCGCCATAGCGCGCGACGATGTCGCCAAGCCGCACCTGCTGTCGCACGCAGGCGGCCACCGCCGCGAGCGCGCGGTCGCCGGACTGATGGCCGTGGCTATCGTTGATGCGCTTGAAACCGTCGATATCGATGAAAAGACACGCGACCGGCACGCGATAACGGGCCGCGCGCATCAACTCCTCGCGCAGCCGTTCGTCGAAATAGCGGCGATTCGCGAGGCCGGTCAGCGAGTCGGTCATGCCGAGCTGCCTGAGCCGCTCGCGATGCGCGACGTTGTCGAGACTCGCGGTGACGATGCTCGCGAAGCGCTCGAGAATGTCGGTGGCCATGCCCGCGCCGAAGCGCGCGGGGTCGTCGCTGCCGAGGCATAGGTAGCCGCTGACGCTCGTGCCCGCGGCGAGCGGCAGCAGGATCGCGCTGGCCGGCACGTGAGCTGGCGCGGCACCGAAGAACGCGCGGCGCGTGTCGTCGTCGAGTTCGCCAGGGCGGCCGAGCCACGGCCGATCGTCTTCGCACAAGGATTGCGCGACGAGACCGCCCTCGCGCGACGTCTTCAACTGCGCATGATCGAGCGCGCGCAGGTTGCCCGGCTCACGCAGTTCGAGCAGCATTGGCGCGCGCTCGTCGAGCCACAGCACCACGCTCGCGAGCGAGAACTCCCGCGGCAGATGGCTGAACAACGTATCGAGAAACGATCCGAAATCCTGCGCGCCGATCAACCGCAACTCGACGTTCTGGAAGCGGCGCAACGTGCGCTCGTTGTGCTGCACGGTGTCGACGAGCGAGCGAAGGCGCTCGGAAAGCGGCGTTTGGGCGAGATTCGTCACGGTATCAGTAGGGCGGCCCTGAAGGCGAAGCGGGGTCGTCGCCCCAACTCTACTGATAACGGCCGATCCGCCGGGGTCTTGAGGGCAGGCTCGCGACGTGTCGGCCGGCCTGCGGGCGTTCGTGCCCACGGTTGTCAGCTCCCGCTTGCATTCACTTGCACTCGCTTACACGCAGTGAGATCCGTTTGCGTAATGATTGCGGTTCTTAAGTTTCGCTTAATTGTTCCCTGCAAGTATGTGGCACATCCCCTGTTGAGCCGCCAGAACATCGGCGGCGCTTTTTCTTGAGGGGTGCCAGAAGCGCGACCGAAAACGGTTACGCGCACAAGAAGGAGGTAAATCATGGTTGAAGAGATGGTAGTCGAACACCTGCGTGCGATGCCCGGCCATCAATGGACTCGCCAGATTCATTCCTGCAAGGTCTCCGATCCGCTGCAACCGCCCTGGGGCCGTTCATACCGGCTCGTCGAATGGACGATGAAGCACGCGCCCGAATCGAGCCGTCGCGTCGTTCCCGCCGAAAGTACTCCGCTCGAAATCGCCCAGGCCGTGGTCTCTCACGTGCCGGGTCGGCGCTTCTGCCAGCAGGCTGATTAAGCGCTCCCGCTGACGTTCAATGACGCGCCGCGATCGCGTCGCAGTGGTCCAACGCGTCCTCCAGCCTGTCATTGCCCCAGAACATCTCCCCGCCGACAAAAAACGTCGGCGCCCCGAAAATCCCCTTGTTGATGGCCCGTTCGGTCTGCTCGCGCAAGCGGAGCTTGTTCGCGTCGCTTTGCGCGGCGTCGATCACGCTCTGCGCCGGTAAGCCAAGCGAGTCGAGCGCGTGACTGACGACATCGATTGAACCGATGTCGCGGTCGTCGACGAAATTCAACTGCATGATCTTGCGGCACCAGGCACCGATCCACGGCTCGTTCGCACCCAGCAGCGCGACACGCATCGCGAGAAGCGCCGCCCGCGGAAAACTGCTGGGGCGCGTGAGCGCAATGCCGTATTTGCGGCATTGACGCTCCATGTCTTTCCACACGTACGCGCCTTTTTCTTTCTGCAATACGAAGGGCGAGTTGTCGAAACCGAGCTGGCGAAATACCGGACCGAGCAGAAACGGCCGCCAGACGATCGTCACGTTGCGCGCGGCCGCCAACGCTTCGATCCGCATCATGCTCAGATAGCTGTAGTTGCTGCCGAAGTCGAACCAGAACTCGATCGCGCGCGCCGTCGAAGTTGCGTCTTCATTCATCGCTGTCTCCTGAATCGCGCGTGCCATGGCATCGTCGCCTTGCAATGCTTAACAGTCGCGTCGTTGGGTCGCTGATCCTGCTGGCGCCGTCCTGAACTCGCGCTTCCGGACTCAGCGTGTTTGCACTGCCACGCGCAGGCCGAGCGAAATGAACAGCACACCGATGAGCTTGTTCTGCCAGCGCGTCAACCACGTCAAACGCTTCACGAGTTTGCCCAGCGGCCGCATCGTCAGGACGATCAGCGTCGTGTAAAGCGCGCTCATGGCAACGAAAATCAGCCCGAGTGTCGCGAACTGCAGAAACGTCGAGCCATGTTCGGGGCGCACGAATTGCGGCAGAAACGCAAGGAAAAACAGCGCGGTCTTCGGGTTCAGCACTTCGGCGGGAATCGCCTGCAAGAACGCCTTCGAACCCGACACCGGCGCGACGACCGGCAGGTGCGCACTCGCCTGCTTTTCGCGCAACGCGCGAATGCCCAGATAGACGAGATACGCGGCACCGACGAATTTCACCGCATTGAAGGCCAGCGCGGACGTCATCAGCAGCGCGGAGAGGCCAACCGCGGCGCCCAGCGTATGCACGAAATCGCCAGCTGCGATACCGAGACCGGTCAGAATGCCGGCTTTACGTCCGCCGTGCATGGTGCGCGTCAAAACTAGCAGCACGGCCGGCCCTGGAATCAGAAAGAGCCCGAGCACGACGGCAACGAACGTCCCCAACGTGGATAGGTCAAGCATGTCGTCTCCTTGCGACGCGCGGGGTCGAAATGATGGGCACGCGTTCAGCGGACCATTGTAGACGAACCCGCGAAGCGGCCCTGGCGCCTCGCTGGCACCGACGATCCGTTACCATGACGGACATCGCGCCGCCTACCGCGTGCTTCTTTTCATCCACCGACGTTTCCGCCTTGCCCACCTATACCCTGCCCGCGCCACTGAGCGCGGAACTCGAGATTCGCAAGAGCCGCTTCATCGCGCATGCGATCCCGGTCGCCGATCGCGATGCCGCGATGGCCGAATTGCAGCGTCTGCGCGACGAACATCCTGCCGCGACGCATGTGTGCTGGGCGCTGCTCGCGGGCGGCCAGTCCGGCATGTCCGACGACGGCGAACCGTCCGGCACCGCCGGTCGGCCGATTCTCGAAGTGCTGCGGCATCACGATCTGGATGGCGTGCTTGCGGCGGTCGTGCGCTATTACGGCGGTGTGAAGCTCGGCGCGGGCGGTCTGGTGCGCGCATACACCGATGCGATCGCGTCCGCGCTGCTCGACGCGCCGCGCGTCGAGAGGATTGCCCAGGTGTTGCTGGGCGTCGAAGTGAGTTATGCCGACGAAGCCAAAGTCCGTCGATGGATGGACGCCGAAGGCTATGCGCTCGTGGACAGCGCCTACGGCATGCTGGTGAAGATGACGATGCGCGTGCCCGCCAACGCACTCGACGACGCCAAGGCAACGCTGATCGATATCACGCAAGGAAAGGCGGGCTTTTTCTGAACGGCTCAGGTCCGGCCCTGACGCGGGCAATTCCGAAAACATCTCGAAAGCGCTTCGGGCGTGGCCTCGACGTCCATCGCTAACGCGGCCCGTTATGATGGGCGAGCTGCCAGCCCCGATGCGAGGCTTGCTGCCCGGATCGGCAAGGAGCGCCCGGAGCCCGTTTGAAGGTTCGACGGTCCGGTTCGCTGCTACCATGCTGTTCTTCACCGGGATGACTCCACTGAAAAGGGCAACTCCTCTGACTTCGACCGCCGCTTTCTCCCGCATGGCTGCTGTGCGTTCGCCGTTGAGATCCGTCGTGCTCAAGGGCTGCGGCGCCATACTGCTGCCCACGCTGCTGTCCGCGTGCTCTTGGTCATGGTTCGGCCTGAACAGCAGCGCCAGCGCAACGCACACGAAGACCCACGGCACCGGCTCGCTCAGCGTCGCCCCTGCACGCGACTTCGCGTATCTGCCCGCGCGCGACGGTCATCTCTCGCCGAACCGCATCGAAAATACCGGGATGACCGGGCTCGTGCTGAAGGACGACGTCAGCCTCGTGGTGCGCAATGGCGTCGCGAATAGTCTGCGAGTGGCCGGTTTTCGTATCGACGACAACAAACGCGTGCTCAGCGGCAGCATCGAAACCTTCACGGTGGACGATACGCGCTCGCCGGCGCTGTGGACGCTGAAGATGCACTACGTGGTCATCGATGCGGCGACCCAAAAAGTCATGTACACGACCACGCGCACCGTGAAGCAGAAGTCGCCGAAATTCACCAGCAACACGATCGCGATCGAAGACACGGTCAAGCTCAGCGTCGATACATTGATTGGCGATCCAGGCTTTATCAAGGCGGTGAACTGAGCACGCGGCCAGCCGAGGCGCGGCGCGGTTTCGCTACAATCCCGGTAACGCATCGCGCGCGATGCATCGTGATCTCCCGTTCGGAATGCAAGCCGTCATGTCCCTTACCGCCTGGCTATTCTTTTTACCCGCCTGCTTCGCCATCAACCTCGCACCCGGGCCCAACAACCTGCTTTCGATCAACGTGGCCGCGCGTCATGGCTTCATGAAAGCGTTCGTCGGCGGCAGCGGCCGGCTGCTCGCCTTCGCGATGATGCTCGCACTCGCCGCGACCGGTCTCGCGGTCGTGCTGCATGCGTCCGAGTGGATCTTTCTGGCGATCAAACTCGCGGGCGCCGCTTATCTGATCTGGCTCGCGATCCAGTTGTGGCGCAGCGACGCACCCGCAATCGATACATCGCAACCCCAGGAGGCCGCGCTCTCACGCATCGCCCGGCACGAGTTTTTCGTGGCGGCGGGCAATCCGAAGGCGATTCTGGTTTTTACCGCGTTCCTGCCGCAATTCGTCGACGTCGCGCAGCCGATACTGCCGCAATTCGCCGCGCTCGGCGCGAGCTTTCTGGTACTCGAATGGGTGGCGATTGCATTGTATTCGTGGGCCGGCATGTATCTCGGCAAATGGCTGATGCGCGCGCAGATCCGCCGCTGGTTCAATCGCTGCTGCGGCGGATTTCTCGCGGCAATCGGCGTGAGTTTTCTGCTGGTTCGGCGCGGCTGACGTATCTAGGGCCTGTTCACGCTAATAACAGGCCCTAGGCTCTCCGACAGTCGAAGCAGCATTCACATCGCGGTCTTTTCATAACGAATAACTAATACATCGACGGAGAAACTTTAACTATCAGCATTCGTCACGCCACCTTATGCTCGAACCGTGACCGGCCGCGAATGACTGCAATGCGGCATTGGGCGAACGGCTTTTTCATCGTCACGGAGCGACATCATGAAGATCTGCATCTTCGGAGCGGGAGCGATTGGCGGTTTAATGGGCGTGCAATTGGCACGCGCCGGCGCGGACGTCAGCTTCATTGCGCGCGGCCCGCATCTGGCCGCGATGCGTGAACACGGCGCGCGCCTCATCATGGATGGCGAAACGTTCAGCGCGCCGGTGCGCTGCACGTCCGATCCACGCGAACTCGGCGTCCAGGACTTCGTCATCGTGACGCTGAAGGCGCATTCGCTGCCTGGCGTGGTCGATTCCATGCAACCGCTACTCGGCAAGCACACGGCGATCGTTACCGGCGTCAACGGTATTCCCTATTGGTACTTCTATCAGCACGGCGGGCGCTTTGCCGGCACTCGGCTGACGAGCGTCGACCCCGACGGTTCGCAATGGACCAGGCTCGGACCCGAGCGCGCGATTGGCTGCGTACTCTATCCGGCGGCGGAGATCGTCGAACCGGGGGTGATCAAACACGTGTACGGCAAGAAGTTTCCCATCGGCGAACCCAGTGGCGAGCGCACCCCGCGCATTCAGCAATTGCACGAGATCATGCAGGCGGCCGGCTTCGAAGCGCCGATTCGCGACAACATTCGCGACGAAATCTGGCTCAAGCTATGGGGTAATCTGTGCTTCAACCCGATTAGCGCATTGACGCATGCAACGCTCGATGTGCTCACGAGTGACCCGGGCACGCGCGCGGTCTCACGCACGATGATGCTCGAAGCGAAGCGAATCGCGGATCAGTTCGGCGTGCACTTTCGCGTCGATGTGGAAAGGCGTATTGATGGCGCGGGTGCGGTCGGTGCGCACAAGACATCAACGCTCGTCGATCTCGAGCACCGCAGGCCGATGGAAATCGATCCTTTATTGACCGTCGTGCAGGAAATGGGGCGACTCGTTGCCGAACCGACACCCACTATCGACGTCGTGCTCGCACTGATCAAATTGCGCGAGAAGATGGCTTTGCAGGGCAATTGACCGAGTACTCGTCAATTCCTTTTCGTCTTGCAACACGACCTGAAGGATCGGATGGCCATGCATCCGATCCTTTTTCGCATTTGCCGCTATTGATCGATGGCCACCCACACCGCCTTCGGTTCCGTGAAGTTCTCGATCGCGACATCGCCATGCTCGCGACCGAAGCCCGAATCGCCAGCACCGCCCCACGGCAAACGCACGTCCGTATAGCCGTAGGTATTGATCCACACCGTGCCCGCCTTCAGGTCGCGCGCCACGCGATGCACGCGGCTCAAGTCAGCGCTCCACACGCCTGCCGCGAGACTGTACGACGTGCCATTGGCGATTCGGATCGCGTCCGCTTCGTCGTTGAAACGGATCACGCTCGCCACGGGCCCGAAGATTTCTTCCTGCGAAATCCGCATTTCGTGCTCGACATTCGCGAACACGGTTGGCTCGACGAAAAAGCCGCGATCGCCGAGGCGCGCGCCACCCGTCACGAGCGATGCACCTTCCGAGCGTCCCGTGTCGACATAGCTCAATACGGTCTTCATCTGCGCGGCCGAAATCAGCGGTCCCATCGACGTTTCGCGCAGCGACGGGTCGCCGACCTTGATCGACTTCGCGCGCGTGGCCAGACGCTCGACCACTTCGTCATACACGTCGCGATGCGCGAGTATCCGCGACCCGGCGGAGCACACTTGCCCCGTATTGAAGAACACGCCCGACGCCGCGGCTCGCACCGCATTGTCGAGATTCGCGTCGGCAAAAATCACGTTGGCCGACTTGCCGCCGAGTTCCAGCGTCACGCGTTTGAAGTTGCCCGCCGCGCCCTGCAGGATGCCTCGTCCGACCGAAGGCGAACCGGTGAACGTGACCTTGTCGATACCGGGATGCGAGACCATCGCGTCGCCCACCACGCTGCCTTTGCCGGTGACGATGTTGAGCACGCCCGGCGGCACGCCCGCTTCGAGCGCCAGCTCGCCGATGCGCAACGCGGTGAGCGGCGTGATCTCGGCGGGCTTGACGATCAGCGTGCAACCGCATGCGAGCGCGGGCGCGATCTTCCACATGCCGATCATCAGCGGAAAATTCCACGGCACGATTGCGGCGACCACGCCGACAGGTTCGCGCAACGTATAGGTCAATGCATCGGGACGCGTCGGCACCACCTGGCCGTTGATCTTGTCGCACCAGCCTGCGTAGTATTCGACGGTATCGATCGCGGCGGGCACGTCCTGACGCATCACCGCGGCAATCGGCTTGCCGCCGTCGAGACTTTCGAGCGCGGCAAGTTCTTCCATGTTCTCGCGCATCAGGCCCGCGAGACGTTGCAGGATGCGCCCGCGTTCGGCGGCCCGAATCGAATTCCATACTTTCAATGCGCCGCGCGCGGCGCGCACCGCGGCATCGACGTCGGCGGCGCTGCCTTGCGCCACCAGTGCGATCGGCTCCTCGGTCGCGGGGTTGATGTCGACGGAATATTCCCCGGTGCCTGGCGGCATGCGCTTGCCGTCGATCAGCAGATCGTGGTGCCTGAGATCGGTCTGGATTTCCATCATGAAGCTCCTTGAGTAGGACGTTATGTGGTTGACTGACGGCGCATCGATCGAATGCCGCGCGTCGCGCAAGCTTGTTGGTCGGCCCCTGTCTAAGGTTCCGGCAACAGGCTTTGCCGCACGGACCGCCAGTTGAAGCTTTGCGTCGCGGCTGCGGCAGGCGCTTCGTTTGCGATCGGCGAATGATCAGTCGTCGACGCAACGAACTGCGCCCACGCAGCAGCCGCATTGGGACGAAGCGAGCGATTTCTGCGGTGCACGAGTACCGTCGTCAATGCCGTTTCGGGGACGAGCGGACGGCTCACCAACGAAGCGCCCGGCGAAGGCCAATGCGCATCGACAGGCAATACGCCGACGCCCAGTCCCAATTCGACCATGCGCGCTACCGTCGCAACGTGTCCGAGTTCCTGCAACGGCCGGCGCTTCGATCCGTTCGCGGCGAGCACCGGGGCGAGCGCGGCACGCACGCCAGTATCGGCATTCAGCGTTATCAGCGGACTTTCGCGCAACGCGTGCCATCCGATGCTGTCTTGCCGCGCTAGCGGATGCGCGGATGGAAGCACCGCATGCAGTGGCGTAGTGAAAAGTACCTGCGCGTGCAGTAGAGGACTATCGACAGGTACAGTCACACAGACCGCGCCGAAATCCACCTCGCCCTGCTCGACACTGGCCAGTACGCTGCTTTGAGGTTGATCCTTGACCGATACGACCAGCTCGGGAAAAACCGACGCGCACTGCGCCAAAGCCTGCGGCACCCAGCCCGATGACAACACCGGATTACTCGCGAATAAGACGACGCCCGTGTGTCCGTCATAAGCAGCGCGCTCTTCGAGCAGCGTCAACTCGATTTCATCGAGCAGACGGCCAATTCTTCTCTCGAGACTCGCACCCGCATTCGTCAGTTCGACCTGGCGTGTCGTGCGATCGAACAGCTTCAATTCGACCGCGTCTTCCAGTTCACGCACGCAACGGCTCACGGCCGACTGCGTCAGATCGAACTCGCGCGCCGCGCGCGTGAAACTGCGCTCGCGCGCGACCGCGACGAATACCTTGAGCTGCTGCAGCGAAACATTCATAACGTCGGTTCCGGGCGCGCGACGCTCACGTTATTCGCCAGACTGTTCGGGCCAGTGACTCATTCGCGACGCATTGCCATTGCCATGACCCGCGACGGCCAGCGCGCCCTGAGGTTCGTTGTGCGATTCGATCCAACGCGCGCGCATCGGCTTGAGGATGAACTTCGCGGAAATGCCGGCTGCGATCGTGATGACAGCGGCAAAGACGAAGACAAGGCTCCAGCCGCCCGTCGCCGCGAGTACGGACGCGATCGGCACCAGCAACGAGGCCGTGCCCTTCGCGGTGTACAACGTGCCGGCATTGGCGGCCGCGTACTTGCTGCCGAACGTATCGGCGCAAGTCGCCGGGAAGATCGAGAAGATCTCGCCCCAGAACAGGAAGATCAGCGCGGCAAAGACCATGAACGCATACGGATTGCTGCCGAACTGCATCATGCCGAGCAACGCGAGCCCCTCGCCAATGAAGATCACGAACATCGTGTTTTCACGGCCGATCTTGTCGGAGATGAAGCCGGACAGCGGACGCGTCAAGCCGTTGAAGATATTGTCGATCGACAGCGTGAGGGTCAGCAGCGGCAACGTCGCGCCGAAGACCGTCATCGGAATGCGCGCTATGCCCCAGTCTTTCGCGATCGGGCCGATCTGCGCGGTCGCCATCAAGCCGCCCGCCGCGACCGCGACGAACGACGCGTAGATCACCCAGAACACTGGCGTTCTGATCATCTGGCGCGAGGTGAAATCGACCTTCGACACCGCCAAGCGGCTCTTGCGTATCCCTGGCTGACGCAAGATCGGCCGCGTCAGGAGCATCGCGAGCAGCAGAATGCTGACGCCTTGCACGATGCCGAAGAACAGGAACGTCTCTTCATAGCCGCGGCGCGTAATCATGTTCGCAATCGGAATCACCGTCAGCGCCGCGCCTGCGCCAAAGCCCGCTGCCGTCAAACCCGCGGCGAGACCGCGCCGGTCGGGAAACCATTTGAGCGCATTGCCGACGCATGTTCCATACACACCGCCCGCGCCTATCCCGCCAATCACCGCCGCGAAATACAACATGCCGAGCGTGGTCGCATGCGAATTGAGAATCCACGACAAACCCGCGCATACCGCGCCGGCTGCCACCACCGGGCGCGGCCCGAATCGATCGACGAGCCAGCCCTCGAACGGCACGAGCCACGTCTCCGTCAGAATGAAGATCGAGAACGCGAGCTGGATCGACGCCTCGCTCCAGTGATGCCGCGCATGCATAGGAGCCACGAATAACGTCCACGCATATTGCAGATTCGCCACCAGCGCCATGCATACCATGCCGATGACGAGTTGCCACCATCGGTTACGCCAGGACGTACGGGTCGTCGATTGCTGGGTGATATCGTTCATGAGCCTTGTCTCCACTATTTATTTAGTGCAGCCGGCTTACGCGCCGCGCTGGATGCGTCCCGCCTTATCGTTATGGCCCGAGAACTTCGCTATTCGGGAAAAATCTCAATTGACGCTTTGGTGTTTCCGCAGATCCCCCGAACTCGTCTTCTATAAAATTCTTGCTTTATTCCGACCAAAACCACGCTTGAGGCGGTAAGCATTACAGCTTATTCCCCGCTATTGAGTCCGCCACACCGCATATCTATGCGTTAACCCGCGTATTACGGCGGTTATTCGGCTTGTTATAGGTTTCATGCTAGGGTCATTGCTGAATTACTCATAATTAAAGTTTGTTATTATGTTGATTCACGTTTCCTTATACATCGACCATGACGATGCGCAATGCAACTCTGCGGCAACTGAAGGTCTTTGAAACGGTAGCGCGCCACCTGAGTTTTTCGCGCGCCGCGGAGGAATTGCATCTGACTCAGCCGGCCGTTTCCACCCAGGTCCGGCAACTCGAGGAACATGCGGGGCTGCCTCTGTTCGAGCAACTCGGCAAGAAGATCTATCTGACGCCGGCCGGCACGGAAATGCTCCACTACAGCCGCGCGATCATGCAGCAGTTCCATGAAGTCGACGAAGCGATGAGCCAGTTGAAGGGCGTCTCCGGCGGCAAACTGAATGTTGCGGTGATTAGCGCGGGCGACTATTTCTTTCCGCGCCTTCTCGCCGAATTCACGCGTCGCTATTCGGGTGTGGAACTGAATCTCGCGGTACACAACCGCGAAGAACTGCTTCATCAACTGGCGACCAATCAGACCGACCTCGCGGTCATGGTGCGTCCGCCTCACGAAACCGACGCGACCAATGAACCGTTCGCGCCGCACCCGTACGTGATCGTCGCGGCGCCCACTCATCCGCTTGCGCACAAGCGCAATATCCGCTTCAGTCAACTCGCGAACGAAGCGTTCATCGTGCGCGAACGCGGTTCGGACACGTGGAATTCGATGGAAGAAGGTTTTGCCGGCCGGCTGTCCAATCTGAAGATTGCGATGGAGATCAAGAGCACCGAGACGATCAAGCAGGCGGTCATCGCCGGCATGGGCATCGCGTTTCTGTCCGCCCATACGATCAGCCTCGAATTGCAACTGGGTCATCTGGTCGTGCTCGACGTCGAAACCTTTCCGGTCATGCTCAATTGGTATGTCGTGCATCGGAAGAACAAGCGTCTGCCACCGGTTGCCGTCGCCTTCAAACGCTTCCTGATGGAGGAAGGCGCCAATCTGATCGAAAAGATCACCCGCGTGCAGGAACTGAGCGTGCATAAGCCGTAGGCTATGGAAAGCCAATAAAACTTTAACTATTGCAAATCGATCGCGACTTCTATGCTGCAAGCGAGTTCTTTCACTTGCGAGCCGAGGAGGCCGATCATGAACCACGCTCCGGTTGAATCCCGTATCAGTACACGAAACGCTCGCACAGCGGCGGCGGATCACGAAGACCAACCCGACGATCCGCATCTGAGCGCCTACAATGCCGCGTTCAGCGAACTTGGGCTGCGGTTTCGCTGGGACCGTGCGACGCTCGACATGCTGAAAGAGTTCAATGGCGAGTTGGCGCGAATCACCGCTTATATCGAGCGCTATCACAGCCACCTGCATCGCGCGTACGATGCCGATTTTCTCGCGCAACTGATTCTGCATAGGAAGACGCAGTACTACAGCGAATTCGCCGCGACCGTGGGCGACTAGAAGCATCGAAACAGACTCGGGCGGCGGGATCATCGTCCCGCCGTCTTCGCTATTGGCAATCAGGTCTCCTGGCGGCGCATGCATCATTGATCACCGACGTGTAGTGAAATGAACCGGCCGCTCGTGCGCGCATTGGCGTGCATAGTCGCGCTGGCGGCCGTTGCCGCGTCTACCATCACGCCCGTCCCGACCATCTGCAGAGGCGCTCACGCGCATCATCGCCGGCGTGACATCGCGAAGCGCCCACGTCTGCTCTTCCCCGCCATGCCACTCGATGTTCGCGAGCAGGCCCGGCTTGCCGATCGCCAGGCCATCGCTACGCGCGGCGAAGGCATACATGCGCGCTGCGCAACTGACGCGATTCGCCGCGTGAGCGGGATCGCCCGAGTACTCGCGGCTCAGCATCAGATGCACGCCCATTGCCAACGCTAGCGCGCCCGTCGCGAGCAATGCCGCGAGTCCGAATGGCTGTGCCTGTTCAGTGACGAAGCCGTAACCGAGCCATCCGCACAAAAACAGCGCAAACAGATTGACGACGTGATGTCCCGGCCGCGCGACCGCCTCGAGTTGCAATGCGCCGAGCAGCTTGCAGAACGCAATCGCCGAGATCGCAAAGAGCAGCGCGCCGATCAACACGGCGGCAAACAGTTCGATGCGTTCGCTGTTCTCGCGCGCCGCCGCCAACAGGTAGCGCGCAAAGCCTGTCGACGCGACCGCCAAACCGATGCCGCTGCCAAGCAATGCAAGCATCCGGTGCCTGCGTGTCAGATCGCGTTCGCGCACGCATGAATGCCGCTGCGCCGAACATCGGCCGAACTGTCGTCGCGAGAGCGCGGCCAACGCCACCATCAGCACCGCAACCAACGCAGCGATGACAGTCATGGCGAGCAGCAGCAACAGGTCCATCCACACGGCGCTTCCACAGGCTTGCGGCATGCGTGATTCTCCGTGATGCGATGAAAAGGCAAGAGCCGCGAGGTCCGGCCCTCGTCAACCGACGTTCGCGGTATCGCCCGATCGCCGTGGCTCGTCGCGCTGCGCCGCGCTCAAGGTATTGGTCAGCGTGCCTATCCCATCGATCGTGATCGAGACCGTTGCGCCGTCCTTGATCGACCCCACGCCCACCGAGGTACCGCACGCAATCACGTCGCCGGGTTCGAGCGTCAGATCCTGCGATATCAGACTCACCTGCTCGGCCGGCGAAAAGACCATATCGGCGAGCGGATAGTTCTGACGCTCGGCGCCGTCGAGCGTGGTCAGGAGGCGCGCCGCCCGCCAGTCGAAACCGGAGACGATGGCCGGACCCAGGCAACAGAAGGTATCGAAGCTCTTCGCGCGACACCACTGCGGAAAATGCGGATTCTCGTTAAGCAGATCGGCGGCGGTGACGTCGTTGACGAGCGTGTAGCCGAAGATCGCCGCCTCCGCCTGCTGCGCATCCACGTCGCGGCAACGCTGGCCGATCACGATGCCGAGTTCGCCTTCGTAGACGATCTTGCCCGCGTAGTGACGCGGCCGGCGGATCGGCTCGCCCGCGCCGATCACCGACGCCGCCGGCTTCAGCAGAAACAGCGGGTGCGTGGGCACGGGTTTGTCGAGCTTCGCCGCGAGCGCGTGATAGTTATTCCACAGCGCGACGATCTTGCCGGGCGAGCACGGCGCCAACGGCGTCAATGCGCGCAGCGACAGTACTGCGCCGGTCGGCACCGGCTGCGCGAGACTTTCGTACTCGTGCAGATAGGCGCCTTCGACACGGCCGAACACGATGCCGCCGTCGCCCGACATGAACCGCATCCACGTCTGCATGCCTCGCTCCTAGATTGCGCCCGCCGTGCGCAGCGCCGTGATCTGCTCGGCCGAATAACCGAGCTCGGCCATCACTTCATCGGTATGTTCGCCAAGCAGCGGCGAGCGTTCGACGTCGGTCGGGCTGTCGGACAGTTTGATGGGATTGCCCACTGTCAGATACTTGCCGCGCTTCGGATGATCGACTTCGACGATCGTGCCGGTTTTGCGCAGCGATGGCTCCTCGGCAATTTCCTTCATCGACAGGATCGGGCCGCACGGAATGTCGTATTCGTTCAGGATCTGCATCGCCTCGAACTTGGACTTCGTCATCGTCCAGCGTTCGATTTCGGCGAAGATCTCCTTCAAGCGCGGCAGGCGCGCGGGCGCCGTCGCGTAGTCGGGGTCGGTGGCCCACTCCTCCTTGCCGATCACGTTGCAGATCTTCGCCCACACGGGCGCCTGCGTGATGAAGTAGATATAGGCGTTGGGGTCGGTCTCCCACCCTTTGCATTTCAGAATCCAGCCCGGCTGGCCGCCGCCCGACGCATTGCCCGCGCGCGGCACCGCTTCGCCGAACGTGCCGTTCGGATATTGCGGATACTCCTTCATCACGCCGGTACGGTCGAGCCGCTGCTGGTCTCGCAGTTTGACGCGGCACAGATTGAGCACGCCGTCCTGCATGGCCGCGAGCACGCGCTGGCCGCGTCCGGTATGCGTGCGTTGATAGAGCGCAGTGACGATGCCGAGCGCGAGATGCAGCCCCGTGCCGCTGTCGCCGATCTGCGCGCCGGTCACGACCGGCGGGCCGTCGTCGAAGCCGGTGGTCGACGCAGCGCCGCCCGCGCATTGCGCGACGTTTTCATAGACTTTGCAGTCCTCGTAAGGACCGGGACCGAAGCCCTTCACCGAGGCGACGATCATGCGCGGATTCAATTCCTGAATCCGCTCCCAGGTAAAGCCCATCCGGTCGAGCGCGCCCGGTGCGAAGTTTTCGACCAGTACGTCGCATTTCTGGATCAGCGCTTCGAGCACCTGCTTGCCTTCCGGATGCTTGGTGTCGATCGTGACCGAGCGCTTGTTGTGATTGAGCATCGTGAAGTACAGGCTATCCACGTCGGGAATATCGCGCAGCTGCTCGCGCGTGATGTCGCCCGCGCCTGCCCGTTCCACCTTGATCACGTCCGCGCCGAACCATGCGAGCAATTGCGTGCAGGTCGGCCCCGATTGCACATGCGTGAAATCGAGGATGCGCACACCGTCGAGTGCCTTGGCCATGTCGTATCTCCTGAACGATGAGGGTTATTTGTACATGGTCTGGTTCTTCGTGCCCGGTGCGTACTCGCGCGGGTCGACCCAGATGTTGACCACCGCCGAGCGGCCGGTGCGATGAATCGCTTCGCGCGCACGCTGTAGCGCGCTCGCGATCTGCGCGGGATCGCGCACTTCCTCGCCATAGCCGCCGAGCATTTCGGCGAATTTGCTGAACGGCACGTCGCCGAGCAGATTGCCGACGTTGCCGCGTTCTTCGCCGTACTTGGCAAGCTGGCCGTAGCGGATCTGGTTCATCGCCGAGTTGTTGCCGATCACCGCGAGATACGGTGCGCCGAAGCGGTTCGCGGTTTCCATGTCGAACGCGGTCATGCCGAACGAGCCGTCGCCGTAATAGCAGAGCACTTCCTTGTGCGGATGCGCGAGCTTCGCCGCGAGCGCGAAGCCGGTGCCGACGCCGAGCGAGCCGAGCGCGCCGGGGTCCATCCACTGGCCGGGGCGGCGCGGGCGCACCGCTTGCGCGGAGATCGTCACGACGTCGCCGCCGTCGCCGATATAGACGGTGTCGTCGGACAGGAATTCGTTGAGTTCGTACGCGACACGATACGGATGAATCGGCGTGCTGTTCGAGCGGAACAGCGGCATCAGTTTTTCGGTTGCGCTCGCTTCGGCGTCGCGCAACTGCGCCATCCATTTGCGGCGCGCCTGACGCTTGTCGTCCTTGATACGACCGCTCGCGGCCTGCAGCACCGCGGCGAGAATCGCGCCCGGATCGCCGACCAGGCCCAGATCGATATCGCGATTCTTGCCGACGGTTCGATAGTCCATATCGATCTGCACCAGCGTCAATTCCTTGCTGATGCGTCGGCCGTAACCCATGCGGAAATCGAACGGCGTGCCGACCACGATCAGCACGTCGGCATTCGCAAACGCCTGCGAACGCGTGCGATCGAAATGATGCGGATCGCCCGGCGGCAGCAGCCCGCGGCTCGCGCCATTGAAATAGCCGGGAATCTCGATGCCGCGCAGCAGCGCGATCGCTTCCTCGTGACCGCGCGCGGTCCACACCTGCTGGCCGTACAGGATTGCGGGGCGTTCCGCATCGACGAGAATGTCCGCCAGTTTCTCGATGTCGCGCGGGTCACCGATCGATTTCGTCGACGCGCGATAGCGGCCCGGCCGCGGCACGATCGCGCGCGACGCGTCGACTTCGCGGTCGAGCACGTCGCGCGGAATTTCCAGGTAGGCGGGACCGGGCGCGCCGTTGAAGCATTCGCGCGCGGCCATCGAGATCATGTCCGCGACGCGCTCGGTGCTCGACACGCTCGCGGCGAACTTCGTGATCGGCGCCATGATGTCGACGTGCGGCAGGTCCTGCAGCGAGCCCATCTTGTGCTGCGTCAGCGCGCCCTGCCCGCCGATGTGCAGGATCGGGCTTTCCGAGCGGAACGCGGTCGCGATGCCGGTCACCGCGTTCGTGCAGCCGGGGCCGGCGGTCGTCACCACGCAGCCGAGCTTGCCGGTCTGGCGCGCGTAGCCGTCGGCCGCGTGTGCGGCGACCTGCTCGTGGCGCACGTCGATGATGCGGATGCCTTCGTCGACGCAGCCGTCGTAGATATCGATGATGTGGCCGCCGCACAGCGTGAAGATCGTGTCGACCCCCTCGTTTTTCAGCGCCTTTGCGACCAGATGGCCGCCCGACACGACGCCCGCGTCGCGGGTCTTCTGCTTGAGCGTGTCGTCGGCGGTCGTGGTGGCCGTGGCCGGACTCAGGGATGAAACAACTGCAGACATGGTCATCTCCTCATCAATCGGATGTGCAACGGTTATCGACGGACGCGTCCGCTTCGATATACGTCCGGTTGCACCGACGTTTCACGGCTTCGAAGATACCGTATGTGATATATCACATTCCTTCAAGGCCAATTTCGAGACATAGACGGCGCGAAGTTTGTGCTGCTCGAGCTTGCCAGCCGCAGCTTTGCGCCGAATCTACAAGGCTCTGCGGCAGTCATTTCAAGGGAAAACACCAGGCCGTGCTTTACATCGGTCATTTTTGATATATCACATACCATATTTTTAAGACCGTCAAGCAAGGTTTATCCCGCAGCGCGGCGGCGACCTCGTTTTGTTTGCCGTTCGCCGCCGCGCGACCTGCGCATCGCTCGAAGTGCGCGCACGCAAAAAAGCCCGCGGTGCTTGCACACGCGGGCTTTTCGCAATCAGCAGCCAGGCAGCGTCTAGGCCGCCATCAATCGAGGAAATCGCAATTGGCTTCGACGAACGCCGCGAGATCGAGCGAATGCTGGCGCGTGAGCCGCTCGGCGAGTTCGGTGTCGCGCTTTTCGAGCGCCTCGATGATGCGCAGATGATCGACGATCGAGCGCGCGGCCCGGTCGCTCTGCGAGATGGTCATGCGCCGGATCGCGCGCACGTGGATGAAGATGTTCTTGATCGTGTCGAGAATGATCTGCGACTTCGACAGCTCGACGATCGCCTGATGAAACGCGATGTTCGCGTCCGAATACTCGGCGATATGCTCGGCCGGCGTCGTGTCGCGGAAATTGTCGAACATATGGCGCAAGCGGCCGATTTCCTCGTCGGTCGCATGCAGCGTGGCGAGCCGCGCGGCCATGCTTTCGAGCGCGGCCCACATCTGGATCATCTCGACGATTTCGCGTTTGCTCTTGCGCACGATGTAGATGCCACGCCGCGGCACCATGCGCAGGAAGCCTTCCTGCTCGAGCAGCGTCATCGCTTCGCGCACCGGCGTGCGGCTCACGCCGAGCGATTCGCTGAGCACGCGCTCGTCGAGACGGATTTCTTCGCGATTCTGGTAGATATCCGCGTCGGCGATTGCCTGACGCAGCATCGCATAGGCCTGATCGCGCAAGCTCGCACTCGCGCCGATTGGCTGCAACGACAGGGTCAACGGGGTGGCCACTGTTTCAGTTGGAAGTTCTGACGACATTCATCGCCTCTGCTTGAACACGCGCGCGATTCGGCGCCGCCGTTTTGCCGCGCTGCTCGCCCAGACCCACGAAGCGGCCATGTTGCGATGCAGGTGCAGCGACCGATTCGGGAATCCAGTCGGTCAGCAGAACGGTGGCGGCACAGCCCAACCCAACGACGGCCATGGCGAACAGCGCAAGAGGCACGAATTCCACGTGTAACTCCGGATGATTGAGAAGATTGATCCCTCAATCATATGCTGCAACGCCGCATTTTTCAATATTCGGTATGTAGTATATCAATGACTGTTGTTTTTAAGGTTGCTTTCACGTTAGCACGCCGCGCGCTGCGTGGGTTCGCCCACATCATTCCCCGCGGCGGTTCTCCGTGGCGCTTGGTGTAAACACGCAAAACGCGCGCTATTCGCGCAGCCGCGAGCGATGATCGCGCATTTTCTCCCTCACGCGGATTGTGAATTCCGGGTCGCGTCATTAACCTTCCGGACATTCCCTGCGCGGATCGATCGCGTCGAAAGACTTGCCCGGGCGGCGCGATCGATTAAAGCACATATCACATTGAAGGAGACTCGATGAGCACCACCCATCCGCAGGCCACAGTGGCCACTCACCGCAATGCGCGCAGTCAGGCTCGCAAGGCCGCGCTCGGCAGCTTTATCGGCGCCGTGGTCGACTGGTACGACTTCCTGTTGTACGGCATCGTCGCCGCGCTCGTGTTCAACGCCGAGTTCTTCCCGAACGTCGGCCCGGCGATGGGCACGCTTGCCGCGTTCGCCACCTTCGGCGTCGGCTTTCTGTTCCGGCCGCTCGGCGGCTTCGTGTTCGGCCATTACGGCGACCGGCTCGGACGCAAGCGCATGCTCGTGCTCACCGTGATGATGATGGGTCTGTCGACGGCCGCGATCGGTCTGCTGCCGGGGTTCTCGACGATCGGCTGGTTGGCGCCGGTGCTGCTCGTCACGCTGCGCGCAATCCAGGGCTTTGCGGTCGGTGGCGAATGGGGCGGCGCGGCGTTGATGGCCGTCGAAAGCGCGCCCGAGAAAAAGAAGGCCTTCTACAGTAGCGGCGTGCAGGTCGGCTACGGCGTCGGGCTCGTGCTGTCGACGGGACTCGTCGCGCTGATCAGCCGCTCGATGGACAACGCCGCATTCCTCAACTGGGGCTGGCGTCTGCCGTTTCTGTTCAGCGTCGTACTGGTGCTGATCGCGCTGTGGATCCGCTCGAGCATGGAGGAATCTCAGGAGTTCGTCGAGAAAGTCGGCCAGCATGGCGAGCGCCGCGTGCGCCTACCGATCGTCGAAGCGCTGCTGCGCCATCCGAAAGCCTTCCTGCTGATCATCGCGCTGCGGCTCGCCGAGCTGTTCACGATGTACATCGTGACTGCGTTCGCACTGAGCTACTCGACCACGAACCTGCACATGCCGCGCGAGTTTTTCCTGACGATCGGCTTCGTCGTCGGCGCGCTCAGCTGCGTGACGATTCCGTGCTTCGCCTGGCTCGCGGATCGCTTCGGCCGCCGTCGCATCTATATGATCGGCGCGCTGGTCGGCGTGTTCAGCGCGGTGCCGTTCTTCCTCGCGCTCGAAGCGCGTTCGACAGTATGGATCGTCGTGTTCGCGGTGATGCTTGCCAACATCGCGCACGACATGGTCGTCAGCGTCCAGCAGCCGATGTTCACCGAGCTGTTCGGCACCGAGTACCGCTATAGCGGCGCGGGTGTCGGCTATCAGGTGGCGAGCGTGGTCGGCGGCGGATTCACGCCGTTCATCGCGGTCGCGCTGGTCAGCTTCGCGGGCGGCTCGTGGCATCCGGTGGCCGCGTATCTGGCGATCGGCTGTCTGATCTCGGTACTCGTTGCAGCACGCATGAAGACCGGGCGCAAGATCGCTTGACACCGGCGGAACTCGCCGTCGATACACGACGGGCCGGCGCGGCGAAGAAGCCGCGCCGGCCCGTTTCTTTGTGTGCCGCGCGTCGTGCGCGGCTCGCCTATGGCGAATTTGCATAGTGGCTCTAGTCGGAAGTACGGAGCAACCGGCTCTGAGCGTCCCACGATTTGCACGATCGCGTGAAGAATACCCGCGTTTCACCAGGTTCACACCTTATGTCCGCGCGCTTCATATTGCGAAGCCATCGACCACGTCCTATTGTCGAGCCAGGCACGATTTTGGGTACGTGGATCCAGGTCATATGAAATAAAAGTACATATAGCGATGACGCGACGGCCTGCGCAAGTTACACTCCGCCGCCTCAAGTTAAATGCACAAAGCGCCGATAAACAGAACAACTGTAAGGAGACCCACTTATGAGTAGCATCAGCGAGCCGGGCGGCCAACGAGGTTCAGCCCCATTTTTTTCCAAACAGGCCACCGTCGCACAGCCCGGCTTTTCGCGCTGGATGGTGCCCCCCGCGGCGCTCGCCGTGCATCTGTGCATCGGTCAGGCCTATGCGTTCTCGGTATTCAACGGACCGCTGACCAAAGTGATTGGCATCACGCAGTCCGCGCCCGATGACTGGTCGCTGACCGCGCTCGGCTGGATCTTTTCGCTCGCGATCGTGTTCCTCGGTTTGTCGGCGGCATTCGCGGGCAAATGGCTCGAACACGTCGGTCCGCGCCGCACCATGTTCACGGCAGCATGCTGTTTCGGCGGCGGGTTCATGGTGTCCGCGCTCGGCGTCTATCTGCATCAGATCGTGCTGCTATATCTCGGTTATGGCGTGATCGGCGGGATCGGGCTGGGGCTCGGTTATGTGTCGCCGGTGTCGACGCTGATCCGCTGGTTCCCGGACCGCCGCGGCATGGCGACCGGCATGGCGATCATGGGCTTCGGTGGCGGCGCGATGATCGCGGCGCCGTTGTCGGTCGCGCTGATGAACCACTTTCATAGCGCAACGAGCGGGGGCGTCGCGGAGACCTTCGTCGTGCTCGGCATCGTCTACTTCATCTCGATGACGATCGGCGCGCTCGCGATCCGCGTGCCGCCCGCCGACTGGAAGCCGGCCGGCTGGACGCCGCCCGAAGTCACGCAGCACCGGCTGATTTCGCGCAACCACGTGCATATCGATCAGGCGTTGAAAACACCGCAGTTCTATCTGATCTGGTTCGTGCTGTTCCTGAACGTGACGGCCGGGATCGGCGTTCTCGGCCAGGCCTCGGTGATGATCCAGGAGAGCTTCAAGAACACCGTGACGGCGTCCGCTGCGGCCGGCTTCGTCGGATTGCTGTCGCTGTTCAACATGGGTGGACGTTTCGTGTGGTCGTCGGCATCGGACTGGATCGGTCGCAAGAACACCTACGCCATCTTCTTCGTGCTCGGCGCGGTGCTCTACTACTTCGTGCCCAGCTTTGCCGCGAACGGACAGATCGCGCTGTTCGTGCTGACGTACTGCATCATCCTGTCCATGTACGGCGGCGGCTTCGCGACGGTGCCGGCCTATCTCGCCGACATGTTCGGTACGGCGTTCGTCGGCGGCATTCATGGACGGCTCCTGACCGCGTGGGCGGCGGCGGGTGTAGCGGGTCCGGTGCTCGTCAATTACATCCGCGCATATGAAGTCGCGAACGGTGTCGCCAAAGCAGACGCGTACACGATGACCGTGCACATCATGGCCGTGCTGCTCGTAATCGGCTTTATCTGCAACCTGCTGGTCAAGCGTGTGGATGAGAAGCACCACATGACCGATGCACAAGTCGCCAAGGGCGCGTGAGGAGATCCGTATGTCGACCGTTCAAACCGTACATCCGACCAACAAGGTGATGCTCGCGGTGTTCTGGCTGTATGCGATGATTCCGCTTGCCTGGGGGGTGATCAATACGCTGACGCAGGCGATGAAGTTGTTCAAGTGATGACCATCTGATGGGGTGCGCACCCCGGCCTGGTTGAGGGGCGGGGTGCCGATAGCGCGCCCCGCGTAGTATCCCCCTCACCGCCCCAACCCACTATGCGCGATCTGCTGCTCGACGAACTGCGCAAACAACGCATGCATATGCGTCGTCGGATGCAAATCATCGGCGAACATGTAAGTCTGATCCGCATTGGCGCTCACATAGGTCGCCGGCGAACATAGCAGCGCGGTGTCATCGGGCGTTTTCTTCGGATCGCAGGCCTGCCCCGTATTCGACACGGTAAAACCGTTCGCCTGAAAGCTTCCGATGACCTGATTCGTCCACGTGTACGAATCGACCTCGATCACCTTCGACTGCAGCCCATCGGTTTGCAACGCGGTGTTCAACGTAGCGTTGAAAAGCTGCGACAACTGCGTGAGGTTCGCGCCACCATCGGCCGAAGCGAGCCCCTTCGGCGACAGCCCGATATTCGGCAGATTGATCACCACCACATGCGCGCCGCCGTTCTGCACGATCTGCCCGACGAGCTGGGCAAGCGTCGTGGCCGCCGCCTGCACGATCGGCGCCGCGGCGGGCAGGTTGCCGGCGCGGAGCACATCGTTCGCGCCCACCCACACGAGCACGAGCTGATTGGCGTTGAAGCTGCCGTGAGCGCTCAGATAACTCGACAGTTGCTGATTGACAGGCATTTCGATGTTGCCGATGACGTCGCTCAGATAGTCGTACTGGTTCGCCGGCGTCGCCACCGTCGAGCCGCCTTCCGCATAACCGAGGCCGCCCTGCGCACTCAGCTTATGCGTGAAATCGATCGTGAACGCGGCGCCGAGCGTATCGCCGTAGTATTGCGCGACGTCCTGGGCCCACACCTGGCCGGGATTGGTCGTGAAACGCCCGCCCCCCACCGCGCTCGCGAGCGGCGCATAAGTCCCGACGTCCGACAGGCTGTCGCCGAACGACACGACCTGCAGCTTGACGCCACCAGCCGGCTCGGCCGCCGTGCTGCCGCCGCTACTCGACCCGCCGTTGTCGTTACCGCCCCCGCCGCAAGCCGAGAGCAGCACGATCGACATGGCAAAAACTACAGCGCGGACCTTGTCATTTATGCTTCGCATTTGCTCCTCCTCGCCGGGCGGGCCAGCGGTGTCGAGTGCCTCACGTGCGTGGTCGGTGCCGGATCGGTACCTGACCGCACGCGGCTCTTCAAACAAGCATCGCGTATGCCCAGCAAGGAAATGCGGCCCGCTCAAAGCCTTTCGAACACCACCTCCTGCGCGCCTTCCCACAGTACCTTCGTGCCGAGCTCGCGCAGTTTTTCCTTGCCTTCGACGATCGTCAGAAAATGATTGCCCGCGAGTTGCCCCATCTTGCTCGCGAAGCAGCATGAGCCATATGCGAGGATGATCTCGGTCTCGCTATAGCCGCCCGGATAGAACAGGATGTCGCCGACCGATGGATGGCTCGTGTGATTCTCGAAGCCGACCGCGACGCTGTCGTTCTCGAGCTTGAATTCGCCGAGCGGCACCCAGCAGCCCTCACCGCTCCAGCGCACATGGATCAGCTTCTGCCGGTACGGCAGAAGCTTCAGGAAGGCGGCCACGGTCTGCGGCGCATCGGGATGGGTTTCGGCGATGAAGGCGTGGCCGCAGGCGGTCATCTTGAGTCGGGTCATGGCGCGTTATCCGGTATGTGGGGTTCAAAAGCCGTTCGATTCTGTCGTCCGATGCAAGGTTTCGACAGATACAGTTGTCGGCGCCGCGGTCAGTCCAGTTAGACCACGCCCGATCACGGGTGGCCGGCCGAACCGCGAAGCCTTGCGCCACGTGCCATGCCAGTTTGCACCGCGCGCCGCCACGAAAGTTCGTAGTTTGCAAGCCGCGCAATGCAAAGCACACTGCGCAAGTGCGTGATTCCTACTGTAGAAAGGCGAGCCGTTACGGCGTGCGCAGGCAAGCATCGGCCGGCGTGCATCTCAAGCGCGCAGCCGGTAGGCGAGCGGCGTCGCACCATAGCCACGCTTGAACTGCACGGAGAAATGACTGGCATTCTCGAAGCCAACTTCGAGCGCGATTTGCAGCACGGTTCGATCCGTGGCGCGCAGCAGCCTCGCCGCTTCCTCGAGCCGCAAGCGCGTCACGAACTGATGCGGCGTCTCCCCGGTCTCGCGGCGAAACACCCGGGCAAAATGAAAACTGCTTAGGCCGGCCTGCTCGGCCAGTTCGGCGATCGCCAGATCTTCGGCGAGATTGGTGCGGATGTACTCGGTCACTCGGCGGATCCGGCGCGGCACCAGCCGTTCGGGCCGCGTCGCGCCGCCGCGCCGCGCGTCGTTGCCGCTCGAATAGTGCTGCAGCAGGTGCGCGGCGAGCGCGTGAGCCAGCGTATCGACATACAGACGCGAATCGGCCGGATCGCGGGCGGCGCGATGCAGCGCGGCAAGCATCGCGGCGATCAGCGGATCGTTGAAGCGCATCGCGTCGCCGAGCGACAGTTCACGCGACGCGTCGAGCCCCATCTGTTGCGCGACGCTGTCGATCAAATCGCGCTCGATGTGCACGTGCAACGTAGACAACGGCTCGTCGCTGATCGAATGCCAGCGCCACGAGATCGGCGTGGGCGGCACGAACCACAGGTCGTTCACGCGCATATCGGCGCTTTCCCAAGCTCCGCCGAGGTTGCGTTCGAGATGCTCGGCGCCGCTCGCGAGCGTCATCAGCGTGAAGTCGCGCAAACCGGGCGCTTCGAGCAGGTCTTGCCGCACCGGCTCGAGATACGAGCGCAGCACCAGATGCCGCCACTCGCGATCCACGCTCGACACGAGTCGCTGGCCGGCCATGTAGCGGTCGTAGGCGAGCGTCGTCGTGAGCTTGGGAATTCGTGCCATCACATCCCCTCGAAGGAGGTGCCGTATGGAAGGAGAAACGCCGCCGTACCCGTATTGCCGGTCCACTGTCAGCGCAAGATCACAAAAATGATAGCAAGGAACCGGCTACCGACATTTCACGAAATCGCTAATCATTGAGGTTGTCGTCTTTCACGCGTTTAGAACGCCGGAGCTACCGTTTCATGGAACATGAATGCGATACGCTGCCGCAATGGCTGACCGGCTCGCCGCAAGGCGAAGCCGGGCACGCGTCGGCAGCACACCCGAGAGCGGCATCCGCCCAACCGGCTTACCCGGCCGGCGCGCGGCACGCCGCGCAATCAGCCCACGCGGCTGAAGCAGTGAAGATGTCTCCCCGCGCCGCGAATGGTGCGGGTCGCAGTGGCTTTCTGACTCTGTTCACCGAGGAAGAAATCGGCACGCCGTCGCCCGCGGCGCGGCGGGCCGCGCCGCTGATCGGTCCGCTCGGACGGTTCGGCAGCGCGCAGGACCGCATGGAGTTCGTGCGTCAGCGCATCAGGCAATTGGGCTTCGACTCGTTCAGCTATACCGCCACGCGCACGTCTTCGCATCACAAGACGATGTTCGTGTTGACGAGCTACGAGTCGCAGGCATGGCTCACGCGCTATTTCCGCGAGCGCTATTTCGAGCTCGACCCGCGCGTCGCGCTCGCGTCGCCGACCGGCATGCCGTTTCTGTGGAATACCGCCGACCTGCGCGCCGATCTGCCGCGCGCGCAGCTGCGCAGCGAGCGGCTCGGCGCGCTGATCGACATGCTGGAGGCGACCGGCCGCAAGAGCGGCATTCTCACGCAGATGCCGCTGCCGGAGCCGGAGCTGAGCGCGAGCCTGTGCTTCAATTCGGAGATCGGCAACCCGCGCTGGATGACCGAATCGATCGTCGCGGAAACGCTGATGTTCGCGCACTCGATTCATGAGTTCATCTGGATGCACGCGAAAAGCGTGATCGGCATCGCGCCCGCGCAGCAGCAGCGCGTCGCGCTGAGCAAGCTGCAGCACGCGGTGCTGAAGGCGGTCGTGCAGGGGCAGCGCGACAAGGAAATCGCGTATTTCCTCGGGCTGTCGCCGCATAACGTCGACTATCATCTGCGGCGCTTGCGGCAGCTGTTCAACGTGCGCAACCGCGTGCAGTTGATCAATGTCGCGCAGGCGTATCTGTTGTAGTCGGCGTCTGCGCGTATCGATGAAGAGGGCGCGACGGCTTTTCGCTGTTGCGCCCTCTGCTAATCGCGCGGTCTTATCAGCTTTTCAAGCGATAGCCGGTCCTGAAGATCCAGCCGACGATCACGAGGAACACCGCGAGGAACAGCAGTGTCATGCCGAGACTCAGGCCGACGCCGACGTCGCCCAGCTCGTAGAAGCTCCAGCGAAATCCGCTGACCAGATAAACGATCGGATTGAACAGCGTGACGGCGCGCCAGAACGGCGGCAGCATGTCCACCGAATAGAAGGCGCCGCCGAGAAACGTGAGCGGCGTGACGATCAGGAGCGGCACCAGTTGCAGCTTCTCGAAGCTGTCCGCCCAGATGCCGATGATGAAGCCGAGCAGACTGAACGTGACGGCCGTCAGCACGAGAAACAGCACCATCCAGAATGGATGCATGATCTGCAAAGGCACGAACAGCGCGGCGGTCGCGAGAATGATGAGCCCGAGCAGGATCGACTTGGTGGCCGCCGCGCCCACATAGCTGACGACGATCTCCAGATACGATACGGGCGCCGACAGCAGCTCGTAGATCGTGCCCGTGAAACGCGGGAAGTAAATCCCGAACGACGCGTTCGCGATGCTTTGCGACAGCAGCGACAACATGATCAGACCCGGCACGATGAACGCGCCGTAGCTGATGCCCTCCACTTCCTTGATACGCGAGCCGATCGCCGAGCCGAACACGACGAAGTACAGCGACGTGGAAATCACCGGCGCGATGATGCTTTGCATCAGCGTGCGCCACGTGCGCGCCATTTCGAACTTGTAGATCGCGCGCATTGCGTAGATGTTCATGGGTTCCCCCGCAGCAGACTGACGAAAATGTCTTCGAGCGAACTCTGCGTGGTGTGCAGGTCCTTGAAGCGGATACCGGCGTCGTCGAGCGATTTCAGCAGCGCGATGATGTCGGTTCGCCCGCCCTCGCCTTCATAGGTGTAGGTCAGTTCGTTGCCGCCGTTCGCGACCGCGAGCCCGTAGCCGGCGAGCGAAGCCGGCACCGTGTCGAGGGGGCTCTCCAGTTGCAGCGTCAACTGCTTCGTGCCGAGCTTGCGCATCAGCTCGGTCTTCTCTTCGACCAGCATGATTTCGCCCGCGTTGATCACGCCGATGCGGTCGGCCATCTCCTCGGCTTCGTCGATGTAATGCGTGGTCAGGATGATCGTCACGCCGCTCGCCGCAAGCGAGCGCACGAGCTTCCACATGTCGCGCCGCAGCTCGACGTCGACGCCGGCGGTCGGCTCGTCGAGAAACAGCACGCGCGGCTCGTGCGACAGCGCCTTCGCGATCAACACGCGCCGCTTCATGCCGCCCGACAGCGTGATGATCTTGTTGTCGCGCTTCTCCCAGAGCGACAGGTCGCGCAGCACTTTCTCGATGTAAGCGGGGTTCTTCGGCTTGCCGAACAGGCCGCGGCTGAACGACACGGTGGCCCAGACGGTTTCGAACGCGTCCGTGGTCAACTCCTGCGGCACGAGGCCGATCAGCGAGCGGGCCGCGCGATAGTTGGAGCCGATGTCGTGGCCGTCCACCGTCACGCCGCCTTCGCTCGCGTTGACGATGCCGCAGACGATGCTGATCAGCGTGGTCTTGCCCGCGCCGTTCGGCCCGAGCAGCGCGAAGATTTCTCCACGGTGGATCGCCAGATTGATGTTCTTCAGTGCCTGAAAACCGCTGGCATAGGTTTTCGACAGATTCTTGACCGAAACGATTGGCTGCATGGACTCGATGATGGCCGACACCGCTGTTGAATGAAAGGAAACGGCCAGAAGGAACGCGCCGCATCCGCAATGTAATGGAAAGTGCGAAAGCGTGCAGCGCACGCGAGCGGACGAACAGATCGTGCGGTTGCGGCGCTACGTGCGCGAAAAGGCGGTGGCGCTCGGGCTGTCGGCTCGTCGGGCGTGAGCCCCGGCTCGGTCCGCACGCTTTGTTGCGCGGCTCGCCGGTCAAACAGGCGCTGCGACGACTCAGACCTCAGGGCTGCGCACAGACAAAACTACTCACCAGATTTACATTGCCTCGGCCGAGATAGCGCGGAAACCCGGGATAGCGGCACAGCGGGCGCGAGCGTCCATTCGTCGCCGCGGCGAGATCTGTGGCCATCAGCGTTTCGGGCGCGACGCCGCGCGTGACCCACGCGTCGAGCGCGCCGAGCAGATCGACCGATGGAATGAACACGCCGTTGCCATGCTGAAACCCCGGCACCATGTACAGCCGCATGAAGCGATCGACCTCGTCCTTGCCGAAACGCGCGACTAGCGCGTCGTGATATGCGATCGTCTGGTTCGGGCTGATCACTTCGTCGGCGAGACCCTGCAGCGTGATCAGCTTGCCGCCATGCGCGATGTAACGCGACAGGTCGGGGTTCATCGCGCCGATCGTGGCCGACAGCGCGATCAGTTGCGCGCGATATTTGCCGGGGCGTTGCAGATCGAACGTCAACGAATCGAAGTCCGCATCGCGCGCGACGAAGTAGCGCAGATAGCCGTCGCCTTGCGCGAACAGATAACCGTTCGCATAGAACGTCGGTACCGGTTGACGCCGCGGCTGATGCGCGAGCCCGAGCGCGCCGGTCAGTTGCGTGCCCTGGAACACGTTGTAGCCGCGATAGCCGCTCACCTCCCACGCGAGCCGAAACGGCAGCGAAAGCCCGTCGCGCATCGCCAGCAAGGTGGCCAGTTGCGCGTCGCTCAGACACGCATCGTCAGATGAAAGGCGCAGCGCGCAACGCAGCGAATCGACAATTTGCGCTTCGTGCGCGCGACATGCTTCGACGTCGCTGACGATGCCGTCCGCCATGCCGTCGAGCCGGTCGCATACCTCGAGCGTGCGTTGATAGACGCGTTCGAGCAGCGCCGGCGGCACGAAGCCGCCCGGCGTACCGTACTCGGCCTGGCCGAGCTTCACGCCGATCAGCCGCACGCCGGAAAAATTCAGCGCGGGCGCATTGGCGATCACGCCGTCGTAGTCGTCGGGGAAGCGCTGCATCACCGTGTAGCCTTCGCGGCCCCCCGTCGAGCCGCCGGCAAAATACATGCGCTGCGGCGGCCTGCCGTACGCGTGCGCGATCAACGCGAGCGCGACGTCATGGGTTTTCTTCAGATGCGCGTAGCCGAAGTTCGTCACCGCTTCATCGACGAGACCAAACGCCGCGAGCGACGAATCGCCGACATGCCCCGAGTCGTCACCGAACGTCGCGTAGCCTTGCGCGAGCGGCGCGCGATCCGGCGAGAACGGCATCACGCCGGTGCCGCTGACAACCACGCCGTCGTACCCGCCGCCGCCGATCTGCAACGCACGGCCATTCCAGCGACTCGGCAGATTCAGATCGAAGCGGATGTCGGGCGTCGTCCGATTCAGCGCCTTGATGCGGCCCGTGATGCGGCAATACTCGCCGCCTTGCTGATTGCCCGGCGCGGTCGCACCGATCATCGCCGCGCTTTCGATCAGCGCGCCGGCCGTCGGCATCTCGATCAATTCGGGCGACAGCACCGCGCCCGCGAACTCCGCGCAGTGCATCGCGAACGGTGTCTCTTTGGCCTGCGCGGCCGTGCGATGCATCGCGAGCCACGCGAGCACGACGACGGTCATCACGGTTGCGACTCCAACGAGCTTGCGCGTCGTGCGCATCGTGGTCGTGATGCGCCCGCGGCGCTCGCGTCGTGTCATCCGCAACCCGCGCCATTCGCCTGTGCGCCCGACTGCTGCCCTTTCCTGCCGCTCCAGCCGCTCCAGCCGCGCGCGATCATCAGCAGCGCGCCGATCGCCGCGAAGTCGCCGCCGAGCCCGACCAGCACCGCGCGAAAGCCGTGAAACGTGTGCGGTGTCGCCGTGTCGATGATCAACGACACCAGCGTGCCGGTGACGAAGCACACGAGTCCGGTGCGCCCCACCGTCACGACGGCGGGCAGCCGCCTCGCTAGCCACGCGATACTGCCCATCCGCACGAACTGGGCGGCGAGCCACGCGATGACGATGAAATTGATCACACGTTCCACTGAAAGATTCTGCTTGTGCGTGCCGGGCAAAGGCTGCGTCAGCACGAAAAGTTTGACCATCGCAAAGCCAAGCACCGCGACCACCGCGACGCGCGTGAGCCACTGCGAGGTATAGCTCGCATGAAAACGTTCGCTGATCGGCTGGACGCGGCACAGCATACCGAGCACGAACATCAGTTGCCACGCAAACGGATTAAAAGCCCAGTCGGCGACAGCGTCAATGCTGAATAACGCGGCGAGCGGCCGCGCGACGGCCCACACCGTGACGCTCACCGCGAGCGCGAGCGATGCAGAGCGGCGCGCGAGCGGCACCATCACGGGCACACATAGCGCGAACAGCACGTACATCGGCAGCACGCTGGACAGATACGGTTGCCGGCGCAACAGCGCGATATCGAATGCCTGACGCCATGGCTGCAACGCGAACGGCGGCCAGCCGGTCATTTCTACCATCGGCCGATTCAGATCGAGCAGCGCGAGAATCGCGCCGGACACGAGCGTCAGCATCGCCGTCAACAGATACGCGCGATAGATCTCCCCGCAGCGTTTGAGGAAGCGCAGCTGCGCCGCGTGTTCGCCGCGATGCGCAAGCACCGCCGTATACGCCGCCGCCGATGCATAGCCGCCGAGAAACACGAACACCTCGGCCGAATCGCACAACGCGTACGCGTGCAGCATCAGATGCGATAGCGTGCTGCCGGGAATGTGATCGAGCACGATGACGATCAGCACGATACCGCGAAAAAAATCGACTTCGACCGATCGTCCACGGCCACGGCCTGGGGTTTCCATTCGTCTTCTCGAAGAATGCGCGCTGGCGGCACGCAAGAACGTCAATGGCCACGCATCAGCGGGTGCGATCCTGAACGCACGCAGGCTTTCTTATCGAGCTTCGGTCCGATCCGTCAGCACTTCGCGCTCAAGCGAAGGCCGGCATGACCAGCCGGATGGCGGGCTGTTCGCTAAAGGGATCGGTGGCTGGCGGAAACCATGTCGCACTCCTGTCCTCACCTAACCGCTTGACCATAGTTGGGGCTCTGCGGCGTGCACGGCAGAAGTATTTGTGACGTTGCGCGGCGAGCCTTACCTGCTGTGGCGCGCTGTTGATCAACACGGGACTGAACTCGATATCTTCATGGAGGATGGCGGCTCTCAGCGTTCTTTCCCGCTCGAGAAACTCCAGCTGCAGGCGAGTCTGCCGGAGAGCGAAATCGGTATAGCGATCCTCGACGTAGTCCGTGACCGTCGATTTCAGCACAACGCCGGTCAACAGCACCAGGACAAACGAGACCGCGACGCCCGCGCCCATGACGAGCGTCCGCTGATAGCGGTTCAGCCTGCTCGGCTCATCAACGCGTGAGTCGCCGTTGAGCGTGTGAACCACGCGTCCATGCCTGCTGGAATCTGTGCTCTGTGATGGCATGGCGGACCTGAATCAGGGACGCAAGGAATGATTTCCGCATCATACGGCGATTCCGACTCGTTGCGTGTTTGATGTCGATTGAGCCGCCTGTGGCGCGCGGCGTTGCGGTTTGCGCATGTCCCCGCCTTCACTTCTGGTCGTCGCCTTGTTACGTGAAGCTCGACTGAAACCCGTTCGGCGCGCGGTTGCACTCGTCAGCGCAAGCATTGGCGACGGGCATCGCTGAACTGGTGATATTTGATGAAACACATAGGGCACCCTTTCCACTATCTGCCGTCCCGTCAAGATTTCTAACCTTGCCACGCTCTCCGCGTTAGCAGGCAGTGCCGCCATCTCAAGCGCTGCAGCGCTCAAATACCGGCCCGCGCCGATTCGGACCGGTCCTATTTTTATCCAATCTCAAAAATATAGACTGAACCCAGTTACAGAGATTTAGCAAAGGCCTCCCTAGACTGACTCGGCAGAAATCTGGCCGATTCTTACTGCGGCCATGAGCTTTCTGGATCGTCATCGCCCCCGTTTTTGCAGCTGATATCGAACAGCAAGAAATGGCAACGGCGATATGGCATTAGTTCGCATACCTCAGTTCTTTTTCAAACTTTAAAAGGAATCGTCTCATGAACAAGTCCTATGTCAGCATCTGGAGTGAAGCCCTTGGGTCGTGGGTGGCTGCATCCGAGCACACTGCACGTCGCGGCAAGCGCAGCAAGTCACGCTGCGTGATGGGTAGCGTTGGCATCGCCCTGGGCGTGATTGCAGGCTACAGTGGGAGCGCTGCTGCTCTTGGAGTTACAAACCCTGTTGCCAACTATGGCAACTTTGTTATTAACAACTTGAGCGTCAACACCGCCGCTGCTTCTGCCACCACTGCTGGATCGATAGCGATCGGAGGTGGTGCAGTCGCTACGGGCGAGCTTGGTTATGATGGTAGCTCGGCCATTGCCATCGGCGAATCGGCGAAGGCGATCGGGGGTGGCGCGCTTGCACTCGGCGAAATGGCCGTTGTCAACGGTGATCACTCGGCAGCTTTCGGCCCAGCTTCAACCGTGAGTGCCTCAAATTCTGTGGCGCTCGGTTTCGGGAGCACGGTCACCGCGACCAATAGCGTAGCTTTGGGCGTGAATTCGGTGGCCGACCGGGCGAATACGGTGTCGGTAGGCACGTCCACCGGCCAACGCCAGATTGTGAACCTGGCTGCTGGCACCCAAAGTACGGATGCTGTCAATCTGAGCCAGCTCGGCGGAGTGGTGAATGCGCTAGGCGGTGGGGCGGCGATCAAGTCGGATGGCACGATCAGCGCGCCGAGCTACAGCGTGGGCGGTACGACGGTCAACAACGTGGGTGACGCGTTTGCCAACATCGACGAAAGCGTGCGCCGCAACGCCTCATTGATGGATAACCTCAACGATGGCCTAGTGATGATCCACAACATCGCGCTCGACAACGGCAAGGACATCGCGATCAACAAAGCCGACATCACGAAGATGAGTGGCGACATCACGAACGTCACCAACAACCTGAACGACGGCACGATCGGTCTCGTGCAGCAGGACGCAGCGACCCGGAACATCACGGTGGCCAAGGATCTGGATGGCACGACGGTGGACTTCGGTGGCACTGAGGGCGTTCGCACGCTGAGCGGCGTGAAGGCCGGTGCGCTGAGCGACACCAGCACCGAAGCGGTGAACGGTTCGCAGCTGCACGCGACCAACCAGAACGTGACGGCCAACACGGCCAGCATTGCGGCCAACACGACGAACATCGCCGACAACGCGACGAACGTTGCGGCCAACACGACGGCGATCACCAGCATCGACGGCCGCGTGACCAACGTGGAAGGCTCGGTCACGAACCTGACGCAGCAGCTGGACGGCGGCAGCGTCGGCCTGGTGCAGCAGGACGCGACCAGCAAGACCATCACGGTGGCCAGGGACCTGGACGGCACGACGGTGGACTTCAGTGGCACCGATGGCGCGCGCTCGCTGAGCGGCGTGAAGGCCGGTGCGCTGAGCGACACCAGCACCGAAGCGGTGAACGGTTCGCAGCTGCACGCGACCAACCAGAACGTGACGGCCAACACGGCCAGCATTGCGGCCAACACGACGAACATCGCCGACAACACGGCCAGCATTACGGCCAACACGACGAACATCGCCGACAACGCGACGAACGTTGCGGCCAACACGACGGCGATCACCAGCATCGACGGCCGCGTGACCAACGTGGAAGGCTCGGTCACGAACCTGACGCAGCAGCTGGACGGCGGCAGCGTCGGCCTGGTGCAGCAGGACGCGACCAGCAAGGCCATCACGGTGGCCAGGGACCTGGACGGCACGACGGTGGACTTCGGTGGAACTGAGGGCGCGCGCACGCTGAGCGGCGTGAAGGCCGGTGCGCTGAGCGACACCAGCACCGAAGCGGTGAACGGTTCGCAGCTGCACGCGACCAACCAGAACGTGACGGCCAACACGACGGCGATCACCACCATCGACGGCCGCGTGACCAACGTGGAAGGCTCGGTCACGAACCTGACGCAGCAGCTGGACGGCGGTAGCGTCGGCCTGGTGCAGCAGGACGCGACCAGCAAGACCATCACGGTGGCCAGGGACCTGGACGGCACGACGGTGGATTTCGGTGGCACTGAGGGCGCGCGCACGCTGAGCGGCGTGAAGGCCGGTGCGCTGAGCGACACCAGCACCGAAGCGGTGAACGGTTCGCAGCTGCACGCGACCAACCAGAACGTGACGGCC
>NZ_JACHDM010000024.1:0-104442 GCF_014201065.1 Paraburkholderia sp. Cpub6
TCCATTCCTCGTCCGAAACATCTGTCGGGTATGGCTTGCGTTCTATCATCCCGCCAGGTTACCAGGTCTGACAGAAAGTGCCTAACACGCTCTAGAAGCGTTAACAAAATGAGTTCTTCAGCTTTCGCCAGCAGATGATGCAGCAGGCGATTTTCATGAAGGCTTCATGGATGAATGCAAGACGTTCAAAACGGATGCGCAGTCGTCGAAAGTTATGGAGCCATGAAATGGTGCGCTCGACAACCCAGCGTGTTTTGCCCAGTCCGCTGCCGTGGGGCTCGCCGCGTCGGGCGATTTCAGTCGCGATGCCGGCTGCGTGTAGCGGACGGCGGTATTTGTCGTGATCGTAGCCTCGGTCGCCCTGAACAATGCGGGGCTTCGAAAGCGGCCGGCCGCGCTTGCCAGCAATGGGCGGGATGGTGTCAACCAGCGGGTGAAGCTGGGTAACATCGTTACGGTTGGCGCCCGTGAGGATTACCGCGAGCGGGATGCCCTGCGCTTCGCTGATGAGGTGGTGCTTTGAACCGGGTCGCGCGCGGTCCGTGGGATTCGGTCCCGTTTTTGACCTGCGCCCACTGCGCGGATCGAGGAGGAATCGACGACGACACGAGACCAGTCAATCTGGTCAGCCGCGCGCAGCTTTGCGAGCAGGACTTCATGCAGTCGCTCCCAGACGCCGGCAGCCTGCCAGTCCCGCAGACGGCGCCAGCAACTCATGCCGCTGCCGCAGCCCATCTCGCGCGGCAGCAGGTCCCAGCGCAGGCCCGTCTGCAGGACGAACAGAATGCCCGTGAGCAGCGCACGATCATCGAGCGGCTTGCGCCCTGAATAACGGCTTCGCCTTGGTTTGGGAGGGGGCAGCAATGGTTCGATGAGTGCCCAAAGTTCGTCGTCGAGTATGGGTTTAGCCATGTCCTTTTCGTCGTCGAAACAATGAAAAGGTTAACAGGATTCATCGAGAGTAAACAGCCCCTTTGTTCATTTTGTTAAGGGCTCTTAAGCTTCGGGCAGACCGGGCGTTGTGCCACGCCGATCGCAGCCCGTGGCTGCTGCCGGTATGGGACATTGCGTTATTTCTCGTATTTCTCGCGAGCTACAGTTCCACGCGGGTTGCCTGGCGCGGCTTCACTTTTCACGTGGACCGCAACGGCATGCTGCATTCAACCGAACGCGTCTCGGAGCCCGGCTAAATGGTATGGGTTCGCCGGGTGCTATCTGTCGTTCAAATGTCTGCGTCACGAGCGTGGCCAACGTCCCAGGATGGCCGAGGGCGTGTGAAAACGCGCTTTGCCTGAGGCCTTCTTAAAAGCCGACCCTCCAGATCGCCGTGTAACGGGCTGGTGGCGACCCGGGAAGGCTAAAGCGACACCCGAAAACCAAGTACTTTTGTGTTTTCACACGCCCTCGGCCGCACGCGGCCTTCCGCAGCCGAGAAGGCGAGCCTTGGCAGAAGTTTTGCCTGACGAACCAGTCCGGGAATGGCGCATACCATCCAGTCGTGTCAGCCTTCCCCGATAAGGTGCTCGGGTCGGCCTGCGCATCGACCTTTTCGAGAGTTGCTCGGCGCTCACTCACGTTACGGCACGCACACTCGCGCTGTCACCAATTTGTGACACGCTTTACCCGAAGGCGTCAGCGATTTCGTCATCTCGATAGCTGCTCCGAATTAGAAAGGACTTTCCGCATCCCTTGGCGTAGCGATATGCCACGATGGTTGGTACTGGCAGCCCATCTGAGAAGAGGAAAGTTACGACGACCGCTCGTCACTGCTCGAATTCGTCCCTGCGGGTCCATCTGGACATCAAACGATACTCACGTATATTTGTTAATCGTGAAGCCAGGGGATATCATTTTCTATATCTGATGCTCACTGAGCACTCCCACGTATAACAGCCACAGATCGATTTGGGCATCAGGATGACGTTCAGTTGGCTTGCTCGTCCCGCCAAGAGTCGCTTTGTCGACGCACGCCCGGATTGCAACACAACCATAAGGCGTTGGCTCCTTCAGCCAAATTCTCAAACCAAATCTAATGGAACGGAAGATATGCTTAAGAACGTACACGTCGCCGAAAAGTATGACAGTTCCGTCTGGCCAGTCGGGATCCTTCGTTGGGCGTTGGTAATCATTTTCCTGTGGTTCGGTTGCATGAAGTTCACTAGTTACGAGGCCCACGGGATTTCTTCATTCATCGTACATAGTCCGATCATGAGTTGGCTCAATACCCTATTCGGCGTCCAAGGTGCGAGCAATGTCATCGGCGTCCTCGAACTGTCGACGGCTGTCGCCCTCATCCTTGGCGCATCTATGCCGATCTTTTCGGCCCTTGGCGCTGCGATGTCGTGCGCGACTTATATCATCACCTTGACGTTCATGTTCAGCACCCCTGGCGTAACCGCGGCTCCCTTAGGCGGATTCCCGTGGCTATCAGGCGATGTCGGGCAATTCCTGCTTAAGGACCTTGTTCTTCTCGCGGCGTCTGCCTGCCTTCTGATGAAGTCAATTCAATTGGCACCAAGCGGCGCTACCGAGGCGGCAGAAATGTCTTGATGGTCTATTTTGACCGATGGCATCCCTTATGCCAGTTAGTCTGAAACAAATCTGGTGTCTATACCAAAGAATGGCGTAGACGCCGGACGCGCACGAGCGGGCGTCGCACCCCAGAACGAACGCAGTTGCGGATTCGGGATCGAAACCGGACGCGCGATTGCCTACCGGCGGCGAGATCGCCGCCGAGCTTAAGCCTTGGGCGTTACTCATCAGGTGGATGAAAGAACACCGAACCCCACTCTAAACGTGCGGTCGCACCTGAACTGCGTCGACCAACCGCTGCCGACAAACAGTTCCATTCCAGAGCAAAAGCAAACGCCCGAGATGGCAGTGCGGAACTGACCTCCTTTCGACAACATTAACGCGCCATCGAGGCACATTACTGCACGAAAGTGTGTGTTGCCATGACGCGCTCAAGAACTCATCAGATTAACCCCAACTACAAGATAGCCTTGGCGATATGTTCAGTGCACACTCATTCGCGTGAGCATCGCGTGAATTTCCGACACGACCGCCGCACCCTCCCCCACCGCGGCCGAAACTCGTTTGATAGACGACGAGCGCACGTCACCTATCGCGAAAACACCAGGCACATTGGTCTGAAATGTAAGGCAACCAGTAGAATCGGACGACGCTACAGCCTTCGTTAAAACAAATCCCCTGTCGTCAACTTCTACCTCGCATTCGCGAAGCCACTTGGTATTTGGATCGGCACCTGTGAACAGAAAGAGATGTCTCGTCGCAATGGACGCATCACGCCCGTTCACCGTCAACGCCAGGCCGCAGAGTCCGTCTTCATCGGTGGACGCTGATTCGATCGTCACGCGTGTATGGATCGTCACATTGCGTAGCGCCATTACGCGATCGATCAGATATCGAGACATACTTTCTTCGAGCCCTTCACGCCTCACGAGTACGTGGACGTGGCTAGCATAGTTCGAGAGGTACACGATTGCCTGCCCGGCTGAATTCCCGCCTCCGACAAGTACAACTTCTGCCTTCTGACAAAGCTTCGCCTCGACCGATGAGGCCCAATAATAGACGCCTTTCGTGGTCTCCAAATCCAGACCACGGATGTCTGGACGACGATAAGAGGCCCCGGTGGCAATCACGACTGAGTGTGCATGGACCAAACGGCCGCCGGTAAGATGCACTGCAAGCGGCGACTCCGCGCACTCCAGCTTCAAGATTTCTGACGGAATCGAAATTTCCGCACCGAACTTTACTGCCTGCATGAATGCCCGGTAGGCCAATGCCTGCCCGGAGACTCCAGCGGGAAAGCCGAGATAGTTTTCGATACGTGCGCTGGCCGCTGCCTGTCCCCCAGCACCATGTGAGTCGAATACTATGACGGACAAGCCTTCTGATGCCGCATACACTGCAGCAGCCAATCCGGCTGGCCCCGCCCCGACTATCGCGACATCGAAAATCTTCGTCGGAGTCAATTCTGGCAAAAGCCCCAGCCTTTCAGCCAAGGTAGCCTCGTCCGGGCAACGCAGTATAGTTCCGTCTGGGAACACCACAATTGGCGTTGATTCCCGCCAATCCGGAAGCTTTGAAAGGACGCTGACGGTTTCTGCATCACTTTCGGTGTCGACCACGCGGTAGGGATGATTTACCCGCCGAAAAAACCCCTCGAGCGCAATTGTCTTGGTGTCTGTCGCAGGCCCGATCAGTACCGGGCCGCTGCCCTCTTGAACGAGCTCTGTGCGACGCAGTATGAGTGCGCGCATGATGATCTCCCCAAGCTGTGCTTCTTCAACCAACAGCGTGCGCGCCTGCGCCGGTGAGATCAGAATCGAGCAGACATCGTCGACCGCGTATCCATCTACAAGATGTGGCTTTCCCGTCAGCTGCGCAGTCTCTCCAACGAATTGTCCTTCGCCTAGCTCAGCCATAAATCGTGATTGCCCGAGTCCATCTCGCCTGGTAAGCAAGACATTGCCACGCAATATAATTCGTAGCCCGAGTCCCGGTTCGCCGGCGCGGAACATGGTGTCGCCCCCTTTCCAAGACTCCACCGTACCAACCTTACGCACCCGTTCGACGTCTGAATCGCTGAGTCGGGGATACATCTGTGGGCGACGCTGCTTGAGTGCAGCCCCTCCCGGCCCGTGCTCTTCCTCGTGCGCGCGACTTCGGTTAAGGTAATAGCCATAATTCGCAGAGCGTCCCTCAGGCGTATTCCGGGATGTGACCGGTACATGACTCGACGGTGCATTGGAGGTGTAGAGACCATAATTTGCGGAAACACCGTGCTTGAGGACAGGGCGCTCCGAGGCGGCATCAGAAAAGTCGCCCGTCCCGCCAGGCGACTGTTCATTCGTAGCATTTTTCGAAGCCTCGGGTTCCAGGTTGAACGGGGATTTTTCGTCTGCATTCATAGAGCATCTGGTTGATAGACTTTCGCCCTCGAGACCGGGCCGCAACGGAGAGCTAGCGGAAGTTGTCCCGGACCTACACCCGAAACGGCCACTGTGACTCTCAATGCTGCGCCACGCCAACGACGCGTCACAACGTTGATCATCTCTGAAGCCGGTCATCCTCCCTGACAGCGAAGCCGCCGCGGTCGTCATGATCCGGATCGCTACAGTCTTGCGCATGCCGCAGATTCCAGCAAGGCCGACGAGGTATCGCCTTCATATCCTCAGGCATGAGCCAACAATACGCTTGCTCTTTGTACACTCATCGGATACGCCACTACGTCGAACAACGTCGAGAGGTTCCAGATTCCGGTGGGTCAGTTTTCCTGACAGCGCACCTTCTGTGCAACCTTCAGCATCCGATCGAGCCATAAGTGCGCTCCTAAGCGATCTAGTGGCAATCCCACTTAATGGCCATCTGTTTGGCCAACGCTTCACGGCTTCAGCCAGACCGCTACTCATCGTGCGATTTGGTCTTTTTGGGATATCAGAACATGCACGAGAGTACTACGAATCTGACGACACTCATCGCATCTATGTCTCCAATCCTCAATCAGGAGCGCGTCGCATTTGTAAGTCTTGCTTTGGGTGAAAGAGCTCCTGAAGGCATCCCGGGCAGCGCGATCATCGGGACTTTTCGGGAGCAAGAAGGACTAACTGTTTTTGTGGAGCTGGGAGTAGCGGAGCGATTCAATTTGAAAATTACGTTTCGTGCAGCATGGATAACTTTGCTGCTTCGCTCGGACCTGACTTCCGCGGGGCTTACGGCTTTGTTCTCCGGTGCACTAGGCGCTGTCGGAATCAGCTGCAATGTAGTCGCCGCAACCTATCACGATCACATATTTGTGCCGCTCGAAGCTGCCGAGGATGCGATGTCCGTCCTTGAGCAACTCCAGCGCGACGCCGCGAACCAGTCTGGCACGACACTGCAATAAACCGTGACGCGCTGCTTGGGCCGCTCGGCAACTAGAGGCCACGTCAAGTGCAGCAGCGAAGTTCGTCGGTATGCTTCACGGGCGAATCTCGCAAAGGAGGACCGGTCGCAACCCGGTCATCCATAGGGCAATCAACCGAAGCATAGAAGGAAACACCCCGTCGAAATCTAATCAGTTGCCACCACTACGCAAGTACTGTTGTCCCTCAACTTATAACCAACGCACCCACCATGACCAATGCTGTCATCGAATGTATCCTGAGCCGTAGCGCCGCCAAGTACTACGACCCCGCCGCCACCTTGAGCGACGACCAGATTCGCGAACTGGTGCGTATCGGCACCTCGGCGCCCACGTCCTTTCACTTGCAGAACTGGCGCTTCATCGCCGTCCGTACACCCGAAGCCAAGGCCAAGCTCAGTCCGATCGCCTGGAATCAGCCCGCGATCACCGATGCCGCCGTTACCTTCATCGTCTGCGGCCAGCTGGCCGATTCGAGCGTGATACCTGATCGCCTGGCTCCTCTGGTCGAAGCCGGCGTCATGCCGGCAGAGATGGTGCCGGAATGGGAAATCCCGGCGCGCGGTCTGTACAAGGAGCACCCCCAGCGGCAGCGAGACGAAGCAGTGCGCAGTGGCACCTTTGGCGCAGCAGCGATGATCTATGCGGCCCGCTCACTTGGACTGGGTTCCACTCCGATGATCGGTTTCGATGCCGAAGCCGTGCACCGTGAGTTTGGTTTGGCCGACGACGAAGTGCCGGTCATGTTGTTGACAGTAGGTGCAGAGCGTTCGGGAAATTGGGCACAAAAGCCGCGCCGCCCCGTGGGCGATGTTTTGGACCTGGTATGAGTGCGTCGCCGCAGCAGCGACCGCGGCGACAGATTAACCGGCCAGCAAGTGAGGGGCAATCACACACCACTTCCCACTTGAAGGCCTAACCAGCTTCGACCCTGCCTTGGGCACGAAGTAAGCCGACGGAGAGCTCCTACATGGACTTCTCTCACTTAGTAAAATGTTGCTTAAGGAGTACTGAGATGCCGAGAACTGTTGCACTATCGCCGGAACAGGTGCCAGCTGAGTCAAAACCGACTCTCGATGCCTTTACGAAAAACATCGGATTCACTCCGACCATGATGGCATCCTTCGCACAAAGCCCGATCGCGTTCAACGCGTGGGCGACCCTGCTTGGGTCCTTGAGTAAGGCGCTCGACGTGAAGACGCGCGACAGTATTGGTCTAGCTGTCTCCGAGGTGAATGGCTGCAACTACTGTCTGTCAGTCCACAGCTTTACGGCCAAGCATATGGCTCAACTGCCGCCGGAAGAAGTCGTTCTCGCCCGGAAGGGCCACGCGAGCGATCCGAAGCGGGACGCCGCCGTCCAGTTCGCGCGCAAGGTCATCGAGACACGCGGCCAGGTCACTGACGCCGATCTGAAAACCGTCCGCGATGCCGGGTACACGGATGCGAACGTCATGGAGATCGTCGCGCTGGTCGCCATGTATTCCCTGACGAACTTCTTCAACAACGTGTTTGACCCCGAGAAAGACTTTCCCGCCGTTACACCGGCTGGATCCATCTAAACCTTCTGCGCTCGTAACGGAAATCCAAACGATTTCCTGACGGTTTCAACTGATGCGAGCGCAACGCCAAAGCGTCAATCGGGCGGATGCGCCGTCACCTCTGGCTGCAGTTGGCAAACAAGCCAGTTGGTGTGCGCGAAATCCAGCTTGACGCATCTATGTCCGGCGTGGGCGGAGCTGCAAGCTAGGATGCTCTTACAGCCCCGCCATAAGCTTACTGAGGACAATATGAGCAGCACATCACAAAAAGTTGTCGTCGTAACCGGTGCCTCGCAAGGCATAGGCCGCGAAGTCGTCAAGATGTTTCAGAGGCTCGACTATCGCATTGTCGCCACTGCGCGCTCAATCAAACCGTCGGACGAGCCGAATTTTATGACCATCGCCGGTGATATTGGCGACCCGGTAACCGCGCAACGCGTGATTTCCGAAACCATCGCGCGTTTTGGCCGGATTGACACATTGGTGAACAACGCAGGCATCTACATCGGCAAACCGTTCACGGAAAACACACTCGAAGATTACGCAGCAGTGGTGAACGTAAATCTGTCAGGCTTCTATCACATCACTCAGCTCGCCATCGCGGAAATGGAAAAACATTCGAGCGGCCATGTAGTTAGCGTCACGGCAAGCATAATTGACGCTCCGCGCACCGGTGTGTATTCGGTTCTCGCGGCCTTGACCAAGGGAGGTCTGAACGCGGCTACGAAGTCGCTGGCGATCGAGTACGCAAGAAAAGGGATTCGCGTGAACGCCGTCGCGCCCGGACTCATCAAGTCGCCGATGCATGCACTCGAGACCCATAAGGCACTGGGAACCTTGCATCCATTGGGGCGCATGGGCGACATGAGCGATATCGCTAACGCAATCCTCTTTCTTGATTCCGCACCATTTGTCACAGGCGAAATCCTGCACGTCGACGGCGGCCTGAGCGCCGGTCATTAGCCGTTTGCCGGGCACGGCAAGCCGGTGTGGTTTCATGTCCGACATCTACGCGCTTGCACCAGCAGGCGATGCGGGTATGCCCCAAGTGCATCATAGCGAAAGAAAGCCTTCGGGCAAGCGGCGCGCCTACGAGAGCTTCCGGATCAGCTGTTGCAAACGATCACACGCATTGGGAAGTTGCCGTTCAATCGCAGTGGGCACGCCGAGGAGGAGTCCCGATCGCTGTGTGTCCTCGGAACAATACCATCGTGACAAAGGCCCCGGTGCCAGCCCGTAGGCATATGCGGCCCGGACGATCCTCTTATCGTCCACGCCATCGGCAAGCCTGAGCACCACTGCAAGTCCGGATGGATAGACCTCCAACCCCTTGGCTTCCAGAGTCGCCAGAACCGCGTTGCTTCGGCTCGCATAGATTCGCTTCATCCGGCGCAAATGCCGCATATAGTGCCCATCTCGCATGAATTCCGCCGTCGCCAATTGCACGGCCGGACCGGGAGCGGTGGCGAGACAGGCCACGACTTCTTCAAACCGCGATACGAGGGAAGCTGGCGCAACTACGAACCCGAGCCGAAGTGTCGGGCTGATGGTCTTACTGAAAGACCCTATATGAATCACCCGGCCCGCTCGATCCAGCGATCCAAGGGCGGGCGCCGCGCGCCGTCTCAGCTGAAGTTCACCCAGGTAATCGTCTTCAATGATCCAGGCATCGGCATTCCCTGCCCATTCCAGGAGCCGAACGCGTCGGGCAAGCGACAATGTCGGACCTAAAGGCGCCTGCTGCCCGGGCGTTACGAGAGCAATCGCAGCGTCCGGTGCGTGCCGTTCGCCGTAGGCGACGTCGAGCCCGTCTTCGTCTACCGGAACGGGAACCGTCTCGAGCCGCGAAAGCTCCAATGCCATGCGACTGGGGAGAAATCCCGGGTTCTCGACCCATGCCTTTCGACCTTCCGGTTGTATTACTCGGAGTGCGACGCCAAGCGCCCCTGTAAACCCTCCCGAGATGAAAATTTGCGAGGGCAAACATTCAATGCCGCGCGACAAAGCCAGATGGGCCGCGATTTCTCGCCGCAGTTCATGTTCGCCGCGAGGGTCAGGATAGGACGCGAGCGCTTCGACCTCGTCACGTGCCGCACGAGCTCTGAGCCGCGCAAACAAGATACGAGGGAAACAGTCCGACGCTGGTACTCCATTCTGAAAGATGGCAGACCCGGGCAGGAAGTGTTGATATAAGGCAGATGGTTGATTCGTCTCGATGGAACGCGCGGGTTCCGCGGAAGGACGCGCCATGCTCGTATGGTCGGAGACTCGGGTCCCGCCCGCGCCAGATGAAACGACCAACTGCGCATCGGTCAGCCGCTCATACGCTGTCCGGACCGTGCCGCGGGCCACTCCGAGCTGTGTAGCCAAGTCCACCCACGACGGCAGCCTGGCACCAGGAACAAGTATTCCACTTTCGATCGCACCAATGATGCACAGTCGGATCTGCTCTGACAGCGAGGTCTTGGACGCACGGTCAAGCGTCAGATTCAGAATAGTCATAGCCCATGGTCCAATAAAAATTTACGTTCTTGGTCCTTTTCGGTGAACTTGTAACAGTTCATGATTCTAACGTTCAAGGATCTGATCATGAAAATTCGTAGCATTCTTGCTTCTCTTGTCGTCGCCATGAGTTCGGGCTATGCCGGTGCCGCCGCGGCTCACGATGTCAGCGAAACGGTCAAGCCGAATGTCTCAAGGGTGCTACCAAACATTCCCGGGAAGTCTCTAACGGCCGTGGAAGTCGTCTACCCCCCCGGTGGCACCTCACAGCCTCACACGCATGCCAAATCGGCATTCATCTACGCATACGTCGTTTCGGGCAGCGTAGTCAGCAAAGTGAACAACGAGCCTGAGCACGTCTACAAGGCGGGCGAGAGCTTCTTCGAGGAACCCGGCTCCCTACACGCAGTGAGCCGCAATGCGAGCAAGACGAAGCCCGCGAAGCTACTTGCGGTCTTCGTTGTCGATTCGGATGATAAGCAACTGACGACCAACGTCAAGTAGGAGAGTGAAAGTGAGATTGGACTACATGAAAACTTCGCCCGGCGGTGTGAAGGCGTTTGGTGGCGTTTATGGTTACGTACTGGAGTCGGGGCTTGAAGACGTCCTCATTGACCTTGTCTATCTGCGGGTGAGCCAGATCAATGGTTGTGCTTACTGCCTCGACAAACATACTGAGGACTTGATCAAGAAGAACGTAACGCCAGCAAAGCTGGCCCTCGTGCAAGCTTGGCGTGAGGCGGAAACGATGTTCACTGACCGTGAAAGAGCTGCTCTGGCATGGGCGGAGTCAGTAACCCTCGTAGCCGATACCCACGTGCCGGAAGACGACTTCACTACCGTCGCCGCAGTGTTCAGCGAGAAAGAGCTCGCCGACCTCACAATGGCCATTAGCTTGATGAACGCCTATAACCGCCTAGCCATCAGCTTTCGTCGCACGCCTGACTCTGTGTTGTCAGTGAAAGGCTGACGCCGTGGCTATCGAATAGCGATCGGAAAGACGGAGAAACGCCTCTGACAGTCGGCGTTTCTCCCATTAGGCGCCAAGACCGCATCATCATCGCGGATTTACATTTCCGCAGACGGTCGAAGACGAAAAAGAGGTACAGGTAGTAGCGCCGCCTCCTTACGTAAAGTATCTGAACGGATCATCGGCACAGAGGAGCAAAACGCCGTTTTGTCTCGAGCGAGAAGTTCATCCGGCCACTAGTGTCGCCTGGACGATTTAGACGTATGGCCTCTCCCCTATCACGCGGTCAGACCGGACACCGCATGCGGAGAGCACGTGCATCGATCATCTTCACCGTTAACAAACCTATACGCACGTATCTCAAATAGAGACTTTGATTTCGTTGCACTGGTGAAGTATTCAAAGTTTAATTGAACCTAGGACAGCAGGTTCATCGGGAAGTGGTTGCGTGATCGGCGACCAAGAGATTGCGAAAAAAGCAACGAGGCTGAATTGACCTGCCGTTGATCGATTTTATCCGGACGTAAATGAATACGCTGGATCGATGGAGGAGTCGACATGTGCGGATTGCACCAACTAACGCATTCCGGAAATTCATTCTCGATCTGCAGCAGGCTGTCAAAAGGATTCCGCGGACGGCGATCGCAACAATGGGTCGCCAAACGATTATTGGCAAAAACCGGGAAACCATCCATGGCACTTTCAAATTCAGAACGACAAAGACAGTATCGGGAGAGGCGGCTTGGCGTTGGAGGAAAACATGAACGTATCAGTTGCCTCGTATCTATTGCTACGAAGCGAAGTCTAGAACGTCTTGCATTTCATTTCGATCGAACGATTACCGGGACAATTGAGATGCTGATTAACGAGAGGACAAATGAAGTGCTTAGTCAGCTTGACGAAGATGGACAGCAGCGCTTCTTTTCACAAGGATTTGTGTCAGAGGACTCATAGCGAACCAATCAGAGGCGCGATGAAGCAGCTTTCGTGGACCTACAGCGCCCGCCGTTAAAAAAACAAAGCAGGCAGATCTCCGCGAGGCGGCGAAGTATCGTCGCCCGATTAAATTCATCGCGCACTCGTCATTGTCATCGGCAGAACGACCGATAAAGACTGCGATCGTGTCCAACTCTCGTCGTCAAATCGATGCGACATTCCGATGAGATTAACCGGCCGGAGACGCTGCCAGGGACGACGAGACGCTTGTTGCAAATCCACGATCTCGGCGGGCCATAGTATCTGGTCAAACTTGCGATGCCATCATTTTAAGTGCGTCTGTTGTATCTGCGCGAGCAGTTCGACAGGTTCAACGCTAGACGAGGAACCCTGCTATGCGTTTCCTGCCGGGACGAAATAGAACGAGATTGTCGCTGGCTGCGAGAGCCCGCTGGCACGACGTTAGAGCGTTTCAATTTTCAAGGTCATATGTCTCAAATCGACTGGCTGAGCCATCTCTTGCAAATGATCACCATCGCGGGCCAGCTCGAAGTACGCTGCGCCTATGGCTCGCCCTGGCAGGTGGCCTGGGGTAAGTCTGCGGCCCATGAAATTCCGTACCACGTCGTCCTGAAAGGCCGGGCCATTATTGAGGATCCGGAGGCACGAACCACCAGGGAACTGGGGAGCGGAGACATCGTGCTGGTGACTCGCGGGTCAGCCCACGTGCTCCATGATGGCAGCGGGCATGCACCAGGCCCTACCTATAATCGCCAGGTTTCTGCAGGCTGGACGCTCAGCCAGAACGACGGCGATGGCGATGGCGAGCATCTGGATATGTTATGCGGCCGATTTTTCATCGGATCGCCCCACGACCGGCTGATTCGCGATTATCTCCCGACGAATCTGGTGGTACGGGCGGCGGCCGGATCGGCGGAACAGGGGCCTGTGTCTGCGTCGAACCACTTGGCCAGTCTTGTAGCGCTGATGCGCGAGGAATCCGCCAGCGACAAACCGGGCGGGCTCGCCATCCTCAACTCCCTTTCTTCAGCGCTATTTACACTCACGCTGCGTGCGGCGAGTGAATCCGAGCAGGCCCCCGCAGGCCTGCTCGCGCTTGCTGGTCATCCACGACTGGCGCCTGCCATTTCCGCCATGTTCACCGATCCAGCGCGGCCGTGGAATCTGCCTGATCTGGCTGGCTTGTGCGGCATGTCACGCGCCACCTTCATGCGGCAGTTTCAGGACAAGCTTGGACGCTCGGCCACCGAAATGCTCACCGACATCCGCATGAGCCGCGCAGCCAATGAGCTCAAGAAGCCGGCGATGAGCACAGAAGCCGTGGCTGACTCAGTCGGATACCGATCCGTGGCGGCATTTCGGCGCGCGTTCACCGATAAGATAGGCATGACACCGGGGCAATGGCGCAGCCAGGCGCGCGACGGAGGGTAATGCGCTTCGCATTTGATCCACAGTCCGGAAGACGCTCTCGCAAGGCTGTCGCTGCCGATGCCGCCCGTAGCGCCCTCGCGAAAACGCACGTCTTCATGTTCGAGCATTCGACTGAGTCGACTACATCGTACTTAACTGCACCGGCATTGAGGAATGGATTGCCTCGTTGATTTGATCCTTTCTAGCATTTGATTGAGTAAATACAGTCTCGAAATCGGTATCTGGCGGCCTTACAGTAGAGACTCATAACTACCTGATGAAGGCGTCCCCACGATGAGCCGTTTCCCTGTTCCGGTCATTGAGTCCGCAATCGGCGCGACCGCTGATAGCTATGTGCGGGTCAGCAACGTTGCCAGCGCCCAAGTCCCGAACGCGTTCACCGCGTCTGGGTCACCTTCGACGGCTTCAATGGACCAGCTCAATCAAGCCGAACGCGTACAGCGTTTTGAATGACAACAGCTCTGCATAGAACAAGAGCAATCTTGTAGCCGAACCTGTCGCCTAAACCATAGGAATCAGCATGACCAACGCAACCATCAAGACCAATGCCGTCATCGAATGTATCCTGAGCCGTAGCGCCGCCAAGTACTACGACCCCGCCGCCACCTTGAGCGACGACCAGATTCGCGAACTGGTGCGTATCGGCACCTCGGCGCCCACGTCCTTTCACTTGCAGAACTGGCGCTTCATCGCCGTCCGTACACCCGAAGCCAAGGCCAAGCTCAGTCCGATCGCCTGGAATCAGCCCGCGATCACCGATGCCGCCGTTACCTTCATCGTCTGCGGCCAGCTGGCCGATTCGAGCGTGATACCTGATCGCCTGGCTCCTCTGGTCGAAGCCGGCGTCATGCCGGCAGAGATGGTGCCGGAATGGGAAATCCCGGCGCGCGGTCTGTACAAGGAGCACCCCCAGCGGCAGCGAGACGAAGCAGTGCGCAGTGGCACCTTTGGCGCAGCAGCGATGATCTATGCGGCCCGCTCACTTGGACTGGGTTCCACTCCGATGATCGGTTTCGATGCCGAAGCCGTGCACCGTGAGTTTGGTTTGGCCGACGACGAAGTGCCGGTCATGTTGTTGACAGTAGGTGCAGAGCGTTCGGGAAATTGGGCACAAAAGCCGCGCCGCCCCGTGGGCGATGTTTTGGACCTGGTATGAGTGCGTCGCCGCAGCAGCGACCGCGGCGACAGATTAACCGGCCAGCAAGTGAGGGGCAATCACACACCACTTCCCACTTGAAGGCCTAACCAGCTTCGACCCTGCCTTGGGCACGAAGTAAGCCGACGGAGAGCTCCTACATGGACTTCTCTCACTTAGTAAAATGTTGCTTAAGGAGTACTGAGATGCCGAGAACTGTTGCACTATCGCCGGAACAGGTGCCAGCTGAGTCAAAACCGACTCTCGATGCCTTTACGAAAAACATCGGATTCACTCCGACCATGATGGCATCCTTCGCACAAAGCCCGATCGCGTTCAACGCGTGGGCGACCCTGCTTGGGTCCTTGAGTAAGGCGCTCGACGTGAAGACGCGCGACAGTATTGGTCTAGCTGTCTCCGAGGTGAATGGCTGCAACTACTGTCTGTCAGTCCACAGCTTTACGGCCAAGCATATGGCTCAACTGCCGCCGGAAGAAGTCGTTCTCGCCCGGAAGGGCCACGCGAGCGATCCGAAGCGGGACGCCGCCGTCCAGTTCGCGCGCAAGGTCATCGAGACACGCGGCCAGGTCACTGACGCCGATCTGAAAACCGTCCGCGATGCCGGGTACACGGATGCGAACGTCATGGAGATCGTCGCGCTGGTCGCCATGTATTCCCTGACGAACTTCTTCAACAACGTGTTTGACCCCGAGAAAGACTTTCCCGCCGTTACACCGGCTGGCTCGATCTGAGACCCTACCTGGTTGCATGAGCCGTCTCGCGGAGCTCCTGGAGCCCCCGCGTGATGCGCGCATGGCACCGAAGCCCGGGCACCCAAAGGAAAGAGCCTTGCGAAGGCGGACAAGGCCTTTCGTACAAACGACTGAGTCCAGGAGCAAAAAGTGACACTCAATCATTCAGTTTTCACGCGCTGGCCGGCGAAGCACCGTGATAGGCTCCAGCTCTTTTCCCTTCCAACACCCAACGGCGTGAAGGTCGGGATCATGCTGGAGGAGACAGGTCTCGCCTATGAGCCGCACCGCATCGACATTCTCGCAAACGAGAACCAGGATTCGGCTTTTCTAGCGCTCAACCCTAATGGCAAGATTCCAGCGATCTTCGACCCCAATGGGCCCAGCGGCCGTCCACTCGCATTGTTCGAATCGGGAGCAATCCTGATCTATCTCGCCGACAAGACCGGACGGTTCCTCTCGGGCGATCCTAACAGGCGCTACGAAACAATCCAGTGGCTGATGTGGCAGATGGGTGGTGTGGGGCCGATGTTCGGCCAGGTTGGCTTCTTCAACAAATTCGCCGGTAAGGCATACGAGGACAAGCGCCCGCGCGATCGCTACGCCACCGAGTCAGCACGTCTGCTCGGCGTTCTAGACGAACGGCTGGTGACTCGTCAATGGGTAATGGACTACGGATATAGCATTGCGGACATCTCGCTGCTCGGGTGGGTGCGCAACTTGATCGGCTTCTATGAGGCACGGGAACTCGTCGGATTCGACCGGTTCAAGAACGTCCAACGATGGCTCGACGATGGTCTCTCGCGGCCAGCGGTACAGCGCGGACTGCAAGTGACGGCTGCATAACGAAGGGCCGAAAGGATAAGGTGCTTACAGCGGCTATTGATCACCGCGGACGATGGCCAGTGCATGAACACATTCCATGTCTCATCATCCCTAGCGTTCTTATTTGAGGAGCATTCTATGCAATCAATCGAAATCCGAGCCGTCTAGAGCGCCGATTTTAATATCTGGCTTCCGCTGTGGAAAGGCTATCAGCGATTTTACGAAGTGGATATCCCGGAGGCCGTTACCCTCCAGACGTGGGCACGCTTCTTAGATCCGGCAGAACCAATGTACGCAGCGCTTGCCATCGCAGGAGAACAAGTGTTAGGGCTGGTGCATTTGATCTACCACCGATCGACCTGGACGACCGGCAACTATTGCTATCTTCAGAACCTATTCGTTGCCGACAATGCGCGTGGCCGCGGCGTCGGCTGGGCGCTGATCGAGCACGTTTTCGTCGATGCGAGACGCAATGGGGCGGCCCGTGTGCATTGGTTGACGCACGAATCCAACGATAACGCGATGCAGCTTTACGACCGCATCATTGATTGCTCGGGGTTTCAGTATCGAAAACAATTCACGTGATAACTCGCGCGGGCTCGGCTTCAGGGCTCGCTCGCCGCCGCGCCATCCTTGTGGAAACAGCATCAGGATCATGGTTTGAGGCGCACCAGGCCCGATTTGGCCGCACACGCGGCAGCGTGATGGTCAACAGATGTGCTACTAGCATACGATGCTAGAGCGTCGCAAGTTGCGAAGGTCCTATGTCTCAAGTCGACTGGCTGAGCCATCTCCTGCAAGCGATCACCATCGCCGGCCTGCTACGCCCTTTCTTCAGCGCTGTTCACACTCACGCTACGGGCGACGAGTGAATCCGAGCAGGCCCCCGCAGGCCTGCTCGCGCTTGCTGGTCATCCACGACTGGCGCCCGCCATTTCCGCCATGTTCCCCTATCCAGTCGAGCCTGAACAATCCGGTGAGCCTTATATGGCATGGCTTTGGGGCCGAACTGGTGTTGTGGGAATTGCAGAGACCTGGCATATTGATGCGTGAATCCTGCAAATCCTGACGAGGTGCAGATGGGTCCGAAGCCGCCTGTAACTGAGCGAGATTTCTTCCGGCAACCGCTGCGAGAACAGATCAACCTGAAGCATCCGTTGGTACGCCTGACTGAGCTGATCAACTGGGAGCGGCTGGACGCATTGATGAGAGAAAGCTTCGTGTCGCACAAGGGGCGGCCAGCGACGTCGCCGCGCCTGATTGCCGGACTGCTGTATCTGCAGCATGCGTTCGACCTGTCCGACGAAGAGGTGGTCTGGCAATGGGTGGAGAACCCGTATTGGCAGGTGTTCACCGGCGAAACCTATTTGCAAACCGAACCGCCGATCGATCCGTCGAGCCTGACGCGCTGGAGGAAGCGCCTGGGCGAAGCCGGCGTTGAGGAGTTGCTGGCGGAGACGATCGACGCAGCCAGACGTGCCGGCGTGATCAAGGCGTCGAGCGTGAAGCGGGTGATCGTCGACACCACGGTCATGGAGAAAGCGATTGCCCATCCAACCGACTCGCGATTGCTTGAGCGGTGTCGCGAACACCTTGTGAAGGCCGCGGCGCGGCACGGACTGAAGCTCAGGCAGAACTACAACCGCGAAGCACCACGGCTTGCATTGCAGATTGGCCGCTACGCGCACGCGAAGCAGTTCAAACGAATGAGAAAGGCACTGCGCACGCTGCGCTCCCGGGTTGGTCGCGTCATGCGTGACGTGGAACGCCAGGCCGGCCAGGTAGGCGGCAGCGGTCATGCGGCGCTGCTGGATCTGGTTGCTCGCACGAAGCGCATCCTGTCGCAAAAGCCGAAGGACAAAAACAAGCTGTATGCGCTGCACGCGCCGGAAGTCGAGTGTCTGGCCAAGGGTAAGGCACGCACCCCTTACGAGTTCGGCGTGAAAGTGTCGATCACGACAACACACAAGGAAGGGCTGGTGGTCGGCATGCGCTCGATGCCGGGCAATCCATACGACGGGCATACGCTGGCTGAAGCGCTGGAACAGGCCGAGATCCTGAGTGACATGAAGCCCGAGGTGGTAATCGTGGATCGTGGTTACAAGGGCGTCGCCATCGACGGCGTGAAGATCTACCACCCGGGTTTGCGGCGCGGCATCACACGCACACTACGCGCGATGATCAGGCGGCGCAGCGCGATCGAGCCAGCCATTGGCCATATGAAGATGGACGGAAAACTCGATCGGAACTGGCTCAAAGGCGCGCTCGGCGATGCGATGCACGCGGTGCTGTGCGGCGCTGGCTACAACCTGCGGATGATCCTCCGGAAGCTGCGGCTTCTTTGCGCCTTCGTTCTCGCCGCTCTGATCAACCGCCGGATTGCCGCCGACGTGATGGTGTGATGCCGGTGGCACGAGAAACGAATTGTTCAGGGCCGACTATCCAGCGCGGCCGCGGAAGCTGCCTCATCTCGCTGACTTGTCCGGCATGTCACGCGCCACTTTCATGCGGCACTTTCAGACAAGCTCGGGCGATCCGCCATCGACATGATCACCGACATTGCGCATGAGCCGGGCCGCCAATGGGCTCAAGAAGCAGGCGATGAGCATGGAAGCCGTGGCTGACTCAGTCGGGTAGCGATCCGTCGCGGCATTTCGGCGCGCGTTCACCGATAAGATAGGCATGACACCGGGGCAATGGCGCCGTCTCATGAGCGCAGGCTAGGATCAGCGGCTGCCTTCAACGTCGCATACTCGAAATCACATATCAGGTTGACCTCGCGGTACACGCATCGCAAGGCCGATCACCGCTGCGCATCCAGCAGTTCGCGTGTCGCCTCAATCAGACCCTGCAGTTCAACTGCGTTAGCGTTGAACATACAGGCCGAAATGCCATGCTCCGGCAAAACCCCGTCTTATGCGATTTCGCCTTACCGCCATGAGCCGCAATGCGCGCGTACAGCTTGCGTTTCATCGTGCCGGTGAATCTTCTATACGCACGTATAGCCGCGTCAACGCTCCAGGACGTCTCGTACATGGATAAACTTATTCACAACAGTCAGCCGTAAAAACGCTACATTACGTCGATGCGCGGTCCCGATCCCGTCGGGTTCCGCGTAAGCTCAACCTATCACCAAATCGAACACAAGTGAAGAATCTAAAAGGACTTTTCGGGCATCCAATTGTTCGTGGCTTCTCCGGCTTAACGTCTCGTTCACTTATTGGAGCCGCCTCCTTGATGGCGTTCTCATTCGCCGCACCAGGACCTGCTCGTGCGGATCAGTTTGGAGTACAGGTCGCGGGCGGCATCGCAAACAGTCATGACGTGCGCGAGAGCAAGGTCGATCTCGGTGGCGTGTGGGATCCACAGTGGTCCTGGTGGGAGATCGGCGGCTGGCACTTCGCGGCAGTCTTCGAAGGGCATGTTGCTTACTGGCACTCGAGCACGGCGGATGTGCATGACAATGTTTTTGAGTTTGGCGTGACGCCCGTCTTCCGTTTCATCAAAAGTAGTGGAGCGATTCGCCCTTTCGTTGAGGCTGGAGTCGGCGTCCGACTGCTTTCACACCCCTCAATTTCCAGCCACTACATGATGTCCAGTGCTTTTCAGTTTGCAGACATGGTCGGCGTCGGAGCAAGCTTTGGGAGCCACCAACAGTATGCGGCCGGTTTTCGCTTCCAGCATCTATCTAACGCGAGCATCAAGGAGCCAAATCCTGGCATCGACTTCGAGCAGCTATATGTTCAATATAATTTGTGACCACTTTGGTTGACGGTCACCGGTTGCTTAGAGGCGGACGTATGCGAGACAGTTTCACGACAAGTATGGTATATGCCGATGAACGCAAGATTCGCTCTTCGTTTGAACCGGATTCGCTGCAACAGTCTTCCAAGCGCACTGTTCAACGAAGTGAACGAACGCAACCGAAGGACTAGAATCTTGGCAACGCGCGCTGCATCCTCCGTCTCTCAGTTTGATCTGAACAGCCTGATCACTCTCCTCGAGGTTCAGGTAATCGGACTTTCGGAGTGGCTGGTTAGCCCCGGTTTCAAAGTCGTCATCGACGGCCATATTGAGCCGGGACTTTATTACATTCTCTCAGGCACAGGTAAACTTCACGTAAAAAAGAGATCGTCGGTGGAGATGAATCCACACACGCTGATCATCGTTCCGCCCGGGTTCCCGTTGGAACTCGAGGTGCCCGCTTCCAATGGCTCCCCCTCGCTTGCTACCAGCGTCTTCGCGCGCCGGGAAGACGCTGAACTAGTGAACTCTATATATCAGTTTAATGCGGGCGAGTCCGAGCCGAAGACGACAATGATCTGTGGTCTTTTTCAGGCTCGGTATGGCCCGTCAGTCGACCTGTTCAGTACGCTTTCCACTCCCATCGTTGAGCAGTTTGACGCGAGCGACCACCTGGAGCGTCAGTTTAAGACAATGCTCCAGGAACTGGTGGCGAAAGAAATCGCAGCTGGAGCGATGACGGGCGCCTTGTTAAAGCAGGTCATCGTCGCTCTGCTGCGCCGCTCGCTCAAATCGAAAAACCTGTGGGAAGAGCGCTTTTCCTTGCTCAGCGACCCGAAAATTGCGCGGGCCTTCGCTGAAATGGTCGCGGAACCCGGTGCAAATCATACAATTGCAAGCCTCGCAAACGCGGCCAATCAGAGCCGGTCAATCTTCATGTCACGTTTTACCAGTGTCATTGGACGCACGCCGATGCAGCTTTTGCGCGATCTCCGGATGAGGCAGGCAGCCTCCCAGCTTGACATGGGCATTTACACTGTCGATCAGGTCGCCCGCAACTGCGGCTATACAAGCCGCGCCAGCTTTGCACGTGCCTTCAAGGAAGTCCACGGCACAGGACCGCGCGATTATCGCCAGGCGAAGCGCACGTGACGTGCCGCGTCTGGCCGCTCATCTGGGACAATCTCGGCACATGAATCCGGTCAGGGAAACTTCCCGGTTACAATGGCTTGGCCTGGTATGCGACGCTGTCTACACCTCATCCGAGAGCGATGACCCCGGTGCATTCAACCTGTTCTCGGGACAGCCCGCCCGCAGCCTATTGGTCCTCGCACGCGTAAGAACGCAATTCGAAACAAAGGATTGTTCCCTCAGCGGAGCCCGGCTCTACTCACACACGCCCGCCTTGAGCTTCTATGATTGAACGGGAAACGGATAGCCCCATTCCTATATCGTCGGTCCGCGCTGTCGGAGGTGGTTCGAAAATTCGTTCAACGTCTTCATTGTTCAGTGAGACACCGTTATCTTCCACTGTAACGCCCACGAAATCTTCGCTGACTCGCTTAAACGAGACCAACAATTTCTTTGTTCGATCAGACACCGGCGTCATCGCCCTCGTAGCGCGAAACACCAAACTGAGCATGACCTGCTGGACTCGCGCCTTGTCTGCACACACCGAGGTGCCACGTACTTGAAACTTGGTAGAAAGTACAAGATCGTCCAACTGCGCGTCATGCTCTACGAACGCGAGAACTTCCACAATTGCGGCATCAAGGTCGACGTTCGACATCTTGATTGACGGTGTACGAGCAATCGCTTTTAGCCTGGCGGCGATCTCACCCGCCTTGACCGCCGCCTCAATCAGGCCGTACGCCGCTTCGCGTACCGCCCGCAAGTCGGGTTCCGCCCGGTCAAGCCAACGCCGCATCGTCCCCGGATAATTAGCGACTACGCCCAACGGGTAATTGATCTCATGTACCACTGAGCCAGCCAATTCTCCGATTGCAGACGAGCGCAATGCGCCCGCCAGCGCCGCCCTGAGTTGCATAAAAGCTGTTATCCGCGTGGACTCGTTCCGTAACATCAGAAAGTGTCCCGAGCAAACCAGACCTTCTCTTTCGACCAACGATGGGTCGGTCAGCAACTTCAACAACACGGCATTTGCCTTCCTTACACAGTACTCTTGCTTCGATCCGGAAGGGAACAAGGGATGACATCGCATGTTGCAATTCCAGAGCGACATGACGCCTATCGTCCGGATGGATTAGCGCAGTAAAAGCGTCATAGCTAAGGGGTGAACCGAATTGCTCCATCTCGAGTATCCGCGCCCATTCTTCAGACCCAAGCAATTTGCCTCTCGCTACGTTCCATCTCCATGTTTCAACCACGCTCACCGGTTGGTCGTTGAAGCCAGTAGCCGCTATTTTTGAATGCAACGTAGAATAAATAACTTCCAGATGTTGTTCGACAATATCGCGGAACTGAGAGATGAGGCTTTCGCAAACGCCGCTATACCCGTTTTCTCGGCTGTCCCAGAACGCAGATGGTGCCGAACGGCTCTTGGCCCGGCCACGAAATCGGTAACCCCAGATATGAAATCATGCGAAGCTTCACGTCGGGGTTGTCGTTCCACTCCGCGTCCAGGAGTGCATTATTTACTAGCAGCGGTGCTCCCGTCCTAAAAACTCTTTCGCAGTACAGGCCAGAGTTCCAGACTAATTCGCTATGACCCGGTGTATATGGATTCTCAGACGTATGGCTCGAACCTAACACTTCAATTGAGTCCCCTCGCAAGTGCATTATTAATGCCGCAGGTACCTGAATGGTGTCCGCCATGACGTCGACGATGGATTTCGCCTCCAGCCCTTTAACTCGGTATCGAATCGCGGCCAGGTCCGTCGAAACTCGCCTCGTCATGAAACAACAGCGACCATCTCAAGGCGGTCGTCACGGACGGAGATCAAACGCTCATATCGAACTAGCGAACTTCTGAGTCGGAAAGCAGGATTTGCGATGTGCCGGTGTGCCATAACCTCTCTTGCTCACTTCGGAGATTGGCTCGGCAATTTTTGCGTCGGGCATTGAGGCGAGTGCTCTGCCGTCGATGCGGTCGCGGAGCGTAGGCACCTGCCCGGAAGCATGCAGACGAGCGAAATTTATGAGGTCTCCTACTTCCGTCATCCTATGTTCAGAACCACAAAATCCGGACGTCGTATTACTCACTTCAATAGATTTTACCGGCACAGTCAGAACCGTCGACATTGCGCAAACAATGCCTATGGCCGACAGCCATCTTGTTAAATCTGTGACCTTGAGGAATCGCTCGTCGACAAGTGCGCTGCTTGAGCGCCGCTTGACTTTCCGCAGAGTTGTATTGCGATTTTCGGCGCCACTTCAGATATCTACATAGACAATGCATATTCACCCCGGTCGGTGGCCCATCAATGACGGAAAGAAAGACGATATGCGATGGGCCGATCAATTTCGTCATCGGTTAATAATAGCGGTAAGTAATTAGAACACTAATCGCTCGAATCGACAGCATAGGACCGGCGGATTCAACCGGTGGATGCAACACAATGAACGCTGCATGAGCGGCGGGAGTGTTGCAAATGAAACAGCGACGCCGGATTTACTACAGCGAGAAGCAGAAAGCGCTGATGTGGGAGCGCTGGCGGCAGGGTGAGTCGCTCCAGCATATCGCCCAGCTTTTCGATCGCCACCACTCGTCCGTGCAACGGATTATCGGCGAAACCGGTGGAATCCAGCCGGCACAGCGACATCGCTCGCGGCTGGCGCTAACATTAGCCGAGCGGGAGGAGATATCGAGAGCACTTGTTGCTGGCGATTCAATCCAGTCAATCGCCAGTCGGCTTTCGCGGGCTCCCTCTACCATCTGCCGCGAGATCAAACGCAACAGTGGACCGGATGGCTATCGGGCAAGCCACGCCGATCAGCTTGCATGGGATCGGGCGCAGCGTCCCAAACCCTGTAAGCTGGTCGAACACCGGATGTTGGCACGCATCGTGGCAGACAAACTTCAACTGGAGTGGTCGCCCGAGCAGATCGCCGGATGGCTCAAGCGCGCGTACCCGGACAACGAGGATTACCACGTGTCACACGAGACCATCTACCGCAGTCTCTTCATCCAGGCCCGTGGTGCCTTGAAGAAGGAATTGCTGGAACATTTGCGGCGTACCCGGGTCATGCGGCGTTCCCGCCACTACACGCAGAAGACGGGCGACCACGGCAGGATCCGCGACACAGTGTCGATCAGCGAACGTCCACCCACGGTCGAGGACCGCGCAGTGCCCGGACATTGGGAAGGTGATCTGCTTTGCGGCAGCGGGAGCAGCCAGATTGCGACGCTCGTCGAACGCCAGACACGCTATGTCATGCTGGTGAAGATTGCCAGCAAGGACAGCGAGGTGGTTGCCAATGCGCTCATCAAACATGCCTGCAAATTGCCGCAGGAACTCTACAAATCGCTAACCTGGGATCGCGGTACGGAAATGGCCAGCCACAAGCGCTTTACTGTTGCGACTGACATTGCCGTCTACTTCTGCGACCCACAACATCCCTGGCAGCGAGGGTCGAACGAGAACACGAATGGACTGTTGAGGCAGTACTTCCCGAAAGGCACCGACCTCTCGGTGTATTCACAGGCCAAACTCAATGCTGTGGCGAGACGCCTCAATGAACGTCCGAGGAAGACATTGAACTACGAAACGCCAGCCGAGCGCTTTAACCAAACTATTGCATCCACCGGTTGAATCCGCCACCATATCGCCCTCAGCGACCGAATTTCGTTACTGCGTAACGGCCGGATGAGGTACCCTACTTTGTCGACGATTACGGGCGAATTTCGTGCAGGTAACCGTGGCTGTCAATGCCCCCGATGTCGTTCGTGTGCAGATAACCACCAGCCCACAACCTTTCGGACGCAGCGGGATCGCCGACGTACTCGTAGATGAGCCACGGTGCTCTTGCCACGATCTCGCCGCTGGTTTTGCCGTCATGCGCGACGTCGTGCGTCTGTTCGTCGACAATGCGCAGCTCGACGAGCGGGACCGGCAGCTCCGCTCGCGTGCGCATGTCGAGCTCGTGGGACGTGCTGGCAGCTGTGGCGGCTTGACCTGCGCAGGCGTGAGGGTCGGCCCCAAGTACAGCGTACTTCGAAATGACGCCGCAAATCGCGTATTCCTTCCAGTGCTTCTGAATGGACTGCTCGTTGGTATTCTCAACGGCCTTCAGCACGATCAACGGCAGCGGGCGTTCGCCCCATTTAGCGTCTTTCACGCAGATGACGGCGACTTCAGCAACAGCCGGATGCACGAAAATAAGATCTTCCAGTTCGAGCGACGACACCCATTCGCCGTCGGACTTTATGACATCCTTGAGTCGATCGGTAATACGTCTGCGCCCCCAACGCGACTTACCTCAGACGTTATCAGATGTTTCCCGGTGACCAACAACGACTTGTGCCAATTCCGCGTCAGTGTTTCGGTGGAATAGAGTCGCTGGAATCGGCCATGCTCGTTACAGAGTAACAAAACACCTAAAGTTCAGATCGGTACAAGTGCTGCTTATTTGCTTTGTTCAGATCGCAGCCATTGCCGCCGCCGATTAGAGCCGTGGGCCTGGCAGTATTACCTCGGCAAACGCGGCGACGAGGCATCGCAAGAAGCGTCCAACGAAGCCGCCAGCTTACGCAAGGCATATGAGGAACTGTTTGTCGCCCAGGCCACAGGCAAGACGATTCGCAAGAACATCATCATCGTCGACGTTCTGACAGTGTATGACCAGATTTGTGCGTTGAAACTGACGGGCGAGCCTGACGACGACTGGCGCGCGGTCAGAGACTTTCTTAGAGCGGGGTACCTGCAAGCGCCTGCGGGAAGTGGCGGAAGACGCAAGGAGTATTCACATTCTTGATCATGGCATGCAGTTGCGTCAGGCGCTGTCACAAGATTGGAGGAGTAACGGCAGATACCAGAACGCCCTTGAAATAGTGAGGCGGTCTTCAATCAACAATACTTTCTCAACGGGCACAAGACCCGAGTCGGGCGTTGTCGTCATGAACATGCACAAGGCCAAAGGCAAGCAGTTCGACGAAGTGATCATCTTCGGAGGATGGCCGGTTAGTCGGAAAGGAGGGCCGCCTTTCAATGGTGACAGAATTGTGCGCTTAAACATGCCCGAGAACATTGATGACCACGCTCGTCAGTCGCCCTGCGTCAGCGTCACGCGAGCGCAGCACCAAGTAACTATTCTGACGCCCGGAAGCGTTTCTTGCGCCCTGCTCGTTAGCCAATCACTTGAGCCGAATAAGCATTTCTTTGAGCCGTTTGAGGATTAACACGCTGGACGGCAGACCGTATAGTGTCAAGTGTGCAATGCAAACCGATTCTACTGGACGGCAGCGAGCCGCGCGGCGCAGCTCATTGAGTCCGCAACCCGACCGTCAGAGCGAGATCCAACTTGATGACGCTTCATATCGATGTTGCCGTAATTGGCGCAGGCAGCGCAGGCTTGCCTGCATTCCGCGCAGCGAAGGCGGCGGGCGCGAGTGTCGTGCTGATCGAGGGTGGCGCATATGGGACGACCTGTGCGCGCGTCGGCTGTATGCCGTCGAAGCTGCTGATCGCCGCCGCCGAAGCGGCGCATGCGGCGCGCAGCACGGCGCCGTTCGGCGTGCATGTCGACGGCGCCGTGCGTATCGACGGCCGTGAAGTGATGGCGCGCGTCAAGCGCGAACGGGACCGTTTCGTTGGCTTCGTCGTCGAATCCACGGAAATCATTCCCGACGAAGAACGGCTAATCGGCTATGCTCAGTTCATCGACGACAACGTGCTGCAAGTTGGCGACCATACGCGCGTCTATGCCGAGCGCGTAGTGATCGCCACGGGTTCGTCTCCGTACGTGCCCGTGATGTATCAGGCGCTCGGCGAACGCGCGATCGTTAACGACGACGTGTTCGCGTGGGACGACCTGCCGCGCAAGGTCGCCGTGGTCGGCGCGGGCGTGATCGGGCTGGAACTCGGTCAGGCGCTTGCATGGCTCGGCGTCGAGGTGACGATGCTGGGCGCCCGCGGTCGCGTCGGTCCGTTAAGCGACCCTGCGATCAAGGCCTACGGGCGCAAGGTGATCAACGACGTATTCCACTTCGAGCCACATGCGCAAGTCGAAGCGGCGACGCTTGAAGACGACAGCGTGCATCTGCGATACCGCGACAGTGCCGGTGACTTGCACGAAGACACATTCGACTATGTGCTGGTCACGGCCGGCCGCCGTCCGAACATGGACAGGCTCGCGCTGCACAACACGACGCTCGAACTCGATGCGCGCGGTGTACCTGTGTTCGATCCGCTGACGCTGCAGGCGGGCACACATCCCGTGTTCATCGCGGGCGATGCGAACGACGTGCTGCCGCTCTTGCACGAAGCCGCAGACGAAGGCCGTTCGGCCGGCGAGAACGCAGCGCGCTTTCCTGATGTGAAGCCACTGGAACGTCGCGCGCCGATCTCCGTGGTGTTCACCGAACCAGGAATTGCGATGGTCGGTGCCCGCCACTCGGACTTGGCGGCGGGGTCGTTCCTGACAGGTGAAGTGAGCTTCGAAGACCAAGGCCGCAGCCGCGTGATGCTGCGCAATCGCGGACTGATGCACGTATATGCCGACAAGGTGACGCGCCGCTTTGTGGGCGCCGAGTGGATCGGGCCCGACGCAGAGCATATTGCGCATCTGCTTGCATGGGCGCTGCAGATGAAGCTCACGGTAGATGTGATGCTGACAATGCCGTTCTATCACCCCGTCGTTGAGGAAGGGCTGCGGACCGCATTGCGCAATGTGGTCGCGCAACTACCGAACGCTTAGCAAAAGGGATAATGTTAAGGCATGCCCGCTGCGGCGATGAATGTGACGAACGTCGCGATGCGCCTCGCCTGAACTGGTCCGACTACGTTCGTCGCGATAGCACCCAGCGAAACAAGGCCTGTGAGCGCCGCAACGCAAGCATTGTGGCTTGGGAGCGGCAATCAACAATCGGCGCTCGGTGCCGTCGGTACTGTGCCTGCGGCGGCCGGCAAGACGATTGACTCCGTCCGCGTTTCCTCGCACGATCGGGCTAGCGTAGTTACAGACATAGGTCTCGCGGCGGCAGAAACGTTACGTCGATATTCTTGCAACGCCCATTAGCGGCCCACCGCTGACACCGTTAGACGACCGCGGCTTTTTCCCCTCTGTTATGCGGTAACCACGTCTGCGGGTCAGCACGGGCCTGCCACCTGCATTGGGAGATAATTGTTCTGTCGATGCGAGTTGTCTTTTCCGATGGGAGCGCGGATTTGATCGTTCGCTCGGACGCTTGATGTTGCCCAGTTGTCCGTCCCGACAATGTGGCACCTTAAGTCGCTTCCCGAATTCCGCGAGCGTATTTGGGGGCTCGGCACTTGCCTGGTCGCCCGCCCAGAGAGTGCCAGGAGGCGTCAGTCGCCTTGGCTTCGACGTTCGAGCCTTTGCGTCAACGGGCGAGGATCATTTGTAGGAAAGGAGTTGCGCCATGCTTGCCCCCCGTCGAACGGCACCCGCACTTGTCGTTGATACCGTGAACCACGCTTCGTTCGATCTAGCCTCAAAGAGGCCGGGGCGAATGACGCTGATCTATTTTTATCGAGGCCTTCATTGCGGGGTTTGCGCGACGTATCTACAGGAGTTGGAACGCCTGACGCCGGAATTCGCTGAACGAGGGGTCACGACGATTGCCATCAGTTCTGATAGCAAAGCTCGCGCGAGAGGGATGCAGAAAAAGATCGCTGCTAACAACTTGCGCATCGGCTACGAACTTCCGTTAACAGTAGCTCGGAAATGGGGACTCTTTATCTCGACATCTCGTAGTAAGTCATCCATCGGAATCGAAGAGCTTGAAATTTTCTTCGAGTCTGGTCTGTTTCTGGTGCGTGCCGATCGGACGATCCACTATCTTTCCGTCCAGTCGATACCTCTCTTGCGCCCCAATTTCGAGGAGCTGCTGCACGCTCTCGACTTCCTGATCGAACATGATTACCCGACGCGCGGCGAGTACGTCGGCGCGTTATGACCCTTGAAGCCGATTAGTCCGCTCTGGAGAAGTGCGACAGGCCGGTGTGCTCGGCGCTCTCCGATCACGTTGCTTGTCGGCACCGCTCGGAGATGCCTCTCTCACTGCAACAGGCCTCGGGTGACATGCGCGCGCGGATTATTGAATAGACACCGTTCGCCGCCGCGGGAGGCTTGTTCCGTGCTCAGAGTTCGCGAGAATGCATTTAACGCGGCAAAAAGCGTAACAAAGCAACTGGCATAGCACGGCGTCGCAGATCATCCAGCCTCATCTCTGTGAAATCTCTCTACTCGGAGGATGCATCGTACCAGGGTAAGAAATATCCAGATTGGTTTTAATTTAGCGGCGTCGAATTGTTAAATAGTCCGTCCTGAACAATTCGTTTTTCCAACCACCGGGGTTACGGCGATTGGAGCCCAGCAATGCGACGGTTGAGCAAGGCAGCCAGAATAAAGGCGCAAAGAAGCCGCAGCTTTCTGAGGATCATCCGAAGATTGTGGCCTGCGCCGCACAGCACCGCGTGCATCGCATCGCCGAGCGCGCCCTTGAGCCAGTTGCGATCGAGTTTTCCGTCTGTCTTCATGTGACCGATGGCTGGCTCGATTGCGCTGCGCCGTCTGATCATCGCGCGTAGCCCGCGTGTGATGCCCCGACGCAAGCCCGGATGGTAGATCTTCACGCCATCGACGGCGACACCCTTGTAGCCACGGTCGACGATGGCGACCTCCGGCGTGGCGTCGCACAGGATCGCCGCCTGCTCTAGCGCTTCAGCCAGCGTGTGCCCGTCGTACGGATTGCCTGGCATCGAGCGCATGCCAACCACCAGTCCTTCCTTGTGGGTCGTCGTGATCGACACTTTCACCCCGAATTCGTACGGCTTGCGCGCCTTGCCCTTGGCCAGGCACTCGACTTCCGGTGCATGCAGTGCATAAAGCTTGTTCTTGTCCTTCGGCTTCTGCGTCAGGATGCGCCTCGTGCGGGCGATCAGTTCCGTTAATTCAGCGCAGCCTGGGTCGCCCGCCTGGGCGACCTGCCGCTCCACATCGCGCATTACCCGCCCAACGCGCGAACGCAGCGTGCGCAATGCTTTCCTCATGCGTTTGTACTGTTTCGCGTGAGCGTAGCGGCCAATCTGCAGCGCTAGATGCGGCGCCTCGCGGTTGTAGTTCTGCCTCAGTTTCAGACCGTGCCGTGCCGCGGCCTTCACCAGATGGTCGCGACACCGTTCGAGCAATCGCGAATCGGTTGGGTGGGCGATCGCCTTCTCCATGACGGTCGTATCAACAATCACGCGCTTGACGCTCGAGGCCTTGATCACGCGAGCGCGTTTTGCAGCTTCGATTGTCTCGGCCAGCAACTCTTCAACGCCGGATTCGCCCAGTCGCTTGCGCCAGCGCGTCAGGCTCGACGGGTCGATCGGAGGTTCGGTCTGCAGATAGGTCTCGCCGGTGAACACCTGCCAATACGGGTTCTCCACCCATTGCCAGACGACCTCTTCGTCGGACAGGTCGAACGCATGGCTGCAAATACAGCAGCCCAGCGATCAGCCTGGGAGACGTCGCTGGTCGCCCCTTGCGCGATACAAAGCTTTCGCTCATTGATGCGCCAAGTCGCTCCCAGTTGATGAGGTCGGCCAAACGTATCAACGGATGCTTCAGGTTGATCTGTTCGCGCAGCGGTTGGCGGAAGAAATCTCCCTCCGTCACAGGCGTCTTCGGACCCATCCGCACCTCGTCGAAAAATGCAGGATTCTCACGTTAATGTGCCAGGTTCCTGCAAATCTCACAACACCATTTCGGCCTCAAAGCTCCGCCGCACAAGGTTCTCTGAATTGTTCAGGTTGGACTAAATAATTAGATGTCCGTCACGTGCCATCGCGTAATTTCCACGACTTGAGGCCGAGTGATTCAGATGCGCCTCCATTCTAACCAGCTTTGCGACCGACTTTGCTTTCATTTCTTTGCACCAAATTCGATCGATTTGCCTTGATTGTTATTTCGCTGAGATACAGTTCCGAAGCGATCTGCTTATTCATTAAGCCCTGCGCCACAAGGGCTAATATGTTTCTCTCCCCGCGTGTCAAAGATAAATACCGGACAAGGAGGCCTTTCGTCTACGGTCAATCTCTCGACGACGATGGTCATATTCGATCGCAGCCTTAACGGAATCTAGCATTTCCTGACTGCGGAAAGGTTTGCCCAAAAAATTCAACGCACCGGCCTACATCGCGTCAACCGTCGTCCGGATGTCGCCGTAAGCAGAAGTAAAAATTATCGGCACGTTAAAATGCCCACTACGCAGTCGACGTTGAAGTGCAAGCCGCCATTCCAGGCATACGAACATTAAGAATAAAACAGTTTGCGTCCGCGAATCCGTCATTATTGCAATCGTCAAGCTCCTCTAATATATCTTGGGCAGAGGGAAACTTCTTGACCACAATGCCAACAGAATTGAGCAACTCTGATATCGCTTCGCGCACTGAATAATTATCGTCGACCACGAAAACTATGGGCGGGGCATTATCGTTGGTCGTAAGCTCAGATGTTTGCAATGTCACAATATCCTCCTGCTTTCTGCGGTCTAGGGAGACGCCGCGGCGCGACCGGCATGATTCCCACTTTGTAGAGGTCACTCCTGAATTGTCTCGTCTGATGTTCGCCCCCGCTCGAGCTGCGGTACAACCCCTCCACATGCATCGGCCGTGCCAAGACGAACAAGCTCCGCGCATCTTTTTGATTTCATTGAAACTATTGCCCAACGACTTCCAAGTTCATAGTCGTGCATCCCGCCAGCGTTCGATTTTCGTACGCTAGAGGCATAGAATTCAAACGATCGGGGAAGGACACCCGACAGGAGGCGTAATGAGAAGGGCGAGCACATCAGCCGATTGGTTTTCGCACCCGGATCAGGATGCAAACATCATGTCGGCGTGGGAACGCATGATTGAAGGAAGCAGGCCACCCGCCAGCGCTGTACGCGCGATCATTGACGCCTCGTGGCATCGATGCCTGGATGGTCGCGTGGATCCCGAGACGATGCGCGCGCCGCCACCGCTCGAAGAAGGACAGCTCTTTGACTTGCGCGCCAGGAACGACCAACTGATGCGCGCCAGCGTACCGCTTATCGATCAGACAAACGAGTTTCTTTCACAGACGGGGACCATCCTCTTGCTCACGGATCCGCATGGGCTGATTCTCGAGAATGCTGGAGACACGCGCCTCCTCCAACCAGCGGGCGAGATTCACTTGGTCCCGGGTTGCACTTGGAGCGAAATAAGTGCCGGGACCAACGCGATCGGCACTGCCTTAGCGGTGCGGCGGCCAGTGCAGATTCATGGCTCCGAGCATTTCTGTGCGGGGATCAAACGCTGGACGTGCTCAGCTACAGTAATCCACGATCCGTTCGACGGTACGATACTCGGCGTTCTGGATGTCTCGGGGCTTGCTCGAACCTATGATCGGCATAGTTTGGCGTTCATTGTCTCAATGGCCGGGCGTATCGAGGGTAGCCTCGGCAAGTTCACCATGGAACGACGACTGCGGCTGATGGCGCGTTGCTGGGCCTATTGCTCCGGGCGCGCGGAAGGCGTGATTGTCGTGGACGATCGCGGGCGCCTCGTAAGGGCGAATCCGCCGGCGCAGGTCGCATTTGCTCGGCTCGGTATATCGGGCGCCCTGGAAAGCGCTTTTCCCATCCCAGAGATCGGGAGAATCGCCGCGGGCTCGCCGTCGCCGCAAGGAGCGTCGTGGTTGCGCCTCGCTCGAATCGAAACGGTCTCGGAAGGCAGCGAGATACTTGGTTTCATGCTGATTGCCCCGGCCGTCGCGGACCGCTCCGTCCTGCTTTCCGACTTGACACCCACCGCCGCATCAACGCCTGCGCCGGCGTTCTGCCGCCTTATCGGCTCGAGCCCGGCTCTGTGTGTGACGATCCAGAAAGCGCAGCAGCTCGCCAGAGCTACTGTTCCGGTTCTGCTCCTCGGAGAGACAGGCGTGGGCAAGGAACTGTTTGCGCGAGGCATCCATGAGGCCAGCACGAGGGCACATGGTCCCTTCGTGGCACTGAATTGCGGCAGCTTGTCCCGAGACCTGTTGACTAGCGAGCTTTTTGGTTACGCAGAAGGCGCATTTACGGGCGCACGCAGATCAGGCATGGCCGGAAAAATCGAGGCAGCGGACGGCGGCACATTGTTCCTCGACGAAATCGGAGAAATGCCCCTCGATATCCAACCGCATTTGCTACGGGTGTTGGAAGAAGGCGAGGTCCTTCGACTGGGAGAAAACACCGCCCGTAAGGTCAATTTCCGTTTGATCGCCGCAACTCATCGCGACTTGCGAGCGGAAATTGCTGATGGAAGCTTCCGCGCTGATCTTTACTATCGGCTGGCCGTAACCAACATCGAGATCCCCCCACTACGCGAACGCAAGACAGACTTGCCCGACCTGCTCGAACACTGGCTAAGCGTCTCCCGAGACCGCTTTGGCGTGGGCAACGTCGTAATCGATGACACGGCATTCGAGTGTTTGATGAACTACGCGTGGCCCGGCAACGTGCGCGAATTGCGCAATGCGATTGAAGGCGCTGTGCTGATGGCATGCGACGGCGTTATCAGGATCCGCGACCTACCAGCCGAAATCCACACGCCTTCGGTTTCTGCAGGTGCGCAAGATTCGCCAAATGCCGGAGCCTCCGAGGCAGTACCCCGGGAGGTGCGTTCACTTGACGCGGTGGAAGCCGAGTCAATAAGGCTCGCGATACAGAAGTATCGCGGAGATCTCACCGCGGCGGCTGTTCAACTTGGAATTGCGAAGAGCACGCTGTATCAGAAGGTCGCGAAATACGGACTTACGGACGACATTGCGACCGCCCGTCGAAAGTTTTCAAGCTAAGGCGGTTTGCAAAGACCAGTCTGTGCCTTGCGACACGTTAAAGAAGACAAGCTTTGCTGGAAACAGCGAAGTGTTATGACGACGACGTCAAGGTGAGGACACTGAAAGGTTGTCGCTTGCACATTGCAAACTCTCGGTCGATTGCACCCGTGATACCTGCGGGCTCGCCATTCGAGGGTCGGCAAGTTACCGTCGGGCGCTTGGCGAGTAGAATGTGATTTGTAAAAGTCTGCACTTGGTCGGCCAGACGATGTCCGATAGTCCGGCTCGATTCGGCCGAGGATTGCGGTAGGGATGCCCATTACTGAGCACCCCCCGCACAGATCCCGGCGTGCCCGATTCGGGCACCGGGCTCCTACCTCGGGTGTTTGACGGCGAAGCGTCGATCAGGCCAGGGATGAAGGATTCGAGGGGGCGGAAGCCAGGCATTGGCGATTCGTCTCATTCGCTCCCACGTCATGGCGTCCTTCTGACTGCGCCGCCGGAGCGTGCGCCGCCATAAATCGGTGACGTGATGACGGAATGCGACGAGTGCCCGCGAGTTGGTAGGCACCGCGTGATACGCGAAGTATCCGCGAACCACCTGCCTGAGCCATTGCCCTTGCACTGGAATCGGTTCGTGCATGCGCTTCCGTAGTGCCTCCTTGATCTGCCTGAGTCTCGCCCGCATGCGATCCCCTCGGGTCTTCCGCTGTAACTGGAAAGCCCCGCGACGAGACGTGCCGCAGATATAGATGAAACCCAGAAAGGTGAAGGTCTCTGGTCGGCCAAGACCCCGACTCTGGCGGTTAGCCGCTGCATAGCGGCCGAACTCCAGCAGCCTCGTCTTGTCCGGATGTAGCTCAAGCGAGAACTGCGCACCCGACTAGCCCCGAAGTCTTCGGTAAGGGTCCGGTGAAGTCACGTTGAAGTGTGTGGTCTGCGCATAGGAGCATCGTGTCCATCAAAAACGTGATGGAGACGTGTACACGATGGCGGACAACGACCGGGTTGATGATGAAGTGGTGCCGGCAATAGAGCGTCGCAAACACAGCCGGGAATTCAAGGAGATGGTGGTACGGGCGGCGATGCAACCGCACGTCTCGATCGCAGCGGTGGCGCTGCATTACCGGCTGAACGCGAACCTGCTGCGCCGATGGGTGGTGGCAGCCCGGCAGCGCGCGGCCGACATGTCTGAGCCAGACGAAGCGCAGCAACCGCTGGCGGCGGCATTCGTGCCGCTGCAACTCGAAGCGCCGCCGGCGGCCAAACCGGGCGAGATTCGCATCGAGGTCCGTCGCGGCGCGACCACGGTGACGCTCTACTGGCCGTTGTCGGCGGCCGACGATTGCACGGCGTGGTTACAGGGATGGTTGCGATGATCCGCATCGACGCGATCTGGCTGGCCACCGAGCCCGTGGACATGCGTGCGGGCGCCGATACGCTGCTCGCGCGCGTAGTAAAGGTGTTCGGCGCGGCGCGCCCCCACCATGCCTATCTGTTTGCCAACCGGCATTCGACGCGAATGAAGGTGCTGGTCTACGATGGTCTGGGAATCTGGCTGGCCACGCGGCGCCTGAATCGCGGGCGATTCATCTGGAGCAACGGCGAGCGGTCCGTTTCACTGCCGCTCAATGAGGAACAGTTGCGGGCGCTGGTCGCGGGACTGCCGTGGCGCACACTGGCAAGCGATCACGCCATTACCGTGGTGTGATGTCGACGCGCACGTAAACAGTTTCGCTTCCTGATGTGTGATGTGTCTGGCAGACTCGGTGTCATGGACCTGCCTGTCGACCTCTCCACGCTCAGCGCCGACCAGCTTCGCACACTGGCCGCGGGGCTGGCCGCCCAGCTCGCGGACAGGGAACGCGAAGTCGGTGAGAAGGAACGGGAGCTGCAGTATCGGCAAACCCGCATCGACCAGCTCACGCATGAGCTCTCGGTCATCAAGCGGCAACAGTTTGGTAAGCGCAGCGAGCAGCTCAATACGGAACAGATGAGCCTGCTCGACGAGGCGATCGAGACGGATCTGGCCGCGATCGAAGCCGAGCTCGATCAGCTTCAGCCAGACACGCCCGAGCGCACATCACGACAGCAACGTCCCCGACGCGCGCCGTTGCCTGCGCATCTGCCACGAACCGACATTCATCACGATCCGGATGCCACGACGTGTCACTGCGGCTGCGAGCTTGAGCGCATAGGCGAAGACATCAACGAGAAGCTTGACTACACGCCGGGCGTGTTCACCGTCGAGCGACATATCCGCGGCAAGTGGGTGTGCCGTCAATGCGAGACGCTGACGCAGGCGCCCGTGCCCGCGCACATCATCGACAAGGGCATTCCCACGGCCTCGCTGCTGGCATGGGTGCTGGTGTCGAAGTTCTCCGATCATCTGCCGCTTTACCGGCTTGAGCGCATCTGCGCGCGCGCGGGTCTGGCGATCCCACAGTCGACGTTGGGCGACTGGGTGGGTGTGTGCGGCGTGCGACTGCAGCCGCTGGTTGATGCCCTGCGCGAACACCTGCTGCGTGAGCTTGTGCTGCATGCTGATGAAACGCCTGTGCAGATGCTCAGCCCCGGCAAGGGCAAGACGCACCGTGCGTATCTCTGGGCGTACGCCACGACCCAGTACTGCTCACTCAAGGCGGTGATATACGACTTTGCCGACAGCCGTGCTGGTGAGCATGCGCGCGCATTCCTGGGCGACTGGCAGGGCAAGCTGGTGTGCGACGACTTTAGCGGCTACAAGAAAAGTTTTACCCAGGGCGTCACGGAAATGGGCTGTGCCGCGCACGCGCGGCGCGCGTTCTTCGAGCTGCATGCCAACCATCAGAGCGAGATCGCCGGGCAAGCGCTGAAATACTTCGGCACGCTGTACGAAATCGAACGTGAAGCAGCAGTGCTTGATCCCGATGCGCGGCGTGTGCTGCGGCAGGCCCGGTCGCGACCAGTCATGGATGCCCTGCACGGGTGGATGAGTGCGCAGCGGCGCCTGGTTCCAGAGGGTTCAGGAATCGCGAAAGCACTCGACTACAACCTCAATCGGTGGGAGGCGCTCACGCGCTATCTCGATGATGGGCACGTGCCAATGTGCAATAACTGGGTTGAGAACCAGATCCGTCCGTGGGCGACCGGCAGGAAAAACTGGTTATTCGCAGGCTCACTTCGCGCCGGCAAACGCGCCGCTGCCATCATGAGCCTGCTCCGCTCGGCGCAACTGAACGGGCACGAACCGCTCGCCTATCTGAAGGACGTGCTCACGCGCCTTCCAACACATCGCGCTGCCGACATCAACCAGTTGCTGCCTCATCGTTGGAAACCTGACGTAGCCGCGATATAGACCCCGCTCACGCCAGCGCTACCTGCCGTGCCTTCCCCGGGCGCTTACAGTCTTCGCGCTTCGGACCACGATTGGTGGAGCGTGCTCACGACAATATCGGCGCGTGCACACGCTCATTAATATGGTCTCCGTGCCCGGTCGCAAACCTCGCATGTGCCGCAAATTCAGGTATCGCGCGGATCGCATCGACCACCTGCTTCGACTGGGTCAGTCGTGCATTCGAATTGCCTTGGCGTACCTTTGTGACGCGGACACCAAAGAAGTCATGATGATCGAAACGCACCTGCAGGTCATTCCAGCAACTTTTGCAGGTGTGGTAATTGATTACTCGATACAGGGTACAAAGTAGTCCAAACGTCCAAACTCTCGTCGATTGTCCACGCAAATTGGCACGGCGCCTTCCTCGGCCGCGGGCGACTTGCGCGCCGTTGCCGGGTAACGAAAGTGGAGTTGATCGAAGGCCACATCAAGATCGAGGACGACTGTGTGATCGCGACGCTTTACCTCAACACGCCGTAATTGGACTCGTACTTTGGTATCCGAATCGTTACGCAGTAACGGCTCGAATACCGTGATCAAAGGAGGAACAAATCGTACTATAGCGGCGCCCACGCGTTCTGAACCGCGTACCCCCGGCGCAATGATTACGTTGCGCGCGATCAGTAGTCACGTTCACCGGAATACGCACTCGCGAGCGACGCCGTAGTGTCCATAGCTATTAGCTAACAATTGTCATCATTCTTTGTATCCGGGACTGCGGGTTCGCGCCTTAGGGATTATTTTTCGCGACGATTACAGGCACCCACAGATCGCCCGTCCTACTGCATTTCCATGCAAGATCACCGTTTGAAAACGGCGACCATTGACGCATTCTGGTTACCGCGTAACAAGCGAATATGCACGACGACATTGATTCTGGTGTTATCGGTGCCGTTCGCCCGGGCCGCGCCGACGCAGGAGTTTGCGAGCACTCGGGCGCCAAGCGCGATCGCTGCGCCAGCGTCGCCAGCGGCCGAACCAGTTTCCGCGGAACCCGCCGCGCCCGTTCTGTTTGGTACGGAGTGCACCCCTCCTTCGTTCCTGCTGATACCTGCAACGCTGGGTGGGGTGGATGCGACTCTCATCGAGCCAACAGGCGGGCGGCAGCTGCATTGCATCTCATTGCTCAACACAAGGAACGTTTGGCGCGCAGCTTCCGTCTCGCAGCCGGTAGCGCGTGTGACAGGTCGCGCCCCGTCGACAACCACGGGCGCGGCAGCCGAAGGCCTGACCGGCGCGGAGTCCGGCAGCGACAGTGGCACCCCCGCTCCAGCCTCCTTCCCGGTCATTACTTTTCGGATGCTGGGGTTAGCAGATCCATCAGTAACTCCACTTCTGCCGACCGGCTGCGCTCAGGATGGTGTGTGCGATCGTCTCGCAGCGACTGCATCGCCCGCACGGCCTGAGAGGATCGATGACGCGGACGGCTCGGCGCGCGAGCCGGTTGCCCGGCCGCGCAAGCCTGCAAGGACACCGATCAACCCCCGCCTGCCTTCATGGCTGGGCCTCTGGCTGGCGTCATGGCTGATGCTGCTGGGCCTGAGTGCGCTGGCATGGATTTACTTCAAACGCCGATTCGGCCCCGACGCCCGGCTCGTTCGCGCTGCCCGGTCGGGATTAAGGAAGGGTGAATTCCGTCTGGAATACCAGCCGGTGGTCAGCCTCCGCGACGGCAGGTGCGTGGGCGTCGAGGCGCTGATCCGCTGGAACAACCCGGAGCACGGGTCGCTGGGGCCAGCGCATTACATGGGCCGTCTCGAGCACACGGCGCTAATTGGCCCGCTTACCCGGTTCGTGCTTTCAACGGCGGCCCGCGAACTTGGACCGCTGATGGCCGACAGTCCGCTGTACATCGGCGTTAATGTCTCCAGCTCACATGTGCAGAGCGCAACGTTTGTGTCGGATGTGCGCAGGGCTGGCAAACGGATCCTTTCCCGGCTGGTCCTGCATATGCCGGAGAGTCAATGCGCAAGGCCGACGGCGAATGTCCTCAATGCACTTGCGGCTTTAAGAGCAAAAAAGGTGCGCTTTGCACTCTCGGGCGTGGGTGCGTCCCTCGTGGATCCAGACCTGATCAAGGTGTATGCCTTCGAGCTCGTGAAGATCGACCGCCAGGTACTGGCTCTTGAAACGGATGAACGCAGGCGGTGCCTGACAGCGGTAGTCGATGCGTCTCGCCTGTTCGGCGCGACCGTCGTTGCGGAAGGAGTGGAAAGCGCGGGCCATCACACGGTGGTAAGCCAGTCAGGAGCCGATTTCGGGCAGGGATTCTTCTATGGTCGAACCATGGTCATTAGCCTTCTGCGCACGTTTCTTGAGGCTGGCGGAACGTCGCTGCGGATGCAAAAGAAACGGCGCTGGCGATGAGAGGCAGCAGCGGGGAAGAATAAAAACGTTCCGAATCACGGATACAATGATGAAAGAAAAAACAATCAATCATCTACTAAGAGATCAGGCTCTGTTTTCAGCCTCTACTGACGAAGAGATAAAGTCCGCCGCCGGATTAATCCGCGTCAACAACTTCAGGCACGGGGAATATGTGGCGTTCGCCGGCGACATGAACTCCCCTGTGTTTATGTTGCTCGAAGGCGAATTGCATTCGTTTGTGTCGTCGGAAGACGGACGTGAAATTCCGATACGCACGTACATCGCCGGACCAACTTTCGGCGTGGAGACCATCATCCAGCGCACCTCTTTGCCATGGAGCGTCGCCGCCATCACCCCGAGTACGGTTGTCACGCTAAGCCGCGCGCAAGCGACTTCGCTGTTGGACTCACCTACCATTGCCCGGTCCGTCAACGAACTGATGTCGGCGGACCTATTGCAGATGGCGCAGCATTACACCGTCGGACGGCTGTCTCGCGCCAGCGCGAGAATTTCGGCCCTCATCGCGACTTCCATCCGCGAAAACAAGGCGGATGAGTGGCCGGCCGTGGAAATACCGGACCAGAAAACTGTGGCGGCACTGGCCAAAGTGAGTCGCGAGACCGTATCGCGGGTTTTGAAATCTCTCGAAAGCAAAGGCGTCATCGTCCGTATCGGACGGCGCCTTCGCATTCGCGATATCGCAATGTTGCAGCGGATAGCCGCGGGAGTGGAAGTGGCCTGAATGCGGCGTATTCGATAGGTGTGTCTGCTGCAGCGATACCATGTTTTTGGCGAGCGATTCGTGCAGCTCGACTAGTCGCAAAGCCGTGTGTGCCGGGCCCGGTTTCAGGCAAGATAATTTATGTCCAGTTCAACATCCAGGCAGGCATCTGCGGTGACCAGCACAATAGACACTACCGAGAGCCAGACCGGTCAGGCTGACTTGACCGGCTCGAGTGACGACACAGCGTCCTCATCCATCTCCGTCATTTCTCTTCGCATTCTGGAAGCGTTGGCGGAGCGCAATGAAGAATGCGGCATAACGAGCTTGGCGGAGGCTATCGGTGTCCCGAAGGTCCGTATTCACAGACACCTGACAGCCCTGCGGCAGCAGGGCTATGTAGCCCAGAATGCGCGCACGAGTCGCTACAGGATCGGATGGCGGCTGTTTCTGCTCGGCCAACGGGTCGTCAAGCAATTTGACGTCGTCACCCTTGCACGCCCCGTTATGGAGGAACTACGTGACAAGGTCGGGCAGACCATTGTGATCACGACGTTCACTGAGAACGACGTTGTCGTGCTTGATCTCGTACGTGGGCGTAGCCCGCTAGAGATACTGCTTAACCCTGGCACTCGCTTTCTGTTTCATTCGGTTGCACAGGGAAAGGTGGCGCTCGCGTTTGGCTCGCCGGCTAGACTGGAGAATTTTCTAAAGCAACCTCTAGTCGCCTGTACCCCTCACACGATCGTTGATCCCGCGCGACTGCGCTACGAGGTCGACCTCGTTCGAGAGCGCGGGTGGGCCGAAGCCCCCGAGGAAGTATTCGTAGGCGTCAATGCACTTGCGGCTCGACTCTTGTACGAGGACGGCTCGCTTTTCGGTGCGATTGCCATCGTAGGCTCCATTCACTATTTGCCCGCCCGTTCTGAGCCCGCGACTATCGATGCGCTCAAAGCAGCAGCTCGCCAGATTTCACAAATGCTTGGCGCAGGCGAATCCGGTTAGCCCGATCTGGCATACGACGCACGTTCGCGTGGGAGAAAGATCTGGTCATCGTGAGATGTTGCGGCCTGGCCAATGTACGGCCACGGCGCGATACTGAGCTTCTCAACTAGCCCCAAGACCTTCGACGGAGCGCCACGGTGCAATCTTGAACGCTTCCGCCAGGAAGTCGACCAGGCAGCGAACCTTCAGCGGCAATTGCTTCCGGCTTGGGTAGACGGCATAAATCCCCAACGCGCGCGATCGGTATTCTGGGAACACTCGAATCAGTTGCCCGCGCTCCAAGTCTCCTGCCACCATGAAGCTCGGCTGCAAAATTATGCCGCCATCACTCAGCGCAATTGCACGACAGGTATCGCCGTTGTTCGAATACACGCGTGCGCGCGTTCGGACTACAACTTCTCCTTCGGGGCCCTGGAAGCGCCACTCGTCTCTTTCAGTCAGCCCTGTATAAGCCAGGACGCGATGCTCGGTGAGGTCCCGCGGGTGGCTCGGCGTCCCATTGCGGGCGAGGTAGCCGGGCGAAGCGCAAGTGAGCATTTCCGTTGTCGCAAGCTTTCGGCTGACCAGGGAAGAGTCCGGCAGCGAACTGATGCGCACCGCCAAATCGTAGCCTTCGTCGACAAGATCGACGACCCGGTCGTTGAGCGTGATGTCGAGGTCGATTTGCGGGTAGGACGTCATGAACTGACCCCATATCGACGCAAGGTGCGACATCCCGAAACTCAGCGGCACGTTTACGCGAATCGATCCACTCGGCACTTGCGTTCTGGATCCGACCTCCGCCTCGGCATCATCTATCGCGGCCAAGATGTCGCGCGCTCGCTGATAGAACAGGCGCCCCTCCTCAGTGAGCGACAGGCGCCGCGTCGTTCGATGCAGCAAGCGCACCCCAATACGTTGCTCCAATGCATCCACGTACCGCGAGACGGCGGTTTTGGAGATCCGGAGTGTCTCCGCAGCCGCCACGAAGCTGCCGGCATCAACGACCGCTGTGAACGCGGTCATCTCCTGGCTCTTGTCCATTATTGTCCCGATATAAGGGTTTATAAATCCACAAAACCATAGTTTATCTTCATACTTGGCATCAATAGGATGGTCTCATTCCCACGAATCAATACGGAGTGGAGTATGAAGATCACGGTAATCGGGACGGGCAACATGGGCTCGGCCTTTGCGAAGCAACTTTCCCAAGCAGGTCATGCAGTACGCGTCACCGGCCGTGACGCCGCCAAGGCACAAGCCGTCGCCAACCAATACGCTGGTGTCGAAGCCACAACGCCGGCACAGGCCGTGGGCGACAGTGAAATCGTGATCCTTTCCACCGGCTACGGCGACGCAGTCGACGCATTGCGCTCGGTCGGCAACCTCACCGGCAAGACGGTCATCGATATCACGAATCCCCTTACTGCCGACTACATGGGCCTGACCATTGGCCATGAAACCTCGGCTGCGGAAGAGATCGCGCGCGCTGTCCCGGGTGCCGAAGTCGTGAAGGCGTTCAACACCCTCTTCGCCCAAGTTCTCGCCGATGGCCCTGCGTTCGCAAACGGCCAGCTCGGCAGCGTGTTCCTTGCCGGCGACAGCTCGGACGCCAAGGCTCAGGTGAAATCTCTGATTGAAAGCCTCGGCTTCCGACCGGTCGATGCGGGCGGTCTGAAAAACGCGCGTTACCTCGAGCCGCTGGCCGGCCTGAACATTTACTTCGGGTACGGCGCAGGGATGGGCACGTCCGTCGCACCGGCCTGGATCTCTAAATAAGCGGAAGTGGCGCACTCATGGACATCTTGCAACGTGACGAGGCTTCGGGTCTCTCGTTCCGCGTCGTCCCGGCGTCCGAGCAACCGCTCGGACGCCTCTTTCTCCTCCACGGAGTGGGCGGCAACGAAACGAACCTGATGCCACTTGCCGTCGATCTACCGAAGCAGCTCGAACTCGTGTTCGTGCGCAGTCAATTCACGCTCGCACACGGACAGTACGCCTGGTTTCAGGTCCACTTCGGCGCGAATGGCCCAGTCATCAACGCGGACCAGGCAAATGACAGCAGGATGCGCTTGCATCAGCTCGTGCAGTCGCTCAGCAAGCGCGACGGCGCAGCCCCGATGCCTGCGTTGATGGCCGGCTTCAGCCAGGGCGGCATTCTCAGCGCCAGCGTGGCTCTGTCGGCGCCTGAAGACGTTGCGCGCTTTGCGATTCTGAGTGGCCGCATTTTGCCGGAGCTTGAGCCACATCTCGCATCACGTGAGGCACTCAAGCAAACCGCCGGCTTCATCGCACACGGTGAGTATGACGACAAGCTGCGCGTTGCGTTCGCGAATCATGCTGATAGGAGGCTAACGGAACTCGGCGTGCAACACGAAACCCACATTTATCCCATCGGTCACTCGCTAAATGCCGACGTTGTACGGGATTTTTCAAGCTGGCTCAGCCGGCAAATCGAAATTTAACAACAGTAATTGGAGCTCTTATGAACGACCTTCGCACGGCACCCTACGCAGCCTTTGTCCTGCGTCTCGCTCTTGGCTTCATGTTTGTGGCACACGGACTGACCAAGCTCCTGGTCTTCACTCCGGCCGGAACGGCAAAGTTCTTCGAATCCGTCGGCTTTGCAGGCGCATTCGCGTGGCCGATCATCGTTTTTGAAATTTTCGCGGGCGTGCTGCTGCTTCTCGGCGTCTACGCTCGTGCCGTCGCTGCAGTGGGCGCTATTGAACTGCTCGTCGCTTCGACCGTGCACTTCGGGAACGGCTGGATGTTCACCAACGCGAACGGTGGGTGGGAATATCCTGTGTTTCTCGCAGTGACCGCGGCCGCCCTCGCGCTCGTTGGCGACGGTGCTTTCGCGCTGAAGCCGACTCTACGCAGCGCTTGATCGGCAGTTCAGACGAAGACCGTGGAAAATGATATGGAATTTGGCATCTACACGTTCGGCGACCTCGCGCACGGTGCGTCCGATGGGACGAGCGCGCGCGAACGCATCAACGACATAGTTGAAGCAGCGAAATTCGCCGATGAGGCCGGCATCGACGTCTTCGGAGTGGGCGAGCATCATCGCCGCGACTTCGCGATTTCATCACCTTCTGTCGTGCTCGCCGCGATTGCGGCGGTTACGCAGCGCATACGCCTTACAAGTGCGGTGAGCATCCTGAGTTCCGACGACCCCGTGCGGCTCTATCAGCAGTTCAGCACGCTCGACCTCCTGTCTGCGGGCCGCGCTGAACTGCTGGTGGGGCGTGGCGCATATATCGAATCCTTTCCACTTTTCGGGTACGCGCTCGCCGATTATGAAGCGCTGTTCGAGGAAAAGCTCGGGCTGCTTCAGGCAATCGACGAACGAGCGGTGGTGACCTGGCAGGGCCATCATCGGCCCGCTCTCGAATCCGCTGCAATAATGCCGCGGCCGCTGCACGGGCATCTGCCGATCTGGATCGCTGCGGGCGGCACACCGACCAGTGCGATTCGCGCCGGTCGCGCAGGCCTACCACTGAACCTCGCGAACATCGGCGGTATGCCGGAGCGCTTCGTGCCGTTCATCGAACTCTATCGCCAGCGCGGCATAGAGGCCGGTCACCCCCGTGATGCGTTACACGTTGCCATTTCCGGGCACTTTCACGTGCAACACGACGGACAGCGCGCGCGCGACGAGTTCTTTCCGCACTACCGCAGCTATATCGCAAACAACTTGCCTCGCGGACAGGCGGCGATGTCCAGGCAAGAATACGAAACGCTGGCCTCCCCACGCGGCGCGCTATTCGTGGGCAGTGTCCACGAAATCGTCGATAAAGTGCTGATGGAACACGAGTTGTTTGGACATCAACGTTATATGGCGCAGATGGACATCGGTGGGATGCCTTTCGAGAAAGTCCTCGGATCAATCGAGTTGCTTGCGACCGAAGTCGCGCCGGCCGTGCGAAAAGCACTTCGCCAACCAACTCGCATACCTGCATCCGCTGATCGTTGATTCGAAGATGGTTTAATTTCGCTTCGTCACAGCCACATTTGACGAACGCTGATCACAGTCGATTGCCCCAATCGCATCCCTGAAATCCCAATCAATGTGATCTGGGACGACCACTATCACAGTGATCCAGACAACCGGTGGCTTCGAAATACAATCTTTGATGCGTTTGGGCAGCAGGAAAACTCGAGCCCAATTGAGAAAACCTAATGGACGAACGAAAACACGCGCAGGCCACCAGGCGACGCTACACTGATTTCGACCGAATACGCGGCGCCGATAGGTCAGATCCGGCTCAGCAGGTCCCGCAGCACTCACGACTTCAAAAAGCCGCAACTGACAAGCAGCCGCTCAGGCTCTAGGAAGGCAACGTAGGATGAGTTGTCGGTGATCACGCCAGTCGCAGGATGCCTGATCTGGAAATCCACCCACCCTCCGCCTGCTCAAGCCGCCTTGAGCGCGTCGGCCATGTACTTCTTGGCGTCCAGGCCGGGCATGGATGCCATGCCTTGGCCAATCATTTCCAGTCGAGCAGCGAATGCGTGAAAAATGCCTTCCCGATCGCTGACGATCGCGTACAGGCCCCTGTCGACGAATTTACCCGATGGGTCGTTAAAATCATCAAGTGCTGCCCGCAATCCAGCGGAAGCGACGAGTTCAATTGCCGCTTGGACCAAGGCGTACGCTTCGTCTGCCGTCCCCTGCCGCAACCGGGTGTGCCTTGTCGCCTCCGCGAGAGCCGCCGTTTTCTCATCCAGTACCTGAGCCGCAGATGTCATCTGCTCCGCGAGCACCGCATTCTGTTGTGTCGCGCCATCGATCTGCAAGAGCGCCTCGGCCACATCACGCAGTGAGCTCTCCTGTTGTCTCGATGCCTCCGATATGACGTGAGCCCGGACCGACAGATTCTGGATACTCGTAAGAATTTCGCTCGTCCGTTGCACGCTCTCGATCGAACCCTCGACGCCCTTCGCGACCTAAGAACCTGACAGAGATCTCGCGTTCCGCACTTCGCTGGCGGACGCCGCACACCGGATCGCGAGAGACCGGATTTCGCTCGCGATAACAGAGAAGCCTCGCCCCGCCGCACCGGCACGGGCAGAGTCCACCGCCGCATTCAGGGCAAGCAGGAGCTATAAGGCCAATGCCAACACGAATCCCGTCGGCAGCGGAGAATCACATGGTTCCATTGGAAAATGGCGCTCCAAGGGAAACTCCGGCCTTCAAATCGGGGGAGGTCACACGCGCATAGCTCGCAGTAGCATCCAGCGCTATTGGCTCATCACCCGAGTGCTCCAACCAGCCCCCGCCGAGAGCTCGGTACAGGTCAACGATACTTGTCCATCGCGCGAGTCGAGTCACTACCAACTGTTGCTCGGACGAGTAAAGATCGTTTTGAGCCGTCAGCACCGATAGATAACTGTCGGCGCCGTTACGATATCGTGCGTACGCCAGGTCAAAGCGCCGCTGCTGTGCGTCCTGATTGCTTCGAAGGGCGGCGATCTCATTGTCGTAAGTCCCGCGTGCAGCAAGGCCGTCCGCGACCTCACGGAATGCTGACTGTATGGTTTTCTCATAGTTTGCAATCTGTATCTGTTTTTGAACGTTGGCTCGATTCAGGTTCGCGGTATTCGCACCTCCCTCGAAAATCGGCAAGGCCACTTGAGGAGCGAAGCTCCAAGCCGCTGATCCGGCCTTGAAGAGGTCCCCCAATGTTGGACTCGCTGTACCGAAAGCACCGGTGAGAGAAATCCTGGGAAAGAACGCGGCCCGCGCTGCTCCAATGTTCGCGTTAGCTGCAATCAGCTGCTCTTCGGCCTCCATGATGTCGGGGCGACGTGAAAGCAAATCCGACGGCAACCCCGCAGGGACATCTGCTAGCAGATCCTGGGCGTCGAGCGACAACCCGAGCGGCAGATCGTCCGGCAACGGTTCACCAATTAGGAGCACGAGCGCGTTCTCAGCTTGGGCCCGAGCACGGGCTTGTGCTTCGAGATTTGCCCGTGCATGGTCTACTACACTCCGCGCCTCCCTCAGGTCAAGTTCAGAGCCAACCCCGGTGTCGAACTGAAGCTTCGTTAAGCGGTAGGATTCCTGCGCTGTCGATAGCGTATTTTTCGTCACATTCAGGAGATCATCGTACGCAAGCAACGTTAGGTACTCGTCGGCGACCTGCGCCACAAGTGCAATCTGGACTGATTTTCTCGCCTGTGCTGTTGCGAGATATTGCGCCAGAGCTGCTCCGCTCAGACTCCGAATGCGTCCCCAGAGATCGATCTCCCAAGACGTATTTAGCCCAACGGTATAATCCCTGGAAACAGTTCGTCCAGAAACTGCCAAATCCTTGGGCGTCCGTTGTACGTTCGCCCCAGCCGAGGCGTCAATTGCCGGAAGTGAAGCAGCCCGGGTTATGCGGTACCGCTCGCGATCGGCGTCCACGTTGAATACGGCCACGCGCAAATCGCGATTATTTCTGAGAGCGATTTCGACAAGTTTTTGCAATCTCGGGTCGGCGAAGAATTCACGCCATCCAATATCGGCCGCAGCGCGATCCTTCGCACTTCGGTCTGCACCGCCGTGACTCGACTGCGTTGCATACACTCCGCCCGTGGGATATAGGTTCGAGATTGGCGCGGCAGGGCGTTGGTACGCAGGAATCATTGTGCAGCCTGCCGCCATAAGCGTTCCCGCTGCGATGGTTAGGACAAGGGGTCTCATTGAGGTTCTCGTTGATTTCGTCGTCACGATGGGTATGCGTTTACTGCTCATGCTCCTCTACGATGTGCATGGCCTCATCGATACCACCGCCCTGGCGAGCGAACATCGTTCGCACCTTCACGTAGAACATCGGAATCAGGAAAATCGCTAGGAACGTCGCCGTCAGCATCCCGCCGATCACTCCTGTCCCGATTGCATGCTGACTAGCGGACCCTGCGCCATTACTGACGGCAAGCGGAAAGACTCCGAAGATGAACGCGAGGGATGTCATGATGATGGGGCGCAGCCGCAGGCGCGCCGCCTCAAGCGCCGCATCAATCGGAGCCATCCCTTGCTTATCCTGCAGTTCACGCGCGAACTCAACAATGAGGATCGCATTTTTTGCTGACAGCCCGACGGTAGTCAAAAGACCGACCTGGAAGAAAACGTCATTCTCAAGACCTCGGAATGTCGTGGCCAGCAGCGCGCCGATGACGCCAACCGGCACGACCATAATTACAGAGAACGGAATCGACCAGCTCTCGTATAACGCCGCGAGACAAAGGAACACAACGAGAATCGACGTGCCGTAGATGATCGGAGCCTTCGAGCCAGACTGAACTTCCTGGAACGACAACCCAGTCCACGAATAACCGATGCCCGCAGGCAATTTTTTCGCGAGCGCCTCCATTTCCGCCGTAGCCTGTCCAGTGCTCTTTCCTGGCGCAGCCTGGCCCAAAATCTCCACAGACGACACGCCGTTGTAACGTTCGAGCTTCGGAGAACCGTACGCCCACCGGCTGTCAGCAAAGGTGCTGAACGGCACCATTGTCCCGGCGTCGTTGCGCACATACCATCGACTCAGGTCTTCGGGTGTCCTCCTGAATGGCGCGTCAGCCTGCACATAGACACGCTTGATCCGACCGTCGGCGTCGAGGAAGTTGTTCACATATTGAGATGCCCATGCGATAGACAAGGATTGATCAATCGCGGACGGCGACACACCAAGGGCTTGCGCTTTCTCCCTATCGATATCGACCTCGTATGTGGACGTGTCGTTTAGGCCGTTAGGACGTACTAGTGACAGTACCGGATCCTCGGAAGCCATCCGCAGCAGTTGATTTCGGGCATCCATCAGAGCCTCATGTCCAACGCCAGCGTTGTCCGTCAACTCAAAGTCAAAGCCTGATGCCGTACCCAATTCACGAATCGCAGGCGGGTTAAAGGGAATGACTTTGGCATCCTTGTACTTTGCGTAGTGTGCAGCCACACGCCGAATCAACATGTGAACGCTTTGATCTGTGTGCTGGCGCTGTTCGAAGTCCTTCAGTTTTACAAACGCAAGACCCGCGTTCTGAGCTCGGCCGGCAAAGCTGAACCCATTCATCGTAAACACCGATTTTACGACGTCCTTCTCGCTCGTCAGCAAGTAGTCGTTGATGTCTGAAAGCGTGCGTCCGGTTATTTCCTTCGTCGAACCGGGTGGGGTCTGCACAATGACGAACATGTACCCCTGGTCCTCGTCTGGAAGGAAGGACTTCGGCAACTGTATGAAAAGTGCTGCAACGCCAGCGATAACGGCGAGGTAAATCAGCATCCACCGCCCCGATCGTCGGATGACGTGATGCACACCGCCCTGGTATTTGACGCGACCCAGATCGAACATCCGGTTAAACCGGCCGAAGAATCCCCCCCTTTCGGCCTTATGACCGCGCGGAATCGGTTTTAAGATCGTCGCACAGAGCGCCGGTGTCAAAATCAGTGCAACGAGCACCGACAAGACCATTGCCGAGACGATAGTCACAGAAAACTCTCTATAAATCGCGCCGACAGATCCACCAGAGAGCGCGACCGGAACAAATACTGCCGACAGCACCAGCGCGACACCAATCAGCGCGCCTGTAATCTGTCCCATCGCCTTGCGAGTTGCCTCTCGCGGTGAAAGCCCCTCCTCCATCATCACGCGTTCTACGTTCTCAACGACCACGATCGCATCGTCGACGAGCAGGCCAATCGCGAGCACAAGTCCAAACATCGACAGCACGTTGATCGAAAAACCGAGCACGTTCGCGACGCCAAGCGTGCCAAGCAAAACAACTGGTACGGCAATTGTCGGGATCAACGTTGCACGGAGGTTCTGCAGAAACAGGTACATCACCAGGAAGACAAGCACTATCCCTTCGATTAGTGTCTTAACAACTTCCGCGATAGATTTATGCACGAACGGTGAGCTGTCGTACGGATAATGGACCGCGAGCCCGTGCGGGAATGATGCCGACAGTTCCTTCACCTTCGCTTGAATTGCGCTAACCGTCTGCAGGGCATTAGCGCCCGGCGCAAGCTGGATTCCGAAGCCGGCAGCAGGTTGCCCCTTAAACTTTGTATCGAAACTATACGTCTCGGCGCCCAGCTCGATTCTAGCCACGTCCTTTAGACGTACCTGGGAGCCGTCCTGATTAACCCGCAACAGGATATTCCCGAATTGCTCCGGTGTTCGGAGAAGAGTGGCTGCGGTAATGGTGGCCTGCATTACAGTGTTCGTTACCGCTGGCGTACCACCAATCTGCCCGGCAGCAACCTGCACGTTTTGATTCGATATCGCATGCGTGACATCTAGTGGCGTAAGCGAATAGTTAGTCAGCTTGGACGGATCGAGCCAGATCCGCATCGCATACTGTGAGCCCAGCAAACGTGTCTGTCCCACACCGTTGATACGGCTAATGGGATCAAGAACATGCGATGCGACATAATCCGTCAAATCGACGTAAGACATGCTCCCATCATCGGATGTAAAAGCGATCCACAGCAGATAGCTGCTAGTCGATTTTGTGACCTGCAAGCCCAGCTGCTGCACGGCTTGGGGTAGCAGCGGTGTTGCAAGGGATAACTTGTTCTGCACCTGGACCTGTGCAGTGTCCGGGTTTGTGCCCGGCGCGAACGTAATCGTAATCGTTGAGCCGCCCGAGTCATCGCTGTTGGACGACATGTACAGCAGATGATCGAGACCGATCATTTGCTGCTCGACGACCTGAGTCACCGTACTTTCGACGGTTTTTGCGGAAGCACCGGGATAGTTTGCCGTGATCTGGATCGCAGGCGGTGCGATTTGTGGATACTGGGCGACTGGAAGCGCGATAATGGACGCTGCGCCTGCAAACATTAGGATAATCGCAATCACCCACGCGAAAATCGGGCGATCGATAAAGAACTTGGACAATTGACGCTACTCCTACTCAAACGCCAGAGGCTGCAGATTGTGAGACGGGTGCACCCGGTGAAGGGCTGCGCCGGGAGACAGGTTCAACGGAAGATCCCATTGCTGTCGCCGCATTTGTCGCCGGAACGGCCTTCACCGTCATGCCGGGACGCACTTTTCCTGCGCCTTGTACGATCACTCGATCTCCCGGCTGCAAGCCACTGTCGACGACCCAGTCACTACCGTAAGTGCCGACGGTGACAATAGAGCGCGCAACCACCTTGTTATCGCCGCCCACTACGAGTGCGTTCGCCTGCCCCTTCTGGTCGTGCGTGACGCCAACCTGTGGTACAAGAAACGCATGTTCGTCGATTCCCTTCTCTATACGCGCCTGGACGAACATGCCAGGCAGCAGGACGCGATCGGGATTCGGAAACACCGCCCGCAACGTGACGGAACCCGTAGATTGATCTACGGTCACGTCAGAGAATTGCAAAGTCCCCTTGTGCGAATACTCCCGTCCGTCTTCAAGAATCAATGTGACTCTGGCCGCATTTGGACCGGTCGTCGTTAGACGCCCCTCCTGAATCTCGCGACGAAGTTTGAGTCCGTCGAGGCTGGCTTGTGCGACATCGACATATACGCGATCCATCTCCTGAATCGTATCCATCAAAGTCGCCTGACTCGCCTGAACATATGCGCCTGGGGTAACCTGCGATACACCTGTGCGACCTGTCACAGGTGCAATTACGTCGGTGTAGCGAAGATTGATTTGGGCCGTCTCCACTTCCGCCTTTCCTGCAGCGACATCAGCGGCCGCTGACCTCTCCGCGGAGACGGCGTTCTCGTAATCCTGCTCGCTAATCGCACTCGCCGCGACCAGCACCTTATCCCGCTTTGCCAAGGCGCTCGCGGTGATAAGACTTGCTTCGGCCTTGGCAAGAGCGGCCTTTGCGGCATCGACCTTGGCGATGTACGGAGCGGGGTCGATCTTGTAAAGGCGTTGACCTGCCCTTACCTCACTTCCCTCAACAAAGTCACGGCTAAGTACAATCCCGTCTGCTCGCGCACGCACCTGTGCGACCAGATACGCGCTTGTGCGTCCCGGTAGCTCAGTGAAGATGGGTACTGCTTGCGGATTCACGGTCACAAAGCCGATTTCAGGTATTTGAGGGCTTTGAACGGATTCCTTCTTTCCGCACGCTGCTAATCCAATAGCAGAAGCCGCAATCGCGATTATTAAGTGAAAAGTTCGTGTAGTACGCATATGCTACATCTCGTCAGAACCGTCGTATCCTGGTTGGCGTCGCCGCATAAGAACGGCTAAAGGCGCTCAAATCAAACTTGTCATGGAGGCAAAGCTGGTAATGGTGATAACGGACAGACACATCGCGCGATGCGTGTCTCAGTAACGCTTCTAGAAGCAGCAAATGAAAACGCGCTTTCGTTGCCGCGATCGCCGTCAGCAACGGAATCGGCGTCCGTTCGCGTTGCAAGCCGCCATTGTGATCCGTGAGTCTTTTCGTGACCGCTGGGAGCGCTAGTGACGCGTAGAGAAGATTCCGAAATACCCACCACACTCCTCGCCGAAAATTTTGTAAAACCTACGTGGGCAAACACTGGTTCAACTACGCATTAAACAACAACCAGCCGACGGATGCTCATGTCGACAATTAGCCGACTTGAGCGTGGTCTTCGGTATCGCGTCGCCTCAAGCACTTTGAGATTCTGACGTCGTACCCGCGGAGCAAACCATCCGTGTTAGAAGTAGAACCTTCCTAACGTCCAGTCCGCTGTATGTTTCGCACCGAGCGGAACACCCGTGATGAAAATTCAAGCGATGTGGTCAGTTTCGCACGCGCAATCGCAATGTCACCCGCTGTCGGGTCTTGCCCCGCCAGATAAACAAATTCGGTACTATGGATCCCGATAACAGAAAACACATGGCGCAGATACGGCGTGAGAAAGTCAGGTTGACTCGCTCTTTCGCCAACGCATGGAGTGCCAGAGCGAACAAGAACCAGTGTCGGGCGATCTTTGAGTAGCCCAATCTTCCCCCGATTCCCTCGTTTGAACGTGCGTCCATCACGCACAACGTGATCGACCCATAACTTCAGTGCCGAAGGCACGGCGAAGTTATGCATCGGCGTGGAAATCAGCACGTAAGCACTCCGCTCCAGTTCATCAATCAATTGTTCGGAACCCGGGAAGGCATCCGGCGTATGCGTCCATGACTCAAACAGACCCTGCGCGTACGCCGCAGAAAGGGCGCACAACCCATCAGTAGCGACGTTGCGCGTCACGAGACGAACTTCCGGGCGTCCAAACTGGAACTGTTCGATAGCGTCGCGTGCCAACCGGCCGCCCAATGAGCGCTCACCGTGGGGGCTGCATTCCAACAGAAGAAAGGTGCTCATCAGTCAACCGCCTCAACAAAATGCAATCCTGTTGCCAGCAACCCTTGTCGGAAGTAAAAGCGCTGAGCAAACGCGTTCGACAAACCTGTGTCGAGCACAAGCCGATCACAGCGCAGTTGTTTCGCCTCTTCACGTACTGCTTCAATCAGTCGTCGCCCAAGGCCTTGGCTGCGTACGCCAGCGCCTACCACCAGATCATCGATATAGACGAAGCGACCGTACAGCAGGTTTTCCTGGAACCGATAACCCGCCAGCGCAACGATCTCTTCTCCCTGCCATGCAGCGAGCAGCCGGTAACCCTGTTCTGACTGCCGTCGGAATTGTGTGACAAAGGCGTCCGGCCCGACGAGATTCGGTCGTAGCTCCTGCATGACGGCATAGCAGGCGATACAATCTTGATCGTTGTCGATATGACGTAAGGAGGGGAATGTCATGGCGATATCCGAGATAGCGAATCACCAGTTTAGAAGAACGGTGACCTACTCAATAGGCACAAGAAACATCCAAATGATTGGGACATCGCGATGGATTTACCTGACCTTAAGTCGCTGACCGACCATGAGTCGCCGATCTATTTGCAGCTGTATTGGCGGTTCCGAAATGCAATCGCCACCGGCAAGCTGGCTCCTGGCGACCGCGTGCCTTCGATTCGAAGCCTCGCGAGCGAGCTGAATCTCGCACGCGGTACTGTCGAGGCGGCATATCAGATGTTAACCAGCGAAGGCTACCTGATAGGACGCGGACCGGCAGGCACGGTTGTGTCTCCGCAGCTCGATGGGCGCATCGGCGCTACGACACCGGTTGGGTCGAGCGTTATTCACCGACCAAATCAGATGAAACCGTCCGGCGCCAAGCCTTTGCAGCTGGGATTGCCCGCACTGGATGCTTTTCCTCGAAAAACCTGGGTTCGGCTTGCCGGGCGCAATCTGCGCGCGACGAACGTCGCGGAGATGGTCAACGCGGATCCCAACGGATATGAGCCGCTGCGACGGGCGATCGCCGCTTATCTGGCGGTTTCCCGTGGTATCGCCTGCACGCCCGATCAGGTTTTCGTCACGGCAGGATACCGGGGAGCACTGGAACTCATCCGGCGCACCTTGCTCCGGCGGGGTGATACGGGCTGGTTCGAGGATCCTGGCTATCTACACGCCCGACGATTCCTCGAAGACGCCGGTATGCGATTGGTCCCGCTGCCCGTAGACGACGACGGCCTAAACGTGGAGGCGGGCCTGCAACAGGCCGTCGACGCACGGTTTGCAGTGGTCACCCCGACACATCAAAGTCCCTCCGGCGTCGCCCTGTCACTACCGCGAAGGCTGGCGTTACTGGAGTGGGCCCAAGTTCAGCGCTCCTGGATCGTGGAGGACGATTATGACAGTGAGTTCAGATACGACGGCCGGCCCCTTCCTCCTCTGAAGAGCCTGGACCACGGGGGCCGCGTGCTATATGCCGGCACTTTCAGCAAGGTGCTGTACCCGGGATTGCGACTGGCCTACCTGGTGGTTCCGGAGCATGAAATCGGCAAGTTCCGGACCTCAATGGCGCAACTCGGAAGCAACCCAGTCCTTTTTCAGGCCACCGTAGCCGATTTCATGGAGCAGGGCCATTTTGCTCGGCACATCAAGAAAATGCGTTCACTTTACGCGACAAGACGCGATTATCTTGTTCAGGCTTTGGCTCAGGTGTTCGGCGATATGCTGCTGGTTCCCGAACGCGCGGGGGGAATCCATGTGGTTGCACATCTAAAACCAAAGTACAACGATAAGGCATTCGCTGCCGCTGCCAATGCCAAAGGTTTAGCAATAATGGCCTTGAGCGAATGGTGCATACGCCGTCGATCCCCGGTTGGCCTGCTGATGGGATTTGCCAATATTGCCACTCCCGAACAAGCTTTAAAGCATGTCCGACGGTTGAGAGAGGCTTTCGATCACTGATATGTGCACAAATCCCGCCGCTCATGAACAGCTTCTGGGTTTCAGGCCGCGCGCGTTCGCCAATCCCGCCGGCGAATATCCGGTGTCCAGCATGCGCGGCGCTTTTCTCCGCGCCAATCGGCCGGACGGCCAGATATCGCTGGCAGAGCGCGCCGCTATAATGAGCTTTCAGTCCATTACGTGCCGCGCCTTCGCGCGGCTCTTGTCTTTTTCCTATGCGCTTCGATATCAAGCGGCCCATTGAGTCCGCAGCGACTCGTCGCGTCGCCGTACTGCTGATCAATCTAGGCACGCCCGATGCGCCGACGCCTCGCGCCGTGCGGCGCTACCTGGGGCAGTTTCTGTCCGATCCGCGCGTGGTCGAGATTCCGTCCTTCGTATGGCAAGTCATCCTGCGTCTGTTCATCCTGCCGTTTCGGGGCCTGGCCTCGGCGAAGAAGTACGCGTCGGTGTGGATGCCTGAGGGCTCGCCGTTGCGCGTGTATACCCAAAAGCAGGTCGAGGGGCTGCGGCATCCGCTGCATCTAAACGATTACACGGTGATCGTCGAGTACGCGATGCGCTACGGGACGCCCGGCATTCCGGCCATCCTCAATCAGTTGAAGCTGGCGGGCGCCGAGCGCATTTTGCTGATGCCGATGTACCCGCAGTATTCGTCGTCCACAACGGCCACCGCCTTCGACGACGCGTTCGCCGCGCTCAAGCGCATGCGCAACCAGCCGGAAATCCGCACGGTGCGCCAGTACGCGGATCACCCCGCGTACATCGCGGCGCTTGCGGCGCAAGTGAATCACTACTGGCATGCGCATGGCCGTCCGGACTTCGCGGCGGGCGACAAGCTCGTGCTGAGTTTTCACGGCGTGCCCAAGCGCACGATCGATCTGGGCGATCCGTATCACGACCAATGTCAACAGACGGCGTCGCTGTTGATGCATGCGCTCGGGCTGACGTCCGTCGATTGCCGTGTGACGTTTCAGTCGCGTTTCGGTAAGGCCGAGTGGCTTCAGCCCTATACAGCGCCGACGCTCAAGGAATTGGGCGCGGCGGGCGTGCATCGCGCGGACGTGTTCTGCCCGGGATTTACCGCGGACTGCCTGGAGACGATCGAGGAAATCGGCATGGAAGTGCGCGACGAGTTCGTTCATGCCGGCGGGAAAGCTTTTCACGCTATTCCATGCCTGAACGCGGCGCCCGCGTGGATCGCGGCGCTCGGCGAAATCGTCGCGCAGCATCTGCAGGGCTGGCCGGTTCAGGCGGACACGCCGCAAAGTGCGTCCGTGGCTTGAAATTACGCCTCCGGCTTGCAATCTGCAATGTGCAATCGTGTGATGCCTAATGGCGTCTGGAAGAGCCTGAAGAAGCGCTGATCGGCTACAAGACTTTCAGCCGAAACGGGGCGCGGGACTGCGTATTGACAAATGGCTGTTGACGGCGCGCCTCGTCAAAACGCGCTCGCTGGCGACGCCGCGGCGAAAGAGCCGGCGCGAATCCGTGGCGCAACGGCGAAGCCTACCAAGGAGTGCAAGTCCGCGATCTCATCGCTGATGTGGGTTACCAGGACGCAGAGCGGGAAGCAATCTATGACGAAACCTCGCGTCGAAAAAACCTACTCAACTGCGTCCACCGGACACCACTTAACTTCTCCCTTGTCACAGGTGTCTGATATACATACGCAGCCCATGCGGTTTCACGCCATAGCGCTTTAGTGGGACAGCGTCACTGAATGTCACCGTGTTCGTTACGCAGTAACGAAATTTCATAGTTGAATTCACGACGCCGAAGGTTACTTTCCCTGCAGACGATGGAGCCATTGCAGGCCTGATTTGCGCGTCGGGTCTGGCTGCAGCGAAGATCTGTGAATCAGGGGTATTGCCATTGCAGCCCCTCCAGAGGATATGAATAAGCCTTCAGAAGCATTTAAATCACTTGGCAGAAGCTCATGTAAGATCGTTGGCGAGAAGAGCACGCCCCCCGATACAAGCATTCCGCCCGCAGAGGAGAAGGAAGCAACATGAAAGAGTCTCCCGATATTGGAGATAGGATCACCGACAAATCGGCGCCGCCCGATGGGCAAACTCTACGCAACTGGATGGGGGCGAAGGCGTTCAAGCATTGGGCCGACCTGCAGAGCTGGATCGAGGAATCGTACCCCAATGTTTTCACGCCAGACTGGCTCTATGGCGGCAAGAAACGCGGTTGGTCACTGCGCTACAAGAAGACCAAAGCCTTCTGCACGTTGCTTCCTGAATACAGGATGTTGTCCGTTCTTGTGGTCCTGGGACGAGCAGAGCGGGAAAAATTTGATGAGCGCCGCTATTCCTGGAGCCCGAAGTTGGTGAAACTCTACGACGATGCCCATCCATACCCCGACGGGAAATGGTTGACTGTTGCCGTCTCATCTGCAGATGATCGTCATGAGCTTATAGAGCTTGTAAGTATGAAGCGCCCTCCCCTAACGGCCTCCCCTAACGGGCGGTTAATATCGCGTAAGCGTTAAGCCCTGCGACGCTATGTGTGCAACTTCGCGCGCTCGCGGCCACGCCGCGCGTGAAGTTGGTCAATGCTTTCCCAATGCCTTGTGCGACTTGCGACAATCGCGGGCAATCGACAAATAGTCGAAAGCGGCCGCTTGACCTAGAAGTAGCTCAGCCCCAGCGCGCCTTTGACCTCCGACAGCGTTTCTGCGGCCACCTCTCGCGCACACATCGTACCGCGGCGCAAGATTGCCAGCACCTCACCCCGGTCTTCCTCAAGCTCGCGACGGCGCACCCGAATGGGTTCGATAAGTGACTGCAGTCGCTCGTTTAGGACCCGTTTTACCGCACTATCGCCCAGACCTCCACGACGATAGTGCGATTTGAGCTCGTCAACTTTCTGTACGTCTGGCTCAAATGCATCGAGGAACGCAAACACGACATTACCCTCTACCCTACCAGGATCGCTGATCCGCAGGTGATTCGGGTCGGTATACATGTCGCTGACCGCCTTCGCAATCTCGTCCTCAGTGGCCCCCAGAGTAATCGCGTTACCTAGCGATTTGCTCATCTTGGCTTTGCCATCGACGCCGGGCAATCGAGTAACCTGCGAGAGCACAGCTTCGCACTCGACCAGTACAGATCGGTCAACTGTGGTGTTAAAGCGGCGCACCAACTCGTTCGTCTGCTCGATCATAGGTAACTGGTCATCGCCCACAGGTACGTGCGTTGCCTTGAACGCTGTTATATCCGCAGCCTGACTGACCGGATACGTCAGGAAGCCGGCCGGAATGTCTCTCTCGAAACCCCGTAGTCGAATTTCCTCCTTGATGGTGGGGTTACGTTCAAGACGCGCGACGGTTACGAGGTTGAGCAGATACTGAGAGAGTTCCGCCAATTCTGGTACCTGTGACTGAATGAGAATGGTGGACTTCGTCAGGTCGATTCCGACGGCAAGACAATCGAGTGCTACTTCAATCACATTCTCGGTTACTTTCTGGTGTCGGCCGACGTTGTCGGTCAACGCCTGTGTATCTGCGAGAAGCAGGAACTGCCGTGCTTCATGCTGCAACTGAACCCTTGCACGCAACGACCCGACATAGTGGCCCAGATGGAGCGGGCCCGTGGTCCGGTCCCCAGTCAGGATGGTAGGACGGTTTTTATACATCATCGACTACTGCCCCATTTGCTTAATGGTACCAGCCTTAATAGCAGAGAAACTCAAACGCCACCAGGCTTGACGGCATCAGGCCGGGCGACCCAAGCCGCTGGAGGCCCCACTGATGCGGATGATCTCGCTCATCAGCCCGCAGTGACGGTAACGATCGTTGCCCCGTTTAACCTGTCCAACAGGTCAATGTGAAGCGGGCGACCGCCGTACCATCTCGCGAAGCCGGTTTTCACACGGTGACCGACGACGATCATGTCGGCGCTCAATCGTTCGAGCAGCTGAGAGATTGCATCTGCAGCGTGGCCAAATACAACGTGGCCGCGCGCAAAAATTCCATTCGTATTGAGCTCGTCGATTGCGTCTTTCAAGTCAGACCGCGCGCTTGCTTCCATTTGCAATACCAGGAGTTCGTTCATCATACCCCCTGCTACGGCTGCCGTGCCGATGCAATCGACAACCGTGACGACATCGACAACGGCCGCAAGCGTTAAAGAAAGCGAGACACATCGAAACAAAGCGGACTTTGCTTCGGTTGTTCCATCATAGAACAGTAGTATTCTGGTTTCATTCGACATTTGCAAATTAGGCGTAGCGATCCATGGAGCGGGAATCGGGTCAGTCGGTACGATCGAATCAATGCGAGGCTTATGCGCAAGGGATTCCATGGGGAACAGCAGACTTCGGAAAAACTACAGAAAATCCACAGAAAAGGTGGTGCCTCGGTGTTTCGGACTTGCCGGAATACGGAGCGACAGGCATTCGCGAATGCGCGAAAACCATTGCGAATTAGAAGAAATCGTGAGCCGGTCCGCTCAGGTCAACCATACCCGAATGCAACCCGCGAGAAATCCGAGCATCGACAGAATCTTCCGCGCACGCCCTCAAATCCGCCGATCCGCTCGATTCGGCGACGAGCATACTTTTGTCGAATAGACCTTTGCGGAGATATGAGCGTTGCGCGCGGCATCTTGTCCAAGCCTTCTTTTCGTTGATGGGTCGGCTATAGTATCTGGTCGCTGAGGCCGACTGTAGGGCCATGAAATGACTGTTTGGCCAGGCCATCTTTGATGTTCGGGCCAGCTCAGTCAAATGTGGTACCGGTGAATAGACAAGAATGGTGGATGCACGGCTAGGGTCGGGTGAGGCAGTGCGGCAATCAACGACAGGCGAAGCAAACGCGACCAGGCGCGACCATTGCGGCGGGGGCAAGGAGTTGCCCCTCTAGAACGAGCATAACGTTCGCTGGTAACTGCCTTGACGCCCTCCCCGCGCTCAGCCTTCGGCTGCCGCGCTGTGCGCGGAAAGGACGAGGATTCCTTCTGCAAGACGGCGACGTCCCGCCGCGAGAATGTTGACTACCGCATTGATGTCGCGATGGTGATACGCGCCACATTCCAGACAGGCCCATTCCCTTATTCCAAGACCTTGGACTGTTTCCGGCGCACTGCATATTCATCGCCGATAGTCTGGATGGTTTGAGAGTGCGGTCGGAGTCCGGCGGTGACTCGGCACGACCAACTCGGAGATACCGCCTACTTAGGCATCGACCTCTAAGTTAAGGTAAGCTTGCCTCGCCTCGCACACAATACTCTTCTCATTGCAGGGCGCATCGCTCGTGTACCGTGAGGCAAGGGCTTCGCGGGCGCCAGACGCACCGCATAGGTTCCGGAGATACTTCAATGGATTTTTCGAAGGTTGCCATGACTGCCGCTTTGTTTGTTTCTGCATCCACATGGGCCGGGGACCTGACAGGGCCTCAGAATAACGCCGTTAGATCAGCAAAGCAGTATCTCAGTATGCAAGGCTTCTCACGGAACGGACTTATTCGGCAACTCTCATCGGAGGCAGGCGATGGTTGCACGATTGCCGATGCTACGGTAGCGGTGAACAGCCTCAACGTTGATTGGAACCAGCAGGCGGTGAAGTCTGCCAAGCAGTACCTCAGCATCCAAGGCTTCTCGTGCAAAGGCCTCATTCGTCAACTTTCCTCAAATGCCGGAGATCGATACACCGTAAGCCAAGCAACCTACGGGGCAAGACAGGCGGGCGCTTGCTAAAAGCTCTCCAGGGGCCTTACGCGATTCCTGGCGTTTGTAAAAAGGAAGCTTGCAGTTCGCGATGCCTCTGCGATGAGGACAATTACACTCGCGAGGATTTTCCCGACCCCGTTAATTCTGGATTCCGATCCCCTTCACGCCCAGGTCGGTGCCGACCGACCGTTCAATCTCGCCGGTCGCAGGCTTTGGTGTCTTCTCGACCCGGTTCAAGCTTAGCTGCCCGGAGCCTACTTACGCCGCAAATGCAACCTGCAGGATATGAACGCAAGTCGGCCGCCCAATAATGAGATTTGTCGTCCATCGGGCAAATGCGAGTGGCAATCCCGACATGCACCCTTCGCGGCGGCGAACGTCAACTTCCATACAACCGAATGCAAACAACAACCGGAAGCGACCCTCCCACGGCAATTCGTGGCGTTAAGCTGCAAAGCGAATGCGTTACTAACGTGCATGAGGTCAGTTACAGTAAGCCTCGTTGAACCGCACCCCAGACATGCCGTCGATCTGGAAGTTTTCGTCTTCCGTGCTGAGCAGATCGCGAGGATCGAAAAGCCCGAGATGGTAGCGACAATGCCCACGTCCCATACCGCACTGCACAAAACTGTCGGTTCCCGCGCGTCGTTCTAGGTCGCTGCGTACCCGCGCAGGTTCGCATTAGACACGGTCTAAACAGACTTTCGAGATCGCACGGTCGACGGGGATTCCTGCTCCCGTACGTTCAGGATGTCTTGGGCACCGCGATACGAGTCCCCACTTGTGAGAATGCCGCGCTGCGTCGCTCTCAGCGCGATTGCGACGCGCAGGGGATCGACGTGCATAGCGGGTGCTTGAGCGTCAGGTCGCCTTGCGGATAAGAGCCCCCTTTCTTCTGCGAAAGCTGCGCCGAGATATCCAAAAGTATGAGCGCTGTATGCCCACGTAAGACTGCACTGGACCGTTCGTACAATGGTTTTCTCTGGGTCGGCGGCCTACCATGATTTCACGGATCTATACGTTCCCGTTAGACTGCAGTTATACGACGTGCGTGGGAAGAGCATTCGTTCGTGTGCCGACCAAGAGTTGTATCGGCGGACTTTGAACCGCATCGGTACGATCGGATTTAGCGGGAACGACCGGCGTCTTCTACGCAGGATAGAAAAAGCCGCGGGCCATGTGGCTCTTCGGAAGGAAGGGAGGCTGTCCATGAAAAGGCGCAAGATTTTTACCCTGCTGTGTCCGTGCGGTCACCGCGGCTTTATTGTGGAAAGCAGGGATAGCACAGTAATGCCACAGTGGCATTTCAATTTCCTCTGCGGTCTTTCTCATGTGGGAGAATACGAAGGACTTGATCCGCTGTTCGCGGATGCCACACCTGCGTGCCTTTCCTGTGGACAATCATTGGGACCGGAGCACATCGTGGCGCGAATAGACGAGCCCGTCACGGAAGAGCAGTCGGAGAGTACACGCAGTTTCTAGTGCAATGGATACTTCGCTGGAAGCAAAGTCCCGTGATCACATCGATCACGAATGCCGCAGGTGCTTGCCATGTACATCTATGCGATCCGTTATCGGGATGTCTACGTTGAAGGGAAAGTAACGGGCAGCATCCCGTGCTTTTATTGACTTAACAGGCCGGGCCGAATCCTTTTCCTGGCAGGAATTGGATAAGGTCGTGACGGCTTAGAGTGGGCGGATTCAACCGGTGGATGCAACACAATGAACGCTGCATGAGCGGCGGGAGTGTTGCAAATGAAACAGCGACGCCGGATTTACTACAGCGAGAAGCAGAAAGCGCTGATGTGGGAGCGCTGGCGGCAGGGTGAGTCGCTCCAGCATATCGCCCAGCTTTTCGATCGCCACCACTCGTCCGTGCAACGGATTATCGGCGAAACCGGTGGAATCCAGCCGGCACAGCGACATCGCTCGCGGCTGGCGCTAACATTAGCCGAGCGGGAGGAGATATCGAGAGCACTTGTTGCTGGCGATTCAATCCAGTCAATCGCCAGTCGGCTTTCGCGGGCTCCCTCTACCATCTGCCGCGAGATCAAACGCAACAGTGGACCGGATGGCTATCGGGCAAGCCACGCCGATCAGCTTGCATGGGATCGGGCGCAGCGTCCCAAACCCTGTAAGCTGGTCGAACACCGGATGTTGGCACGCATCGTGGCAGACAAACTTCAACTGGAGTGGTCGCCCGAGCAGATCGCCGGATGGCTCAAGCGCGCGTACCCGGACAACGAGGATTACCACGTGTCACACGAGACCATCTACCGCAGTCTCTTCATCCAGGCCCGTGGTGCCTTGAAGAAGGAATTGCTGGAACATTTGCGGCGTACCCGGGTCATGCGGCGTTCCCGCCACTACACGCAGAAGACGGGCGACCACGGCAGGATCCGCGACACAGTGTCGATCAGCGAACGTCCACCCACGGTCGAGGACCGCGCAGTGCCCGGACATTGGGAAGGTGATCTGCTTTGCGGCAGCGGGAGCAGCCAGATTGCGACGCTCGTCGAACGCCAGACACGCTATGTCATGCTGGTGAAGATTGCCAGCAAGGACAGCGAGGTGGTTGCCAATGCGCTCATCAAACATGCCTGCAAATTGCCGCAGGAACTCTACAAATCGCTAACCTGGGATCGCGGTACGGAAATGGCCAGCCACAAGCGCTTTACTGTTGCGACTGACATTGCCGTCTACTTCTGCGACCCACAACATCCCTGGCAGCGAGGGTCGAACGAGAACACGAATGGACTGTTGAGGCAGTACTTCCCGAAAGGCACCGACCTCTCGGTGTATTCACAGGCCAAACTCAATGCTGTGGCGAGACGCCTCAATGAACGTCCGAGGAAGACATTGAACTACGAAACGCCAGCCGAGCGCTTTAACCAAACTATTGCATCCACCGGTTGAATCCGCCGTGGTGTACATGCCGCAAAGACGAACGGCTGGAGTTGTCCGACCGTACTCATTCACAGAAGGCGCCCAAAAGCTACCGTTGGAGATTTCAGGCAGCTTTACAGCAAGCCCACGCGCACTTGCCACAATCTGCCGCTCACCCAAGCCGTACAGCGGCCACTCGAACGGCTGGTCTTCTCCAAAACGTGCGGGATACTCTAGGCGTACTTGTCGGCCTTTGCTGACGTTGAGACTAAGTACACTCAACGTCTGGAACTCGAACAATTGCTGACCTTTCCATCATCGCGGAAGGATACTGGATGCCTTCTATGGAAGTAGTCATTCGTCAGCGCGAAGAATCCCCGCGCCGTGCCGGCGATACGATCGCTGACCTCACGAGCAAATTGAAATTTTCAATAGTGATATCTGGGGCTAGGCCGGCGCTACCTTGATTCAAGGCAGGCAATTAGCTTCTACAGGTAGTTGCTGCTGACGCTGCCACTCGTATGCATCGAACAAGTTCTGCTTCTGCGTTCGTGGTCGTCCGCGAGTGCGAGTGCGGAAAGCTGGTCGAGCGTGAATGGGACCTCTTGACCTGCTGACCTCACACGGCTGACCTATCCCGCTGCTATCGCCGGACGTATGTTCTGTTGCAACGCGAAGGCTGATCTCAAATCCGAATAGTCGGTCATGCGCGTCGCAAGTTGGAGGGCATGGACAAGCTATGCCGATTGGCGCGCCCCGTGGCCGTGAAACTGAGCGAAATCGCGCAACTGATGGAACAAGGAGATTTGGGCGCGGCTGCTTCCGAGGTTCCCAGTTTGGAGCCTGCTCCGAAGCGCAAAAAGGCGGCGCGCTCTAAACGGAAATGCGTCAGGCGTATGCAAAATGGATCAGTCCGAGGGAGAGCGGCGCATTGAGCTATCGGCTATGTCGTGGAAAAAACCATAAGAAAGCTCTCACCTCGCGGATGGCGCACGCTGCAAAAGCTATACTCCGGGCAGTAAAATACACGAGAGACATGGCTCATGATTTTCGCGCGCATCGCCGACTGGATCGAGACACAACAACCGTGGCTCTCTGACGCCGCCCGCCGTTTGGTCATAAACGGCCGAATTGACGACGCCGAGATCGGCGAGATCCTCGCCTTGGCGAAAGCGCACGCCGGCATCGATGATTCGGCCAGCCATGTCGCACAGCCCCTGACTCGCGATCTGCTGCCGGCCGGCGACGCGGCCTCGAAACCGATCACCCTCTTGGCGCTGCGCAGGCTGCGTGGGGTCAACGCCATCGCCGCAGACCAGTCGATCCTGTTTTCGCCGATCGGCGTGACGGTCGTCTACGGAAACAACGGGGCAGGCAAATCGGGATACTCGCGCGTGTTGCGCAAGGCGTGCCGAGCGAGGGCGACGGGCGGGCTCATCTTGGGCGACGTTTTCGCTGATGCGGCGGGAGCGAATCCGACCGCTGAAATCCTTGTTCAGCGTGAGGGCGCCGCCGGCCCTGAAACGCTGGTTTGGCGACAAGGCTCGCCGGCCCCTGCGGAGCTGGCGACGGTCGCCGTGTTCGACAGCCAATGCGCACGCGCCTTCACCGACGCGGAGGGCGAGGTTGCATACACGCCGCGCGGCCTCGACGTTCTCGCAAAGCTCGCGACCTTGTGCGGCACGCTTCGCGCCCGGCTCGAACTGGAAATCAACAGCATTCACGCGTCGGCCGCTTCCTTCGCCGACCTTCTGGGCGAGCATGCGACAGGCCGCTCGCTCGCGGCATTCGAAAAACGCTCACACCTTCCGGCGTATCGAAAGGAGCTCGCGGCACTCGCCACGCTGTCGGAAGCGGATGTCGCGGAAATCCAAAGATTAGCGGAGGAGCTTGCCGAGGCGAATCCCGCCGCGCGCGCGGCCGATCTTCGCGGCAAAAAGGCGCGCATTGAAGGTCTGGCGACCCGGTGGGAGCGGTGCGAAGCGGCGCTATCCGATGAAAAGGCGGTAGCCGCGATTGGGCATGGAGCGGCGGTTGTCGCCGCTGAAACGGCAGCCCGGCTCGCGGCGGACGCTTTTGCTGCGGAGGGCGGCCTGTTGCCGGGAACCGGGTCAGATCCTTGGCGCGCGCTGCTGAGCGCCGCACGGCATTATTCAACGACGTTGGCCTACCCGGAATATCATTTTCCGCACGTTGATGGCAGCCGGTGCGTGCTGTGCCAGCAAGATCTCGCGGCCGCCGCTGCAGAGCGCATGCGACGCTTCGAGACGTTTGTCGAGCAAGAGGCGCAAAAGCTCGCGGAGGCCGCTAGGATCAAAGCCAGCGCCGCCTTTTCCTTCATCGCCTCGGTTGATCCGGCCGCCCTGCTGGCAGACCATGCACTTGTGAACGAGATTGAGCAGGCTAAGCCAGGCGCGCGCGAAGCCCTGCAACAAGCGGGCGACAGCTTGTCGAGCAGGCAGGCCGCGCTCGCCGAAGCTTGGGCGGCCAAGCGTTTCGACGCCGCGGCGCCGGCGATCGTTTTGCATTCCACTGCGCTCCGTGATTTGTCTCGCGCCATCGAAGAAGAGGCCGCGCGCTTTGAGAAGCTCGCGGCGGCGGACGGGCGCAAAAGGAGCGAGCAAGCGCTCGCCGACTTGAAGTCGCGGCAAGCCCTCTTGGGAAGGCTCGCGCAGATCATCCAGATCGCGGACGACCTAGCGTTGAAGAAAAAGCTCCAAGCCGCTCATCGAGCGGCGGATTCGACTCCCGTTTCGAGAAAGATGAGCGCGCTTCACGCCGAGGCGTTGTCCGCCGACGCAGAAGCGGCTTTCGCCCGTGAGTGCGCCGCGCTGGGCGTCGGCCATGTGCCGATCCGCAGCACCACGCGAATGGAAAGGGGAAAGGCCAAGCAGCAGGTGAAGCTTGACACTTCTGGTGGCGAGCGGGTGGGCGAAGTCCTCAGCGAGGGCGAGCAGCGCGCGCTTGCGCTTGCCACTTTCATGGCGGAAGTCTCGCTGGTGGAGGGGCATGGGGCAATCATCTTCGACGATCCCATGTCGTCGCTCGATCACGCGCATCGCGAAAAGGTTGCGCGCCGGCTCGTTCAAGAAGCGTCGAGCCGGCAGGTGATTGTGTTCACTCACGACTTGCCTTTCGCGCTTCATTTGGCCGATGAGGCCAGCGCCCAAAAAGTTGAGGCGAGCGCGATGAGCGTGCGGCGTGTCAAGCAGCGCGCGGGACTGGTTTTTCCTGAGCTCCCCTTTGCCGGGATCAAGGTTGGCGAACGCTTGGAGCGCATCAAGAAGATGGCGACGGAGGCCGATGGCCTTCTCGATGCCGGAGAAGTCGATCGCAGCGAGAATCTTGTCCGGACTGGATATGGACGGTTGCGCGAGACTTGGGAGCGCGGGGTGGAGGAGACGATTCTGTGCGAGACGGTGGTGCGCTTTCGGCCCGGCGTGTCGACACAACGGCTCCGGGCCGTGACGCTGAGTGACGAGGAATATGTGGCGCTCCACGAGGCGATGGCGCGCTGCTCCCACTTCGCTGCGCATGACACCGCGGCGGATGCCGACGCGACCCCGCCGACACCGGATGAGCTGCGAGCAGACATCGAGACGGCGAGAGTGTTCTTCGCGACCCGAAAGAAACTCAATGACGACACCGATCGCCGCCGTCGGGAGCTTCTCGAACGTTCGGCGGCTTTCAAGCAGGCCTAGAAAAACGGATCAGCGCGCTCCGGCTGCGCTGCAGCGTGTCCATTTCGCTGAATAGTCGGCTGCGATCTGCCAGGCGACAGAATGCATGCAGCGAAATCGCGCAGGAGCCCGCCCTTGATGGCACGCCTTGTTGACTACTTCGCTCGCTTCGCGTTCGCGTTTGCTTGCCGGGTGTCCATGGAGTGCAAGTAGGTCCGTCGCACGACACTGCCAACATCAGCATCTGGCCAATCTGTAAACGTTCGACTCAACCGGGGTGGATGTCTGCAATGGCCGAGCTGCTGTCTTCGAGATGTACACCCGGGTGCCTTAGAGGTCTATTCGGAAGCCGCTACTGCAGTGGCGAGAGATATTGCCATCGCCCTTCGGGGCGGAAATTCGATTTCAGTTAGTCAAGCCGCAATCGCTGTGCATAGATGGATGAAACTACCTGAAAGCAGCGAATCCACCGAATTCAAAAGGCTCGTAACACTGGTGATTGGCATCATCGAATCGGGACGGATGATGGAGCTACAACAACCTCTGTGGCTATCGGGGGAGCTATTGACTGGCGGTCGTCTCACTGAGGAGCAACAACAGACTCTTCGCGAAGTGATCCCGGAAATTTATAAGTCGACCGATTATATGGACATCACTCGAAGGAGTCCCCAAGCGGTTGTGGCATCTACCGTACGCCTTCAGCGAAAGTTCGTTGACGAAATTCCACACAAAGTTCACCTCGCGTGCAAGCTCGCGCAAGAGCGTGGCATGCTTGTCTTTGAGACTGAAGCGCAGTACGCGGGTCGAGAAGGTCATGGGCCGACACGGTCAATTCTCCGTATAGGCACACCTTCAAATCCTTCGAAAAAATTGCGATATTGATGCTTCGCTGTCAACAACCGCCTTTCATCCCCGGCTTGTTAAGCTCGCTGAAGCTGGCTCAGGTCGCCGGGGATGTTGATAACGAACGAGCCTGTCAGAATTTTAGTGTGCCGAGGTCATGAGACGATAACGGAAATTACGTCCTATGACCGAAGCAACTGTGACCAAGAAGAGCAAGAACCCGAAGGCGCCGAAGCTGTTCCCCGATGAACTGATCGATCAACTGCTGGCGCAGATTCAGAACAAGGACGCCGAGTCGGTGCTGGGCGAATCGGGCCTAGCCGGGCAACTCAAGAAGCAATTGGCTGAGCGCATGCTGACGGCGGAGCTCACGCATCACCTGGAGAACGAGGCCGAGCAAGGCAAGGCCGGCAACCACCGCAACGGCACGAGCCGCAAGACGGTGATCACGCCCAACGGCGAACTCAACCTGGACATTCCGCGCGACCGGCAGGCGACGTTCGAGCCGCAACTGGTGGGCAAGTATCAGCGCCGGCTGCCCGGCTTTGACGATCACGTCATCAGCATGTACGCGCGCGGCATGAGCGTGCGCGAGATCCAGGGCCATTTGCTGGAGCTATATGGCCTGCAGGTGTCGCCCGATCTGATTTCGACCGTCACCGACGAGGTGCTGGCCGAAGTCGAACAGTGGCAGCAACGCCCGCTGGAGGCGATGTATCCGATCGTGTATTTCGACGCACTTCGACTGAAGATCCGCGACGAAGGCACGGTCAGGAACAAGGCGGTGTACCTCGCGCTGGGCATTCGGGCCGACGGGCGCAAGGAAGTGCTGGGTTTGTGGATTGAGCAAACCGAAGGTGCCAAGTTCTGGCTGAAGGTCTTCAACGAACTGAAGAACCGCGGTTTGCACGACATTCTGATCGCCGTCGTCGACGGCTTACGCGGCTTCCCCGAGGCGATCGAAGCGGTGTACCCGGCCGCCCAGATCCAGACCTGCATCGTGCATCTGATCCGCAATTCGCTGAATCTGGCGAGCTGGAAGGACCGTAAGCCGCTGGCAGCGGCGCTCAAGCCGATCTATCAGGCCGCCACCGCCGAAGCCGCTGAGGCGGCGCTGCAAGCCTTCTCGCAAAGCGAATGGGGCAAGAAATTCCCAACGGTCGCCGCGATGTGGCAGCGCCAATGGGAGCAAGTCATTCCGTTCTTCGCCTATCCGCCGGAGGTACGCAAAATCATATACACGACCAACGCGATCGAGAGCATGCACATGCAGTTGCGTAAGATCGTCAAGAACCGCGGTCACTTCCCCAGCGACGAAGCCGCCAGCAAGCTGCTGTTCCTGGCCTTGCGCAACATCGAAAAGGATTGGAAGATGCCACCTATCACCTGGCGGCAAGCAGTCAATCAGTTCGCCATTCTGTTCGGCGAGCGATTCACCGCCGCCATCAGCTGAGATTTTTAACCGACCTCAGCACACGAAATTCCTGACACCTCCTAACGAACCGCCATGCAAGGCCAACGCGAACATGACGCGTCGGGAAGAAGAAGGAAGAGCGTTACGCAGTAACGATCATGCCGATTCCACGCCAAGGGTTTACGCCAGTTAAAAAAGAACTTTCTACGACGCAGACTTTGCTCGCCGTTTCGATTCAAAAGTAAATCGAGGGATCAAATGAAAATAAACGGGGCGGTCATCAAGGAACAGGGGATCACATTCGCCATTGTGATGGTTCAGGCGTCTGCTCTTCAGACGGCAATGAGCGCGACCGAGGCTCGGAAAGCTTTCCAGCCACTCTTTCCAAGACTGCCGCTTGTGCTTGCGGCACACGACTCCCGCGGTAGATTCGAGTATCAGGGTCGAAATGATCTGGTTCGATTCCTTGCGTCTATAGACGCGGATCGTATTCCCTGGAAGGAATACACCATCTTTTTATAACCTTCATTGATGGCCACAATCTGCGAATAAGTACACCGCTTTTAGAAGGAGACATATATGGCAAAAATCGGGGACATCTTCAAACCAGGTGATACAGTGCCTCATTCAGGAATCTACACAGTCACGCACGACAATCAACACACGCAGGCGCATGACGTCACTTGCGTGTTTGGGAAGAGATTTCCACCGTGCAAGGGCTGCGGCGCGCATCCCCGCTTCAAGCTCAAGTACGTCGCTCAGCACATCGAAAGCAATGACTTCTTCAAGTAGGGGATAGCGGCCCCGGAAGCACTTTGCTTCAGGCAGTTGCCACTATCTGGTCGCTGCAAAAAAGACACAATAGGGATCCCCGCAATAATTCGTTACGGCGTAACGAATACACCAAGTAGCCCCGATATCTGCAGTGACCGACTGGCCGGACCGCATCAGAAGCGCATACCGGCGGGCACTCTCCCATCGCGACCGCCACGCCTCGCTACCGTTTCAAGTCGTGCACCGCCGTATCATGCGGTGCACGTCCAAAATGCACTGCGTAATATACGTGCTCTCATAAGTTCATTCCCGGTACCATCGATAACGAGGCGAAAAAATAAAATCTTAGGTTGAACATCTCCTGATGCACGAAGAAAAAGCGGGCGAGATTCCCGAGGCGAACGTTAATGCATCTTACTAAAGGCCAACGGGATGTCATGCGTGCCGACGGCCATCTGCTGGTGGTTGGCGGTCCGGGATCAGGCAAGACAACTGTTTCGATCCTGAAAGCCGCAAAGGTCGCCGGGAGCGAACTGGCGGCAGGACAGAAGATCCTGTTTGTCAGTTTTTCGCGGGCATCTCTCGTGCGCGTTGAAGAGGCCATCGAACGCGAACAGAAGATGGCTATGGAAGAGAAGCGTCGCCTCGACTTCGAGACGTACCATTCATTCTTCTGGCGTATTCTGAAGACTCACGGGCATCTCATCGGCTTACCAAGACGAATCGGTGTTCTCACTCCACCTGCAGAAGCCATTGCGCTCGCAGACACCCGTGCGCGGTTTCCGGGAAGAAAGCTGACAGATGGACAAATAGAGGCGAAATGCCTCGCTGAAGAGCGAGAGCGCGCACGTCTGGCAATGGACGAAGGACACGTCTGCTTTGATCTGTTTGCAACGTATGCCGGTGACATCCTGTGTGGGAGCGAACGCGTGTCTCGCCTCGTAGCCGACATGTACCCTGTCGTCATCCTTGATGAATTCCAGGACACAAACAGTGCCCAATGGCGGGTAGTACGGGCTCTCGGCCGGCATTCCCGACTCATAGCACTTGGCGATCCCGCGCAGCGAATCTACGACTGGATCGGCGCGGGTTCGGGCCGCCTTGATCAGTTCCGGAAAGTTTTCAATCCAGTTAATGTCGACCTGATGGCCGATAATCATCGCAGCAGTGGTACGGAGATCGGTACGTATGGTGACGACCTCCTGACCGGGAGAATCTGCCAGAAAATCTACGAAGGCGTCACGGTCCGGTATTTCGAGCCGTACATGGCTCCGGCTACGGCAATGCTCGTAGCAGCTACCTACGCCGCGCGGCAGCGCCTCGTAAACCGAGGAACCACGGACTGGTCACTGGCAATTCTGGTTCCCACAAACAAGATGACGCAGCTTGTCTCAGATGCTCTGCGTCTGCCTGCGGCTGGGATGCCCGAGATCTCGCACACCGCGGTAGTCGAGATGGAAGCCGCCATTCTTGCGGCAGACGTCATCGCGCTACTGATGCAGCCTGCTTCAAGTCCCCGTCACTTTGCACGGTTTATCGATCTACTTAGCCACTATTACCTCGGCAAAGGAGGTGACGAGCCGAGACACGAATCCTTCAAAGAAGCCGCACGCTTACGCAAGGGATATGAGGAACTGTTCGTCGCGCAGGCTAGCGGCAAGCTGATTCGCAAGAACAGCATCATCGTTAGCGTTCTGGCAGTGTATGACCAGGTTCGTTCACTGCAACTGACGGGTGACCCCGACGCTGACTGGCGTGCGATCAGACGCGTACTAGCGGAAGGCGCCTGTAAGCGCCTGCGTGAAGTGGCCGAAGACGTAAGGAGTATTTGCCTACTCCAGCATGGCACCCAGTTGCATCAGACCCTGTCGCAAGACTGGAGGAACAATGGCGGATACCGTAACGCCCTCGATATCGCGAGGGAGGCCTTCATTCGACAGCATTTCTCAACTGACGCAAAACCCGAGTCGGGCATCATCGTAATGAACATGGGCAAGGCCAAGGGAAAGCAGTTCGACGAAGTGATCATCTTCGAAGGATGGCCGGTGAGCCGTAAGGGACTGCCGCCCCTCAATGGCGACAGAGTTGTGCGCCTCAATTTACGAGAAAATATTGATGAGAAGGCCCGTCAGTCGCTTCGCATCAGCGTCACGCGCGCGAAGCGCCAGGTAACGATTCTGACGCCGCGAACCGATCCTTGCGTGCTGCTTGCTAGCGGATCCATGAGCCGAATCTGAAGCATTTTGAGGCGTTCGAGGACTGGCGCACGGGACGATAGACGTCGGTTTCTGGCTTGCAAGGCGCACCGGTTCTACTGTCCAAGAGAGGGGCGCGCGCTGCATCCCAATCACTTCAGCGCCCGCCCGCCAGTATCCATGGCATCGTGGGAATACTTCGAATGCATATTGTTGGTAGTTGGAGAACGCGGCCGCAGGTCTGCTGGTACTGTCCTTGGGAGCCTATGCGCCCCCGCCCGCCCAAGGCTACACTTGGGTCAGCCGGCAGACTTTTTAGCCGCGAACCGCACACGCACACATAACGTCAATCCCTCCCCTTAAGTCTCGACCGCGCTGGCATCCCGCACTTGCCGCGCCCCACATATCATGACCGATTCGATTCACGACGCTCACGACATCCAGACTGTCCGCACCTGGCTGCAAGACTTTCAGACAAGGATCGCCGACGCGCTCGGTGCGTTTGACGGCACGCCGCTAGCCACCGACAGTTGGCACCGCGCGCCCGACGAGAACCTGCGCGGCGGCGGCTGCACGCGCATTCTGGAAGATGGCGCGTTCTTCGAACGCGCGGGCATTGGCTTCTCGGACGTACAAGGCGACGCGCTGCCCGGCTCGGCGAGCGCGCTGCGCCCGCAACTGGCGGGCCGGGGTTTCGAGGCCATGGGCGTGTCGCTGGTGCTGCATCCGCGCAACCCGTTCTGCCCGACCGTTCACATGAACGTGCGCCTCCTCGTCGCGACCAAAGCGGGCGAAGCGCCCGTGTTCTGGTTCGGCGGCGGCATGGATTTGACGCCCTATTACGGCTTCGAGGAAGACGCCCAGCATTTCCACCGCGTCTGCCGCGATGCGTTGCAACCGTACGGCGCCGATCTCTACCCCCGTTTCAAGCGCTGGTGCGACGACTATTTCTTCCTGAAGCATCGCAACGAACCGCGCGGCATCGGCGGGATTTTCTTCGACGATTTCGCGGAGCCCGGCTTCGAGCAGTCGTTTGCGATGGTCAAGAGCGTCGGCGATGCGTTCCTGGACGCATATCTGCCCATCATCGCAAAACGCCGCGAGACGCCGTACGGCGAAGCCCAGCGCGAATTTCAGGCTTACCGGCGCGGCCGCTACGTCGAATTCAATTTGGTGTTCGACCGTGGCACGCTGTTTGGGCTGCAAAGCGGTGGCCGCACGGAATCGATCCTGTTGTCGATGCCGCCTGTCGTGAAATGGCGCTACGACTGGCAGCCCGAGCAGGGTACGCCGGAAGCGCGCCTGTACAGCGACTTTCTCGTGCCGCGCGAGTGGGTCTGACGCCCTCCGTCGCGCTGCCCTCGCTCCAAGCGCCAGGGAAATAGACCACAACTGAATGCGAACCGCTCAATCCGTCGCTGTGAAACGGGCATTTTGCGCCGCCGCGTCGGCATACTCGGCGGCATGCACTCGATCTGACCGAACTCGTGCTGATGCCGGCCGACCAGCGGTGGCGGAAAGCACATGTGTCGGCGGCCGCGCACCGGCTCGCCATGACCCGCGCAACCGCCGGGTCGCTGACGCTGCTGGACGTGACGGTGAGCGTCGCCACGGAGCACGACAGTCCAACCTACACCGTCGATACGCTGCGACGCTTGGGCGAGCGCGGCGGAAAAGAAGCGCCGATCTCCCTGCTGATCGGCGCGGCTCAGCCAGTTCGGCTCGACACCTGGCGCCACCGGCAACAACTGTTCGACTACGCGCGTATCGCGGCGACGAAGCGTCCCGGTCTCGACCTCACGGCCGTGACGCCCGCAGTAATCGAGGCGATCCCGCAGCGGTCGGCGGACACGAACATGAGTGATGGGCTGAGAACGGCGTTGGCAGCGCTGTTGCGCTCACAACGCGCATAACGAGCGCATCACGCGATCCTTCCGTTCCGAGTGCCGCCTCCTCAGCGCTAGCGCAACTTCCAGCGCTTTTTCTTTCTCATCCGCAGCGACTCCCCGCCAGCCGCTAAAAAAGTTAACAGAAGGCTAAGGGGCATCGTTCGCGCGTAAAAATAGCCCTGAGCCAGGTCAACCAATGAGGGCAGTCTTGTACATCTGCTCGGCCTTGAGCACCTGGTCCCGCGTCTGTGCGAGCATCGCGTGGCCCTGCACGACATCTGCGGCCGTCGCCTTCGCACCGCGGTAGGAGGCTTTCGTCGCAGAGAGTTCGTTGTTCATGTGGTCCAGCAGTTTCTGCTGCAACGAAACCGCCTTCTTTGCATAGATGGCGTTCAGCCATGCACCTGCGGTTTGCTGCCGGACGTTGGCGAGTTGCAGCAGATAGCCATCGTGTTCACGACCGACCATCTGATTGGCCAATGTTGAGCGCAGTTGTCGCTTCTCACCCGAGACCCATTCCTGCTCGACGCCAACGCGGCGCATCGTCATAAAGTCCTGGCCGATTGTGAATTTTTGCGGCCCGGTGATGGGCAGGTTGTCGATACCAGCCTTGAGCGTCGGGTCTGGTAACTGCCCAGCCTTGACAGCGGCTCCCGAGCTGGCGCGTTCCGATGCCTGCGCTGCCTGCATCGCAGCCGAACGGTCAGTTGCGGACTGCAATGCCGCCTCAAGCGTGAAAGGCGCGTTCTGAGCGTGCGCAGCGGCGCTCGCGACAAGCAGCGCGACGACGGGCAAGCGCGCACGCAACGATGCGAGCCGGCGCGGCATGCCGATAGTTTCAGGGTGCATGTTCTAACCCCAACGGCGGAGACCCATAGGGAATCCACGTCCTGGACGCAGGACGACCTCACCGCGGACGCGGTGAACCAGTCAACAAGGGATTAGATTGCTCGAGGCAGTCGCCACAGGCCGCTCGGTTCACGGACGGTGAGCGACCGTACATAGTGAAAGACAACCCGACTTCCGAAGGATGTGGGATGACTGACTGTTGCGGTTACAGCGGGATAGTACAGACTGCCGAACTGGCACTGTGCGGTTATCTTGCAGAAACCGCCTTTTGCCTTGATGGTTGAGGACGATTTCATCGAATCGCACCAGGTCATGGCGACGGACATACCGTCGTCCATCGACATTCTTTGTTGCATCGGACATTCGCCGACCATGCCGCCGCAAAATCATGACCAACACGCTCCCGGGCTCGGTCGGATCCAATAGCAACTGGCTGTCTTCGCACAGGCGCGCGGCTAGCCATTTGTCCCGGGGCGGATCCCGTAACAATCAAAACAAGACGATGTGGTCCGCCCTGCTCCGCGCGAACTTGACTGATTTCGGCGTCACCAGCCGCGCCGTTAGTCGTAGAACCCGTCTGGCGAAGTATTTTGGGGAATAGCATTGAACGTCCGATGAGAACCATTGCTCACAACAGAACGCTGCATTGGGCGATTTTTCATCGCTAATTCGGCGGCGACACGCACATACAGAACGCGCGCCGCCGAGTTGTCGAGGACACCTGAGATCGCGTTTATTGAACGCAAACACGGCATAGATCGACGGTCCGAAGATAAACATTTCTATTAAGCCACGGCACGAAAACGTATTCATCGTAAGCGTTTGAGCCAATGTAAATCCAACGGTGCAAAGAGCAAGACATGGAAATATCCTCGATATGAAAGCACATCGTCATCGATTAAACAAACACAAATAAGTCTTCAAGGTACAGTCAGGAATATCCTCCTCCGAGAACGGATACCTATGCATTACCTACGCTCTAATGATAGACAGAGGCGCGCGAAGATCAATTATCTATAAGAGTTTCCACATACCACATAGGAATCTGATCAACATACCTAGGTATCGAATTTAGCCGAGAACACTTACTCCGCATTCAGATTTAGTAGGACAACATTTGGCGCAAGAAAAAGCGCGACAAGGCCCCGACACACTTCAGCGTCGGATCTCACTCAGCGCTATCGCTCCGAGGTCTCGCGCACGCGGTAAGGTGGATGCCGTTTCGCTCTAAAACGGCCCGATTCGTGCCTAGCGACGAATCGTTAATGACTAGATGCCCGCTGTATACGATCGCATGGTTCTCTTGATTTTGAACCACCTCTCTCAAATAAGCCTCCATTCTAACTAATTCCGCAACCGACTTTGCTTTCATTTTTCGCATCAGATGTGACCTGTTTGCCTTGATGGTTATTTCACTGAGGCATAGTTCGGAAGCAATCTGCTTGTTCATCAATCCCTTGGCCACAAGAGCCAATATGTTTCGCTCTCTGGGTGTAAGGGAAAAATACCGGGCAAGAAGTTCTTTTTGTCTGCGGTCGATCTCTCTACGCCGATAGTCGTATTCGACGGCCGCTTCAACAGACTCCAGCATGTCCTGACTGCGGAACGGTTTGCTCAGAAAATCGAAAGCACCGGCCTTCATCGCATCAACCGTCATCCTTACGTCACCGTGAGCAGAGATAAAAATTATTGGCACGTTAAAATGCGCGGTACGCAGGCGGTGTTGAAGCTCAAGTCCTCCCATTCCGGGCAAGCGAACATCCAGAATCAAACAATTCGCGTCCGCGATTTCACTGTTGTTGAAATTCTCGAGCTGCTGCAACACACCTTGGGCAGACGGAAACTCTTTAACCACGATGCCAACGGAGCTCAGCAATTCCGATATGGCTTCACGCACTGAAGCGTTATCGTCGACCACCAAAGCCCGGGGCGGAGCGTCGGTGGTCCTGAGTTCAGATCTTTGATGAGTCACAATATCCTCCTGCTGTAGCGGTCTGGAGACGCCGCGTCGCCATCGGCTCCATTCCGTTGTGTAGTAATCGCTCCTGCAGCGTCTCGTGTCATGTTTGACGGGGTTGCGACGAGCTGAATCACAGGAGCGGCGGTATAACGCTCCAAATGCATCAACTGTGCCAAAGTAGCCAACGTCGCTTCATAACATTGATTTCAAAGGCATCTTTGTCACCGCTTTCGGGCTCCAGACTCGCTCACGCTCTGAGCGTTCGATTTTCGGACGCCAAACGCATAGAATTCAAACGGTGGGCTTCGGCGTATCTAAACGTATAAATCCAAAGCCGTGCTTACGGACATAGAGCGGTCGAATGAAGCGACTTGGTTCGACGACGGACGAGAGATCCGTTCGAATCTAGGCACCCGCACCAGCCATTCAGGCCGCGCCGCGGCGTCGGGCTGCGGCCGTCGAGAAGCGCTTACACGCGAACGGTCTCTCCCCGAGAAGGACTCCGCCAGGAGGCGTAATGAGAAGGTCTAGTACATCAGTAGATTGGTTTTCCCGTCCGGATCACGATGCGAACATCATGTCGGCGTGGGAACGCATTATTGAGGGACGCGAGCCACCCAGCAGCGCTGTACGCGCAGTCATTGACGCTTCCTGGCATCGGTGCCTAGAGGGTCACGTGGACCCCGAAGCGAAGAGCGGTCCCCCGCCTCTCGACGAAGACGCGGTTTATGACCTGCGCGTCAGGAACAGCCGGCTATTAGATGCCATCGGACCCCTTATCGGGCAAACACGTGAGCTTCTGTGCAGGACTGAGACCGTTCTGGTTCTGACTGACCCGAACGGAACAATTCTCGAGCTCGCGGGCGACTCCCGCATCGTTCGGCCCTTGGGCGAGCTACGCTTGATACCGGGATGTAGCTGGACGGAACACACCGGTGGGACCAATGCGATTGGCACCGCGCTTGCGTTGCAGCAACCGGTGCAGATCCATAGCGCCGAGCATTTCTGCATGGCAATGAAGCGGTGGACATGTGCCGCCACCGTTATCTGCGATCCGCAAGACGGCACTGTGCTGGGCGGAGTCGATGTTTCAGGGCTTGCACAAACCTACAGTCGGCACAGTCTTCCATTCATTGTCTCACTCGCCTCACGGATAGAGGGCCGACTCGGTCGGCTCACGCTGGAGCGTCATCTGCGTCTGCTGGAAAACAGTCTTACGTACTGTTCCCAGCGCTCAGACGGCGTCGCAATAGTCGACGAATTCGGACGTCTCGTTAAAACCAACGCGCAGGCGCGCGCCGCATTCGCCCGGCTCGGCGTTTCAGGCTCGCTGGAAAGCGCCTTTCCGATTGCGGACATCGCGGCAATTGCAGAGGGATCAGTGCCGCCGCAGTCGGCGGAGTGGCTGCGCGTGGCGCGAATCGAATGTATCAAAGAAGGGGGGGATACGCTCGGGTTCATGCTGATTGCTTCGGCAAGCATCAGGCTTACCCCCCTACGCCCGGATCAGATATTGCCAGTAGAATCGGAGCGGACGCCGGCATTTTCCGGCATCATCGGCTCGAGTTCTCCTTTGTGCACGGCTATCCAGAAAGCGCAGCAGTTGGCGAAAGCTGCAGTCCCGGTTCTGCTCCTTGGAGAAACGGGTGTGGGGAAAGAGCTGTTCGCACGGGGCATTCATCAGAGCAGCTCGAGGGCTAATGGGCCTTTTGTGGCATTGAACTGCGGCAGCTTTTCGCGGGACCTGCTGACCAGCGAGCTTTTTGGTTATGCAGAAGGCGCATTTACGGGCGCACGTCGATCAGGGATGATGGGAAAGATCGAGGCGGCGAATCGCGGCACACTGTTTCTCGACGAAGTCGGAGAGATGCCGCTCGACATACAACCGCATTTCCTACGCGTGTTGGAAGAAGGCGAGGTTCTGCGACTGGGCGAGAACATGGCTCGCAAGGTTGATTTCCGATTGATCGCCGCAACCAATCGCGACTTGCGGGCGAAGATTGCTGACGGTAGCTTCCGCACTGACCTTTACTATCGGCTAGCCGTTACCAATATCCCCATTCCCCCGCTACGCGAGCGAAAGGCGGACTTGCCGGACCTGCTCGAACACTGGTTAAGCATTTCCCGTGACCGCTTCGGGGTAGGTAACGTCGTAATCGAAGACACGGCATTTGAGTGTTTGATGAACTATGCGTGGCCCGGCAACGTGCGCGAACTGCGCAATGCGATTGAAGGCGCTGTGCTGATGGCATGCGACGGCGTCATCAGGATTGGCGACCTTCCCTCGGAGATTCAGACGCCCTTTATTTTCGAAGGCGCCCAAGATAGGTCACATACCACAGCCTCCCAGCCAGTTTCCGGCGAGGTCCTTTCGCTTGACGCGGCAGAAGCCGAATCGATAAGGCTAGCGATACAGAAGTATCGGGGTAATCTCACAGAGGCGGCAGCTCAGCTCGGGATCGCGAAGAGTACTCTGTATCAGAAGGTCGCGAGATACGGACTTACCGACGATATTCTGGTCGCCCGTCGAAAGCTTTCTCGCCAGGAGCGTTAATAACTGCAGCTGCAAGCAGCCGGGCGCTATGACAGCGGCATCACGGATAAGATAAGACAATGGCAAGTCGCGCTAGCGCCGCGTTCCCGCCGAATTCACTGTTCGATGGTCAGCAAGGTACTGTCGCGCGCCTGGAGAGCAGAACGTGACCGTTAGTTGTTCGGCCCGACAATGATCGGAATTCAAGCCGCCGCAAGTGCTGCCGCCCTGCGGTCATCGAATGCTGCGCCGTCTCGTAACGGGTTCGCGCTTTAAAGAGTACCTGCTCATCTTCAAATACAGCGTGCTCTTTGCTATCCCGAGCTGAGCTGCCGCGCGGGTCAGGTTACCTTCGCATTGCTGGATCGCCGTTCGGATCGCCTCTGCTTCTACCATTTCAAGCGAGCCCAAATTCTGCTGGCGAGGCTCGACGCCGAGCGGAGGTATCCCCGGCCCGCCCCCCTGAACAGCCGGGAAGGCGCGTACCTCTAGTGGAAGCTCGTTCAAGGTGATCGCACCATCCCTGCTCATGAGCACCGCGCACTCAATCGCATTTCGCAGTTCACGCACGTTGCCAGGCCATGAATAGTTCAACAAGCAGGCACGTGCCGCATCGTCGAACACGGCGCCGATGATGCCGTACCGTTCGAGCAAGACACCTAGCCAGTGTTCGATCAGTTCTTCCACGTCTTGCTTGCGGTCGCGCAGCGGCGGGATCTCGATATGCGTCACGGCGAGCCGGTAGTACAGATCCATGCGGAACTTGCCGTCTGCGACATCCGCACGCAGATTACGGTTCGTCGCGGCGATGAGGCGGAAGTCTACCTTCCGAGCCGTGTTCTCTCCTAGTCGATATATCTCGCCTTCTTCCAATACACGCAGCAGAAATGGCTGGATGTCGAGAGGCATTTCGCCTATCTCGTCGAGAAACAGGGTGCCATGATCCGCAGCTTCGATTTTCCCGGTCATGCCGGATTTACACGCACCGGTAAACGCCCCTTCCGCGTATCCAAACAGTTCGCTTGTCAGAAGGTCGCGTGACATCCCGCCGCAGTTCAGCGCAATGAAGGGACCGTTGGCCCTGTCGCTCGCGTCGTGGATACCCTGTGCAAACAACTCTTTGCCGACACCCGATTCACCGACGAGCAACACAGGGACCGATGCTTTCGCAAGTTGGGTCGCTTTCTGGATCGTCATACGAAGCGCGAGGCTCGAGCCGACAAGGCGGGAGAACGCCGGCGCAGGCGTTATCGAGTGTGAGAGTGAGGCGGCGCGCCGGGCGACGGCCGGCGCAACCAGCATGAAGCCGAGTATTTCGCTGCCTTCCGAGACCGTTTCAATTCGCGCGAGGCGCAGCCACGCCGCTTCCTGCGGCGACATCGCGCCCGCGGCGATACGCGCGATCTCAGGGATGGGGAAAGCGCTTTCCAGCGTGCCCGATATGCCTAGCCGAGCGAATGCGCCCGACGCCTGCGGATTCGCCCTGACGAGGCGCCCCCGATCGTCCACGACAATCACGCCGTCCGTGCGTCCCGAGCAATAAGTCCAGCAACGCTCGATTAGCCGCAGTCGTCGTTCCGTAGCGAACTTGCTGAGGCTGCCTTCGATACGCCCTGCCATTGAGACAATGAACGCGAGACTGTGGCGGTTATAGGTGCGAGCGAGTCCCGATACGTCGAGAACGCCGAGTACCGAACCGTCAACCGGATCACGGATTACTGTCGCTGAACAGGTCCACCGTTTGATTCCTGCGCAGAAATGCTCGGATCCATGAATCTGCACCGGCTGCCGCACCGCCAGAGTAGTGCCGATCGCGTTGGTGCCCGAACTGAGCTCGTTCCACGTGCAACCCGGAACCAGGTGAATCTCGCCCGCCGGTTCGAGAAGGCGCGCATCGCCGGACTGCTCGAGAATCATCCCATTCGGATCCGCAAGCAAGAGGATGGTCCCTGTCTGGGAAAGAAACTCATGCGTCTGCTGGATAAACGGTACGCTGGCACGCATCAGTTGATCATTCCTGATGCGCAAGTCGAAGAGCGGCCCTTCGTCCAGCGGCGCCGGCGCGCGCCTCGTATCTGGGTCCACGCGGCCGTCCAGGCATCGGTGCCAGGACTCGTCCACGATTCCGCGTAGCGCATCCGTCGACGGTTTCCCACCTTGGATCAAGCTCTCCCAGGCGGCCTCGACGCTGGCGTCGGCCACCGGGCTCGCAATCCAGTCCATTGGTGTACCTGTCTTTTTCATGAGCACGCGTCCATGACCCGATCGGCCGGTCGCCCAGCATCTTCCGTGCCTGAAATATCTTCGCCGGGTTTCCGAATCAATCGGTCGTCCGATTCACCAGAAGGCGGCACCAACGCACGATGCCGCGCAAGCTCGCCAAGCTTCCCAAGGGGTCCTCTCGGCACCTCGACGTTTCACTTGGCGGCAGCGTTAGAAATCGGCGACGTTTCAGAAACGTTTCACCGCTTGACGCTATCTTCAGAATACACACCAGAAGCAATTATTGCGCAGCCTCGAGCCTCATCTACGAGCCAAAATTACGTCTGTGTCGGCGAAAGCTCCGCATGGGCTGCGTCCTTTCCCGGAAGATCCCGGACCCATCCCGAATCCGGTTGCGCCGCGTGGAGGGAACCCGTTTCCCGACCACCTGCGGATCGTAACCTAACCCGCGAAATGGTCCATATAAGCCCTGAACGCACGCTGTTCTGAAAAAATCGGGGCTGAGCATCCGGTTCTCGCCTCTCAATGCCGCGTCGCGAAGCTTGCGGAAGAAATAGGCGGCAGAGGGGCATGGCCGTCAGCGAGCTCACGAAAATATGCACTGCTCATACCCCAACGTTACGATGCAGCAGGCGATTTTCATGAAGGCTTCATGGATGAATGCAAGACGTTCAAAACGGATGCGCAGTCGTCGAAGTTACGGAGCCATGAAATGGTGTGCTCGAGAACCCAGCGTGTTTCGCCCAGTCCGCTGCCGTGGGGCTCGCAGCCGTGCCCTTCAGTGATGAGGTGGTGCTTTGAACCGGGTCGCGCGCGCTCCGTGGGATTCGGTCTCGCTATTGACCTGCGCCCACTGCGCGGATGAAGGAGGAATCGACGACGACACGGGACCAGTAATCTGGCCAGCGAAAACTACGTGTGGATGGGCCTCCCGGCCTAGACGTCAGGAACTCTTTGCTCCCATCAGGAGTGGTCGGCGTATAGCCGGAACGAGCTATTGCCGAACGCAAGCTGCTCGCTCACAGCGTAACGTGACTCGAATTGACTCCAGGCGACTTCCGCCGGCCTTGACGCGGTTGTTGGAAACGCTGCGCTATCCGATGACCGCAGGCACGTTCTTCCCGGCAGCATGCTCTGCACCGGTAGCGGCGTCGCCGAACCCTGCTTCCATAGGCGCAACTGCCGCAGGTGCACCTGCACGCTCCGCACCGGCCCCAATAACGTCTCTCCGCCGCTACAGCACCGCCACGTGAATGCTGCCATCGTGCGTAGACGTTTCCAGAAAGAGCCTAGGCTAGTGCATGGAAGCAGCCGAAATGTGAGCGGTCGCCATCAACTTGTGCGCGCAAAAAGTATTCGCGTCCAAGTCGTACCTTGCCTCATAGCCTTGACGTTTCAGCGCGCGGTCTACCACGGCAGTGTGGAGCAAGCATGCAGTTGAGCGTGCAGCCTTCGGTATACCGGGAATCTCATAGTCGTCGAGCAATCCGCCGCTCAGCGCCTCGATAGCCTGCTGGGTGAATAGGTCAGAACCCGGCTGCCCTTTCAAACCACGAAGCAGATTGATTGTTTCGTCGCTTGTTGTTGGACAGGGAATAACGAACATATGTGTCTGTTTTCGGCTCATAGCTATCGAGACCGAGCTATTGGCATTCCAACTGTCGATAGCGTCCCAAACCGCCGGTTCGCACGGGTCCGCTAGCCATATTAGACGCGCATCCGCAATTTGAAGCGTAAACAAAAGCATGAACATTTGGGGACCACGGATGACGCTGACGTCGAAGAATGAACGGCGCGCTTTGACGTAGTGAAGTGGGTTAAAGCCTACGACCTGTTCGAGAACGATTCCACGGACTCGTCGGTCGACACCGGCATATTCTGCCGCCGGCATGATGACGCCAAGAGGAATACTGGACGACGCGTCGATTGGATTACAAATCGCCATAATAACTTTATCTCCATTTAACCCCCACAATCGGGAAGTGATGGCGAAGATTAAATAATGGAGTCACATAAATCAAGGTATAAATAGAGAATATCGAGCATCAGCTTCAAAAATATATAAATTTATATGTTTTATTTGGAGCGTATAAGTATCTAAATTCAAATCGTGTTGGGAGTGGTTTTGCCGTTTGGAGACGAGTCGTTCCGGCGCTACCCGTCACTGACCTTTGGACGACGTTGCCGACACGCCGTCGGATTTCTGAAACGGGTGCGCTTTGCTCGGCAATAGCGTCCCGAAGCGTTCGCCGATGGCCAATGGGACGAGCAAGTAGCTCAAGGCTAACCGCCTCGAAGAGGCTCACCATTTTTGCCACTCCCAGTTCGGGAAGACTTCCCGTTTCGAAACGACTAATCCGCGAACGGGATACCCCACTCAGTGTCTTGGCCTCCTGCTGGCGTCGCTTTGTCCGAAGATTCCTATCGGCAAAACCGCCTCATCGCTCCCTCACGGGGCTGGCTACCATTCATGCGCACCATTCGTACAGGTCGCATACATCGGGCTCCGGTGTCCTGCCACTACGGTTTCTTCCATGTCGCCCGCTTTTAATGACAGAAGCAATCTCCACGGCACGGATTCTCGCGCCGGCACCTTGGCGATTCACTCCGCTTCTTCCGCAAACTCCTCGTACTTGTCCAGCACCTCGTGCTTGAGATAGTCCAAAGTGGGGTTAGCAGCCAAGTCCTGCACCTTCTCATACGGCAAATAACTGCGAGCTCTGACAATGGCCCCTACGGGAAAATCGAGAACGCGGGCCGCATAAGAGGGCAAGCGCCGACCCAAAACGAATTATTCAGACCCGACTAACTAGATGGAAACTACGGTTGATTGAACAACGAAACGCGACGTGCACTAGACGCGGCGCTCAAGCTTCCGTGTCACGAGCAGCCATTGGCAGCGTCTAGAAAGAGGCGCCGAGGCCCGTCGAGACGGTGTTTGATGCCCAAGTCCACGGACGACGCGGTTAATGAAGATATCGACGCGAACCCGCTTCGCCCGCGCCGCAGCGCACGTGCTCCTACAAGATGGAACGAATGGGCGGCGCCCGCCCGTTACGGTTCTCACTTGGAAGGTTGTTCACCGTGCGCTCATACACTGACGAATCCAGTGTCCTGCCGCTCTTGCCAACTGCACGGGCATAGCATTGCCGAGTTGTCGCAGCGCTCGACTCGACGAACCCGCCGGCACAAATGTGTCTGGCATTCCCTGCAACCGGCAGGCCTCCCGGACAGTGAAATATCTTGCGGCACCCATACCGTCGACCAACATATTCTCGCCACCGGGCACCCCATGGCACCCGGCCTTGAGGGCCTTAGCCGGCTGGTCAATTTCACTCCCTTCGTGGCCAGGATAGGCTCTCGCGCCCGCCCGATATTCGTGTCGCAGGGGATCGTCTCCGAGCGTTGGTTCACCGAGGCCGGCGAAAGCATCCCGGCACGTCACCCAAGGCAGCCCTTCTGGCTCGACACGCGTTCGGCTTAGTGTTCGAAAAGCTGTCCGCTCAAAGCGCGACGTTGGCCCGCAAGCGGGACGCGCCAACCCATGCCTGTCCCAATAACAACCGCTTATCCATTTCTCCCACACTAAGCGTTCAACGCTGTGAGTGGCTGAGGGAAAAGGCAATAGCGAACCGCAGTCCTTGCGCACGCCAGCAATCAACACCCGCTCTCTTTTCTGTGGTGCGCCATAGTCCGCAGCATTCACCGCAATCACCGCAACTTCGTATTTATCCCCGCACTCGGAGCCATTGCCGTCACCGCATCTCAGACCGTCCAGGATTCGCGCCAGATATTGCGAGAAACCTGGCCTCAGTAAACCCTTAACGTTCTCAAACAAGAACGCGGGAGGTTGCAGCGTTCGCACTGCACGAATCGCTTCCGGCCACATATCTCTCGGGTCGGTCTCACCCGCTGCGCGTCCGCCCTTCGAGAACGGCTGGCATGGTGGACCACCGGCTACGAGGTCGACCGCGTCAATGTCGCTCCAATCGATATCCCGCATATCCCCTTCTATCACACGGGGAGACTCAGCAAGCTGATGACCCTGCAAATTGTTGCGCAAAGTGGTGCATGCGGTCGCATCCACTTCATTCACCCACCTGTGCCCGAAACCCGCTTGTGCCAACCCAGTGAGCATTCCACCGCAGCCAGTGAACAACTCCCCACAAGTGAGGACGTTGGTTTTTCCCGGGATCAAATATCCCGGCACCATCTCTTCCAAATACGAATGGACCATCATACGAGCCTTCAGTAGAAAGCTCGTGTAGCCGCCGTTTTTATCGCCCGAAAACCCAGCCCGCTACTAAACGAACGCAGATGACTCTCGGTCTGCGCCCCACCGTCCTGGGACGCGACCCCGCCACAGTTGATTACCGAAGTTCGAGACGCGCCTACTTTCCAGCGGTTAAGAGAAAGGCCTTGTCTTCACTCATTCGCAGACACTTGAATCCGAATTCCGAGTGGAATGTATAAATAGATGGATTTTTTTAGATTTAATTTAACAATCTATACAAACGCGATTTATACGTTGCCCAATTGAAACAATAAGAATATCGTTCCACTAAATCGACGTCGCACTCAGACGTCCCAGCCAATAAAACCGTATCCCCGTGCCAGGGGAACACTTAGACCACGAATTTAGAACGATGAACTCACGACCACAAACCATCCAGATCTTCTTGCCGAGCGGCGACCCGCGCGGCATCCGGATCGCTGAAATCACCACGCGCATCGTCCAAGCCATTGATGTACCGCGAAGCCGCATCGCCGAATTCCTCGACATGCGCGAGAGTGAACGCCTGTCCGTCTACATACTAGTTGGCGAGGCGGATGATGGTTCTGGCAAGCTCGCTTATATCGGACAAACGGGGGACTTGCGCAAAAGGCTGGTCGCCCACAATAACGAAAAAGATTTTTGGCAGCGCGCTTTCATTATCTCGACCCGTACTGAAAGTCTGACTCAAACCCACGCGCTGTTTCTCGAAAACTTGTTGATTCAGGAGGCACGGAATGCTGGCCGTTATCGCATTGACAACTGCAACGGTGGTAGCAAACCACATGTCCCTGCTCCACTAGCCGCCGACTGTTTCGAGATATTTGATACGGGCCGCACTCTCGTTGCCTCATTGGGTTTGCCGATATTTGAGCGATTAGGCAATCCTGAAACGACAAGGGAGGCTGGGGAAATCCTCTTCTGCAGACGCGCGAACACTTCCGCATCTGGCTACTATACGGACGAAGGTCTCGTGGTTCTCCGTGGGTCGATTGGGAAGGCCGACGTGAGTCGAGGATTCCAAAATCACTCGTTTGCACGACTGCGAGAAGAGTTGTTGCAGCAAAAAAAGATTTCAGTCCGCGACGGCGTACTTACTTTTGATGAAGACCTGCTGTTCACATCGCCCAGTGGTGCGTCGGCCGTGGTCTGCGGCAGTGCGTGCAACGGCTGGCTCGACTGGAAGAACGAGCACGGTGTGACATTGCACGAACTCAAGCGACGACAGGACGCTGACGTCACACCGGCAACGTATCAGATGGCGGCATGACAAGTTCACCAATATTGCCGCAAAAAACTAGGCGGCGAGCGGCGCCATTAGTGACCCACGCTTCGGCTTCAAACCCACCCCGGGGAATATGCATTAATCGGATGTCACCGCTCCTTATTGGCCCGCTCTATACTGTTGAGCTTCAGTTGAGGGAGACACTCTCGTCCAACGTCTTCGACCGAGAGTGCTGAAGCGCTCAGGTAGTCAAATCGAAGCCCTGCAGGCGCGCCCACCATAATCCGGCAAACGATCAACTATTTTCTTTATCAAGGTCTGCGCAAATCTCATCGGCATCGCGGAAGTTGCCCGCCTGGATGTCTCCTTCCCAGGGCCAGCATTTTCAGAAGCGCGAGGGATTGCTGCTGTTGCTCATAGGGTTGCGCATCATGGACCACAACCGGAGCGGCGCCGTTCTGTGTGACAAGAACAGGCTCGCCGATCTCGGTGATAGTTTGGACCATCTCCGCCATGCGGCTCTTCCCGCACGCTGGAAGTACCCACTAATGACCCGACCAAGCAACTTTAACTCAGCGGCCAATTAATCAAGAAAGGGCCTCAAAAGGGGCTCTACTGTTTCTCGCCTCATAGGAACCAAACCGAAAAAGCGTCGAGTCGGTATCAACCACCGATTCAGTGCCTCGCCAAGCGAGGTCCCTTGACGACAACGTTCAATGATTCGACGTCGAGCATTGTCTCGGCTAACAGTTTCTTTTCCCGTGCGTCCTTGCCTCCCGGACCTTCAGCCGGTGGGCGTCCGCCCCTTCCGTGGCGCCGAAGTTCCCGCGCCATCTAAGAACGACGTGAAACTGTTCGAATTCAAGCGAAACGGCTGCGCGCGTCTTCCTCGAGAAGCAGCACCATTTCTGAAATTCTGTGCTCCGAAACGCGCGTTCACTTTCTCGAAGCCGGTGTTCAGTCTCGCGAAACCAGCTGGTCACGCCACCGTATATCCGGTGAGACACTTCTGGTGCTCGGAGTGCAATGCCTCGCCAATTCGCTGAATCATCGGGACCACGAGCGCATTACCCATGAGACGGGCTCGAGCGGCATCACTGACACCCTGAAGTTCTGTGAAGCCACGCGGGAACCCGTTCAAGCTCTCAAGCTCCTCCGGAGTAAGACGCCTAAGTCGCCCAGAAGCGTCTCGGATTGCGTGCTTTGTGCGCGACGGCGTCGTACCACCTTCCGACGTAATGATTGTCCGGCTTGGGCGGTCGAGCGAATCGGGGAAGCTCATCGCTCCCTCGGAATAGTTGTACTCAAAGCCATTTGCCTGCCGGGGCGTCACTTTTGCAGCCTTTGCCTGAAGCCAGCGAGCCTCATCCTCCGGCTTGATATAGAACGCCGACGGAACCAGCCCGGTCTGCCTGACGACATCACCCAATGTAAGCGCGTCGTGGTGTCCCGTGAACCGCGTGAAATCCGTGATGGTGGCAGCCTTTGCAGCGCACGTGTAGACGGCCCCTTCGAGCATCAAGCCAATATTGCCAAAGCGCGAGCGCCCGTTCGAGAGAGGCCGATAGGCCAACTGTTCGTTCAGCGGCTCCGGGAGAACCGACAACGCGGGTTGCACGGCGTCCAGAGCATTCACCAGAGTGCATGGAAAAGCGTCATATAACAACGTCTGAGCGAGTGGCGTCCCGTCTTGCTCCAAAGTGGCCGCGCGCAACTTTTGGAAGATACCGGTGGACTCGTGATACGCACAGATATAAACGCGCTTGCGACGCTGGGCGTGTCCATATTCGGCCGAGTTGAGCACGCGCCATTCAGCGGCGTAGCCGAGCGCCCTGAGCGTCGACAAAATGACGGCAAAATCCCGGCCTCGGCTTCCAACAGGGCTCGAAATCAGTCGGTCGACGTTCTCAAGCATCAGATACTGAACCGGGCGATTGTCGTCGTTCCGCTCCCGCAGGAGTTGTGCAAGGGGCCACCACAACGCACCCTTCTTGCCAGCAAGTCCTTGTGACTGCGATAGCGGCCTTGCGACTGAATAGTCCTGGCACGGGAATCCTGCGCAGACGACATCAATCTTGGTCTCCCGCACTAGCGCGCATCCCTCCTCGGACGCCAACACCGACTGGATGTCTTCATTAAGATGAACACCTCCCGGCCAGTGATTTTGGTAAACCATGCTCGCGTGCTGGACCCGTGTCGACGGCTCCCATTGACAGCTAAGACTGAATTCGAACGGCGCGCCGTGAATTGACTCGAGCGCCAATCGGAATCCGCCGACTCCGGCGAAGAGGTCAGCGGTATAAAGCTTTGAGGTGTTGCTTTGAGACATCCTGTTTCCTAGGTCTGTTGGAGGAAACAGGTATTGCGACCAGTTTTTATCGCAATCTCAGCTACGTCGCGGATGTCGGAATGACAGAGGGACTGCTTTGATTTCTAGCCCCAATGCACGCGTCCCGGCGACGAGAGTAAGCGGTCTCTTAAATGAGAGCAAGGAATAGCTATGAGATGGCCCTCCTCTAGGACAACATGCGTGCGGAAGCCCGCATGAAAATTTTGTAATGGCCAGAACGAGATATTTTCGATTTCTCGGTATAAGTTTGCTCAAAGAACAGCCACGCTCTTCGATGACTGTGGCATAGTGCGGCAATCAACTTTTAACGAGATAACTATGGCAAACCTCGAAAGCATTCGAGCACGAATCGCAAAGCTTGAGGCCCAAGCGGCATCGGTAGCTGCAAAGCAAAATTCAGGTGTTATCAAAAAGATCCGTAACTTGATGGAACAGCACGGTCTTGCGATTTCTGACATTGAGGCAACCGTCGGGAAAAATCGTGGCCGCAAACCGAGCGCTAACCCTACGAATGCGCGCAGCGCCGCAGCGGCTAAATACCAAGATCCGAAGACCGGTGCAACTTGGTCAGGACATGGCCGCGCACCTGCGTGGATCGCTGGCGCAAAGGACCGAACCAAATTTGAAGTCGCCGCCAGTTCAAGCGCGCCAGCCAAGAAAGCGAAGGCGCTTGCCAAGGTCGGAAACTATGTGCGAGGCCCACAACCAGCCCTGTACCGTGATCCCAAGAGTGGTGCGACGTGGAGTGGGCGTGGACGTGCGCCGGCGTGGATTGCGACTGCGAAAGACCGCACCAAGTTTTTGATTGCAGAAACTGGCGTTTTGACCAACTCATCGAGTTCGCCAGGCAAAGCTACTGCGAAGAGAGCTGCAGCTAAGAACTCGACGACGAAGACGTCGACAACGAAGGCTGCGACTGCCGTAAAGAAGGCCGTTCGCGCTGCACCAGCCTCAGAAAAGGTGACGGCGAAAAAGACGGTCGCGAAGAAGGCGGCAGCAAAGAAAGTATCCGCAAAGAAGGCGGTGACCAAGAATGCAGGGGCGAAGAACGTTGAGACAAATACCGCAGCGCCGTCAGCAGTCGTTGAGCATATCAATGGCGCGGCGACGGCTCAACAGGAAGAGTGACCGATTTTTGATATAGCAGGTAGCCAATCGACCGCTGTTTCGCGAAGCTCATATCGGGCTTTTCGCGGCAGCGGCCGATCTCGCTTGTTCTTGACAAGTCCGCGCTAAAGATCACCGCGACGTTCCCGACTACAACGCGAACCCACAGGCGTGGCACCTACACAGTTGCCCACCCAAACTCACGAATCAGAAATCCAGTCGCATGCACTGCAAGGGCGGCATCCTCATCCGTCACATCGCGCAAGTCGTATTTGCGGACCTCGTTGTGTTTGCCTCTTGGATGTAATCTGTTCACGATATCCAAGGCAGAACAGATCGTTCGTGACTTATCGGAACCAAGTTCGTTCTGAATGGCAACGATGACCTTGCCAAGGTCTCTTTCCAGAATCTGAGCCTCGCCGGACCGATGGTAGAGCCAATGCGACCCGAGCGCCGCACACGCGTTGCGGCATTGGTCGACGACCGATGTCGGAAGCTCGCGATAGGCAACCTCGAGTACACGGGTGATCGCAACGCGGACGGCCGGCAGGCTCGCCGGCGGTACTCGCGTTTCATCGAGCTCAGGCAGAATGCCCATGGCTGACTCAGCGCGAAGGGTGACCATCACATCGCCACTCAGCGTTCGTTCGACCTGCAAAATCCGCCAAAGTGAGAATGCCCCGGCGACGCCGATCGCTAGCTGTAAGCCTTCCCCGCGACTTGGAAGGCCCAGTAGCTCCTGGCACTCTATGAACAGATTGAGCTGCTTAACTATGCGACCGTCGTTGCGCCCTTGCGCGATATCAGACACGAGGTTTGAATGAGCATTGACGGTCCACGGCTCCGAATTGCTAGCGCCTTGCTTCTGAAAAATCCGACCTCTTCGCACGCGAGAAACGGCGTCGAACGAATCTTCTCGAAAAACCCACGCGAACGGATGGGTCTCAATGTTGACTGGCAGATTAGTCAGGTCCACCGGCGATTTCACCAAGGTACATTGTGAGAGAACCGGCGTTGGCAGCGACAGGAAGCACGCGCTATCTCTACCCTCATAAATCAACCCCGTATCTCTTTCAATTCCTAACCGCGACATGGAGGATCCTAGGATGGCAATACCAAGACTATACAAGGTCCGGCGGACTCCAGGGCAGCGGCGCCTGCGATAATGCATCGCCGCCGGTGCTTAATAAGTCTGCGGCGCTATGAGGTAGACTTGGCCCACCGGTTGGATACCCGGACATTCGTCGACAGACGCAAGCAGCGTAATTCTATCCGCAGAATAAAAAACAGCCAGACTATGACCCACGTGGATGTCTCTCTGAACGACTTCGCCGTTCGCTCATTCCGCGAAGTTGCGGATGGTGACTACATCGCCGCACGCTTGTCATTTCGAGCGAATCTTATCCCTCAGTTCCTTTGGCAAAGTCCGCCGGCATCGAAAAATACTTGAAGTGCATCTTGGTACTCAATCGAATCACGGCTTCCGGGAACCGACCGGAGTATTAAGTCCATCCGAACTGACGTATTCGATCAGATATTGATCAGGCACGGACAGGTCCCGTCGTCACTGCTCGGTGGAGCCTCGGTTCCCGAACAACAAGTGCCGCTCGACTCCCCCGGTCATTGAGAAGGTGTAATCGTCGGTACCGACTTGGGCGCCCCCTGTCGCGTTGTAGACGAGGTGCCGGCGCCGCCCCACCGGTTGCATAGCCAACGAGGTCGGAAGGATCACCACCGATCCCTCGGTCGTAGGTCCCTCCGCCAATGAGTGCAGGCGATAGCGTAGCTCCTAGTCCGGCATGGAAGCTCATCCAGAAAGGTAGCTTACTAAAAATAGGATCGCAAAGACCGCTCATCGACGGAATCGACGCATATCGACGGCCAACCTGTGCAGGGTCAGTTCAGCGGCGGTTGCGCACTCAACCTGACGGTCTGCGAAAGAGACGGATCAACGCGTAGCTTCAGTTTTTGAAAGTGCTGCAGAACCCACAAACCAGCTTGGCCACACTCCCTGTCAAAGGTCATATTTTCGCTGACAGTCTGGAATGAGTTCTGCGGTGACGTCCGTCCATTCCGAAATTCCTCTTCCCCGAGCGACACGACTCCAAACGTATTCAGCGTCTGGATCGTAACCGGCAGGGCCGACGAGGTGATATCGGCGCCCGCTTTCGGTAATCCCCTCGCGGAGCTGAGCGTCGAACTCAACAATTTTTGTACTTACACGTCCGGCCCGGTGGTCGACATTGAACCCAACGAAATGTAAGTCTCCAGTACTAGTCTTGCGAATAGACCAGAGCTCGAGGAAGACTTCGGGCTCGTCCTCGACAGGCGCAGAACGACTGATCCACATGTGATTGCCCTTTCCTCTTAAGGTCACTTCGAGATTCACCCGACGTCAGAAGTCAGGTGTCGGCATCTAAGCAGTTGCGACTGCAACTTCGCTTCGACCGTCATGGAAGACGCATCTGTTTCCAGATCACCAAGAGGCGTCCGAGCGGATCTCGAGCCGTCACTCACATCCGCTGCGCAACTACAGGACCTCTTATCGCCTGACGAGAACGGAGGCCACACTCACCGATTTTGCGGTACCTCTTGCATGTTCAGCAATTTACAACCTCAAACCGAGCTCAGACTTTGGACTACGATTGCTTAACTTCTGAGCTTCAGGTGAACACTCACACTTCGCCGAATTGTTCCGCGAGCCGGCATTGCAACAACTCCACTGTCTCAGAATCACCGAGTCCTAGCGCTTGATTACACTTCACGAAATGCTTCTCATAGCCTTCGGCCCCATCATCTTGGTCGTCAATTGCTAACCAACGTCGCAGGCGATGAACTCCAACATATCGAAGCACCTGTATGCCGCGCCCGATTGTTGGCCACGCGAATGCATCGGCGTACATAGAATGAAACGTCGCGCCGACAACGCGTTCCCGAAGTGACGTCGGAAGAAACTTTTTGGCGCGTTTGAATCCGAGGACAGGCACCCATGAAGTTGACAGCACGATTTCAAGCTGCGGGTACGGCTTGAGCAAGGCATCGAGAAGCGGTGCAAATTCGAAAAGCGCAATCCTCTCCGGGTCGCTACTTACAATGCCCCGTCGCGTACGATACGTCGGCCCCCTGTGCAAGGTACCGTCGTAGTCCAAGAACAGGACCGCTCTCTGAACGTCTTCATCGATCCGGTCGTTAGCGCTCGTGGCCATGTCAACGCGTCCAGATGTGTCCGCTCATTCCCAAGATAATCAGGTAAAAGTCGAAACTCCCAGTTCAGCGGACTGCAATATTACTAGGTGCGGAACGTCTCCAAAGGCATCGCCCCGGCCCATCGCACAATCCAGTTTGGTACATCTCATCCGGAAATTCAATATAAATATTGAATTAGGACGAAGCTTCAGTTGATGGAACGACCGTCCTCGATGCAGCAGTCAGGCAGGATGCGGTTGCGTCGTACGACGAAGATCGCGTGCTTTGTGCAATGCAGCACCCAACCTGATAGCCACCGTCGAGGTGAGGATATGCCTTTTCTGCGGCGCCCGGCGGTATGGCACTTAACAAGCCCTTACCGCAGTGCAGCGACGGCGCATGTCTGATCGCGACGGCAATGGCGGAGGAAATGCATTGGCTATGAAGCGAAAATGGCTGTCAGATGCGGACTCGGAGTACTTCGAGGGAAAGACCGCAGCCCTCGGTAGGCTGCTTGCCTGTACTATCATCGCCGGTGAGCACACGTTTTAGCCATGAACTCTGACGCTCATTCGTTCTCGCGCACCTGCAGGAACTAGCAAGGCAACCCGAGACCGCATGCGCCCACGAGCACGATGGTGGCCTATACAGGTGCGGCTAACCGATCGCCGCGGGGCCACCAATGCCTATCTAGGGTTCTCGTCACAAGTGAGACCGGCACGGTGCAAGGTTGTGACTAATTTCAATGAGCTAAGATTCCGAACCGTGCCTGACACAACAAACGGTGATGACTGAATTCAGCAGCGTGCATCAAACGGACTTTTTTCCCCTATGAGACTTCGGTCGCTTCAGTAACTCAAAATCCTCAGCCTTTGAGAGAACGTGCGACAAAGGTTCCCCTAGTTGTTCGGCTATCACCAAGAGCGTATCTAGCGAAACGTTAACTTTCCCGAGTTCCAGAAGTGACAAATATTGGCTAGTGAGCCCGCACCGCTTCGCAAACTCAATCTGTGTCAGTTTGAGCTCAAGCCGCAGTAATCGAATGACCTTACCGACGGGTGGACGCTCGACCATAAACATGCCTTAGTAAAAATTGCGGCAGGCGCTCTGAAAAACGTCTTTTCAAAAGAGCACGTCACAACTCCGCTCGCGATGTATTGATAACGCAGCACCTTGTCGGCATGGAACCGGCAGGGTCTACATTGCGGCTCTTCAACACAAACAATGCATCGGCACAATGTTATCAATTTGGTCGCAAAAGACAAAGCGCGGTCGTATTCGTCCAAGGGGAAGGTTCGGCGAAGGACGCAGCGCATTGCGGCCGGAGACAGCGTCAACTTACTCTTCGCCAAGAAAGACTGCTAGGAGGCAAACAGAATCCACGCTTGAAATTTCGACAAAGTTGCCCCCGCTGTATTCCATAAACGCTACGAATTGTCAATTCGACGGCCAGCATATACTTGATTTCGTAGTTCTTACAACCGAACGAGTAAGAGCAGGTAGGGATCGATTCACATAGAAAAGCCACTGTGCGCTTATTGTAGGCGGAGATCACAATCGCTCAGGAAAGAACCTAGTTATTTAGAAATCCTTTCGAGTTCCAGACCATTGGTGCGCGGGCCCATCAAGCCAATCGCCAGCATCACGATCAGCATCGCGCCCGCGATGAACACGAACACGCCGGTTGTCCCGAAGTAGCGCAACACCGCCGCGATCAGAAACGCCGTGAAAATCGCGGAAAAACGGCTCCAGGAGTAGACGAAGCCGACCGCGCGCGCCCGGATGCTGGTCGGAAACAGCTCGGTCTGATACGCGTGATAGCTGTACGAAATGATGTTGCCGGCAAGCGTCAGGCACACGCCGAGGCTGACGAGCAGTACCGCGCCCGATGCCTGACTGAACCACAGCCCGCATACGATATTGACGCCGGCCATCACGACGATCACCGTCTTGCGCTCGAAGCGGTCGCCGATAAACAGTCCGATGATCGGACCGAGCGGCGCGGCCAACGCGATCACGCTCGAATACATCAGGCTCGTCGTGATCGTGATGCCCTGCTTGATCGGCAGCGTCGGCACCCAGTTCGCGAAGCCATAGAAGCCGACCGTCTGGAAGATGTTGAAGATCGTCATCATCAGCGTGCGGCTGCGGTACGGCGGTACCCACATGTCGCGGAAGCTGCCGCGCGGCGCGACCGGCACGCCGGCGGCGGCAATTCGCGGCCGTATTCGTGGCGCACCTTGGCCTCGAGCGCGTTCATCACGCGGTCGGCTTCGGCAAGACGCCCTTGCTGCGCGAGCCAACGCGGGCTTTCCGGCAACGCGCGGCGAATCCACCAGACGAATAGCGCGCCATGCGCGCCGATCAGTACGACCCAGCGCCAGCCGTCCAGACCGAACAGCGTGCGCGGCACCAGCAGAACCGACAGAAACGCGACCACCGGCACCGCCGTGAAGCCGACCGCCTGCTCGCACGCGAACGCGCGACCACGAATACCCTTTGGAACAAGCTCGGAAATGTACGCGCCAATAGTCACGAGCTCCACGCCTATCCCAATACCCGCGACGAAGCGCCAAAAATTGAGACCTGCGGCGCTGTGTTGAAATGCCATGAATACGTTGGCGATTACGTACCAGACCAACGAATATGTAAAAACCGAACGTCGTCCGAGCCGATCGGCTAGGAACCCGCATGCAATCGTGCCAATGAATAGGCCGGCAAAAAGGACGGCTATAAAGCTTGCGATCCCCGTTGTGCCGAAAATTCCGTGAGTCGTGGGGGTCAGCAGCCCGCTCTTCACGATGCCCGGTGCAACGTACCCGGTGTACAGCAAATCGTACAGTTCGAAGAAAAATCCCAAGCTCAGCAGGATCACCAGCTTCCACACCGTTCGGGTCGGGGGCAACCGGTCAAGTCGGGCCGAAATACTTCCGGCATCTACCCTTTGCCCGGCTTCAGAACTTCCCGCAAGCGGTGTCGCAAGAGACACCGAGCAAGTGATCGCTGCGTCAGGATAGGGCATTACGTGTCTCCGGAATGAAGCGGCGAGAACACAGTTGGGTCACCGTCTCGCATCGCTAGGCAGTCTAAGTTGGCATTAGGTTATTACTTAGTATCGCACTGCAACAATGGCGCATTTCTCACGATACAAAATGAAAATCGCAAAGAATTTAAGTATGGCGGGGGGTTAAAAGCTACGGTTTTTAGCTTTAATGTCCCGTCATGGAAGCAAGACAGCCGTTTTTTAACACCCTTAATTGCACGCCCACAGGCGACGAAGCGCCAGAAATTAAGGCCCGTCGCGGTCTCCTGAAACGCCATCACGAGGTTGGTAGTAATTATTGTATATATATAGGGCTACACCAGCGCAATCCCCTGCCACGCTTGGGTTTGCCGGATTTCCGTCGAGCGCCGGGTTATCGGGAACCGTTCCTCCTGATCGAGCGTATCGAACCCGGAGGGCCGCGCCCTGTGCCACCAGAAACCCGTGGAACTGCTTGAAAAATGGGACATCCTTATTTGCTGGCTGATGCCGGCGTTCTTGGTTGCATTGCACCAGGTGGGCACTGTAACTGTGCGTCCTCCGGCGGACGCATTTCGACCCTACTCGGTCGTTCGGCTCGTCTCTTTCCAATGGCTGCTACCGAGGCGAAACGGTCAACGCCGCAGCTAGCCGCGTCGTTTGCCCGCGCCTGTCCGAGCGTCTTCAGTCGTCCGCCTCGACTCGTGGCTTGTTTGGGCCACGCATCAATAGCGCCGGGGATCGCGGGCCGCGACTGAGCACTCTGCTGTCGCTGGATCGGGGCTGCGTCGCGACGCGGCGGTGCCAGGTGAACCGCCCCGGGATTCGTAGAGGCTGGTTGGTTTAAGTTGATGCCGGCACAGCGATGGTATTGCTGAATTGCCGGTAGTAGTTTGCCTCAGCTTCGGCGGGCGGGATATAGCCGAGAGGTTCCATCAGTCGATGATGGTTGAACCACGCGACCCATTCCAGCGTAGCCAGCTCGACAGATTCTCGAGTTTTCCACGGAGCGCGCCGATGAATCAGTTCGGCCTTGTATAGGCCATTGATCGTTTCAGCCAGTGCATTGTCGTAGCTGTCGCCGCGGCTGCCGACGGATGGTTCGATGCCGGCTTCGGCCAGCCGCTCGCTGTATCGAATGCTGACGTATTGCGATCCCCTATCGGAGTGGTGAATCAACGTGCCGTCGTTGTCTGGTTTGCGAGCGTACAGGACTTGTTCAAGTGCATCCAGAACGAAGTCCGTGGTCATCGATGAACTAACACGCCAGCCGACAATGCGCCGAGCGAACACGTCGACCACAAATGCGACATAGAACCAGCCCTGCCACGTCGAGACGTACGTGAAATCTGACACCCAGAGCTGGTTCGGCCGGTCAGCCTTGAACTGACGGTTGACCCGGTCGAGCGGGCGTTGAGCCGATACTTCGGGGATGGTCGTGCGAACTCGCTTTCCACGCCTCACACCGCGCAAACCCTGTTGCTTCATCAGCCGTTCGACGGTGCAACGTGCCACCGCAATACCCTCCCGGTTCAACTGCTTCCAGACTTTGTCCGCGCCGTAGACCTGCATGTTGGCCTGCCAGACTCGCTTGATTTCCGGACTCAGAAACTCATCGCGTTTCGCTCGGGCACAGCGCCGCGATGGATCGCGAAGCCGTGCGGCATGACGCCGATAGCCCGACGGGGCAATCCGCAAGACCTTGCAGATCGACTCGACACCGAAGGTGTCGCGATGCTGATCGATAAAGGCCTTCAGGACTTCAGGCGGCGGTCGAGTTCCGCCTGGGCGAAAAACGCGCTCGCCAGCTTCAGGATCTCATTGGCACGGCGCAGTTCCTTAACCTCACGCTCCAGTGCCTTGAGGCGCTCACGTTCCGACGCGGTGACGCCCTCACGCTCACCGCTATCAACTTCTTCTCGCTTGACCCATCCCAGCAGCGTCTGGCTCGTACAGCCGATTTTAGGGGCGATGGAATCGATCGCTGCCCACTGCGAGGGATACTCGCCCCGATGCTCTTGCACCATGCGCACAGCACGTTCGCGGACTTCAGCAGAAAACTTGTTCGACTTGTTCATAGCTCCATTCTCTCAAGAGTTGGAGCCTCCACCAAATCCGGGGCGGTTCATTGCTCCCGCGCGCGGTCATCGCCTCGGAAATCAAACGCAACCGCCGCGCCAGCCGACGGCTAGTCCCCAAGCCACATAGAGGCACGTGGCGGGAGTCTCTGGGGGCCGTCCGTCAACGCGGATACAATGTCTGAATTGACGCGCCGGAAGTGCTATGTTTCAGCCCAATAGAGGCTCACATAGGGGGCGGCTATGATCTTGTACACGGCTGGCACAGGCTTATACGAAGCGAAGCTTGCTCTGCTTGAGCAGTTGGACGGCTCCCAACTCAAGCTCCCGCGATTTTTTTCCACTTCGGAGCAACTCCTGTCGTTTCTAAGCAATGCACCGGACGTGAAATTCATCCTTTCCTCAGTTGGGCAGGTGACTGCCGCGGACAATTTGCTCCTGACAAGCGCTTTAGATGCCTATGGACCTCAGTTCGGCGACGTCCTGTGCGGCCTTGTTGCATATGACCGCGCGAACAATCAGGTTCTGACTGTCGGGACCTACATAAACGACAACGTCGCGCGCATTTGGGGAGGATAAGGGATCTGCACGGCGCTGGCGACAACGGCGGCCGTACCGTCATCGGCTCGCCGTGCGACTGTCGACCGAGGCCGTGTGAAAACACAGGCTAAACGCGACGTTCGAAAAAGGCGACCCTTCAGATCGCGCTGTGCTGGCTTGGTAGTGCGTTGGGAAGGGTAAAGCGACACCTGAAAACCGAGGACTTTTGCGTTTTCACACGGCCTCGACCCATTGCCGCCGGTCGAGCCGTCAGGGCTGCAACGGCAGGTATCAGAGTCGAGCAGTCGCTTGGTATGGTCACTCACGGACGAGATTTTGTCTTCTTCATCCCTTCGTTCTACCGCCGCCTTCCCATCAACCTGACAAAGCCGCTCCCGCCCCTGCGACGTCTAAGCTTGTACTTGTTGCGAGCCGTGAACGAAGGCGTGATGTCTTGTGCGAGCGGCGAATGCGGGAGATCTGCACGTCCGGTGCGGGTGAACCGCGCGGTGGTCGAGACGAACCCGGTCACGCAGCCGAACGCCGCCGCTCGAGGAAGCGGCGACGGCCGCCGCCCGCTCTCTGAAGGTTCAGGTCGACGTGCTGCGCGAAGCGATCGAAAACTTCTCGCTGCCGGCCTGACCGCCGCTTCGGCCATGCGTGACGAGCGTCATGCGCATAAAATTTGATAAAAGTTATTGCGCGAGAAACCTTTCGACGAGGCGCGCCCAGTACGCCGCGCCGACCGGAAGGTTGGCATCGTTGAAGTCGTAGTGCGGGTTGTGGACCATGCAGCCGTCCTCGCCCGCGCCGTTGCCGATGCACAGAAACGAGCCCGGGCGCTCGTGCAGCATGAACGCGAAGTCTTCACTGCCCATCAGGATATCCGCGTTCGCGACGACGTTTTCTTCCCCGACGAGTTCGCGCGCCACCTGCGCGGCGAATTCCGTCTCCACGTCGGTGTTCACGACGACCGGATGACCCTCCTCGTACGCCACCACCGCCGTCGCGCCGTAGCTCGCGGCCTGCGCCTGCACCAACTCGGCAATGCGGCGCTTGAGCAGCGCGCGCACTTCCTCGCTGAACGAGCGCACGCTCAGTTCCAGCTTCGCCGAATTCGAGATGACATTGTTCGCCGTGCCAGCATGCAGCGAGCCGACTGTGACCACCGCCGGCTGCGACGGATCGACGTTGCGCGCGACGATGGTCTGCAGCGCCATCACGACGCTCGACGCCACCACGACCGGATCGACCGTCAGATGCGGCCGCGCCGCGTGCCCGCCGACGCCTTCGATCGTGATCGTCACTTTGTCGCCCGCCGCCGTGAACGCGCCCTTGCGGAACAGGAACGTACCCGGCGGCATGCCCGGATGGTTGTGCGCGCCGAACACGGCGTCGCACGGAAAGCGCGTGAAGAGGCCGTCAGAGATCATCTTCTGCGCGCCGCTCGGGACGCTGCGCTCCTCCGCCGGCTGGAAGTACAGATGCACCGTGCCGCTGAAACGCTGCATGCGCGCGAGATGGCGCGCGGCACCGAGGAGCATCGTCGTGTGACCGTCGTGGCCGCATGCGTGCATCTTGCCGTAGGCCGCACTGGCGTAGGGCTTGCCGGTCCGCTCGACGATCGGCAGTGCGTCCATGTCCGCGCGCAGGCCGATGCTGCGCGTGCCCTCGCCCACCTCCAGCGTGCCGACGACGCCCGTCTCGCCGACGTCGCGCGTCACCTGCCAGCCCCATTCGGCAAGCTTCTCCGCGACAAGCGCGGCCGTTCGCAGTTCCTCGAAGGCGAGTTCGGGATGCTGGTGGAGGTGGTGGCGAATCTCGCGCAGGGAGGGGGCATCGTCGGCGAGATCGGGGACTTCGGTGTAGCGGGAAGTGAGAGTCATCGGGGAAGCCTTCGTGTGCCGGGTCGGCGCGGCAGCTTTTGGCTCGTGTCAACATTTACGGGCTGCAAAAGCAACTTGCGCACCGCTACACATGTCGCTCAGTTATAGCAGACGAATTCAGCCGCAAGCGCGGATAACCTCGAGCTATTTGGCCAAGATGCCGGCTGTTTCGGCAGCCTTTTCCAACGGCGGCCTGGTTCGCCGCCGATGGCTTTTACCCAACGGGCCCGTCGGGGCGAGCAGCAGTCGGACCCATATCCGCCGTTCGACCAACCACGGCTCCACCGGCAGCTTCCAACGCCCAAACGGCTATTCGGGCGTTCATATTGACTGGCTCGTAGTTGTCCGTGTCTCTAATTGGCTTGTCCAACTTGATGGCGATTCTCGTAGGCAGGCTCGCCGTTGCTGCACCAAACCTCGTCACTGGCACGCGTTGTCGTGTCTCGACAGGAGAGCAAGTCGGTTAACGGCGGCGGTTGCTCTATGCGACCCACGGCGTGGCCGGTCGACGTGGGCGTGTGTTCGCTAACCGCTGCTAACTGTCCTTTAACAAGCCAACGGTTGTGAACGGCCTCGATTTCCCCGCAGACATCGTTTGAATGGCGCGACGATGTCCTGCCATAAAGGTATCGGACCACTAGCGTCGTTGGCTGAGAATGCGCACGCAGGTTCAGAAACCCAAGATGACGTCATCACTTGAGGCTATCAAGGTCCAATGCGTCGGCAATCGCCTGCATGCCAGCGTCGTTCGGATGCAGGTTGTCACCACTGTTAAAAGCCGGCAGAAAGGAGGCTGGGTCGGCGGGATTGCTCACGGCGCGAGCCTGGTCCAGCACGGCATCGCAGCCGCTCGACGGGCTCAGCACAAACGCGTTGATCGCTTCCCGTGTAGCTTCGATCGCGGGTGTCCAGAACGGCGTACCGCGAAACGGCGTCAGCGTCGAGCAGATAACCTTGACATCGACCACATGCGCGCGGGCGATCAACTGTTGAAACGCGGCGATCAGATCCTGCGCGCTGGCTGGTGCCTCGGTGTTGAGGTTGTTGACGGCATCGTCGGAGACGATAGTCCACTTCACTCCCGGCTGGGCCAACGCGTCGCGATTGAAGCGATTGAGGCCCGATTCGCCCCAGCCATCGGTGAAAAAGTTATTGCCACTGATTCCCTCGTTCAGTACACCGACCGCCATGCCGGCGTCGAACAGGCGCACGGCAAGATCGTTCGGCCAGCGGCGATTAGCGTTGCTGCTGGATGCAGACCCGTCAGTGATCGACGCGCCGAATGCCACCACCGCGCCCGTTGCCTTGGCGTTTTGGACATCGACGTTCGTCAAAAAATAGTATGCCTGACCGGCAGGGTTAGGGGTGAAGCCGGTGAAGCTCGGATCGGCACCGACGTTGCCCGGCGCGACGTAGACGTCCTGTAGCGAGCCGTCGTGGCCAGTCGAATGCGGTGGCGTTCCGCCGGGCAGATACAGGCTGACGGCAATATCCGCGAGTGACGGCACGTCGAAGGGAACAGGGTCGCTTGCGATTGACGCACCTGCGGGCAGTGTCACGCTTTGTTGGCCTCCGAACGTCACCGTTCTCGTGCTGCTGGCGACCGTAATGGGACCGCTGTCACGCAGGGCAACATAAACGTTGCCGATCACGACTGCCTCGCTCCCGTAAAGGTTCGACAACTGCACACGCACGGCAGAACCGCCAATGCTGGTGTGCACGATCTGGCGCACAGTCTCGTTGTTAAACCCCGGTGCATTAGTGACCCATGGTGCGACAGCCCAGGTACCGATCCACGCGATCGATGCCGTGCCATTAGACATTCCTCCGGAACTACTCCCCGATGTTCCGCCGGAGCCAGTTCCCCCACTCGCGCCGGCTCCACTCGCGCCGGCTCCACTCGCGCCGGCTCCACTCGCGCCGGCTCCACTCGCGCCGGCTCCGCCCGCGCCACCACCACCACCGCAGGAAAGACAGACCGCCGCCAAAAGCGCGATCAGCGCGCGTCGAGGCCACGCGCTAGTGCTATCGGCCAAACCTTGCAATCGGTCCATGAGTGCCTCTCAAAGCGGTCTCGAGGACCGCAAGAACGTCGACCTATGCTTGAACAAACGCTTCGACGAAACGTGCACTTTTTATACCCACGGGTCTCCTTGCGTCGGACAATCACACCGATAAACACGCCAGCTACGATCAGCTTGCGGACGTCCATTGTCCGGGGCGGAGCCGACGTTCTAATGTCGGTTTGAGAGAAAGGTCGAACGGCAGAAGATGGCCGACTCCAGTCCACGATGCTCACTGCCCACGCTGCGCAGCAGGAAGATGGGTGGTGTTCTTCCAGGTAGACGAGCGCAACCTCTTGTGGCACCGGGGCTGACTCGATGGCCCCGGGCTCGCCGCACGTCACATCATTCCGCTGTTGCTGCCAGTACTGCC
>NZ_JACHDM010000025.1:0-103066 GCF_014201065.1 Paraburkholderia sp. Cpub6
GGCACCTCGGTCGATGTCACGACCACGGGTGGCAACGGTGCAACGGGCGACCTGGGCGTCGCTTCGATCCTGCGCTGGCAGGGCCCGGCTTCGCTTACGCTCGCGGCGTACCACAATGTGTCGGTCACGGGCGGCACGACGATCGCAAACGACGGCGCGGGCAATCTGACCTTGCGTGCCGACGCATACGGCATCGACAATGGCGGCAGTGTCACCAACCTTGGCGCGCTGGACTGGTCGAAAAGCACGGGCGCCTTCAGTGCTTTGTACGACATGAACGGCACGTACGGCGCCGGCACGCAACTTACCAATATGGCATGGACACCGGCTCCCTACAGCGGCCTGCTGACGCAAAGCACCGCGTACAAGCTCGTCAATTCCCTTACCGATCTGAAGAGCGTCGCGAGCGACCTCGCCGGCAACTACGCGCTCGGCAAGGATATCAATGCGAGCGCAACCAGCGACGGATCATATGCACCTCTCGGCAACAGCGTCACGCCGTTCATGGGGCAATTCGACGGACAAGCGCATACAGTCAGTTCGCTGACGCTGCAACCGTGGGCGCCTGCCGACCAAAACAGTCCGCAATTGATGGGGATGTTCGGCGTCATCGGCAGCAAAGGTGTCGTGCGAAACCTGAACGTGCAAGGCACTGGGGTTTTCGCGGAGCCCTACAACGCCCCTTACGGCTTCATGGGCATGCTGGCGGGTATGAACAGCGGGACCGTTGTAGGCGTCAACGCGTCTGGCAATCTCAATAGCAACGTAACTGCCTTCGGACTGGACGCTACGGTAGCCGGTGGCCTCTTGGGAGCTAACGCCGGCACGGTCCTGCGTTCTTCCAGCAGTGTCTCGGTGATTGCGGGCAATGTATTGGGTGGCCTCGTGGGCGCGAATAGCGGCCTTATCACCCAATCGTTCTCGAGTGGTTCGGTTGAATCGCTGAGCTACGGCAACCAGGGCGCAGGGGGCCTCGTCGGCTACAACACGGGTGTGATCAACCAGTCCTATTCGACGAGCCCAACGCTGCTCAGAGGTTACTGCCGCGGCCCTAGCTATACGCCGTGCGGCGGTGCTGGACTTGTCATCGTCAACGAAGGGACAATCAGTCAGTCGTTTGCGACGGGCCCGGTCACGCAGCCGTTCTATCAGCCCATCGGAATTGCACGAACAAATAACGGCACCATCACGAACGACGTCTATTGGGACAAGAATACGACGACAGCTGCGGTTGGCGTCGTGTACGGCACGCCGATACCAGCTTCGAATGGCCTCACGACCGCTCAAATGAGCACGCCCGCATCCTTTGTATCTTATGACTTCAGTCCGACGGGCGTATGGGCGATGCCGAATGGAGCGACGCATCCCGTTCTGCGCTGGCAGCTTGGCCAGTGACGGAGCTGAGACGCTGCAACGATAGTTTTGCCGCGGGACCGGCAACCATGGGTTTTTCACCCAACGACTCCGGGGTCTCTTAGTACTAGAGCGGTAGATACGCCGGAGGCACGCCACCGCGTCGCCGGTAGTGGCATTGCTGGGCGCGGTATTGATGTCGACGCCGCCAGATTGACCACGACATCACATGCTCAATGGAGTGGAGCGTTCGCCATATCAGTCGACACAGTAGCCGGCGGATCTCCTGAACGCTGAACGGCAGTGAACCTTCAGTTGTTTTTTTTTTGGCCTGTGCCCTCAGGGCAGCAAGCACCGCGTGCGCCGGCAATGCCAGTGTGATGTGCTGGTACCAGCCCTGCAAGCGACGAACCTCGTATTGATCAAGGCCGCATTCGCCCTTGGCCACCTCAAATCCGACTTCGATTTCCCATCGCCTGCCGGCGACGTTGACCAGCGTCTGACGGGTAACCTTGCTGCGGGGAGCATAGACGACGTAATACGCGTGCTCGCGGCTCTCGTCGCGACTGCGCCGCACCAGCAGGTAATGGCCAAAGCGACGCTCCCCGGCGCTCAGTTGCAGGCGCCACAACGGCGTGAGTGCCTTCTTCCACTTGCGTATGCGCCGTTCGATCTCGGCTATCTGCTTGTCGAGCTTCGCCACCTCATTCCACTGGTCACGTAGCGTATCGATCGGCACTGCTGGTAGTCGCTCGGCGACTCGTTCGAGCACCGCTGGTATCTCTCTGTCCAGTTTCGCTCGACCTCTGCTCATCACCTCACCGTATTCGGTCAGCAACCCGCGCAATCCGTTTATCTGCATAGTGCGGAACTTCACCAGTTGTTCGCGCATCCGGTGCAGTCCCATCATCGCCTGTTGCACTTCCGACTTCACTGCCACCGATTTGCTCGGTTGCTGAACCGCTAGCCAGATAGCGCGAGCGTCTGCCGCGTCGCTCTTGTTGCGAATGTTGAATGCCTTCGCGAATTCGGCAGGCATCAGTTTCACCTCGTGTCCCATCTTCATCAGCTGCCGCGCCCAGTGATGCGCACCGCCACACGCCTCCATTCCGATCAGGCACGGAGCCCGGTTGGCAAAGTGATCAAGGAACCTCACCCTCGGAAGACTGTGCATTTACCACCTTGACCAAACTGATGCCGTTGTCTGCACCGCTTGAGCTCCTTCGCGATCAGCGTTTCGTCGGCAAGCACAGTCTGGTACCCGGTCAGAAACGTGCGGTACTCAGCGGCGCGCGATCGAATCGCCTAACTTTTCGTCGTGCTCAGCGGTGTCAGATAGAAAGAACTCTCTTCTCGCCTCCTCGATAACACGCCGGACGTAGGCGTCGTACCCAGCGTGACCTATCGATTCCATATTCCAGTTGCGCGTCTCAGCATCTACCGCGTGGACCTTCGGCAGCGGGACTGGTATTTCCACCCGGTCTTCACCTGCTGGTTTGTCCTGATGGATGCGCCTACGCACTTCTTCACGGATTTGCTCGGCCGTAAGTACTTTCTTTGCCATTTGCTGCTCCGGGGAAAGTTTGGAAAGCCGCGGTGGCAGACACGCTGCCGACAGCGGGTTGTGGTGATTAATACTCTTACTACCGCGTATCCGACGCGCAAGGATTCAAGGCTTTCCGTTGATCGCCGTCAGATATCGTGCGATCTGATCAACCTCATCGGCAGCCAGCGGCGCACCGTAGACCGCACGCATCTTGACCACTTCCGCTTTCCACTCCTGAAACGACAATGGCGGTTGCCGGGTGACCATTCCGGCTGAATGGCAAATCACGCATTGCGCGTTCGCGAGGTTCGAACCAACGCCCGGCGGGAAAGTCAGGCTGCCATTGGGCAGCGTGACGTCGACGGTCCGGATTACGGCAGCGCCTCCGGGCTTGTCCGGCCCGGCCATGGCAGACGCGCTCACACAACTCGCCCATACCACCAGCACTGCAGCAGACGCTTTCATGTTCGCCTCCTCACGCGACGACCACAGTTGCCGATTCGACGACATTGCGCATATAGCCGCCGCTGTTCCAGTTCGGTGTGTCCGGCTGCTCAACGCCGTTCTCGTTGACCGCCTTCACCTTCAATACAAACTGGCCGGCGTAATGCGGCGTGAACTGCGCATCCCAGCGGCGGAAGCTGTATTTTCCATAGTTTTTTTCAAGGCGCGCCGGCATCCATGAACCGCCCCCGTCGGAGGAAAACATAACCCGCTGCACACCCGGGTCGCCACCGAATGCGATTCCCCTGACCGTCTGCGTCCGCATCACGGGGAGCACGGAACCGTCGCCGAGGTTCGTGAAGAACGATCTTGGCACCATCCGGTTGATGGGCACCGTCTTGACGCCAGTCTGTCCGGGTTCGACATTCGCGTGAGGTGTGTCAGGAATCTGGTACGCCTTGGCCATCCAGAAATTCTCGTCCGGCCGGTCGATGACCTCGATGTCGTTCAGCATCTTCATCCAGTATGTCGAATACCAACCGGGCACCACGAGCCGCAACGGGAACCCGTTCAGAAGCGGCAACGCCTGGCCGTTCATCCCGAACGCCACGATCACTTCGCCGTCGCGGGCATGGTCGACAGTGAGCGTTTTGATGAAGTCGGGCGTGGCCGCGATCACCCCTGTGTCGAGCCCATTGAAACGAACCTGAACGGCGCCCGCCTTAACCCCTGCCCGATCCAGAATATCCTTGAGCCGCACGCCGGTCCACACGGCGTTGCCCATCGCGCCGTTGCCCCACTCTCCGCCGGCGACACGCGGTTTGAAGAAACCGCGAGAGTTGCCTGCGCACTGATTCACGGCAGCCACTTCGACGTGAGCAAAGCCATTCATGATTTCGCTGACGCTCAGGCTAAGTTCGCGGCCGACCAGTCCCCGCACCACCAGTCGGGAGGCGCCGCCGTCGACCCGGGTCGGAATGCCGGCCAGATGCCAACGCACGAAAAACCGGTCATTTGGGGTGAACACGCCTTCGTCGAATACGGAAAACGGTGTTTCGAGCAAAGGCGGGCGGCTTCGCAAGAGGAGCATCTCACCCTTATGCGGAAACCCACTCGTCAACTCTCGCAGACCGTTCCCGAACGGCAGCGTCACTGCATTGGCAGCCCACGAGCGGCGTACCCAACCGCCACCCATGCCTATCAGGCCGCCTGCCGCCAAGGCATGAACGAACTGTCGGCGTTTCGTCCCGTATTCGTCTCTCATTGTGGTCTTCTGTGCACGCCTATCGGCTTCTTTACGTCCCTATCGGGTCTACGAAATTAAGGAAACGCAGGTATGGTCGGATCCGTGCCCTCGACATCCGCCTCCGGATGGTGATTCTTGACCAGCAGTTCAATTTCTTCAGCGCGGTCGGTCCTGACGTCGACCATCATCAGCAATTCACCTTTCGCGACCGCGTCTTCGAAGCGCTTCAGACGGGTGTTGGGCACGTCGACGCCGATCATCGTCGCAGTCCACGCTCCAAATCCGGCACTCGCCAATGTCATCAAGACCACGGCGCCCCCGGCAATGGTGAGTCCGGCCGGAGGAAAGGCCATCGCGACGAGGCCGGCGAGCATGCCGGTAACACCACCCGCTGCGGTCCCCCGCGCGAGCGCGGGAAGCAGGTCGCTGCGTTGCGCAAGCGTCGCTGCGGGCAAGTCTTCGAGAGGTACATCGGGGCGGGCCAGCACGTGGATATGCCGCCATTCGACGCGCTTGAGAAGGAGTTCGTCGATGATCCCTTTTGCGCTACCGACGTTGGGCAGCAGGAAATAGATGCGCCTCATCTCGTGCCTCCTGTAGGGAATACCCGGAACCCCGGCCCGGTCACCCATGGCTGTGCGCTACCCCAACCCGCGCGATATGCAAGGAAATTCTGTCATTCAATATAGTCTCAATTCCGACTGACTTCCTTCGTCGCACCGATCAGATTGAATCGATCCGGCAGGCATCCTCGGAGAGTGTCATCGCGGACGACCAGCGCGCACTAGAGCGTCGACGCGGTTCACATCGGGAAGCCACGGGAACATTCAACATCGCCGCAGCGCAGGAGGAAGTACGGCACGCCCCTTTTGGCGTCATATCGCCGCCTGTCGACCTGAGCCGGCAACCTCGGCCACCACGCGCTCAATGGCCCACGCCGCCGCGGCAGCGACTTCCGGCGTAATGGACGCACCGCCGTCAAAGCAGGCGCCTTCTATCGCGAGATGACCAAGTCGCGCGGCGCAAGCCCGAGCACACGGGCAAGTCCGATCACCTCTGCAACGCCGATGTCATGGCTCGACGCAAACGAGATGTCCCGCGCCAGTTCGTCCGTGGCGAGATCGATCCGCTGGATACGGCCGGGCGACATCACGGGCGCGGCGGCGTCCACGCACACCAGCGCATCGAACCCGGCCGAGTCAGGGCCAGCATGTCGCCGCTGCGCACAACCACGGGTACATCGGCGGGCAGGCGGCCGGCCAGGCTTAACGCGACGAGCGCGCCGATACCGTCATCTCCGCAATCGGGATTGCCGAGCCCCACCACCAGCACGTTGCGCGGCACCGCGAAAGATGACGCACTGCGCGTAGCCTGACGCAACGCCGCAGCACACATCGCGCACCAGCGTCTAACCAACACGAGGACGATTGACACGCGCGCGCAGCGCGTCGATTTCGTCGAGCAGATCGAGGGCGAGCGCGATGCCAGGTGGGTTGATTTGAAGATCGCGTGCGAGCCGCTGTGCGGTCCGTACGCGCCGAAACGCCGCACCACTGAAACGCCATTCCTGCGGTTGATCCCCCTTGGGTTCGAACACGCCTTCGGAGACCCAAAGCCTCAATTCCTCTTCCGATGCCCCGCTCGCCCGACTTAATTCGACGAGCGTAAACTCGACACTCTCGTCGACAACCTGTCCTTGCAGGCAGGTCGTCGTCCTGGTCTCTTTCACGATGATCCTCCATAAAAGTGCGCGCGCGGATCGAAGTTGAAGGCCCGTTGCATTGAGTCATACGCGGCCTTCGCCGTTTCGCTGTCCGCCGGCGGCAGAACGATGTTCAGTATCACGTAGAGATCGCCAGGCGGGTTGGCGGGGATCCCCTTGCCTCTGAGTCTCAGGCGTCGGCCGCCGGCGGAACCCCGCGGTATTGTCATCTCGACCATACCATCCGGCGTCGGCACCGCGATCTTCGCGCCCAGCGCGGCTTCCCACGGCGCGACCGGCAATTCGAGCGACACGTCGCGGCCGTCGACGCGAAAGCGTGGATGTTCGCGAAACCCGATTTCCAGGTAGAGGTCGCCAGCGTCCGCGGGCGTGGCACCCGCGCCGCCCTGGCCGCCGAGCCGAAGATGCTGGCCCGCGCGTATCCCTTTCGGAATCGATATGTCGAGCGTGCGCGATTCCAGTGCGACATGGCCTTGCGCATCGATCACCGGCACTTGCAGCGAGATCGCACGCTGCGCGCCGCGATACGCGTCTTCGAGATCGATCAGCACTTTCGCGTGATGATCTTCGCCTCGCACGTTGAACGCCCTGTGCCCCGCATGCCCATGCGCGCCGCGCGCGCCGCCGAACATCGACTCGAAGAATTCATGGAAGTCGGTCTGAGCACCCGGCTGACTGCCCGCGCCGCGGAATTCGAAGCCTTCGTCCCAGTCAGGCGGCGGCTGAAAATCCTGACCGTCGCGCCATTTGTCGCCCATGCGATCGTAGGCGGCGCGCTTCTCGGGGTCCTTGAGCACCTCGTACGCCTCGCCCAACTCCTTGAAGCGGTCTTCCGCATCGTCATGCTTGCTGACGTCAGGATGATATTTGCGCGCGAGCTTACGATACGAACGCTTGACGTCTTCCTGAGAAGCGGTGCGTTCGAGACCCAGGATCTCGTAATAGTCCCTGTATTTCATTTTGGAAGCTGATCGGTGAGGAACGGAGGCGGCAATACTCGTCCAACGCGCCCGGTGGCGGCGACCGCTTCACTTTATACCAATCCAGGCACGCCGGCGGAGCCGCGGCGACTCTCCCGCCGAGGGTGGGCCGTTCAAATAGCGGGCGTGACCGAGTACGGCTCCGTATGATCTTCCACCCGCTTCACGCCGGGGATCCCTTCGGCCGCGACGCGAACCGCCTTTTCATGCACGAAAACGATCTCGCGCGACATCACGTCTTCGACTTTCAGTCCATGCGACTTCACGTAGTCGCGGGCGTCGTCCCTCGCGGTGAACAGGTCGAGCCATGACGAACGCACGGGTTTATTGGTGCCGAGCTCGACGCGTCGAAGCAGATCGCCTTCGCTGATCAGGCCGACGATAGCGTCGGCCGCATCGACTACCGGCGCGCCACTTATTCTCTTTTCCACGAACATCCTCGCGACTTCGCGCACCGTCATGTCGGGCCTGACGGATACCACGCTACTGGTCATTATGTCGAAAGCACGCATGGCAAGTCTCCCGACTATTGCGTCGAGGGTGGTTTGAGTTGAGTGTGGTCTGCCGCCTGAAGCGACAACGTATGTGACATCTTCAGCTGCACCCATACCATCCCCTCGCGTAGCCCGCCGAGTACGGCTTCGCGTTCGCTCGGAAATGCGCTGCTGTGCGTGAACTCGTGAGTGAAGACGCCTTCCGGTGTCGTGTGACTGAGCTGGATCGAGCAGTTGAAACCTTCCGCCGTCGGATGCGTCACGACCGATACCGACCAATGGCCGTCGCCAACTTTTCCGGAAAGCGTCATGAGTCGCTCCTGATGTTTCACCCAGATGAAGTGACGCGGGCCGCACGCAAATGCGCCCCGGCCGCCACGCCGCAAGCTAGCCCACGGTCAGATTGTCGATGACCGCATGCACGCCCGGCGCTGACCACGCGGCCCCGCGCACAGCCGAGCGCTCCGCCGCCGAATCGAGCTTGCCCGTCAACGTCACGGTGCCTTCGTGCACCTTGATCGCGATATGCTTCGCTTCACGGTCCGCGTGACGCTGCAGGGCCCGGCTGATTTGCTCGCCGATATCCTGCGCGGCCGCGTCGCTAACGATACGGATCACGTTCGATACGCCCGTCACGCCACGCATATGCGAAATGGTGCGGGTCGCGACATGACTCTGATAGGCATTGTCGACTTCGCCGCTTAGTGTCACCCAGCCCTTTTCGACCTGCACCTTGACCGACTCTTCGCTCAGCCCGACGGTCCAGCGCAGGATCGTGCGAACGGCTTTGGCGATGTCTTCGTCGGTGCGTACATCCGTATGCAGCAGGCGAACATCCATTTCCACGACGACGGCCTTCACGCCCGCGACACGTTGCGCCGCCTTTTCCGCCGCGACTTTTTCCGCGTAGCTGACCGGGTGGCCGGACAGCGTGACGACACGGTCGCATACTTCGACGCCGATGTCCGTGACGCTGACGGCCGGATCCCAAGCCAGCTCTTCTTCGACCTGCTGCTGTAATTCAATGTCTGACTTCATTACCTGCTCCTTGATGGCATGTAAGGGTTGCCGCTGCGCCGGGACGTGCAGCGGTGCGCCCGGCGCCGCGCCAATCAGCTGATCGGCAGGCGTTTGCGCGCGGAGGCCGCTTTCTTGGGCAGCGTCAGCGACAGCACGCCGTCCTTGTACTGCGCCGTTGCAGTGGCTTCATCAATCTCGCTCTGCAGCGAGAACGAACGGCTGACGGCGCCCGAATAGCGTTCGCGACGAACCACGCGTTCGCCCTCCTTCAGCTCCTGCTTACGCTCGACCTTGGCGCTGATCGATACGAGATTGCTGTCGATCTTCACGTCGATATCGTCTTTCTCGACGCCGGGCAGTTCGGCTTTCACGGTGTACTGGGTATCGCTCTCCGTCACATCGACCTTGATATCGGCAAGCGGCGCCTCCCCGCCTGCGCCACCGCGCAGTGGGCGGAACAGGCCCTGAAATAGATCCGACATGGGTTCGATTGCAAACGGGTCAAAGCGGGTCAAGTTGCTCATCGTGTCACTCCTTGGATCATCCATTACGGTCATGGATAGGGGACTGGGTTAATGGCGCGGGTGCGCATGCGTCGCGCAACGCGCCGGTCAGAACACTTCAGTAATCACTTTCAGCGCATGCGTGTCCGCGGCACGGCTGAGGGTATCGTAGGCACCGGCCACGTCTTCGAGCTTGAAACGGTGCGTAATCAGCCGCGCGGGATCGATGCGGCCCGCTCGGACCGTCTTTAGCAGCATCGGCTCGTCTCGGCGTGCGCAATGCGCACGTACTCGGCCTGGGTGCCATCAATCTTGTTGCCCAGAACCCAGCCGCCGGTGGTGCAATGCGAATACATGCCGCGCCGGCAGTAGTCGCACTTGCCGCACGACGAAAGGCACGAAACCAGCACCCGATCACCGGGTTTGAACGACGACACCGCCGCGCCGATCTGCTGCACGATGCCGACCCCTTCGTGGCCGAGAATGCGCCCCGGCTCGCAACCCGGAACGTCGCCTTTGGGAATGTGCAGATCGGTGCCACAAATCGTCGTGCGCGTCATTTTGACGATCGCATCGGTGGGCGCAGCGAGTTCTGGAATGGGCCTTTCCTCGAGCGATTTTTTGCCGGCACCTTGATAGACGAGCGCCGTCATGTGCTACCTCCGCTGAGGGAAACTGGCCTGCCATACGACCGACTTTAGGCCGTCTCGCGCCACATGGATTGACATGTATCAAGCGATAGTCGTCGGTCGCCGCCCCGCTTCAGCCCATATGCATCCCACCGTTGATGGCGAAGTTCGCGCCGGTGACGAAACCCGCGTCGTCCGAACAGAGAAACGCCACGAGCGCGGCCACTTCGTCGGGTTGCCCGAGGCGGCCCACCGGAATCTGCGGCAAGATCTTCGTCTCCATCACATCCTTCGGCACGGCCGCGGTCATCGCGGTCGCGAGGTAACCGGGCGAGACGGTGTTGACCGTCACGCCATGTTTCGCAACCTCCAGCGCCAGCGACATCGTGAAGCCATGAATCCCCGCTTTCGCCGCCGCGTAATTGGTCTGGCCGAAGGCGCCGCGCGCGCCGTTCACCGAGCCGATATTCACGATGCGCCCGAAGCGTTGCGCGACCATCCCGCCGAGCAACGGCTTGGTCATATTGAACAGCGAGTCGAGATCGGTGCGTAGTACCGCATCCCAGTCGTCCTTGTTCATTTTCGCAAAGCTCGAATCGCGCGTGATGCCGGCATTGTTGACGAGAACGTCGACCGTGCCGAATTCGTCGAGCACGCGTTCTGCGCAATGCGCGCACGAATCGAAACGGGTCACGTCGGCTTCGTAGGCATGAAAACGTCGGCCGGCGTCGCGCTCGCGCACCAGCCAGGTGGCGACGTGATCGTTGCGTTCCGAATGCGACATGGCGACCACCATGCCGGCATCATGAAGGCGTCGGCTAATGGCGGCGCCCAGTCCGCCCATACCGCCAGTGATGAAGGCAATGCGCTTAGTTGACATGCTGTTCTCCTGATTGCGCAAAGCGGCGTGCCGTCGCGGGAGGCGTCGCCGAATCCGTGCGCCAACCGAATGGCACGCCGCGGTCCAGCGCGCCCCTGACCGTCTGTTCGAAGCGCCGCATCCAGTCTTGCAGCGGCAGCGTCGCGAGATCCATGCCGGCGCCCTGCTGCCAGTTGCCGGTCCATGCGGCCTGCCATCCGGCGAGCGCGTCGCGCATGTCGTCGCTGCACGCGGTTTGGTGCCGGGCCGGCGAAACGAGCCCCTGTTGCCAGAGGTTCGTGGTGGCCGCCATGTAGTCGCGCAGCATCGTCTGATAGCCTGCCGCGAATTCGCTCCAGTCGTGCGCGCCGGTTGCCGCGTCGCGCGTCGCATTCAACGCGGCAAGATCGCGCTTGATGCGCAACATCTCGAACTCGCAGGCTTGCCGGCGGTATTCGTGTCCGCAACCGAGCATCCGCAATGCGAGTCCCAGGTTTGCACGATACAGATCCAGCGGCGTGGTGGAGTCAGTTGCCATGAGGGTCCTCAAGTCGCTTTGGTGGGGATGCAGGCGGGCCCGCAATTCACACTGCCGGTCAGCGCAACACAACAGACAGTTCAATGTAGGCCCGGGCGTCGAAGTGCGGTTGACCTGCATCAACGCCCGCCAGTGTGCTGCAGTCCCGCACATGGCGCGCCTGTCAGGACGGTGCTCAGGCGTCGGCGGCGCTTTCCCGAACCAGCAGCACGGGGCACGGCGAATGCCGCACGAAACGCTCGGCGACGCTGCCGAGCACCATGCGCCGCATGCCGCGCCGGCCATGCGTACCCATCACCACCAGATCCGCGCCGCGCCGCTCGACACAACGTGCTATGCAACTCGCGATGTCTTCGGCGATGCCCTGGGTTTCGATGATTTCAGAATCGCCGGCCACGTCGAGGACTTCCATTTTCGCGAGTGCGTCGTCCAGCAGGCTTCGTCCGACCTGGCGCTCGGCATCGGTCAACAGATGCGGGTCGCACGCGCCCGCGTAAGTAAAGGCCGCCGACTGGTCGATCGCGTACACTGCGGTCAGCTTCGCATGCGCCAGCCTGGCCATGCGGGTAGCCTCACTGACCGCGCGTTTCGACGCCTCGCTGCCGTCCACGGCAACCAGAATGTTTTGGTACATGACTTTCTCCTCGTAGGGCGTTAAAAAGCGCTGCCGTCGCACGACTCGTCGCGATGATCAGGACCGGCTCCGCACCGGATTGCACGCCAGTTGCTCCTCGGCGAAATTGAATGCCGCCTGGATCGCTGCTTGCGCGTTGGCGTCGACACAACGTTTGATCGGGACGAGTTCGCCGCTGCGCATGATCAGGTCGAGCCGGGCCTCGAACATCCGACCGCGCGCATCGCCTGGCGGCACGTTGGCCCGATGGTCAGGAAGCGCGGCATGGACGGATTCGATCACCAGATCACAACCCGCGATGGATCTGCTGAACCGCTCCAGGCGCACCAGTTGCGAAGCCGCCTCAGCTTCGATTTGCGACGTCCCGGCAAAGCCGAGATAGACGATTTGCATGCCGACTCCCATGTGCCCTCTCCCAGGCGTCCAGCGTTTTCGCGCAGGTTCCATAGCGAATTCGCCCGCCGCGGTGGCAAGGGTGAGTTGACGAGACGCAACCGGCGGGATGATTGGATCATCGGCTGGGACGGTTTGAGCCACTTGACTTGCGTCAAGACATCGAGTGGATGCCGGCCTTTCCTGATCACTGGACCATCGTATGAGGGCAGCTTCGGGCGACCTTGATGCGGATCACAAAGAGGCGAGATACGCAGCGCAGCGCCGCCCGCGTCGCCTTTGCGAATCAAACTGAGCTCGACGCCCGCCCGAGCGCGCCGCCGCGATCGTTGCTTGATCCAACTCAATCGGACCACCCGAGCCTCGCGTATGTTGGAACAAACGCTCGCTCTGCGCGGCAGCGCGGTCCGGCTGCAGTTCGATCGCAGCGAACCTCGAAAGGGAAAACAACGTGCAAAATTCTGATCCGATTCACGCACATGCGCCGCGCGCCGACGTCGACCGTGACGGCCATGCCGCGGAGAACGGCAAGTTCTATCTTGTCGGCGGCGGCATCGCTTCGCTGGCGGCCGCTGCCTTCCTGATCCGCGACGGCCACCTGCGCGGCTGCGACATCACCATTTTCGAAGCGCTCGACAAGCTGGGCGGCAGCCTGGATGGTGCGGGCAATCCCGAAAGCGGCTATGTCGCGCGCGGCGGGCGCATGCTCGAAAGCAAGTATCTGTGCACATATGACCTCTTCTCGTCGATCCCCACGCTGGACGGCACTAAAAGCGTGACGCAGGAAATCTTCGACTGGAACGAAACCATGCGAACCTCGTCGCGAGCGCGGCTCGTGCGCGCGGGCAAACGCGAAGACGCGCCGGCCTACGGGCTCGATGAAAAGCACTTGGTGACGCTCGGCCGCCTGTCGATCGAACCGGAAGTGATGCTCGGCGCTAGCCGGATTGCCGATCACTTCGACACGTCCTTCTTCGAAACCAATTTCTGGCTGATGTGGTGCACGACGTTCGCATTCCAGCCGTGGCATAGCGCGGTCGAATTCCGCCGCTATCTGCTGCGTTTCGCGCATATGTCCACCGGTTTCAACCAGTTGCACGGCATCATGCGCACGGTCTATAACCAGTACGATTCGATGATCCGGCCGCTGCGCCGCTGGCTCGACGACCACGGCGTGGCATTCCGGCAGGACACCCGGGTCACCGATCTTCGCTTCGACGAAACGGGCCCACTGAACCGCGTCAGCGCAATAGCGGGCGAAACGGCGCACGGGCGCTTCGATCTGCCGGTCGATCCCGCCGACAAGGTGATCGTCACGCTCGGCTCGATGACGGCCGCCTCCAGCCTGGGCGGCATGGACCGTCCCGCGCCGCTGGATACGGTCGACGCAACGGGGGCCTGGAGCCTGTGGAAAAACATCGCCGCGGGCCGGCCGGAATTCGGTCATCCGTCCATCTTCGCCGATCATGTCGACGCGTCGAAGTGGCTCTCCTTCACGGTGACGCTGCGTGACCCGACGCTGTTCCGGCTGATCCGCGATCTGACCGGCAATGTGCCGGGTGAAGGCGGCCTGATTACTTTTCCGGAGTCGAACTGGCTCGTGTCGATCGTGCTGCCGCATCAGCCGCATTTCATCGGTCAGCCGGCGGACGTGCAGGTGTTCTGGGGGTATGGCTTGCGTGTCGACCAGCCCGGCGATTTCGTCGACAAGCCGATGCAGGCCTGCACCGGCCGCGAAATCCTGACGGAGATCGTGGGTCATCTGAAGGTGCAGTCGGAGTCGGCCCGAATCCTCGAGCACGCGGTTTGCATTCCCTGCATGATGCCGTTCATCACGAGCCAGTTCCTGCCGCGCCGTCGCGGCGACCGGCCTGCCGTGGTGCCCGACGGCTGGCGCAATCTCGCCTTCACCGGGCAGTTCTGCGAGTTGCCCGACGACGTCGTGTTCACCGTCGAATACTCGGTGCGCTCGGCGCAGAACGCGGTGTATGCACTGCTCGGGCTCGATCGGGCCGCACCGGCTGTCTACAAGGGGCAGCATGACCCGCGGATCGTCTACAAGGCATTAGCGACGCTGCGGGACCATTAGCGAGGTGATCGGGTGGAAGTCGACAGTTTGCGGCATACCAAAAGCCTGCGGACGCTGCTCGCGCGTCTGAAGGAGCATCCGCTGGCCCATGTCGGTCCGGGCCTCATCACGGGCGTCGCCGATGACGATCCGAGCGGCATCGCCACCTATTCGCAGGCTGGCGCGCAGTTCGGCCTGAACATGCTGTGGACGATGCCGCTCGCCTTTCCGTTGATGGCCGCGGTCCAGTCAATGTGCGCGAACCTCGGCCGCGTGACCGGCAAAGGGCTCGCCGCCAACATCAAGAGCGCGTTCCCACCTGTCGTGCTGATGGGCGTCGTGTCGTTGCTGCTGGTCGCGAACGTGCTGAACATCGCCGCCGATGTCGCCGCGATGGGCGAAGTGGCGGAACTGGTGAGCGGCGTCGACCGGCACCTGATGACGGCCTGCTTCGTGTTCGGCACGCTGCTGCTGCAGGTTTTCGTTCCGTACCATCGGTACGTGTTCTTTCTGAAGTGGCTGACGGTCTCGCTGCTCGCCTATGCCGTCGTGCTGTTGACCGTTCAGGTGCCCTGGCGCGAAGTGGCCTGGCGCATGCTGTGGCCGCATCTGACGCTGAACGGCAACCCGGCGGCGATGGTCGTCGGCGTGTTCGGCACCACCATCAGCCCCTACCTCTTTTTCTGGCAGGCATCCGAAGAAGTGGAAGACATGCACGCTCATCGCGGCGGTGTCGCGCTCATCCTGGATGCCGGCGCGGCGCCCCGGGAGCTTGAGCGGATCCGCTGGGACACATGGTCCGGCATGTTCTACTCCGACCTCACCGCCTTTTTCATCATGCTGGCGACTGCCGTCACGCTGCACGCGGCCGGCGTGACCGATATCACCACAGCCGCGCAGGCGGCGAGCGCGTTACGCCCGCTCGCCGGCGACTTCGCTTACATCCTGTTCGCGGCGGGCATTCTCGGCGTCGGCCTGATCGGCGTGCCGGTGCTGGCGGGTTCAGGCGCGTATGCACTATCCGAAGCGATGGGCTGGCATGAGGGGCTCGAGCGCAAGGTGCGCGACGCGCGCGGCTTCTACGCGATCATCGGCGTCAGCGTGCTGGCGGCGCTCGCGATCCAGTATTCGCCGATCAGTCCGATGAAGGCGCTGTTCTGGAGCGCGGTCATCAACGGCGTGGTGGCGGTGCCGTTACTGGTGGTCGTCATGATCCTCGTGTCGAGGAAATCGGTGATGGGCGCGTTCACGGCCAGCAAACCGCTGATCGTGCTCGGCTCGATCGCCACCTTGGTGATGGGCGTGGCCGCGCTGCTGATGTTTGTTCCCGGGTAAGAGAAAAGCAGGAAAAAGCACACCGCGACACGGTCACAGTGAAAGTGCGATCAGCTGAATTACGACGCGGCGCCGAGGTACGCGCGAAAATCGGTTTCGACCGCGCGAATCTGCCGGGCGCAGCTCGTGTACAGCCAACCGGGGTTACCGTCGGCGCGATACATGCCACGGCACATGCCTTTGAGCCTGATGGTCGAGGCGCCCGTGTCGTCGGTGGTCCTGGTTGCCCAGACATAGAGCGGCTCGGCGGTTTCGATCGCGGTGTCGTCGGCGCGGCGAATCGGCGTCACCGAACGCTGCGCGACGTATTTTTTCGTCAATGTCCAAAGGCGATCGCAGTCGGCGCCAGCGGAGCAGTTCACCCACGCCTGTGTGCGGGCCTGCTGCAGCCGAATCGCACTGTCGCGCAATGCGGCAATGCGTGCCTCGGAGCTGCACGCCGCAAGTCCCGTGACGGCGAGTATCGGAAAGAGCCGCCAGTTCATGTTCGCCCGCTCCCCATGCGACTCAACACATCCATTCGAATTCGCCGGCCCGCGCCAGGTGCCCTTTGAGCCCACCGACGAACGCAGCCAGCGCGGCCTGCGCGCCCTGGTGCGCCGCGGTCGCGGTGACCTTGCATTCGGCAACGGCCGGCTTCCCGGCCAGTTCGCCCATCTCGCGAAGCGCCGCGTCGGCACCGTGTCCGCCGAAGCTGCAGAAGAATGCAACCTGAGGCAGTCGCGCCCGGTTCTCGATGAGATACGAACGCACCGGGGCCGACACGGAACCGGCCCATACCGGCGAACCAATCACGACGAGGTCATAGGCCGACACGCTCAAGCCGGGCGGAACGATTTCCGTGGGCCGCTTGCGGATCGCATCGATCAGCGAGCGCAGATAGCCGCCCGGCCCTGCGCGATCGCTGTAGTCACAGATCTCTTCGAGATCGGCGGCCAGCATTCCGGCAATCGCCGACGCGAGTAGACGCGTGGTCCCGGTGCGTGAGAAATAGACGACAAGGACTTTCGCTTCGGACATTTCAGCCTCCATATCACTCGCGGTTGTGCATCCACATGCTGGATTCGCAACACATGCCACGAGCATAGGCGCGGTTGAGCGAATTCTCATGATCCATATCAAGCGACGAACCTGGCCGTCATGACGGCGGATCGTTGCGTAGGAAAAACCTGACAAGCATGCAGAACGTCCTACCTGAAGCTCGGTGCCACCTGATTTGCACCGGCAGGGTGCCGACCCATACTGGATTCGTGACAGCCCGAATCGATTGCCCTCGCGATGCGCCCGGTGCGCGTGCCGAGGTAGACCCGTAAGGAGACCGGCCATGTCGAACACAGCCTTTTTCGCCCGCGCCGCGACATCGGCGGAACCATCACAGGACGCGCGCAACGCGATCCCTGAATTCGATGCCATCCTCGCGCTCGCGCGCGAGTCGGGGCTGCTGATTACGCTCGACGGACAGATCGGCCGCGAAAAATACCAGAGCATCGCGGGCTCGCTGCATGCGTTCAAACGCTTCGCCGAAGCGCTGTGCGACACCGTCGGTCAGCGTGCGCCGGTCTGACGGAATGCAGGGCGCCAGCAGCCGCGTCCCCGAAACAGATGATGCAGATCAACTCACCGGAGCGTCGGCATGACTTAATCGACGTACCTGAAACTCACACGGCATCGTGTCGTGTCGGAGCCATCGTGAACGACAACCTGTTGCGCAACCGCACTTTCGACGAAATCGAAATCGGCGAGTCGGCGTCGCTCGTACGCGTGGCCCTGCAGAACGATATCGATCTGTTTGCGGCCGTATCGGGCGATCTCGATCCCGCGCACGAAGATGCGGCGATCGCCGCGGGCGCGCTGTCCGGCCATGGAGTCGTACACGGCATGTGGACCGCCGCGCTGATTTCCGTGCTGCTCGGCAAGCGGCTGCCTGGCCCCGGCACGATCTGCCTCGGCCAGACCCTGCAGTTCCGTCATCCTGTCTCAGCGGGGGACACCATCACCGCGATGGTCAAGGTGAAGGAAAAGCGCAGTGACGGACGCATCGTCCTGCTCGACATCTGCTGCACGAACCAGAGAGGCGACAGCGTGCTGCTCGGCACGGCAACGGTCGTTGCACCGTCGATGCCGGTACTGTGGCCGTGCACGGTGAATGCCGAGGTCGCCTTGCGACGTCACGACCGCTACGACGCGTTTATGCGGCAGGCGCGCGTGCGTCCCGCATTGCGCACGGCGATCGTTCATCCCTGCTCGGAAGAAGCCATCCTGGCAGCGATCGAAGCGCGCGACGAAGGCCTGATCGAACCGGTGCTGATCGGCCCCGAAGCCAAAATCCGCGCTGCTGCCGAGGCCGCCAATCTCAGCCTCGCGGGTGTGCCGATCGAAGCGGTCGAGCACAGTCATGCGGCGGCTGCGCGTGCCGTGGAAATGGGCGCGGCCGGTCGGGTCGCCGCGTTGATGAAAGGCAGTCTGCACACGGACGAACTGCTCGGCGTGGTCGTCGCGCGGACATCCGGCTTACGCACTTCGCGGCGCATCAGCCATGTCTATGCGATGGACGTGCCGGCCTATTCGAAGCCGCTGGTGGTCACCGACGCCGTGGTCAATATCACGCCATCGCTCGACCATAAGCGCGATATCTGCCAGAACGCCATCGACCTGTTGCACGTGCTGGGCGTCGAACTCCCGCGGGTCGCGGTCCTCGGCGCGATCGAAACGGTCAACTCGCGCATGCCGACTACGCTCGACGCTGCCGCGCTGACCGTCATGGCCGCGCGCGGTCAGATCACGGGCGCGCTGGTGGACGGCCCGCTCGCCTTCGACAATGCAATCAGCCTGGCGGCCGCAAAAATCAAGCAGATCGATTCGCCCGTGGCCGGTCAGGCGGACATCCTGCTGGCGCCAGATCTGGAAGCCGGCAATCTGCTCGCCAAACAGCTCATGTACTTCGCCGGCGCCGACGCGGCTGGTCTCGTGCTCGGCGCGCGGCTGCCGATCATCCTCACGAGCCGTGCCGACAGCGTGCGCGTAAGGCTCGCATCCGCCGCACTCGCCAAGCTGACGGCGGAACGTGCGCTGACAGGCTCGGGGCGCCCGTGAACGGGGCGTTTGCGGACCGGCGCGCCCCGTCGTTTTCAGGTTCCACTGTCCCCGCCCCACCAGTCGCACGGTTGATCTGAATCAACGCCGCAGCGCCATCGGCTCATAGACTCAGTTCACATGGTCAAGCGCCGCCCATTCACTTTCCGGGAGTTTTGCAATGAGCTACAAAACCATCGTCGTTCATCTGGATACGAGCCGGCGCGCGCATCCGCGGCTCGAAATCGCGCTGCGCCTCGCGAAGCACTTCGGTGCCCATCTGACCGGCGTATTCGCCCTGTTCAGTCCCGATCCGCGCTCGCTGTACGTAATGGCCGGCACCGCCAGCTACTACGCGACGCATGAGCAGTTGCGCGCCGAGCGGCGCGGCGCGCTCGAACGCCTCTTCCATGCGGAGCTGAGCCGGGCCGGGGTGGCGGGCGAGTGGGTCGCCGTCGATCAGTCAGCCAGTCTCGCGGTGCCGCACCGGGGACGCTGCGCGGATCTGATCATCGCCGGCCAGGACGATCCGGATGATCCGGAGTCGTACGTCGGCAACTATTTCCCCGAAAACCTGGTCATGTCCGCGGGCCGGCCAGTGCTGCTGGTGCCGAACGCCAGCAGCGTCACTTCCCCCGGCGGCCATGTGATGGTCGGCTGGGACGGCAGCCGCGAAGCCACCCGTGCCGTGCATGACGCACTGCCGTTCATGCGCACAGCGCGGCTCACCACGATCGTCGCGGTCAACGGCGCTCACGGGGAAACGGGCCCCCGTATTCCAGGCGCCGACATCGCAGCGGTGATCGCGCGGCACGGCATCGAGGTCGAAGTCAAGGACGTCGAAGCCGGTCCGGCCGCGTCGGTTGGCGACACGCTGCTATCGGAAGCCGCCGATCTCGGCGCGGACCTCCTCGTGATGGGTGCCTACGGCCATGCCCGCTGGCAGGAACTGGTGATGGGCGGCGCAACCCGCACAGTGCTCCAGTCGATGACCGTGCCGGTGCTGATGTCGCACTGACAATCGCAGGCGCTTTGCAGGCGTGGCCCTAAGCCGCCTCCTTAAGGAGAGTTCGCCATGTACCAGCAGATTCTGGTTGCGGTCGACGGCAGTGAAACGTCGAGTCATGCGCTCGACGCCGCCTTGCAGCTTGCACACGAAGCCGGCGCGCAATTGCAGCCGTTGTATGTCGTGAACGTCCCGCTCATGACGTATGACGTGCCCTCCTCTTACGATCCCTCTTATGTCCGCGACGCGCTTCTCGAAGAAGGCGCGCATGTGACCGACGACGCCGCCGCGCGCATGCGCCGCGCCGGCGTGGCGGGCTCACCGCGCATCGTCGAGGCGGATCCGGTCGCCGACGACGTCGCGCAATGCATCCAGCGCGCCGCTGCCGAGTTCAAGGCCGACGTGGTGGTGATAGGCACCCATGGGCGCCGAGGTTTCCGGCGGATGGTGCTCGGCAGCGTCGCCGAACCCTTTCTGCGCATCGCGCAGTGCCCGGTGCTGCTGATCTCCGCGCACTGCGTGACCCCGGCTACAGGCGATCAATCGCCAACGGCCGAAGCCGCCAAGGAGCTGTCATGAACTGCAAAACCCTGCTCGTGCATCTGGACGACAGTCCGTATAGCGCCGCGCGCACCGAATTCGCGCTCGACCTGGCCCGCCGGTACGAAGCGCATCTGATCGGCTTGTACGTGGTGTGCCAGGAACTCGCGCGACCGCTTTTTCTGGATGGAGAAGGCGCCTGGGTGGCTGCGCAGGAAGCGCAACGCGACGCCAATCTGAAGGACGCCCAGGCACGCTTCCTGGCAGCCGGCGAGCGCGCCGGCCTGAGCGTTGAATGGCGCGCGCCAGCGGGTGATGCGGTCGAAACAGCGGCTTTGCACGCTCGCCACGCGGACCTTCTGATTCTCGGTCAGTCCGATCCGAAGGAGTCTTCGTCGTATATCGCGCGCCATTTTGTGGAGGACGTGGTCATGAGTGCGGGCCGCCCGGCCATCGTACTGCCTTACGCCGGAGCCGTCCGGTCGTTTGGGCAAAGCGTGTTGATTGCGTGGGACGGCAGCCGCGAAAGCGCGCGATCCGTGGCCGATGCACTGCCGGTGCTAAAGAAAGCGAAATTCGTCACCGTGATGACGGTGCGGCGCCATTCGCAGAGCGGTGAACCGGCCGGCATCGACGTCGCCGCCTGGCTCGCGCGGCACGGCATCGAGGCGGGATTCGCCGGGACGCCCGGAGTGGACGGTGTATCGACCGGCGCGCTGCTGTTGAACATGCTTGCCGACCGCCATATCGATCTACTGGTGATGGGCGCGTACGGGCATGCGCGCGTTCAGGAAAGGTTGCTCGGCGGCGTCACGCGAACCATGCTCCAGTCGATGACCGTGCCGGTGCTGATGTCGCACTGATTCGAAACGGATTCGCGATGTACGGGTTTTTAGGCATTACGCGGCGATAGCCCCTCACGAAACTTTCAAGGCGCCCGCTTGTCAGGGCGCCTCTTTTGTCCGCGATCCATAGGCCGAGGTTGTACTTCAAGCCGTCACAGGCCCGCGGGTATCTCGTCCAGATCCCGTTCGCGCCGGACCAGCAGGACCGGCACCTCGGTGCGCCGCAAGACGGCTTCAGCCACACTGCCCATCAGCAAGCGTCCTATCCCGTGCCGTCCATGCGTGCCCATCACGACGAGATCGGCTTCGTATTCGCCGGCGATACGGCAGAGCACACCCGCGATGTCCTCGCCGTACGCGTCGACCACTCGCGTCAAGCCACGCACCCCACGCTGCTCGAATAGCGCGCGAGCATCTTCCAGCGTCGCCATCGCGGCCTCGGCCGACACCGTCGAGCGGCTCTGCTGATCGATCAGGCCCATGCCGACGTCGACCATTTGCGCGAGCATGTTCGGCGACGAATACCGCTGTCACGGTCGACTGTGCCGCCTCCGCGATGGTCAGCGCTTCCTGAAGCGCGAGTTGGGCGGCTTGACTGCCGTCGATTGCTACGAGAATCCGCTTGTACATGACATGCTCCTGAACTTTGACGCATCCCCAACGAATGCGTCATCATCCGCGGCTACTGGCATGATCCGTGCGAATCGCGCAAAATAAACAGCGCAGCATGGTCTGTCGCCCATCGCAAAGGCTGAAACGCCACGAGTTGAAAAATATCGTGGCATTCGTGATCCAACGGGCGCCGGCCGTCGGCCGGCGTCGTGAGTTATCCGTTATCCATCGAGGCGCGCATGCCCCTTCGCGATAAAACGCCCTTCGCGCCCGGGCCGTCCTCGCGGTCGCGAGTCGCGACCTATGTACGACACCCTGTGTTCGTCGGCGCGCTGGCCTTCGTCGTCGGGCTCACACTGGCGCTCGGCATCTGGCGCTGGCTGGCGGAACGGTCGCTGCGCGAAGCCCCGCTCCGGGAAAACAGCTTGCTGACGGCATGCATCGCCGCTGCCTGTCTGTTCGCCGCCGTGGCCTTTCTGCTTGCCCGCGCACGCGGCGTCTCGACCTTGACTAGCGAGGCGCGAAGCCAGTCGAGCGTCAACGAGGCACGCATGATGGCGATCATCCGCTCGTCGATGGAAGCCATCATCACCGTCGATGAACGACAGAAGATTGTCATCTTCAACCCGATGGCCGAACAGGTATTCGGCTGCAGCGCGCCGGACGCGCTCGGCGCTTCGCTGTCGCGCTTCATTCCGGAACGTTTTCGCGCGGCGCACGAGCGGCATGTCGACCAGTTCGGCGTCACGGGCGTGTCCGACCGCCAGATGGGCAAACAGCAGCGCGTGCTATTCGGGCTGCGCAGCAACGGCGAAGAATTTCCGATCGAAGCGTCGATTTCCCAGGTGGCCGACGGTGACAGCAAGCTGTACACAGTCATGCTGCGCGACATCACGGAACGGGTCAAAGCGGAGAACGCGCAGCGCAAATCGCGCGAGGAATTGCGCGAACTGTCGGCCAATCTGCAGATGGTTCGCGAGGACGAAAAAACCCGTATTGCCCGCGAATTGCACGACGACCTCGGCCAGCAGTTGACCGCACTGAAAATGGACCTTTCATCGGTCGAACAGGCGCTCGAAGCCACCGCCGAGTCCGGGATTCTGCGGCAACTCAACGACATGCGACGGCTGATCGACGCGACGGTCGCGTCGGTGCGCCGGATCGCGGCCGACCTGCGCCCGGTCATGCTCGACGATCTCGGCCTGATCCCGGCCATCGAATGGCTCGCCAACGACTTTACGAACCGCTACGGCATCGAGGTGAAACGTGACATCGAAGTCGGCGACACACCCTTTACGCCGGCAGGCGCAACCACACTATTCCGCATCGTGCAGGAGGCGCTCACCAACGTCGCCCGCCACGCGGAAGCCACGGTCGTCACGCTGACGGTGCGCCGCGAAGAGGACGCCTGCATTGTGCGAGTGGCGGACAACGGTCATGGCGCTGGCCGTTCGGACGCGCGCGCCGAAAAATCGTTCGGGCTGCTCGGGATCCGCGAACGTGCGCATATGCTAGGCGGCACCGTCGAAATACATACGTCCAGCGGCAAGGGCTTTTCACTGACCGTCACGTTCCCGGCCGCGGCCGTGCAACAGCAGGAGACGCTAACATGATTCGCGTGCTGATAGCCGACGATCATGCGCTCGTGCGCGATGGCCTGCGACATATTTTGCAAAACACAAACGGCTTCGAAGTGGTCGGAGAAGCCAGCGACAGCGTCAGTACGATTGCTCTGGTTCGCTCGCACCCGGCCGATGTGCTGGTGCTGGATCTGTCGATGCCGGGGCGCAACGGCGTCGAGTTGATCAAACAGATCAAGGACGAGATGCCGGCGCTGCGCATCCTCGTACTCACCATGCATGCGGAGCAACAGTACGCCGCGCGTGCTTTCAAAGCCGGTGCATCGGGCTATCTCACCAAGGAGAGCGCGAGCGCGGAACTGGTCTCGGCGGTGAGCAAGGTCGCCTCGGGTGGCGTCTATGTCAGTCTCGCGATGGCCGAACGCTTCGCGCAAAGCCTGAACGAGCCCGCCGACACACTGCCCCATCAGCGCCTGTCGGATCGCGAATTCGACGTTTTCCGGCGCATCGCCGCAGGACAAACCCTCACGGAAATTGCCACCGAATTATGTGTCAGCAGCAAGACGGTAAGCACCTATAAAACCCGCATCCTCGAGAAAATGCAGATGCCGCACGAAGCCGCGCTGGTGCGCTACGCGCTGCGCCACAAGCTGCTCGGGGAAGACGACGAAATCTAGCGCCGTCACGGCGCCGCTGTCACTGGGTCCGCTCGTCGTTACCCCCGTCACATCCGTGGCTCCTCGCGCGGCTGCTTTGCCGTCACAGAGTGTATGTAGGAAATTCCCTACAACACTTCCCGCTCGCCTACCCGAAGCTCGTTCCTTGCTTATTTTATTTTGAGATGACGCGGCCGATACTTCGAGCCATGAACTCAAGCCCGTCACACCGAGCCGTACGCGTGTTCCTCGTGGACGACGCGATTTCGATCAGGAAACGGATCGCCGCGCGTTTCGGTGCGATCGAAGGCGTCGAGATCGTCGGTGAAGCGGAGGAACCCGGTGCGGCACAGGACGGCATCGGCGCGACGGCAGCCGACGTCGTGGTGATGGATTTACATCTGAGCTGCGGCAGCGGCATCGACCTGCTGCGCAACCTCGCGCAGAGCATGTCCACCGTGATCACGATCGTGCTTACGAATCATTCGGGCACGTGGTTCAGGCAGGCGTGCGTCGCCAACGGCGCGCAGTACTTCTTCGACAAGACCAGCGAATTCGATCTTGCATGCAACACCATCGAGCGAATTGCCCACGAGCATTGCGCGCGTGGTCTCTACCATCTCGGAGCCCATCATGTCTGACGTTGCCGAATATTCCCAGACCCGGACCATCGCGCAGATGCCGCTGCACGCGCTGAAAGATCCCGGATTTGCACCGGCCCGGCCGAAGCACGGCGGCGCCAACTGCCCGAGTTGCGCGATGCGTGCTTCATGCTTGCCGGAAGGTCTGACGGCGACAGAGACCGAACAGGTCGACGCGCTGATCTGCCCTTCGCGCACGATCAAAAATGGCGAATCCCTGTTTCGCGCAGGCGATTCGTTCCAGAGCATCTACGCAGTTCGCGCGGGCTCGTTCAAGACTGTCGTGATGCATCGCGACGGCCGTGAACAGGTCACCGGGTTTCATCTAGCGGGCGATGTGCTGGGTCTCGACGGCATCGGTTCAGGCAAGCATAGCTGCGATGGGCTCGCCATCGAGGACAGCAAGGTCTGCATCATCCCGTTCCATTTGCTCGAAGCCATGTGCCGCGACGTCAAGGCATTGCAGCAGCATGTGCACAGGCTGATGGGCGGCGAGATCGTGCGCGAGGCCACGCTGATGATGCTGCTCGGCACGATGTCCGCGGACCAGCGGGTCGCGACGTTCCTGCTGAATCTGTCGGGCAAGCTCAAGTCGCGCGGTTATTCGCAGGCGGAATTTCATCTGCGCATGACGCGGGAAGAGATCGGCAGCTACCTCGGGATGAAACTCGAAACCGTCAGCCGCATGCTATCGAAGTTTCAGAAGGACGGCCTGCTCGACACCCACGGCAAGCAGATCAGGATTCTCGACAGGGAAGGTCTCGCCCGCGTCTAGCCGCGTGCGCTCGCCGCCGTTGAATCAAGCCGGCATTGCGCCGCCGTTTGATCGGAGTCAAGCCGGCCGCAGGACTGTCTGACACGATGGTCTGACGCAACATAGCCGACACGGCGTCAGGAGACCCCGAATGAGCACCCTTCCCCAGACGACGGCATGGTCCGTCGATGAACGGCAACTCGACCCGCATGCCGGCATCGACGAAAAACTGCGCTTCGCGCTGCGCTATGCGGTACTCGCACCGTCGAACCACAACACCCAGCCGTGGCATTTCATCGTCGATGGCGACTGCATGACGCTGTGCGCGGACCGCATGCGCGCGCTGCCGGTGGTCGATCCGCACGACCGCGAGTTGATTATCAGTTGCGGCGCGGCACTGTTCAATCTGCGCGTGGCGCTGAGCCGCTTTGGGCTGGCCTACGCGATCACGCCGTTTCCCTCGAACGCCGACCCCGACGTCCTTGCGCATCTGCGGGTGATACCCGGCGGCCGCTGCGATAAGGGCCTCGCCGCGCTGTTCGATGCGATTGCGCTGCGCGTGACGACGCGTGAGATTTTCGCCGGCGAACCCACGCCACCCGAATTTCAGCGGCGCCTCGTGGACGCGGGGACGGCGGAAGGCTGCGATACGGTCTGCATTGAAAGCACGGCGAGTCGGGAACAGCTCGCCGAGCTGATCGGCGAAGCCGACCAGACGCAATTCAAGGACCCCCGCTTTCGCCGCGAACTTGCCAGCTGGATTCATCCGCGGCGCCTTCAGGACGGCATGCCCGCATTGTCGACCGGCGCGCGCGGGCTGCTCGACTTCGCGGTGCCGTTGGTGAGTTCGATCGTTCGCACCTTCGACCTGGGCGGCGGTCTGGCCGCAGCGCATCAGACACTCGTCGCCGGCTCGCCATTGCTGCTGTGCATCGGCACCGGCACGGACGACGCGGCCGCATGGCTCGCGGCCGGGCAGGCGCTCGAACGGGTGCTGCTCACCGCCGCCTCCGAAGGCATGACGGCTTCCTACCTGAATCAACCGATCGAAGTGGCTTCGCTGCGCGAGCGCCTGCGCGCCGCGCTCAATCTGGACGCCGTTCCGCAACTGCTGATCCGGGTTGGCCGTGGCAGCGCCGTGCCGCATTCGCCGCGGCGCCCACTTGCCGAAGTGGTGTCGTAGCGCGGTGCAGTCAAAGGGCCGATCAGCGGCCCGGCCGCGCGGCTTCAATCGCGGAAGCGGAAGTAGCCGCTGTGCATCATGACCGGCTTCGCGCCCACTTCTTTCAGCAAATTTCGCGCGGCGGCCTCGATGGGCAGCCGGTGTGTATCGAACGCTTCGATCAGATCGTCCTCACGCAACGACGGCGCGCCAAAGTGGTCTTCCAGCGCCTCCGCGGTAATGGCGCACTGCACGCGCTCACCGTCGACCTCCGCTGGAAAGGCGACGACGAGATCGCGCGCGCAGTACTCGGGACGTTCCTGCGGGAAATGGATATGCATGGCCGGTGCCTGTGAGAGTGAAAGGACGTGGCTTGAATAAAGCCGACGGAAGCGGCGCGGGTAACCAGAGTGCGGCCACGCTCGGCGCTCTGATGTGTTCAGAATAGACGCGCTTGAAACGTCGCCAATTTTTTTGGTGGCGATCCCGGTTGACTCGGATCAAGCGAGTGACATCACCTGACGGCAGGCCTCGAACAGCCCCATGTTCGCGAAAGCCGGTTGATTTGAGTCAATCATCAAATGCCGCGCTGGTACACGATGACTGTGTGCCGTTTGCAGTTCCGGCTTGCACGAGGACGACGTGTTCATGAAACATCTATTCAGACTTGGCACCGCACTGCGCGATCAGGCGGGTACGCGTCCGGTCACCGGCATGGTGTCGGAGCACATCGAACTGCCTGCTCCCGCGCGCGCCGGCGGCATGCCGATCATGGAAGCATTCGCGAAACGCCGCACAACGCGCCGCTTCGCTGCCGACTTGCTGGACGACACGATACTCAGCAATTTGCTGTGGGCGGCTAACGGCATCAATCGCGAGCCGGACGGCGGGCGAATCGCGCCCTCGGTGCTGGCCCTGCATGAAATCGACATCTATGCGGTGCTCGCGCGCGGACTGTATCGCTACGATCCACGCCGACATCGCCTCGACCTGGCCGTCGCAAGCGATCTGCGCGGGCTGACGGGCTACCAGGACTTCGTGGGCGATGCGCCGCTCGATCTGGTGTACGTCGCCGATCTTGCACGCATGCACGACATCGCACCGTCGCAGCGCAAACCTTTTGCGTCGGCGAGCGCCGGCGCGATCGTGCAGAACGTCTATCTCTTCTGCGCGGCCGCAGGACTCGCTGTCGCGGCGCGCGGCTGGCTCAACCGCAGTGCGCTGAGTGTCGAAATGCGCCTGCCGCGCGACAGCGTTCCGGTGCTCGCTCAAACGGTGGGCCACTTTGATTTATCCGGTAGCGCCGACGATGCCGGATAACGCAAGCAAACGGTCAATGATCGCAGGCAAACGTCGGCTTGACGTGAGTCAATTGCAACCGCGTCGTCAAACGTAGACTGAGCCTGCAACCTTTCGTGGAGTGTGTCTCGTGAAAGCCATGTTTCCGCCGTACCTGGCCGCGCATGTAGTCGGGCTCCTGCTGACAGCAAGCGGCGCGGCGTTCGCGCAGTCCGAGCCGACCGCCCTCGTCGATCAACAGCATTGCATGTTCTGCCATACCCGCGACGCGCCGTTTCTCGCCCCTTCGTTCCAGCAGATCGCGCAACGTTACCGCAACCAGCCGAATGCGCAGGTGATGCTCGAACACAAACTGCGGGTCGGCGGCAAGGCGCATTGGGGCGACATGGCCATGCCGCTGCCGCCAGAACGCGGTGGACCGCTTACGCCCGAAGACGCCCATACGCTGATCCAGTGGGTTCTTAGTCAATGAACCGCAATGAACCGACTCTAGCCGCTTACTGCGAACGCATTTGGTACTCGTGGAGAAAATCATGCGCCTGACCATCCACCTCGACACATTCGACCGTGTCAATCCGATGGCATTTGCCATCCTGTGGCTCGACAACGAAACGCGTCAATGGTCGCGCGAGGGGCACCTGGGCCTCGAACTGCCCGAATGGGGCACGCTGCAAATCGACTGCGGCAATACACTCGTGTGCGGCCCGCACGATTCGGTGCCCTGCTGTGTGCTTGAGGGGCTTGATCTGAAAGTGTCCGGCGGCCCGTTCGAAGGTGAGACCGGGCGTGCGCAATGGTGCGCCAATGCAGGCAGGACGCTGATGAGCGGCCACTGGCACATTCAATGTGTCGACCACGAGGGCGCGGAGCCTGAAAATGGCATTTTCGCGGATGACGACACTGCCTGAACCTTATTTGAACCGTCACGACAACGAGGTGCGCTCATGGGATTGACCGCGGATCTGGACGGCGTACGGCACGCGTATGGACTCTGTTTCGTGCGCGCCCCGTGGGCCTATTTCACGCGTGTGCCACTCGATCAGCAATGGGGTGATGGCTGGGAACAGGTGCCATATGAACAACATGCCGGCGTCCCCTACAACGACATGCCGGACCAGATACTGACGGTCGCTTTCGACGGTCCGTTGTATCCGCCCAATGCCGGTTACGATGGCAAAATGCGCAGCGTCATGGAGATCAATCGGGGCGACGCTCCGTGGCTGCGCACGCAGGATTTCATCAGCAACGCGCCGATTCACATCATGGCTGGCGTGACGCTCGAATCGTTTGTCGAGCAGGTCGAGCTTGCTGGCGGCCGCGTGTTTGCTCCGCTGGGCTGGGGCGCGTTGCGGCTCGAACGTTGCGAGCGGGACAAGCCGGGTGACGCGCCGGCGTCGACGGCTTCCACACCTAAGGCGAGCAACGTCTGAGGCGCACGCTGCGCGGGCCTCGATCCCGCGCCCTCTACGCATCGCCCTCCCGGCGCCATGCCCGCGAACTCTCACTCAAAAACTTGCCCGGTCATTGCCCGCTCTCCCATCCCCCACCCAGCGCCGCATATAACGCGACCGTATCGCTCACGTTCAGGTTCTTCCTTGTCGAGGTCATCGTGTATGAATGCCGCGCCTGATGGCCGAATCCGCGCTCAATGGCGCTAGCCGCCATGCGAGCCAGAGCGGGCGCTGGGCACGTCCCTTCGCCATCGAAGCGCAGCAGCGCTCAACCGGTTGCGACTGCGTCTGGTCGGCGTGCCGGGCACCGCGGACGCACGGTGAACAACTGTCGGGCATCCCTGATACCAGCAGTGAGACTACGTACGCGGCTGCGATGCGGGTTGATTTGCATCAACGAGAACCGGGCAACCATGAGCGCCATACGATTCATACGCGGCGAGAAGGCTCCGTTGACACGCATCAAAACACAGGCGTTCAGCGCGGCTATGGTGAAAACGCGTGCGCGGTTCACCTGCGCATGCACCGGCGCTGACCTTGAACGGAGTCGATCATGACCGATATGCAACTGCTGTCCTATGAACCGGCGCCCGGACGCGCCCCCGCTCGTACCCGCGGCGAAACGCCTGCCGTGATCACGCTGCCCAGGCCTGACATGGCCGGCGGCGTGCCGCTGATGAAAGCGCTCGCGCTGCGCGCCAGCACCCGCGAATTTTCCGACACACCCTTGATGCCCGCGACGCTTGGTGCGCTGCTATGGGCGGCGGACGGCGTCAACCGTCCGGCGACAGGCGGCCGCACGGCGCCGTCGGCCCATGCCTTCAACGAAATCGACCTTTATGCGGTGCTGCCGAACGGAGTCTATCGCTATGACGCGCCAAACCATCGGCTCGTACTCAAACACGAGAGCGACGCGCGCAATATGACGGGATACCAGGATTTTGTCGGCGACGCACCGCTCGATCTCGTGTATGTCGTCAACATGTCGCGCCTGCTGACGATGCCGCCTCAGCAGCGCGATATTTTTTCCGCCGTCGCGGCGGGCGCGATGGCACAGAACGTGTCGCTGTATTGCGCTTCAGCCGGACTCGGATGCGTCGTACGGGGTTGGATCAATCATCGCTCGCTGAGCGACGCACTGAAATTGAACGAGGACGAATTGCCGATCCTGGCTCAAACAGTAGGCGCGCTGGCAACGACATTGAATTCGCTCGCGGATTGAAGCGGCGTGGCGCGCAGCGGTGGCCGGCAACCCGGGCTTCGCGCGCCGCACGTGCGATGCGGTTATCGGGCGGCCGGCAGGGTTCCGTTGGCAGCATGCCCGATCCGAAGAGGCAACCCATGTGGTACGGCCTGCTCGATACACAACGGCGCCTCGCCAGGGCGTTCGCCGATAGCGCGCTCAACGTCTGCGTCCGGACGCCGGATCTATCGGGCTTCATCCAGCAGGCTGCCATCCTGGTCGCCCACCCTGCGCGTCAGGTCGGGCTGGAATACCGGCGCGCTTGGGCAAGTCCCGCTTTGCACGATCGAGGCAGACCGCGACGACATCACCGGCGCGGATCAGACTCATTGCGCGCACGCGCTATGTCATGCGCCGGACGCGCCACGGCATCGGCGCGCGACCATCGGCCAGTGCGACCATTACGATCTTTTCACGGGCCTGCGCTGGCACGACGCTGTTCATCCCCAGTTATGCGAATTCTGGCACGCGATCGAATGCGATAGTGAAGCGAAAGCCGAACCGCCCGGCCGCATTCGATGATCCATGTCAAAGCTGCGCCAGGCCAATGCAGTGCAATGGCATTTATCCACGCCATGGGCGGGTTCCGCGCGAGGGCATGATGAAACTGACTTTTCTGGGTGGCGCCGAAACCGTCACCGGCTCGAAATATCTGCTCGAAGCCGCCGGCTTGCGGATTCTGATCGATTGCGGTCTGTTTCAGGGTACGAAAAACCTGCGCCTGCGCAACTGGAGCCCGCTGCCCATGCCGGTCGATACGCTCGACGCTGTGATCCTCACGCACGCGCATATCGATCACACCGGCTACCTGCCCGTGCTCGCGCGCAGCGGCTATCGCGGCCCCGTCTACTGCACGCCCGGCACGGCCGACCTGTGCGACATCATGCTGCGCGACAGTGCGCGTCTACAGGAAGAGGAAGCCGACTTCGCGAACCGTCATGGCTTCTCGAAGCACAAGCCGGCTCTGCCGCTTTACACGCGCGACGACGCACAGCGCGCGCTGCGGCTCATCGTGCCGCGCGAATTCGATGTCCCCACCCCACTGAACGACGAATTGTGCTTCCGCTTTCTGCCTGCCGGACATATCCTGGGCGCGGCCAGCGTCGTGCTCTGCTGGCGCCATACGGTGCTGGCTTTTTCAGGCGATCTCGGCCGGCCGAACGATCCGATCATGCGTGCCCCCATGAAGCTCGCGCACGCGGACTATCTGGTCGTCGAGTTGACCTACGGCGACCGCCTGCATGCCACGACCGATCCCGAGCAGGAGTTGGCCGCGCTATTCGAGCGGACGTTCGCGCGCGGCGGCGTCGTGGTCATGCCCTGCTTTGCGGTCGGAGGAGCTCAGGAAATCCTTTATTACATCGCGCATCTGAAGCAGACCGGGCGCATGGCAAACGTGCCGGTCTATCTGGACAGCCCGATGGCCACCGGCGTCACGGAGGTGTACCGGCACCATCTGAGCGAGCACCGCCTGACGGCTTCGCAGGCGGCCATGATCGACAAGGCGGCAGTCATGGTGCGCACGGTCGAGCAGTCCAAAGCGATCGCCGCGCATCATGGTCCGATGGTCATTATCGCTGGCAGCGGCATGGCCACCGGCGGTCGCGTGCTCCATCATTTGCGCCTGTATGCGCCGGACCCCAGGAATACGATCGCGCTGGTCGGCTATCAGGCCGCGGGCACACGCGGCGCCGCCATTGCCGCACACGAACCAGCGGTAAAGATTCACGGCGAGTACGTGCGAATTCGCGCACATGTCGAGACGATTTCGTCGCTGTCCGCGCATGCGGACTACAGCGAAACGCTGAACTGGCTCGCAGCGATATCGCCCGCGCCCGCGCAAACGTTCATTACGCACGGTGAGCCCGCCGCCGCCGATGCGTTGCGCCGTCGAATCGCCGACACGCTTGGTTGGCCTTGCACGGTGCCGGTGTATCAGCAAAGCGTCGAGCTTGCGGAAAAATCTGCGCTCGACGGCCGGTCCGCGGCCGCCGCTGCGGCATGTTCGATCTCCGGCCCAGCGGAGAGCTGATGTCACGCCCTGCGCAAAACCTCGCGCGCTGCCGCGCCGGCAAGCCGTTACGGCCCGCATGGCCGCGCGGGACGATGCCCGGTAAGCTTGCACCCACGCGTGCAGCCGGTCGAAAGCTGTCACCACGTGTGCGCCATCTTCTCGAAAGCCCGACATACCTGCAGGCCGACGAAGACGCGTCGTTCCTGCAACGCCCCGAGATGTGCGGCGTGCGGCTGCAGCTCGACTACTGGAAGACCGAAGAGAGCCTGCAGAGGCTCGGTATCGACGAGACGATCGTCGTTTATGGCAGCACCCGCATCGTCGACCCGCAGCTAGCCCGTCGGCGTCTGGCAGACGCACAGCGCGCGCTGGCGGCGCATCCCGCTACACCGGCCAATCAGCAGGCGTTGCGGGTCGCGGCAAGGCTGCTCGAGCGCAGCGGTTATTACGATGTGGCCCGTGAACTGGGGAAGCTGATCGGCCGCCCGGCGGACCCGGCGCGGTCGCGGCATCTCGCTGTCGTCACGGGCGGCGGTCCGGGCATCATGGAAGCCGCCAACCGCGGCGCCTACGAATCCGGCGCGCCCAGCGTGGGCCTGAACATCTCGCTGCCGCGCGAGCAATTGCCGAATCCCTATCTGACACCGGACCTCTGTTTCCGCTTTCACTACTTCGCGATCCGCAAGCTTCATCTGCTCGAACGTGCGAAAGCCGCTGTTTTTTTTCCGGGCGGTTACCGCACCTGCGACGAGTTGTTCGAAGTGCTGACGCTGCTACAAACCGGCAAGATCCGACCATTGCCCGTGGTCCTGGTTGGCGAATCGTTCTGGCGCACTGCGATCGACTTCGAGTTTCTGGTCGACGAAGGCATGATCGCGCCGGGTGACATTCAGCTTTTCCGGTTCTGCGAGACGGCGCAGGAGATCTGGGACGCGATACGCAGTTGGGACGACGAAGCGTCAGAGGGCGCCGGTCGCAATTGATCGACTTCGACAGCGCCAGCTTCCGCTGCGCGATGCTGTAGAGAGTCCACGCGACGTCCGCCGGCCCCGTCACAGGCGAACGTGAAAAAGCATGACGCGTCGGAGCGTGCCATCGACGACGTTACCGTGGAATCGCCATGTCAAACATCGGCCTGCGGGATGGAGCATCAATGAACACACAAACGCTGCCGGCACAAACGACCGGCCAGTTTCCGTTGAACCATGGATACGCGTTTTCCAGCAACGGTGTGGGCCGCGAAATCGACGCCGTCACAGCAGCAGATTGGCTCAAACATCAGCATGACAAGGACGGTGAATTCATCTGGCTGCACTTCCATGACCTGCCTGGCGTGCTGGAAGGCTGGCCGTTACAACACGTGCGACTGCCGGACGCATTCGCCGATACCCTGAGGGAAGGTTCCCGCTCGACCCGTATCACGCACGTCAACGAGAACCTAATTGCGGTGCTCAACGATGTCGACTATGACTTCGCGCGAAAGGAGCCCCTCAACGTGGCGACCCTCTGGCTGAACGTTGGTGTTCGCTGCCTGATGAGCGTACGCAGCCTTCCTCTGCGGTCAGTGAGCCAGTTGAGGCAGGCTGTCGAAATGGGCACCCCCTTTCACAGCCCCATGGCGCTCCTGATTCACCTGTTGCAGGAGGAAGCCGATGTGCTGGTCAGCAGCGTCCGCACAGCAGCGCAAACCGTCAATGAGGTGGACGCAACGCTGGCCGCCGACAGACTGCCGAAAAGGCCAAAGCTGGGCGGCATTCGCCGCGATCTCGTGCGCCTGCGGCGGCTGCTTGCGCCTGAACCAGCGGCGCTGTTCCGTCTCGTCAACCGGCCTCCGAACTGGGTGCGGGAAGAAGACGTGCAGTCGCTGAGACAGTCAGCCGAGGAGTTTTCCGTCACGCTGAGTGTGTGCCGGCCACTGGAGCTCGAACCCCGCAACCCGCGGTCGATCCGCCAATGCCATGATGACGAAGGTGCGTGCCCGAGACACAGACATGTCCGGTTTTAGTCGCGCCGGACTTCTCGAACTGGCTGCACAACGGGGTGATCTCCGCTACACGGAAATCGTCGACGCGCTACCCGCCGACGCGGCTTGTGCGGAGACGATCGAAGATGCCTACACGACACTCGCGCAATTCGGCGTCACCGTGCTCGACGCGCCGCCCGCGAACAGCGATGCGAGATTGACCGAACCCTCCTGCGACGAGGCCGCCGCCCTCGTCGACGACGATGCCGACTCCGGCGTCTTCGGCGGCTCTGATGTGATGGACGACTCCCGCTACCCGGCCTCGACGAACATCGGCTGTGATCTCGTGCCCGCGCATGCCGTCTTGCCAGTCCAGCGTAGTTTGAATCGCAGCAGCCAAGTCGCTCTACTCCTCGCCGTCCGCCTTGGAGATGCCAAACGACTGGCAATCCGCCAGCGCAAGATAAAACCGTTCGACATCGGCCCGCTCGCACAATCCGGTACCCGCGACCAGCAAAGTCGCCGACGCAGCGGCAAGCGCATACCGGAAGGCAACTTCCAGGCTCGAATCGTGGTTGAGAGCCCAAACCATGGCGGCGACAAAACTATCACCGGCACCGATGGAGCTCGACACCTGCACAGGGAGTGCCGGTGCGCGCAGCGTACGGTCGCCTGTGACGACCAGGGCGCCCTGATCGCCAAGCGTGAGCGCTACGATCGACGCTCGCCCGTCGCGGACGATCCGCCGTGCCGCCTCGCACCACTCCCGTTCTTCGACAAGCGGCATTCCGGTCAATCCACGCAGCTCGTTCAAACTCGGCTTGACGAGAAAAACCCCCGCTTCGAGTGCCGCAGCGAGTGACGGTCCCGAGGTATCCAGCACGACCCGCATGCCGCGCGCACGAGCGCACCTGGCGATGCGCGCATAAATGTCGATGGGTGCACCCGGCGGCAGGCTACCGCTGAGTACGAGATAGCGCGGGGACGAATCCAGCGCGTCGATGTAATCGGTGCAGGATTGCCACTCGCGCTCCGTGACCGTTGGTCCAGGCAAGACGAAGCGGAATTCCCGCCCGGTGGATGTCTCAAAGACGGAGAAGTTCTCGCGCGTCTCCCCCTCGATCCTCAGGCAAACGCTCGCTGCCTGTTCTGCCGCGAGCAGGTCTTGCAGCACGCGCCCAGTCGGGCCTCCCGCGAGATACAGCGCAAGGCAATCGCCGCCAAGGCGCTGAAGCACACGCGCCACGTTGATGCCGCCACCGCCGGGATCGCGCCGCGCCGCCGCGCACCTCAGTTTTCGGGTCGGCTCCAGCACCTCGACGGAGGTCGCCACGTCCACCGCTGGATTCAGTGTGACCGTCAATATCTCCGCCATGATGGACCTTGCCGTGAAAGCGCTGCCGCACCCGCCGCGCCTAGGTTGGCGTGTGGGTTTTAACCTCGGTTTCCGCAGCCGCGACACGCTGCTTGACCGCGATGAAGCTGTCGGGGCTGACCGATACCGAATCGATTCCGCATTCGACCAGGAACCCAGCGAATTCGGGGTGATCGCTGGGCGCCTGTCCGCACAGCCCGACCTTCGCGCCAACGCGATGCGCTTCCGCGATCACGTTGCGAATCATCCATTTGACGGCATCGTCCTGCTCGTCGAACAATTCAGCCAGCTCGGCGGAATCCCGATCCACACCGAGCGTCAATTGAGTCAGGTCGTTACTGCCGATGGAAAAGCCATCGAAACGCTGCGCGAACGCTCCCGCCAGGATCACGTTCGAGGGGATTTCGCACATCACGTAGACCTGCAACCCCGCTGCGCCGCGCGCGAGCCCATTTTCCGCCATCACCGAGAGCACCTGATCGGCCTCTTTGGTGGACCGGCAGAACGGAATCATCACGATGACATTCGTGAAACCCATCTCGTTGCGCAGGCGTTGAATCGCCCTGCATTCGAGTGCGAAGCCTTCGCGATAGCGCGCAGAGTAGTAACGCGACGCGCCGCGGAAGCCGAGCATCGGGTTCTCTTCCTGCGGCTCGAATTCGGCCCCGCCGATCAGATGGGCATACTCGTTGGTCTTGAAGTCGCTCATGCGGATAATCACGGGGCGCGGAAACTCAACCGCTGCGATACGCCCAAGCCCGAGCGCCAGACGCTCGACGAAGTAATCGGTCTTGCTCGCATAACCCGCCGTCAGCTCGGCGATCGTCTGCTTCGCATGAACGTCCTGCAACGTGTCGTAGCGCACCAGCGCCATCGGATGGATCTTGATGTGATTGCTCACCACGAATTCCATGCGCGCAAGCCCGACACCGTCGGCCGGGATGCGCCACCAACGGAATGCAGCAGCGGGATTCGCGAGATTGAGCATCACGCGGGTGCGCGTCGCCGGAATACTGCTGAAGTCGATTTCCTCCACCTCGTAATTGGCGATCCCGTCGTAGACAAAGCCTTCGTCACCTTCCGCACACGACACCGTGACCTGCTGCTCGTCGTGCAGGACGTGCGTGGCATTGCCTGCCCCGACGATCGCCGGCAAGCCAAGCTCACGGCTGACGATTGCCGCGTGCGATGTGCGCCCGCCGTGGTCCGTGATGATCGCGGCCGCGCGCCTCATGACCGGCAGCCAGTCGGGGTCGGTGGTTTGAGTCACCAGCACGGCTCCGTCGACAAAACGCCCCATATCTCGTACATGCTCGATGACGCAAACGCTGCCTGCCGCCACCGCCTCGCCGACGCTGACACCGGACAACAGCTTGCGCCCCGTCTTGCCGATCCGGTAGGTCTTCACCGCGCCTGCTTCGCGGCGTGACTGCACGGTTTCAGGCCGGGCCTGAACGATGAACATTTCGCCTGTCGCGCCGTCTTTGGCCCACTCGATGTCCATCGGCTGGCCATAGTGCGTTTCGATTTCGCACGCCCAGCGCGAAAGCGCCAAAATCTCGCTGTCGTTCAGGACAAACGCGGCGCGCTCCTGTTTCGACGCCGGAACGTTCTTCGTCCGGTGAGCGCCGTTGGCCCCGTAAATCATCTTGTGTGCTTTCTCGCCCTTTTTCTTTCCGATTATTGGCGACAGCGAGGGGTCGCCCAGCAGCGGCTTGAATACCTCGTATTCGTCGGGATCGACCGCGCCTTGCACGACATTTTCTCCGAGGCCCCAGGCGGCATTGATCAGCACCACCTTGTCGAAGCCTGTCTCCGTGTCGATCGAGAACATCACGCCGGCGCCCCCCAGATCGGAGCGCACCATGAGTTGCACTCCGATCGACAGCGCGACTTTCAGGTCATCGAAACCCTTTGCCTGCCGGTAACTGATCGCCCTGTCCGTAAAGAGCGACGCATAGCATCGCCGGCAAGCATCGAGCAATGCGCGTTCGCCGCGGACATTGAGAAAGGTTTCCTGCTGTCCCGCAAAGCTCGCGTCAGGGAGGTCTTCCGCCGTCGCGCTCGAGCGCACGGCTACGTCGACCTCAGCCTGCCCGGCACGCTGGCTCAACGCTTGGTAGGCTGCTCGGATGGCTCGCGCTGTCCGGTCGGGCCACGTTCCATGCAAGATCGCCCGGCGAATCTGATCGCCGGCCTCGGCAAGGCTCAATCGCCCTTCCGACAGCTCGTCGAGCGCGGCGGCAATCTTTGGGCGCAGTGCGTTCTCGTCGATGAAGCACCGGTAGGCATCCGCAACGGTCGCGAAACCCGGTGGCACCTTGACGCCGCGCGCGGCGAGGTTCGCTACCATTTCACCCAGCGAGGCGTTCTTGCCACCGACGCGAGGCACGTCCTCGCGCCGCAAGTCCTCGAACCAGACGACGTGAGAAGTGTCGTAAGCCATGTCCAGCTCCATTGCCATGCCACCGTCTGTCCACCGGTCGGGCGGACCGGTGAGCGAACAAATCACCGAATTCAAATGCTGACGTAGCCCTGGAAGAACCAGGGCAGTCCCATCTGAGGAGAAGATGCGGGGAGCTCAGCGTGTGCGGTGCTTGTACCGAGAAAGCCGGGGGCGCCGTCCAAAGAAAAAATCGGCACGAACGAAAAGGCGCCATTGACCGTGATCAGACAGTCACGATTCAGGCACGACGGCGCATAAATCGTGATCTCGCGAAAGAAAGATGACGCCGGCTCGTCTCGCACAACTTCGCTCAAGTCCGTCGCCAAGGGCTTCATCGCGTCATAGCGTGCGGGCAGCTCGTAAATGAGATCGCCGCGTTTGATCACTTCGCCTGGCGTAAAGACAAGCTGGACGCCCGGATAGGGCAAGGAATGGGCCGGGCGAGCCACCGGACCGTCTGGACCGAGCGCCAGTGGTGGATAAGCCCACAGCGAAATTGTCAGGGACTTCGTCTCTTGTGCGAAATATTCTGTCAGCCAGTTCATGTCAACCTCCGATCACACGTCGCGCAGGAGAGCACGCGCCTTAGTCGCGATGTCGCGAGCGCTTGATTGCGCCAGTCGGCGCATGCGACTCATTCTGTCAAACAGAGAATGCCATCGCAGTCCGATGACGAATTGATGCGCATCAAGGATTTACACGTCAACGGATAAGGGTAGTCCCGCGTGTCCTGGAGATTTATTCACCTTCTGGCCACGCCACGCAATTGACAACATTCAGCCCTCAGGTAGCCGGTTGAATTTATCCCCTGCGCGCCCGTGACCGGCCGCGCCCCGTCTGACGCGCGCTCCTTCGTTAGCCGGCCCCACTGCGGTCGCTGCCGACGGGCAGAGGAAACTCACTCGCCTATGCTGGCGGCTAACGCCGGAAGGACTACTCCCGCATCGGCCACATGATTCGCAACGTCTGCCGTATCGGCACGAGCAGAACTGTCCGCGTGCTGGTCCGCGATCAATTGCGCCAGTGCGTCGTGATCGAGCACCTCGCGCTGCACCAGCCGCTGCGCTATGCGCTTGAGCAATGCACGCCGTTCGTCCAGCGTCTGTGTGACACGGTCGTTCGCTTCCGCAAGAAGCCGCCTGACTTCCTCGTCGATTAACTGGGCTGTGCTGTCGCTGCATTGCCCATTATTGAAGGAGGGGAACATCCTTCCTGTCACCTGGCCGTCAGCATCGCCGACAGCGACAAGACCGATCCGCTCGCTCATCCCGTAACGGGCGACCATGTGGCGCGCCATCGCAGTGGCGCGCTCGAGGTCGTTTTCCGTGCCGGTCGAGCAGTTCGCTTTGGCGCAGCACGTAGCGATCTTCCGTGGGCACCTGTCCTGCTTCGACAATTCGTCTGACTTCATCGATATCTGCCGCGGCGCCGCTTGACATGGGACGACTTTCCGGTCGCGCAGGCATCGCAGCGCGGCGGCGTATACGGAAGACAGCATCGCTCCGCGGGCGTTGGAGATGTTGATGTCGATCAAGCATCGATGAGCGCAATCGTGCTCATTGGAATCACCACCGCATTTCCGTTGCACACATCATCTTCGCCTTCGATTCACTTGCCGCGCAGAGCTCAGGCTGTCAGCCGTCCGTCAAAAATGCTTGATTCATATCAATTTTGCACGGTGGGACCGGGTGTCGAATAAGCCTTGACCTATCCGGAGGCAGACTATGTCGGGCAAGTCGCTGGTCTTTCATCAGAATGCGCGGCACCTGCTGCTTAACGGCGTCAACGCGCTGGCCGAAGCTGTCAAGGTCACCTTGGGTCCCGGTGGCCGCAACGTCATCGTCGAGCGGCCCGGCAAAGCGCCGCTGATTGCGAACTCCGGGGTGGTGGTCGCGCGTTCAATCGAACTGCAGGATCGCTTCGAGGCCATGGGCGCACAACTGCTGCGCGAAGTCGCGACGAAAACCAGTGAAATCGCTGGCGACGGTACGACGACGGCCACTACGCTCGCGCAGGCCATGATGGTCGAAGGCATGAAGTGCGTGACAGCCGGCTACGATCCGATGGCACTCAAGCGCGCGGTCGAGGCAGCCGGCAAGCGCGTTGTCGACGAGTTGCATCGCCTTGCGCGGCCCTGTTCGACGATCGATGAAATGCGACAGATCGCGACTATCTCGGCAAGTGGTGACGGCAGTATCGGCGAGCTTGTCGCACGGGCGGTCGAGCGGGTCGGCAAGGATGGCGCGATCAGCATAGAGGACGGCTCCAAGCTCGACGATGAACTTGAAACGGTCGACGGGTCCCTGCTCGATCGCGGCTACCTCTCGCCTCTTTTCGTCGAAGCGGAGAGCCGCGAGGTCGTGCTGGAAGAGCCCCGGATCCTGCTTTGCGACGTTCCGATCACGGCGGTCGCGCATCTGCTGCCAGTGCTCGAAGCGGTCAGCTCGATCGGCAAACCATTTTTGCTGGTCGCCAACGAAGTCGAAGGCGAAGCGCTGGCCACGCTGGTGGTCAATCATCTGCGCGGCACGCTGAAATGCTGTGCGATCCGCTCGCCCGGTTTCGGCGAGGGTCGTTCCGGACAGCTTGCCGATCTCGCCGCGTTGACTGGAGCAACGGTGATTTCGCCGCAAACCGGGCGTACCGTCGAGCGAGCGACCCTCGAAGATCTCGGTTCCGCGCGACGCGTCGAAATCACGCCCGACACGACTACGATCGTCGCGGGCGGCGGCGATCGCAAACTCATCGACGAGCGGATCGCCAGCGTGAAAAAACAGATGCAGACGCTCGGCCCGGGTCGTGAGCGCGATGCGTTGGCGAGCCGGCTTGCGAAGCTCGCCGGCGGGGTCGCCGTGATCAAGGTGGGCGCGGCGACCGAAGCCGCGCTGCACGAACGCAAAAACCGCTTCGAGGATGCGTTGCACGCAACTCGCGCCGCCGTAGAGGAAGGCATCGTGCCGGGCGGTGGCGTGGCCCTTGTGCGCGCCCGGGGCGTGCTCCTCGAATCGGGACGCGATACACAGATGCAAGATACCGGAGCCCGAATTGTTTTTAGCGCGCTCGCCGCGCCGTTGCGCCAGATCGCCGAAAACGCGGGAGCCGATGGCCAGGCGATAGTCCATGCGGTTGCAGCGGCAAGCGGCTCGTTTGGCTACGATGCGGCCCACGGTCAGTATGGCGACATGATCGAGGCCGGCATCGTCGATCCGGTCAAGGTCGCGCGCACGGCGTTGCAGAACGCGATCTCCGTCGCGTCGTTGCTGCTGACGACCGATTGCATGGTTGCGAGCCAGCCAGCGGCGGAGGCTACCTCGCCGTTTGGCGTCTCGTCGGATTTCTACGGCGGCGCATAATGCCCGCGCCGCCAGCATCGGCGTCGGACCACCGGTCCGGCCCCACCCGCTTCAGTTTCCATTACCGGGGTGCCCGGCACGACCCCAGACTGTATGAAGTGTTGATCGTGCTCGACGACGAAGCGCCCATGTGTCGGATCGAGATCCGCCATGCCTCGCCGATCGTCGACGACCTGCCCCCGCTGTCCAGCGGACAGCTTAGCGCGGCGCGTCTGCGCAAGGTGGTGGGCCTGCTGGGGCTGATCGAACGCATGACCCGCCACGACAGGAGCGCAAACGTACCCGGCACGCTTGTCAGCATCGCTCATCTGCAGAATCGGCGCGGTCCTCGGCGCCAGAAAGTTATGCCGAAGCGGAGCAAGGTTCGTGGCCGTCGTGAACTATGGCCGGCCGTCCAGGTGAAACCGACGCGGCCGTCGCATGAGCGCACGGCTGGCACGCCCGCTCACGCAGAGCCGCTCGGGCTCGCGCTGTCCCGCACTTCAGCTCGGCTCGCCCGCCCGCGGCGCCGCTATCCGGTGCGTCGGCCATGACTTTTTTCAGGCCGAGTCAGGGACTTCAGCGAGGTACGGTGACATCGTGCTTTGTGATAGATCGAGGCCGCGTCCAGCCGCATGTTCGCTCGGCCGGAGCGCTGAGGGTGTCGCTTGCACACAGATCGATCGGGCCAGGATGCCTGCACTTTCCGGCGATTGACGTCCAGAGAGATGTCCAACACCGTCACGGGTATGCCGGATCGGATCGGGACGCGGCCGGGCAGCCGCACATCGCGCTTGACACCCGTTACCAGCGACGACCTCAATGGTCTCGCCAGGCGCAATTGATGCAATGCGCAGATTCCGTCAGCATCGCCATTGAACACATCGAAATGTTTCATGCCCTGCCACCTTGAATGGAGCGTTGCCAAACCATGATCATTGGGCGCGGCTCGGGCTTAGTATGCCGAGGACCGTCCAGAATGTCATGCATCATGGCCCGCTGTCGATATTGGCAGGCAACCTTGTATCGCATACCGGCGGCGCCGCGTGGCGGCTGTTGCCGATCCGACTGCAAGGGCCCGCCCCTCATTGGCGATGCGGTTGCGGTGCGATTCGGAACTCCACGATCTCCGAGCACGGCGTGAACATGCGATTGACTCACGTCAATCGGCTAGCCCCAAAAACGCGGTCGAATGACCGACATTGCGGGTTGCTTATCTTTCCGCGCTACACCGAACCCACCGGATAACCCCTATGCACAAATCATTTGCGTGCGTCGCCTCGTTCGTCATCTGCGTTGCCGGTTGCGCGTACGATCCGGCAGTCCCGCCGCACCCGCCAGCGCCCCCGTCGGCATGTAGGTCGGGCCCGCCGATCGACCTCGACCGGTACATGGGACGGTGGTACGTGATCGCGGAAACGCCGGTTCTCAGTGAGCACGATTACGTCGGCAATTACGACGAGTGGACGCTGCGCGGCGATGGAAGGATCGACGATAAATATCTCGGCCGGCGTCACAACTTCGACGCGCCGGTCACGGGAAGCCATTTTGTGGCGAAGGTGATGCCCGGAACCGGTAACACGAAATGGCGCGTGGGACTGATCTGGCCGTTCGAAGTAGTGGTCGTCACAGCGTATGTGGATCCCGACTACCATTACACGATCCGCTGCGTGGCCGACGGCGACATGATGTGGCTGCTCTCGCGTAGTCCAGCGATGGATGAAGCCACCTATGCGGAGATGCGCGCGCGTCTTGCCCGCATGGGCGTCAACCTGAACCGGGTACGGCGGGTTCCGCAAAGCGCGGAGCAAATCGGCCAGCCCGGTTTTCAATGAGTCGCGGGACAAGACCGGAGAGCCGAGCCTCGGCGGCGGAGCCACTCCTGCCTGCTGTCCCGGCGCGATGGTCGGCATGTCCGCACTCGGGGGGTGGCACTGTCCGCCACGCCAGAGTCAGCCATGCACGGCAATGAACGCGCCAGCGGCCGGCTTCGCCGCGTCAGCCGATGACCATACGGTCCACGACAGCCTTCACGCCAGGCGTGGAACGCGCAGCCCCCGATACGATGGAGCGCTCGATGGACGAACTGAGACGCCCCGACAGGATCACCCTGCCGTCGTCGACTTCGACGCCCACATGCTTCAACTCACGATCGGTATGGCGCTGAATGGCTTTGCGGATGTTGTACTCGATCTCGATCGGGGAAGCAGAGCCACGAATCCGGATGTCGTTCGTCACGCCCGTCACACCGCGCATGTGGACAATGTTTTTCTCGGCGATGTGGCTGCGGTAACCGTCCTCGACTTCACCGCTCAAGGTTACCCAACCCTTTTCGACCTTGATCTTGATCGCCTGCTCTTCGAGGCCCGCGATCCAGTCGAGAACGGCGCGCACGCTCAAGGCAACGTCCTCGTCGGTGCGCTGCTCGGACTCGTGAAGTTTCACGTCGATGCCGACCACCACCGCGACGACTCCGGCTATTCTGAGTGCGCATTTTTCAGCCGCGACTTTCTTCGCATAGTCCGGAACGTGCCCGCTGAGCGTCACGATGCCGTCGACCACGGCAACGCCTATTCCGTTTGCGTCGACGGCTGAATTGTTCATCAGTTCGTCCTCGACTTCCTGTTTCAGTTGACTGTCCGGCTTCATGGAAAATTCTCCTCAGCAATTATCGCAACGCGACACGGTGTCCCGCCTCGGATACGTCACGCACTCAGACTAATGCGCCTCCGCACGATTCAATTGACCGAGGTCAATCATGGAGCGCACCGCTGGCCCGCACGTCGGATGCTGCACCCGGTGTTCCCATGATCGAAGTCCGCCCTACCGGGGCAACGCCGCCCCGGCACTGCGGGCACTTCACCTGCGCATCGCCGGTGGAGCGCCGCGGCAAGACAGCGGCAGTGATTCGAAGCGGGTAGCGATCAAAGATTTGCATGTTGAAAGCGTCCTCATTGTTTGTGAACGTCCGGCACCAACTTAGTGGCGACCCGTTCGTACGTGGCGCGATACGCTTGGCGTGTTCAACCACGGGGCGTGTCAAGCTCCCGGGGCTGGCCGCGCCGGCAGCAGCGGCGTGTGGGCGAGGCGCGCGGTGCGGGCCGCGACGCTGCCGAGGAACCAGCGTGAAATGCCGCGTCGTCCGTGAGTGCCGACCACGATCAGGTCGGCGCCCCATTGCTCGGCGTCACGGACGATTGCGTGCGCTACGTCGTCTCGCGTTGGCGCAGTTTTGACAAACGCGCTCTCGGACGCATTGGACAAGTCCGCAAAGACCCTTTCCGCCGCAGCCAGAATCACCTTTCCTTCTTCGACAAAGGCTTCCTCGAGGACCCGGATCGGCGCGGCATCGGTAAGGTGAACGGCACGGTCTATCACGTAGATTGCACGGAGGCGGGACTCCGGCATCGCCAGTTGGAGTCCAAAATGCAAAGCGTCCAGCGAGGCGGCGCTTCCGTCCAGTCAGCCCCGCCGATGTCGATATCCGCACTGCGCAGCAACGACAAGGCGTGTTAGTCACGTTAGTCACGTTCGTCACTACGGGGCGCTCCCACGCTCCGGTCCGCGACGGTCACCCTGTGAATCACCCCGCAGCGATATGAAGCTACCGCGAATCATGAGATCGGCATTGTCGGTTCTTCTCCACAGCCTGCCTGTCCCCCTCTCTTTCTATCGGTCTGCGGGCGAATACGACACCAGCAACATTGGCAGCACCGCCAGCGCGGCCACCTGTTCGGCGACACTGGCGAAGCGCCATTTGCCCGTCAGCCGTGCGCCGCGGGTGCCGATCACGAGCAGGTCAGCGCGCCATTCCCGAGCGGCCAGTCCGATCGCCTGCGCGATGTCATCTCCCTCGTGCGCCGGCTGAAGAATCACAGCCTCGTGGCTTAACCTGTCCCATCGATCCTGCGGCGAACATGCCACATAGCCGACTCGCACTGCTGCGCGATCGGCGGCGATTCGCATGGCTTCGGAGACTGCCGCTCGCGAAGCGTCACCGTCGTCGCTTGCCACAAAAATCCGCGCGGGCGGCACGTGGCACCGTCCGATGCCCCCAGCAGGCAACGTGAGTACCGGACAATGCACCTCACGCGCAAGACTGGCCGACCCGGCGCAGTCAGTCAGCAGCAAGTCGGCGCCCCAACGGCGAGCCGCCTCGGCCAGTGCATGCACGCTGTTCGCGTCGGGGTGCGACAACGCAAGAAGCGCCGTGCTTGCGTTGAGCCCGCGCATCGCAAGCAGGGCTTGGGCAGTCCGCAATATTTCCTCGGCCGTACGGCGCGCATCGCCCGAGTCGCGTGACCGCGTGCCCTCACCGGCAGGCCGCGCTACCGCCGCGGCGACTTGCAGTACCGTCTCGCGGCCCGCCCACGCGGATGCATAGTCAATCAGAGCGCCCGGGAAACGACCACCCCTCGCACCAATGAAAATGCGCCGATAAGTTGCAGTCGATGCCGCGCGCCCTCCATGGGCGGTCGGCTCGACATTCGGGTTTATTGCTTTACTCGATAGCACCTGCCTCTCCCGTCCGATGGTGTAAGGCGCGCGTCATAGCATCGCGCTGAATGCGCAGAAGAGAGGAAGGCGCCCTCCCCGTGACGCGCCTTTGTCACACCAGCCTGGCTGGCAGACGGCAACCGTTGATCCGTTGCCCGCGGCAATGGCCCTGAGGTTGGCACGCCAGCCTCACCGGCCACGACCGGCGCAACAGGCGAGTCAACACCGCTCGATGTGCTCGACGCTGGATCGGAACGCATGATCTGGTATCGGAGCAAAACAACCGGGGGCGAACTCATTCATTGCCGCCTCAGCGGCAGATTGCCATATTGGCTCTGGCTCGCGCGTCGAAGTCGACGCCGACGATCCTGCTTTCATACCTCCGAGCCCACTGAGTTGAATCCGAAGGCCGTTACTCGGTGTGCATCGGAAGTATCGCCGTCTTGTCCGCCGGATTCTCCACGCGTTCAGACACCCCAACTGCGGCATGCCCGGCGGCGGACGCAGGAGACGTCGCCGGCCCCCCCGGCACGTCGCACGGCACGAGCGACCCGGTCAGGTTGCCGACCAGACTGTCCGCGAGTTGCCGTCGTGGGACCGCGTTAGCCGGCTGTCGTGGTGCAACGCCACACTGCAGATTGGACATGATCTCGAAGAACTGCCGACTGTACGACAGTGCCTGGGCCGCCCCCACGGGCGCGAGCAAGACCGGCAGAGAAAGAAACTCCGGCAGATTGTGCGCCGCAGATGTCCTTGCAAGCGCTTCCTGATTTTCAGCGAGTCCGAACCGGATCGCCTGAAGGTTCAACGCGGTCAGCCGCTCGAAAGCCTCGAAGCACTGGCTGGTAATGCCGAACAGTTTCTCGAAGCCCTCGCTTTCTGCACTGAGCCATCGGTCGGGAATGAGCTGAGTCATGACACCTCCAATCTTGAATACCGCGCCGTTTCGGCCACCACCTGCTAGATGCCGGGCATCGCTGGATACGGCTCCGTATGATCCTCCACGCCCTTGACGCCAGGTATGGCCTGCGCCGCCACACGAACCGCATCGACGGCTTCCATCGAATGGAATACGCCCCACAGATGCACGACTCCGTTGGTGACCACGATATTGCGTCCGGCGAATGCCCAGTTACGGCCCGCGAGCTCGTCCATCAAGATTGCGCGAATCTCGCCATCCGCGAGCGTCACATCCGATGTCGGCTCATCCGGGACGCTCGCCAGTGCCTGTACAAGATTGGCGCGGCTCACAATGCCCACAAGCTGCCCCGCCTTGGTCACGGGCACACGTTTGATGCGCCGCGTCTCCAGAATGGCGGCCACTTCGGCCAGTGGTGTGTCGGGCTGAACGGTCACCACGTCCTTTGTCATCACGTCGCGCACTTTTGGCGCATGGGTCTTGATGTAGTCCCGTGCTTCATGACTGGCGGACCAGAGATGGAGCCACGAGGTTCGCGGGCGCTCGTCGGTGCCGATTTCGGCGCGGCGAAGCAGATCGCCCTCGCTGATCATGCCGGCGACCGTGCCGTCGGGATCCAGCACCGGCGCACCGCTAATGCCGTTGTCGACAAATATTTTCGCGACCTCTCGCACGGTCATGTCGGGTGTGACCGATATAACTGTACCGGTCATGACATCGGATGCACGCATGGCAACGCTCCTGAACAGATGGGTTGTTTAATGGGCGGAAAAGGCCGTCCTCGGTCGTGAGCACCAAGCTGCCCGCGAGCGCTCGTATGGTTCGAGACTAGGCCGGCACGGCAGCGTGTCATTTGATATGGATCACATCCCGGAGACCGGCTCGTGAAGTTCTCGCTCGATGTGTGGCGGGGGCGCTGTGTCGCTTGACCCAGATCAACTGGGCGCCGGCCGTCTGCTGTCGAATAGCAGGCGTAACTCGCGTTTGCCGTAGCGCTGACGTCGTTCACCCGCTCGCGCGCTCTGCGAAACACCGCTTCAGGGCGCCGTTCGCTCCCATGTTCGATCGCGCGGGCGGGCGCTCAACCATGGATGGCACGTCGAAGGCGGCGGGGACATGGAAGTACGTGCCGCTCGTCAACCTGGACGTACTGGACAAGTCAAGGTAGTACCTGCGACGGGGGAGCCGCGATGGGAACCGATCAGCTATTCGACAGCACGCACCTGGCCGAAGGAGTTCTCGGCGTGGTCACAACGCTCTACGCGGAAACCCACGCCGACGCGGCCCCCCCAGGATCCGTCAATCTCGACTCGCAGTTAGAACGGGATCTTGGTTTCGACAGTCTTGCGCGCGCTGAACTGTTTAGCCGGATTGAGCAGACGCTTCATGTCCGCGTGCCGCTCGATGCCTTTTCCACCGCACTAACGCCCGCCGACCTCGTACAGGCCATCAAACGCTCAGAGGAGCCGGCGGCTTCCGGCGGCGAACAGCCGTCGATTGCGCAGCGCGCGCAGGCGCCGGCGTCGCTTTTGACCGAAGAACCGCATGAGGCGACGACACTGATCGAGGTATTGCAGTGGCACGTCGACCGGCATCCGCAGCGCACGCACATCGTTTTTCTCGAAGATGGCATGACGCCTGCCGAGCTGTCCTACGGCGATCTGTATCGCCGCGCCGCCGCGGCTGCGTCGGGTCTGCGCCGCCACGGAATCGGCCCCGGCGATACGGTTGCACTGATGCTGGCGACCGGTTGGGATTACTTCGTCTCGTTTGTCGCGATATTGATGAGTGGCGCCGTTCCCGTTCCGATCTACCCGCCCGCTCGCGTCTCGCAGATCGAAGAGCACGTCCGGCGCCACGCAGCCGTACTGTCGAATGCCGGCGCCAAAGCGCTGATCGCCTCGCCTGAAGTGGTCGGCGTGGGCCGTCTTCTGAAGCTGCATGTGCCCGCTTTGCAACAGGTCCTGACGGCGGCGCAAATCGGTGTCGACCGCAATGAAACGTCCGTGCCACTGGCGGCCAGTGACATTGCGCTCCTGCAATACACGTCAGGCAGCACCGGCGACCCGAAAGGCGTAATGCTCACGCATGCCAACCTGCTTGCCAATATCCGCGCCATGGGCGCGCGCATGCAGGTGACGTCCGCCGACGTGCTGGTCAGCTGGCTCCCGCTTTACCACGATATGGGGCTGATCGGCGCGTGGTTCGGGCCCTTGTATTTCGGCATGCCGCTAGTCGTGATGCCGCCCACCGTTTTTCTGGCGCGCCCGGAGCGGTGGTTGCGACTGATCCAGCGCTATCGCGGCACGCTCACCGCCGCGCCGAATTTCGCCTATGCGCATTGCGCCCAACATCTTGACGAAGCCATCCTGGCCGGTCTCGATCTGTCGTCGTTGCGCTTTGCCTTCTGCGGCGCCGAGCCGGTCAGCGCCGCTACTGTCCGCGCGTTCGCGGCGCGTTTCGGCCACTATGGCTTCGACGCGCGCGCGGTGACGCCCGTCTACGGGCTCGCAGAAAACACGTTGGGCTTGAGCTTTCCGCGTCCCGGCCGCGGGCTGCATGTGGACCGCGTGCAACGCGACGCGCTCGGCGCCACAGGACACGCATTGCCGGCCGCCTCTGACGCAGACGCGATTGAAGTAGTGGGCTGCGGCGAAGCGCTGGACAGCGTCGAGATCCGAATAGTCGACGAGGACGGCAGAGAACAGCCGCAACGCCAGGTGGGTCGCATTGAGTTTCGTGGCCCGTCGGCGACGATGGGCTATTTTCATAACCCCACACAGACCGCGCGGCTGATCCACGACGGCTGGCTCGACACCGGCGATCTCGGCTATCTCGCCGACGGCGAACTCTTCATCACGGGTCGAGCCAAAGATCTGATCATTCGCGGCGGCCACCACATCTTCCCATACGAACTCGAGGAGGCGATCGGCAGGCTGCCGGGTATCCCTGCCGGCGGCGTGGCCGTATGCGGCAGCACGGATCGCGCGAGCGGCACCGAGCGCGTCGTGATCCTCGCGGAAACGGCATTGACGCAAGCCGCCGCGCGCGAGCAACTGCTCGCGCGCGTCCGCGCCACGGCAGTCGAAGTGCTGGGCGCGCCTGCCGAGCACGTGTGCCTCGTCGCACCGGACACCATTCTCAAGACACCGAGCGGCAAGATCAGACACGCCGCCACCCTCGACAAGTTCGAACACGGCGGCAGGCCGTCACCGGCGAGTCCTGTATGGCGCCAATTCGCCAGCGTCGTCGTGGGCGCCCTCTTGCCGCTCCTGCGACGGATCGTGCGGCAGGCCGCGCACGCGGCATACGGGCTCTACTGCTGGACGCTCCTTGGCATGCTCTCGCCACTCATAGGCACGGTCTTCCTGTCGGTCGACACGTCGCGCAACTGGCGTCGGGCAGCCGCCGTCGGCCGTCTGTTTTTGCGGCTGACCGGGTTGCGCGTCGACGTTGAGATCGATGCGCGATCAGCGGCGATGCGCGAGCTCGTCATGGTGGCGAACCATAGCAGCTATCTGGACGGCTTGATCCTGCTCGCCGTACTACCGCAGCCTGTCCGGTTCGTCGCCAAGCGGGGCCTGGACCGCCACTGGTTGGCCGGCCGTTTTCTGCGCGCGATCGGCACCTCGTTTGTGGAGCGACGGGAATACCGGGGCAGTGTCGACGACGAGCGGCGGCTCGTACAGCAGGCGGACGGCGACTCGCCTTTGCTCTTCTTTCCAGAGGGCACGTTCGGTCGCGGCGCGGGCTTAAGGCCATTTCACCTGGGCGCGTTCCGGGTGGCCTGCGCCGCCGGCCGCGCCGTCGTGCCGGTGGCGCTGGCCGGAGTGCGCGCGGTGTTGCCGGACGGCGTATGGTTGCCGCGATTGGGGTCCATCAAGGTCGTCATCTTGCCGCCCATCGTTCCCGACGGCTCCGACCTCGGCGCAATGACCCGACTCCGCGAAGCCGCCCGGAACGCGATCCTCGCGCGTTGCGGCGAACCTTCCCTGATCGCACATCCTGTCGATAAGACGGCGCTAGAGCATGACAGCGAACACGACTTCGCGAGCACCGTACCATGATCGGTCTATTAATCGCCCTGAACGCCGCCGCTTTTCTGGTTGAGCAACTCGCTCCTGAGCGGCTGATCGGACTCTTCGCGCTCTGGCCAGCGGGCAGTAGTAGTACGCCGGCATTTCACGTGTGGCAGCTGCTGACCTACAGTTTCCTGCATGGCAACTTCATGCACCTCGCCGTCAACATGTTCGGACTGTACATGTTTGGCCGCGACGTGGAGGCCGCGATAGGTCGCACGCACCTGGCATTGCTGTATGGCACCAGCGTGATGAGCGGGGCGCTGCTGCAGTTGCTGGCAAGCCTCGCTGATGCGACGGTGCGTGTACCGGCCATCGGCGCCTCGGCCGGCGTGTTCGGCCTGCTGATCGCCTACGCACTGCTGTTCCCGCACCGCCGTGTGATCCTGCTCTTCCCGCCCGTGCCGATGCCCGCGTGGCTATTCGCTACCGGCTATGGCGTGCTGGAACTCGTTCTTGGCATTTCCGGCGCACAAAGCGGCGCCGCCCACTTTGCGCATGTTGGCGGCATGCTGGGGGCGGCGACGCTGTTACTGCACTGGATGCATACGCCACACGAACGGAGGACCGACTGAGGGCCGCAATGCTGTGCCACCGATCCCGCGCATACGACGGCAGACCGCACCGATGTGGGCACGTCAGTTTTGTGCCTCATTACCCCATTCGACCCGCGACGATTGACACATATCAAGCCCCGCCGACACGCGACGCCTAAGCTGGCTGCATCCCCACTCACCCCACGCCCAGAATCCGCCATGCTAAAGCGACTCGTATTTTTCGGTTTCCTTGCGTTGCCCGGTGCGTTCGTGGTGTTGACGCTCGTATGCATGCACCCGCGCTACCGGGAAAAGATGGCTCATCTCATCGGCGTTCCCGTTTTGCAGGCATGCCTTGCCGGCAGGCGCGGTCGGATTCGCGATAAAGGTGTCTCCCATTGAGGGAAGCATCAAAAACCTCTGGCAACGCGCGTCCATACTGCCGCCGCGTGGTCGTAAAGAGGCGCGTCAATAAAACACTCGCGTTTGCAAGCGCCCTGACGCACAGACAGTCCCAACAGAGAAGGTCGCCGGCAACGCTACTGGAATTGCCGCCGTAATCGTTGCAAGCTGATCTGATCGCGATCAATGCGCTCGGTCCTGGCAGGTTCAGTCTGTAACCAGCGGCGCTAGCTAGCTAAGTTGCGGCATACGCAGTTCTGCAGTGCTGGGCTGTTACGCTGAATACAATTTTGACGGAGATGTCCCATGAACGCCTGGGGACGCAGGGATGGGCCCAGTATCATCCTCAAGGAGCATCAGCAGCTGACGACGGTGATCGGCGGGATGCTCCAGTTTGTTCGGCTTCGCGAGCAAGATGGCGCTGCACCTGCTTTCGTGGTCTTTCGGTCAATGCTTTACTACGTCCGGGAGTATCCAGAACGTGTTCATCATCCGAAAGAGGAACAGCACCTGTTCATGCGGATACGAGAGCGCACCAATGAACTCAATGACGTTTTGGACGAACTGACTCGTCAACATGCCGAAGGCGAGACGAGGGTTCGGAATCTCGAGCACGCATTAACCCGTTATGAATTGGCAGGGAACTCCGCGCTCGCAGACCTTCGCAGCCAGGTCGAACAATATGCAAGCTTTTGCGCAAATCACCGTCGGATCGAAGAAGAGGTAGTCTTACCCGTCGCCCTGCACGTCCTAACCGCAGACGACTGGGCGGAAATCGATGCGGCGTTCGGCTCGAATCGCGATCCCTTCAAGGGTGTCGAACTGGAAGAGGATCTCGACAAGCTGTTCCACATGATCGTGAACATCATTCGGGAAGTCAGCCACTGAAACTCTGGCGTCTCGCAGAGTTGGCGAGTTGTGGTGCGTACGGGAGATGCCTCTCACAGCGGCCAGTTTGGGTCATCCATCCCGCGGCTTTGGCTGACCGGAATCGATGGAACTTTGGACAGATCTCCTGGCGCTCACTTGGACTAATCGCCCCCTGAGGACGACCTGGTACGTTGCCGCTGTCGTCCCCCCCGTAGACCCGAGCCGGCGTCGCGGTTATAAAATGGAATGCGCGGGCCGAACGCTGCGTGGAAGCAGAAACCAGGTTCGGCGGAGCAATCCTGCGCGGTAAATGATTCGGCTGACAGGCAGGCGCCTTTGCTGAGCAGTCAATGGCCGACTGTATTCCGACAGTCAATTCGAAAACGAATCCGGAGATCGAATTGGAACCGTACAAGCAACTGAGCGGCCTGACCCATGAACTCTTCCGGCAGGTGGTGGAGGCTGCGCCCAACGCCATGGTGATGGCCGACCGCGACGGCCGCATCGTCCTGGTGAATGCACAGACGGAAAAACTCTTCGGCTATTCGCGCGACGAACTACTCGGGTATAGCGTCGATCAACTCGTACCGGAGCGCTTCCGTTCCGCCCATTCGGGATACCGTCGTACGTTCTATGACGACCTGAAGAGTCGCCCGATGGGCATCGGCCGCGACCTCTTCGCTCTGCGCAAGGATGGCTCCGAATTCCCGGTCGAGATTGGACTCAATCCGGTCACGACCAATGAGGGCGTATTCGTCCTGGCGGCCGTTGTCGACATTACCGAGCGCAGACGGCTGGAGGAGCGTTTCCGGCAGGTGGTGGAAGCGGCACCCAATGCGATGGTGATGGTGGAGCGCGAGGGCCGGATTGTTCTCGTGAACGCGCAGACCGAAAAGCTGTTTGGCTATGCACGCGAGGAGCTCTTCGGAAAGACCATCGAGACACTCGTACCTGAGCGCTTCCGTGCCGGCCATCATGGCTATCGGGCCGCGTACTTCGACGACCTGAAACCTCGTTCGATGGGCACCGGCCGCGATCTCTACGGGCTGCGCAAGGATGGTTCGGAATTCCCGGTTGAAATCGGACTCAACCCGGTCCGAACCTCGGAGGAAGTCTTTGTGCTCGCTGCGATCGTCGACATTACGGAGCGCAAGCGTGCGGAACAGGAGCTCGTGAGAAGGACCGAGGAACTGGCCCGTTCCAATCAGGACCTGGAGCAGTTTGCGTATGTGGCTTCCCATGACTTGCAGGAACCGTTGCGCGCCGTCGCAGGCCCACTGCAACTGCTGCAACGCCGATATCAGGGGCAACTGGATGCGCGTGCTGATGAGTTCATTGCGCACGCGGTGGACGGCGCGATCCGAATGCAGACGCTCATCGACGACCTGCTCGCCTATTCCCGTGTAGGCCGATCCGAAGCCGCGCGTCAACTGACCGAATGCGGGAAGGCACTCGATCGGGCCCTGAAAAGCCTGAGCGTCGGCCTCCAGGAGTCTGGCGCGATGATTAGTCGCGCAGACCTGCCCACCGTGATCGCAAATCCCACGCAGCTCACGCTGCTCTTTCAGAATCTGGTGGGAAATGCTCTCAAGTTCCGGCATAGCGACCGCCCTGCGCAGATCAATATCGATGCCGTGCGTCAGGGCGACGATTGGGTAATCTCGGTGAAAGACAACGGGATTGGAATCGATCCCCAATACTTCGAGCGCATTTTTCTGATCTTCCAGCGCCTGCATTCGCGCGTCGAATATCCAGGCACTGGGATAGGACTTGCGCTGTGCAAGCGAATCGTCGGGCAGCATGGTGGCCGCATCTGGGTCGAGTCTGCTCCCGGCAGCGGAACGACGTTCTTTTTCACACTGAATGCCAAGACGGACGGTAGAGTTCAAGCTCAGTCCACTCCGCAGGAGTAGCCAATGCTTTCCGACGCAACGGACGATCTGGTTCACATCCTCCTCGTCGAGGACAGTCCCACGGACGTCATGATGACGCGTGAGGCCCTCGAATACTACAAAGTGCTGAATCCCCTGCACGTCGCGGAAGATGGCGTCGCAGCGATGGAATATGTGCGGCGCGAGGGCAAGCATAGCGCTGCGCCTCGCCCCGGTCTGATCATCCTCGATCTCAATCTCCCCAAAAAGAGCGGGCGGGAAGTGCTCAAGGAGCTGAAGGCAGACCCAGAACTCATGACCATCCCGGTGGTCGTGCTGACCACGTCCAAGTCGGAGGAGGATGTGGCCAGAACCTACGGCCTCCATGCCAACTGCTACATCACCAAGCCCGTTGATTTCGCCAAGTTTGCCGATGTCGTGCGCAGCATCAAGGACTTCTGGTTTAGCGTCGTCACCCTACCTCCCGTCAAGTCATGAATGCGCTTGCCGAAATCGAGATCCTCCTGGTAGAGGACAGCCCAACCGACGCTCTGCTGATCAGCGAGACGCTCACGGATGTGCTGGATTTTCAGCACCAGCTGGCACACACAGAGTGCTTGTCGGACGCGCTTGCGCGCACCCAGACTAGCCATTTCGACGTGGTGCTGCTCGACCTGGGGTTGCCGGACGCACAGGGCCTTGACACATTTAGAACCTTCCACCGGCAGGCGCCCGAGTTGCCAGTGTTGGTTCTCACCGGCCTTGATGACCTGTCGGTCGGCCTGCTGGCGATCCAGGACGGCGCTCAGGATTACCTCTCCAAGCGGGAGATGCGCCCGTCGGAGTTGAGCCGGGTCATCCGATACGCGATTGAACGTCATCGCGCAGCCATGGCGCTCAAAGAAAGCGAGGAGCGGTTTCAGCTTGCGATAAGTGGCGCAACTGCAGGCTTGTGGGACTGGAATCTGCAAACCGATGCAATATATCTTTCGCCTCACTTCAAGGAAATCCTGGGGTATGCCGGCGATGAACTGCCGAATCGAACGCAGCTTTTACTTGAGTCGATTCACCCAGACGACATCGATCGGGTCAAAACCAGCCTCGCGGCGCATCTCGAACGCAAGCGTGCCTACGACGTCGAATATCGAGTACGCACCCGATCTGGCGAGTTCCAGTGGATACACTCTCGCGGCCAGGCGTTGTGGAACCGCGCCGGTGAGCCCTATCGTATGGTTGGCTGGATCATGGACGTGACGGATCGGAAACGGGCGGATGAAGCGCTGCGAGAGTCGCGCGAAGAATTGCAGCACCTCTCGGCGAATATCCAGCACGTTCGCGAGGAGGAAAAAACCCGTATCGCGCGCGAGCTGCACGACGATCTCGGCCAGCAACTGGCTGCATTGAAAATTGAGGTCGCGAGAATCGAAAACCGCGCCGAGGCCGCCATGACGGCATTGGCCGATGCGGATCTGCGCACCATATACGCGTTGATCGATCAGCTCGTTGGGTCCGTGAGGCGAATTGCTGCGGACCTGCGTCCCGCGATGCTGGACGATCTCGGCCTGATCCCGGCCATCGAATGGTTCAGCGACCAGTTCTCGGCGCGGCATGGTGTACGCGTCATCCGTCACATCGGCGCGGACGACATCGACTTCAATGGCGAGAGCGCGTCTGCGGTGTTCCGAGTCGTCCAGGAAGCGATGACCAACGTCGCACGCCATTCAGGCGCGACCGAAGTGACGCTCAAAATCGTGCGAGACGGGCCGAACTGTATCGTCAGCATCATAGACAATGGTCGAGGGTGCTTGAGCGATAGGCGACCTGCAAGGAATTCGTTCGGCTTGTTGGGCATGCGCGAGCGTGCCATAGCGCTCGGCGGCGAATTACGGATTCGGACTGCCCCTGAGCAGGGCTTTGCGTTATCCCTCTCGTTGCCGCTTGCGATGGTCGAGGGCAAAGGACAAAGGTAAGCTGCCCGAGAACGTCAAAGGCGCAGCGGCATCTCCGGTTCGTCGCTTCACCGTGAAAGCGATCGAAACCAGTTTCCCCGGCCGTTCGGAGCCGCTATCCGTTAGAACGGGCCACCGTGATCGGGCGACTTCCGTGCTGCAGCTACGAGTCAGTCTGCGCGGCGTCAGCCCGCCGGTCTGGTGGCGACTCCTGATTCCCGAGCAGATCACGGTTGCGCAACTGCATCGTGTGATGCAACTCGCCATGGGCTCGAACGACGAACACCTGCACCGGTTCGTCATTCGCGGCTGGCGTTACGGCGGACATCGCGACGGCGCGTTGCAGTTCTTCGACGGCCCAGACACCCTGTCGCTAGCGGCGTTTGACTTGCGCGAGCATGAGCGCGTTGCCTACGTGTACGACTTCACCTCGTGATGGTTACATGACGTGCGCGTCGAGCGGCGAGCGTACAACCAGCGGTCAAAGCCACTACCACGCTGTACCGCGGGGGCTGGGCGTTGCCCGCCAGAACACGCCGGCGGTCCCGAGAGATACATGACCGCTCTGGAAGAGCACGGCGAGTACGAGTTTCTCGAATGGGTCGAGACGCTAGGCGAAAACAGGATAGAAGTGAACGATCTGCGCGTGAGGTCGGCGAATGGCTCATCTGGCTGGATCGGTGTATCGAGGGGAAACGCTGCAGCTAGCGCGGCACCCGCTGCGTCATTCGCGCATCGGCGAAACCTTGTGGAGGTGGCCGTGAATGCCCCATCACGAATCCTCGTGGCGTGCAGAAGAACGCCGTCGTGCGCACGCCCGGCGCCACTTTGGCCGCTCCGTAGACGAGCCGCCGCTCGCCGTGCGAGGCAACCTTGCAGGTCAACGTGGCCGTGCCGTCGTCGATCTGGCGCGCTGGTGAACACTTGAAGCGCCCCACCGCGGGTTCGTTTCATTTGTAATTCACGCCGCCGGCACCGAAGCGAAATGCCCGCGAACGAATTCACGCACCTGCGCGAAATGAGTGGCGGCCATGGCAGGAGGCATAGCCGGACCGACTTCGTCGAAATGCAGGTGCCCGATCAGGTCGAAACCGGATGCGCGGAAAACGTGTGTATCCTGCAGCAGCTGCAGCGCTTGCCATCGGCCGTCCGCCACAAAAGAGGCCAACGGTGAGGCGGAGACGGTCACCACGACGGCGCGGCGTCCGGACAGCAGGCCGTGCACGCCGCCCGGTTGCGTCTCATACGAGAAACCTCGGCTGAACACGCGGTCGATGTAGCCTTTCATCATCGCAGGCATCGCCATCCACCAGAGGGGATAAACGACAGTCACGACATCCGCCGCGAGCACGTCTTTCTGCGCGATCAAGACGTCGGCCATGCGAAGGTGCGCGTCGCTTCCCTCGGTCAATTCCTGCGCGGAAAGCACGGGATCGAACCCCATCCGGTACAGGTCGTGAACGCGCACGTCATGACCTATGCGGATCAGTTCCCCAAGGTAGGCGCGCGTCACGCTCATGGTGAAGCTGTCTTCCACCGGATGCGTGACCACGATCAGGTGTTTCTGCATGGCAGGGGCCTTTCAAAAACGCGCCGCGCGGCGTTATTGCGCACGGACGGGATCATCGTGCGCGTCCCGACAGCCACCCGATTGACACAGATCAACAATGCGGGGATTGCGCTGAACGTGCCCAGCGCCCCGGCTCATTCGACAACCAGCCTGCCGACCACGCGCCGCACGCCGGTCGCGCAGCAACCACATCGTGCTGCCCAGCGTCGCCACGCCGTCCTCGACCGTGATAGGGATCGCCCGCGAGCTCCCGCTGCACGCCGCCCGCGAGAGCCGCATAAATGGGCTCGGCAACGTGGGCCACGGCGTCGCTGTTGGGTACGTCGAGCCGGTTGGCCAGCCCATCACGCCGCGCATGTGGCTCGCCACCTTCTCCCCCAGGTTGCGGTGACAAAGCGTGGCGTTCGACTTTTTCCTGGATGTGCGCCAGGCCCGTGGGCCGATAGACGGATCGCACCGGTCACTGTGCCCGCAGTCGTGCGAGACGGGACTGCAGTTCGACAAGCGGTTCGACCGCGGTCTGCACGGCACCGGCATAGACTGAACCGTCGCCGCTATCCAAGGTTAGGATGTCCCCCTCACACATCCACGTTTCCCCGATCTGCAACCTACGGGTCGGCTCTTCGAGCCGCAGCGTCGTGCAGCCCACCAGACAGACCTTGCCAAGCTGCCGCGCCACGACAGCCGCATGCGAAGTCCGCGCGCCCCGCTGCGTCAGCAGTCCGGACGCAATGTCGAGAGCAGCGATGTCCTCGGTCTCGGCGTCGCGGCGCACCAGGATCACAGCCGCACCAGCGGCGTGGCGTTCGCGCGCGCGCCTCGTCAAGCGCAATTTCGCCCATCGCCACTCCGCTCGTCGCGCTCGCAGCGTGTGCCAGCGGGATCAGCGAGCGACCATCAGGCGCCGCAATACATGTACGCACCAAAGCCGCGGGACTAAGCTCCGTGGTGCGTTCACGAGCGGTGGCCGCGGTGATGATGCCTTCGTCGAGCATGTCCAGCGCAATCCGCGCGGCCGCTTCCGGCGTGCGCTTGCCATTGCGGGTTTGCAGCATATAGAGGCAACCATCCTGCACTGTGAACTCGAAGTCCTGCATGTCGCCGAACTCCCGCTCAAGCGTTGCCGCCGCGTCCCGTAGTGACGCCCAGACAACCGGCATGGTCCGGGCTAGTTCCTGATGGCCTCGGGCGCTACGTCTGCCGGACACGACGTCTTCACCCTGAGCATTAAACAGGAAATCCACCCAGAGATTCGGCTCGCCGTTGACAGGATCGCGCGTAAACCCAACGCCGGCGCCCGAACGACCGCCGGCATTGCCAAACACCATTGCCTGTATCGTTACGGCCGTTCCGATCGCATCACTGATACCGCATCGGCTTCGGTACGCGACGGCTTTCGGCAACTGCCAGCTTCGGAGCACTACGCCTATCGCGCCCGCCAGTTGATGCTGCGGATTCTGTGGAAACGGCTGACCGCTTGCGCGCTCGTAGACGGCAAGGCAACGATGCGTGAGTTCGCGTAGTTCGGCAAAATCGAGCGTCTGTTCGTCGCGCTTGCCGGCAATCGCCTCGCGTTCAGTTTCGAAGACTTTCGCAGGGACATTTGCGACCAGTTCTCCATAGCTCGCAACGAGCCTGCTATAGGTGTCCCAGACAAGCCGCGGATTGCCGGTCTGACGCAACAACCCTGCAATCGTCGCATCGCAGAGCCCGATGTTGAGCAGCGTGTCCATCATGCCCGGCATCGAAACGGGCGCCCCGGAACGCACCGAGAGAAGGAGCGGCTGTCTCGTATCACCGAGGCGCTTGCCGGTTGTCTGCTCGAGTTCCTGAAGTGCACTGCCCCACACTGCGTTCGAGGTTGAGGCTTTTCGCAGGTCAGCGTCCCTGCAGTAGTGCGTACCGAGCACGAATGCCGGCGGCACGGGAAGGCCAAGATTAGCCATGCGTGCAAGATTGTGGGCCTTGAAGCCGATCTCATCCGTCGACACACGCGCCGGGTCCACGTTAGCGGACTGCGCCGCTTTGCAGCCGATCAGATAGACGCTTTCACACAGCGGTGGCGTACCATGAAATGCACGTTCATTCATGCGCTTGCTCCTGCCTTGCCGAAAGCAACATCGCGCAGCGCATACCCCGCAACAAGCAGACGATCCGACGCCGTTTCCAGCGTGGTAGCCAGATCATTCGCGAGCATCAGTGTAGGCGCATCGAGCACCACGGCGAGAATTGCGCGCCGGGCAGCACGCAGCAATTCATCACACTGGCGTTCAGAGCGCAAAACGTTCCATAACGCCGCGAGGAAACTGTCAGTGTCCAACGTGTCACTTGAATCGCCGAGACACCGCGCGATGGATAGCGCCTTCACGTGCTCTTGCGTCGCCAGCAACACGGTTTGCGCAAGACGCGATAACGCGCTTCTGACGTCGTCGTCCCAATCGCGCTGATGACCTTCGGCGATCAAGGACATCAGAAACGCTGCTTCTTCCAGAGCGTCGGCAACGTCATCGGAAAGTTCAAGCAAATGCGCGAATGGCTGCCAGCGTGGTTGCCGGTGGGCTTGCTCACGCGCGCGCATCACCAGATGGTCTGCCTGCCGCTCCCACACTTTGGCTCTCGACGCCAGCGCACGCACCGCGTCTGCGTCCGCCCCGGCCGCCACGTCATGCATCAGCCCGTCGGATACCGTTTGCGCCAACGCATTGCAGTAGGCCGCGTGTTCCTCAAGCAATTCGAATTCGCTGCTGCGCTGGCGCACCCTCCTGGCAAGTAGCAGGCGGGTCTCATCTGCAACGAGTGCCACGGGGTGCCCACCGAGGAGCACGCGACTGGCGGTTTGCAGAACGTCGACCAGAAATGCTTTCGCGTCGGCGGCTCCCAGTATTGCATCGAGCCGGTCACCGATCCGGAATACACCTTGTCCCACATCCTGCATGGCCGCGTAAATCAGCGCTTCGCCGCCCGCCTTCAACCACCCTATGTGCCCAGCCTCGCTTTGCGCGGATTCGATCAGCACTGCGACTGCCGTGTCCTTGTCGACAAAAGGCAGTAGCCGTTTGCGTGCCCTGTTCCAGTCAATGAGGAACACGATGCGCGAGCCGATGCTTTCCAGGGTCGCATCGAGAGCCGGTTCGTCAACGCAATCAAAGCGCGCGGTGCCGAACGTGTAAGCAGCGCCCTCGTTGAGACTGGCCTCCACCTTCGATTGCACCCCCGTCCAGTGCGCCCCAAGGGGGGCAAGAAGGGTCTGGAGGAATTCAAAACGTTGCCGGTGGAGATCGGTATAGCTCAGCGTGACTGTCTGGCCCTCGATCTGAATGACCAGCACATGCGCGTCATTGGTGCCGATGTCGTTCTGCAGCAGTACCCGGTCACCGTCGCGTGTGGCAGCTGTCTCGAGTCCTGGGTGATCGAACTTCAACCGCGCCGTACGGTTCAACCCACGCATGAACGCGATGATGAATCTGCGGTCGGCCGGCTGCAGTTGCCATACATGCGCGCCATCGACTTCTTCGCTTGAAAGCGAGCCAGCCAGCTTGTTTAATGCGCGATGCAGATCCATTACGAGCCAGTGGAAGCCGTCCGCGCCGGCGCCATTGCGGCCGCGCGTCAGCGCCTGCAACTGGGCGCGGCTGATCCGCTCGCCCCCCAGTGATTCCAGTTCGGCTTGCCAGCGTTGAATACGATCTCGCAGAGCCGGCACGTCATAATCCGATCCACGCAGCGGCTTTGCCATCGTAGCGAGATCTTCGCCAAGTCGTTGCATGAGACGACGCAGATCCGGCACAAGCAGTTCGTCGTTGACGAGCGATGAACCGCCCGGCATGTCTCGAAGCCAGGGAACATCGACATGTGCAGCCGCCAGTTCCGCGCTCAGATCCAGCGCGTCGGTGTTGGCATCATCGGCGTGCGCCGATGCAGCCTGAAGCACGCTCAGATAAAGCTTCAAGCGGTCGTTGGCAGCGAGCGCCGCCCGGATCCAGCCTGGCAGCAGCAAGCTGCGCTCTCCCAGCACATTGATCGCCTCGGTCTTTTCCATGGTGACTACCCGCGGTAAGCGAATCAGTCCAGTCTCGATCGTCAATATGACGTTTCTTTGACAGCGAAGGCGATTCAGCGAGCTGATTGACCTGCATCAACTGTTGGTCGATGCAGTCGGCGCCTGATTGCGTAAGGAACTATCACTGATGCTGCGGCATGGCGCCAGACAGTACCTGCCGCCCCTTGATTATCGAGCCACCGACCGACGGGGACGGAACGTCGCCCGATCAGAAACGAGCGTGATCATGATGTTTGTAGGCGGCAAGCGTGGCTTGCACACAATCGCTCCGTTTTTGAGCCGGTTAGGACGTTCGTCCCGTACCGTGGTCCAGCCTTCCACGGCGAGCGCGGAAACACTCACCGAATTTTCGCAGCTTACGCCTGACGAAGCGCTGGGACGGCTACACAGCACGGCCTCCGGCCTCGACGCTGATGAAGCACTGCGCCGCTTGCGCACCTATGGCCCAAACCTGGTCGTTCACGAGGCACGTCATAGCATCATCGGTGAGCTGAGCAGCAGGACGATCAATCCCCTGAATCTGCTACTTATATCGCTCGCCACAGTGGCATACACGCTCGGTGACCCGCGTGCAGCAATCATGATCGCGGTTATGGTCATCCTCAGCATTTCACTGGGGTTTGTCCAGGAACACCGCTCCAACAAGGCCGCAGACGCGCTTCGCAGGATGGTGCGAACGACCGCTACCGTCATCCGGCGCGCGAGGCAAGGCGCTGCGACTCACGTCGATGTCCCGATCGAACAGCTCGTTCCCGGCGATGTGATTCATCTATCGGCTGGAGATCTGGTTCCTACTGACTTACGACTGATTTCCGCACGCGATCTGTTCGTCAATCAGTCAGCGCTCACGGGCGAAGCCATGCCGGTCGAGAAAACGTCCCATGCTCACGCGGCACCCATCGACTCTCATTTCGAGTTACCCAACATCTGCTTTATGGGCAGTGCAATCGTAAGTGGCGCGGGCTGCGGGGTTGTCGTGTTGACGGGAGCGACGACAATTTTCGGCCGCATCGCCGACGTAATTGCCGCACAGCGAGTGGAGACCAGCTTCGACAGGGGTGTGACGCGATTCACCTGGATGATGATCCGATTCATTCTGATCATGGTTCCTCTGGTGTTCGTCATTAACGGCCTGACCAAAGGCAACTGGTTTGACGCGTTGCTTTTCGCTGTCGCCGTCGCCGTGGGACTCACACCCGAGATGCTCCCCATGATCGTGACAGTCAATCTTGCCAAAGGGGCGATCGACATGTCGCGGAAAAAAGTCATCGTGAAGCGGTTGAACGCAATCCAGAATTTTGGGGCATTGGATGTGCTATGCACTGACAAGACAGGAACGCTTACGCAGGATCACATCATCTTAAAGCGTCATCTCGACATTCAAGGCAATGAATCGGACCAGGTTCTCGAATATGCGTACCTCAACAGCGTCCACCAGTCAGGACTTAAAAATCTCCTCGACGTTGCTGTGCTGAAGCATGTCGAGCTCCACGAGCAGCTAAGGGTACACGAACAGTACGTAAAGATCGACGAAATGCCGTTCGATTTCGAGCGCCGCCGCATGTCCGTCATACTCGCACGCGATGGCGGCGAGCACATCATGATCTGCAAGGGCGCTGTCGAGGAAATCTTCTCCGTTTGCTCCCGCTACGCCATCGACGGAGCGACAAACACGCTCGACGAAAGCCACTACGCGACGACGAAGAAAATCACCGACGCCCTCAACTCGGATGGTTTTCGCGTGGTAGCCGTCGCTTATAAGGTGATGCCGCCGAATCAAACGGCTTATTCACTTGCCGACGAAACCGATCTGACATTGCTTGGGTTCATCGCATTCCTCGATCCGCCAAAAGAAACAGCCGCGGCGGCCATCGCGGCATTAAAGGAAAAAGGTGTGCAGGTGAAGATTCTCACGGGTGACAATGACATTGTCACCCGGAAGATCTGTCATGAAGTGGGAATCTCCGTGGATCGGATCGTGCTCGGCAAGGAACTGGACGCGCTCCCGCCTGCTGAACTCGCGGACGTGGCGGAGGCGGTATCCGTCTTTGCGAAGCTATCGCCCTCGCAGAAGGCCACTATCGTCGACGCCCTGCATACGAAGGGACACGTGGTGGGATTTCTTGGCGATGGCATCAACGACGGTCCCGCGCTCAAAGCCGCTGACGTCGGCGTGTCAGTCGATAGCGCTGTCGACATAGCCAGGGACTCCGCCGACATCATCCTTCTTGAAAAAAGCCTTGCCGTACTGGCTGATGGCGTGCTGGAAGGAAGGAAAGTGTTTGGCAACATCACCAAATACATCAAGATGGGGGCGAGCTCGAATTTCGGCAACATGTTCAGCGTGCTCGGCGCCAGCATCATTCTGCCATTCCTGCCAATGGCACCGATTCAGGTACTCACCAACAACCTGCTTTACGACTTTTCGCAAACCGCCATACCGACAGATAACGTCGACCCGGAATATCTCAGCATGCCGCGTCGATGGGACCTCGGAAACATTGTGAAGTTCATGCTCCTGATAGGCCCGATCAGTTCCATATTCGATTATGTGACGTACTTCACGATGCTGTACTTTTTCCATGCAGGGCATAAACCAGGTCTGTTCCAAACCGGATGGTTCGTCGAGTCTCTCCTTACCCAGACGCTGATCATCCACATCATCCGCACGGCAAAAGTGCCGTTTCTCGAGAGTCGAGCGAGTCCGGCACTGATCGCGACGAGCCTCGTCATTGCCACTGCGGGCATTGCGTTGCCTTTCACATCGCTAGGCGACGTTCTAGGATTTACCCCGCTGCCGTGGGCGTATTGGCCCGCCCTGGCGTTGATTCTGCTCAGCTACGCCGCATTGACCCATTTGATGAAAACGTGGTTTGTCCGACGTTTTGGATTGAGCTAGGTGCACGGTCCCGATGGTGTCCAAGCGTTATTCATGCACGCGCTGCCACGACCAACGCCGTCTGCTGACGAAGTCCGGATTTTCGCGTGAGTCCGACGTCATTTCGGTGCTCGATTATTCGGAAGGTTTTGGGCACACCGATCTTTGCACGTGCAAATCTGCTTCAGGATCGTAAACGTAAAACTTTATGAGGCGGTGCTCACATGACCGGCCACAGATGGGTAGCGTGCGCCGAAGCGGGCTGCCTTTATGGGGTAAGACGACGCGCAAGGACAATACGTTGTCCAGCAGCGAGTTCCACTGGGATGAACTGGCCAATGAATATCGCTGTCCTACCGGGCACGCACTACGCAGTGATCGGCGCAAATTCAGGAATCCGCGCTCGCGCGTTACGAAGGCTGACACGATCATCTATCGGGCAAGCCAGCTCGACTGCGAGAGCTGTTCGATGAAGGACCGCTGCTGTCCGAATACACCTCTCCGCAAGATCGCCCGCAGCATCCATGAAGCTGCGCGTGAGGAAACGAGGCGTATTGCGAAGACGCCTGAATACAAGCGACCTTGCCGTGAGCGAAAGAAGGTGGAAATGCTCTTTGCCCATCTCAAACGCATCCTGAAACTGGACCGTTTGCGACTGCGAGGTCCAGGCGGTGCTCATGATGAGTTCCTGATGGCAGCGACTGCGCAAAACCTGCGAAGAATGGCCAAGCGGTTCATGTCAGGATGCAAGCAGATGAACCAGGCAGTTGCATGACGAAAAATGAGGATCGTTGCCTCGCCCTAGTTCACCGCTTCGCCGATCGTCACAACTCGATAACGTCATGCCAACTCCAACGCCCTGATCCAAAACAAGACTTTTTCAACACAATCAGTACGACATGAACCCCTCGGAGTATCGTTCGCTCCCAAGGTGTAGTCGCGCGTAACAGCCATTAGCTATCGAAGCTCTCCCGCAACCTCTTCTTGTCCAGCTTGCCCACACTGGTTTTCTCCAGCGCATCGACGAACTTCACGACCTGTGGCACCGCGTATCTGGAAAGCCGCCCGTTCTCGCTAAAGGCCAGCACGTGCTGCCGGATCTCATCTTCCGTCACCGGCGCAGTACCGTCCTTGCGTAGTACGACCAGGGCGGCAGGACGCTCACCCCACTTGTCGTCCTTGATACCGATGACTGCGACCTCCGCCACCGCCGGATGCGTGGAGATCAGACTCTCGATTTCCAGCGACGATATCCATTCGCCGCCCGACTTGATTACATCCTTGATTCGATCCGTGATCTTCAGAAAGCCGTCCGGGTCGATGCGGGCGATATCCTGAGTGTGCAGGTAACCGCCCTCCCACAAGCGCGCGGACGCATCCGGATTGTTTAGATAACCTTGTGTGAGCCACGGCGCGCGCACGACGACTTCGCCGCTCGCATTGTCGTCGCGCGGTACATCCTGCATGTTTTCGTCGACTATGCGCAACTCGACGAGCGGCACCGGTAGTCCGGTTTTGCAACGCAAACCGATTGCTTCGTCCGTGCTGAGCGGCTTACTGTGCGGCTTCAACTGCGCAAGCGTGAGAACCGGGCAACTTTCAGACATTCCATACCCTGTAAACACGTCAATGCCGCGCGCCAGCGCCGAGCGCGCAAGGCCGTGCGAAAGTGGCCCACCGCCGATGACGACCTTCCACCTGCTGAAATCGGTCAATCGCGCTTCAGGGCAACTCAGCAGCATGTGCAGAATCGTGCCGACGCAATGCGAGAACGTCACGCCTTCGGCGTGCATGAGCTTCACTATGTGCTCGGGCACGTACCGTCCCGGGTAAACCTGCTTCACGCCCATCAATGTCGCGATGTACGGCATGCCCCATGCGTGGACGTGAAACATCGGTGTGAGCGGCATGTAGACGTCGCCGCGATGAAAGCGTTGGCCGGACTCGGGACTCGCGAGCGCCGCCATCACGCTGACGCTATGTAGCACGAGTTGCCGATGCGAAAAATAGACGCCCTTGGGCAGTCCCGTCGTGCCTGTCGTGTAAAACGTCGTGGCGCGCGTATTTTCGTCAAAGTCGGGAAAATCGTAGTATTGCGGGCTCGCTGCGAGAAGTGCCTCGTACTCGTGCGCGAACACTGTCGCTCCTGTCGCCGCTCCGATACCTTCGTCGTCGATAAGCACGAAGGTGCGCACCGTTTCCAGTTTGTCATGAAGCGACTCGATGATCGGCAGAAAATCGGTATGAACGAGCAGCACGTCGGCACCCGCGTGATTGATCGTGTACGCGATCTCGGCCGGCGAGAGCCGTACATTCACGGTCTGCAGGACAGCACCCATCATCGGAACCGCGAAATAGCATTCGAGATAGCGATGACTGTCCCAATCCATCACGGCGACGGTCATGCCATGCTGTACGCCGAGCCTTTGCAGTCCGTTAGCCAACTGTGCGATACGTTTCTCCAGTTGCGCGTAGGTCAAGCGCAGCCCTCCCTGATAGACGATCTCCTGATCCGGTGCGTGAATCAGAGGTGTTTGCAACAGTCGCTTGATCAACAGCGGGTATGTATATGAAGACAGCGTGGGCTGGTTCACCTCGTCGTGCATCGCATTCTCCATAGTTTCATAGCATCGTCTGTCCCCACGTGAGCGGGGCGTTAAAGGCCACATGCAATATCACGTATCGCACATGTGCACGTCACTGTTCGTCTTGTGTCGCGGGCATACCGGCCTCCCCCGCATTGACAACTGCGACAGAGCTGGACAGCGGCATCAACGGTATCGAGATCGTCAGAACCGGTAGCCAACCGAAACGAAGGTGACAATCGGATTGATCTTTACCTTGGTCGAACTGGAAACCGTACCGAGGGACGACCGGGTCGTGAGCGTGGCTTTGGTCGACAGCCAGACGTACGAAGCCGAAACGCCGACCGACCAGTGCGAGTCGATGTTGTACGTCAATCCCGCGTTAATGACTGGCGCAAGCGATTTGCTGAGCGATGCTGACGTCGGCCCTTCCAGATGCGTGCCGAGTGTCGGGGAATAGAGGAATTGCCCCGTGGCGACCGGACTGTTCAACTCGATGTTTTTGAACCAGACATAAGATAGGCCCGCGCCCAGGTACGGACGCAATCGTGCATTAGGCGCACCAAAATGATATTGCGCCAGGATCGCCGGACTCCAGACGCGCGCACTACCCATTTCTCCGAGCCCGGAAAGCGAACCCGTTCCGCTCAGGCTCAATTTCGGCGGCACGCCCAGAATCGTCTCGATCGCGACATGGTCCGTCACGAAGTATGTCGCCGTGAGTGAGAAGGTATCGGCGTCGGACACCGAGGTACCACTCCCGGGAACCGTGGCCGAGCGGCCGAGCGCATTGACAGTCATAGGTTGACTCGAGTCTTGTGGCGAGAGGTGCATCCACCCCGCGTTGATGGTCCACTGACCCGCCGATTGAGCATTTGCTGCCGAAATCGCCGAGAGTGACAAAAGAATAGCCACACCGGTCTGTTTCATGTCGTCTCCGATATCTTATGTTTTGCAAATGAGGAGCGTCGCTTCGCGAGGCCTATGGAATGCCGTTTAGAAGTGGGCCAGGATCCACTTCCGGCTTGGGCACTCCAGGCAACACGACGCCGTCCGCCGGTGCTGCGGCCGAACGGCGAATGTGAAACGATCCGATGCCGATTTCGCAAGGCTCTAAACAGCGGGCACTGACTCGCTCGCCTTCAACAGGTCCAGAGCGACATCGACGATCATGTCTTCCTGACCGCCAACCATTCTGCGACGCCCCAGTTCGACGAGAATGTCCACTGTATTGAGGCCATATTTCGCGGCGGCCCGCTCGGCATGACGCAGAAAACTCGAATACACACCTGCATAGCCGAGGGCGAGCGTTTCGCGGTCGACGCGCACCGGGCGGTCCTGAAGCGGACGCACAATATCGTCGGCCGCATCCATCAGCCGGTAGAGATCGGTGCCGTGATCCCAGCCGAGCCGGCCCGCTGCCGCGACGAATACTTCGAGCGGCGCATTCCCCGCGCCGGCGCCCATCCCGGCCAGACTCGCATCGACACGGTCACAGCCTTCTTCGACCGCGACAATCGAGTTCGCAACGCCGAGGCTCAGGTTGTGGTGCGCGTGGATGCCCGTTGCGGTTTCGGGCTTGAGCGTGTCCTTGAAGGCTCGCATGCGATCGCGTATGTCGCTCATGTTCATTGCGCCGCCCGAATCAACCACGTAGCAGCACGTCGCGCCGTAGCTCTCCATGAGCCTGGCCTGCGCCGCCAGCGCCTGGGGCGTCTGCAGGTGGCTCATCATCAGGAAGCCTACGGCCTCCATGCCGAGCTCGCGCGCATATTCGATGTGCTGGCGGGAAATGTCCGCTTCCGTACAATGCGTGGCGACACGCACGATCCGCGCGCCGGCGTCGTAAGCGGCCCTCAGGTCGTGCACAGTGCCGATGCCGGGCAGCAGCAGCGTGGCGATCTTCGCGTACCTCACCACGTCCGCGACCGCCGCGATCCACTCGACGTCCGTGTGCGCGCCGAAACCATAATTGAAGCTGCCGCCCTGCAGGCCGTCGCCGTGGGCGACTTCGATCGAATCGACCCTGGCTTCGTCGAGGGCGATGGCAATCTGCTTCGCTTGCGCCACGCTGTACTGGTGGCGGATCGCGTGACTGCCGTCGCGCAGCGTCACATCGGAGATGTAGATCTTCTTGTCCATGGACCAGAACTCACTTTTGATCGGTCAGCAGGCGGGCGGCGATCTTTTCCGCCGTGATCCTCGCTGCACTCGTCATGATGTCGAGGTTGCCTGCGTACGCGGGCAGATAATGGGCCGCGCCTTCGACTTCGAGAAAGATCGAGGTCTTGAGGCCAGCCATGCGCTCGCCGACGCCCGGAATCCGGATCGCCCGGTCCGCGTCGATGCGCTCGAACTGCACGCGCTGCTTCAGGCGGTAGCCGGGCACGTACGACTGAACGGCCTCTGCCATGCGGACCACGGATTCCTCGATGCGGTTTTCGTCGGCGATTTCACTGAGCGTGTACACCGTATCGCGCATGAGGAGCGGTGGCTCGGCGGGGTTTAGCACGATGATGGCCTTACCCTTGACTGCGCCGCCAACCGCCTCGATCGCCCGCGACGTGGTCTCGGTGAATTCGTCGATGTTGGCGCGCGTGCCCGGTCCGGCACTCCTGCTCGATATGGACGCGACGATTTCGCCGTAATGGACCGTCGCCACTCGCGACACGGCGGCGACCATCGGGATCGTGGCCTGCCCCCCGCAGGTCACCATGTTGACGTTTGGCGCGTCGAGGTGGCGCTCCCCGTTCACTACCGGTATGCAATATGGCCCGATCGCCGCCGGCGTGAGATCCACGAAGCGGATGCCCGGCTTGATCGCGCGCAAGAAGGCGTCGTTGCGCGTGTGCGCCGACGCGGACGTGGCGTCGAATACGATATCGATGTCCGCGAACACGGGCATCCGGCTGAGCCCTTCGACACCTTCGTGCGTCGTGGCGACACCGAAACGCTCGGCGCGCCGCAGCCCCTCAGACGCCGCGTCGATACCCGCCATCGCACCCATCTCGATGTGCTCGCCGCTGCGCAAAATCTTGATCATCAGATCGGTGCCGATGTTGCCGCTACCGACGATGGCTACTTTCAGTTTCCTGTTCACCAATCCTGTCCTCATATCATGCGGCAGCTGACGCTGCCGAGTGCGCCGATCTGCGCGTGAATCGCGTCGCCCTGGGCGACTGGAACCATCGGACCCAGTGCCCCGGACAGGACTATGTCGCCCGCCCGCAGCATTTGCCCGCAGCGTGCCATCGCGCACGCCAGCCAGTAGACCGCGCGCAGCGGATGGCTCAGGCACGCGGCGCCGCTCCCGGTGGATACGGTCTTGCCCTGCCGGCTCATCGACATGCCCAGTTCGCCAAGCGAAAGCTGGCCGATCGCGATCGGCTGGTGGCCGAGAACGTACAGACCGCAGGATGCGTTGTCGGCGACGGTATCCTCAAGCGTGATCCGCCAGTCCGCAATCGCGCTGTCCACGATCTCTAGCGCCGGAAGCGCGTAGGCCAACGACGACAGAACCCGGCCGTAGCTCGGCACTTCGTCGCCCAGATCACGCCCGACGACCAAGGCCATTTCCGCTTCGATCTTCGGTTGCAGAAGGCGGCTCATCGGAATTTCGTCCCCGTCGAGATATTCCATGTCGTCGAAAAGCACGCCAAAGTCCGGCTGGTCGACACCCAGTTGCTGCTGCACCGCGATCGACGTCAGGCCGATCTTCTTGCCGACGATGCGCCCGCCGGCGGCGATTCGCGCCGCCGTATTCGTCTCGGCGACGGCGTAGGCCGCCTCCAAACCGGAAATGCCGAACCGCGTGGAGATTGGATCGACAGGTGTGCGTGTTGCGCGCGCATTGCGCAACGCAACGGCCGCCGCTTGAATGACGGTGTGATCGAGTGATTGAGACATGGCAGATGAATTGGAAATCGAAAATCAGGCCGCTTTGGCGACGGACGGTGCACTCTTCGATGCGCGTGCGAGTTCCGCCGGCACACCTTGTTGCACACCTAGCTGGTCACGCAGTCGCATAACAGCACGACTGAGTTCGGTCACCGGGACCACAGCGAAGGTGAAACGGTCTGGCCTCAGGATCGCAACGGCCTGCTTGCTAAAGCCCGATTTCCTGAACCAGGCAATCATGTCGCCATTGATGTCCTCGACCTCTGTAGCGCCGTTCCGGTTGTTGCGTTCGACACCGTTGAGCCCCTGCGGGCGTCCGCCGTATGGGTACAACGTGACGCTTTGCATCGACAATGCCTTCAACGTCTCCGCCGACGCTTTGTCGAGATGTCGGGAAGGATCGACATTCAGTCCGATCAGAGAAAATCCGTGGCCAAGCAGGTCGTCCATCCGCCGCCTGGAGCCATCGAAAAGGCGCACCTCGGGTTGCGGAGCCAACGCGCCCTCCGGTCCGTTGCGGCGACGGCGTGGCAGGCCGAGATAGGCGTTCTTCCTGTAGACGGGTGTCGGTTTGAAACCGCCCTCCTGAAACCAGCCCCTAAGCGGCGGAACCGTCCGAATCACGCCGAGGGAAATATCGCGCAGGAGCGTCGCGAACGGATTTCTCGCCGACACGACGTTCTTGAGCAAGACGGAGACGTCGATCATTGCTTTTGCATGGGCATGACGCTCGGCCTGATAACTGTCGAGCAACGCGTCGGCAGCGAGGCCGCACAGCACCAGATCGAGTTTCCAGCCGAGGTTGTACGCGTCGCGAACGCCTGAGCTGGCACCTTGGCCCATGAATTGCGGCGTCATGTGCGCGGCATCGCCGGCCAGCAGAATGCGGCCGACTCGCCATTTACCCGCAATCAGCGCGTTGAACGTGTAGACGAGCTTCCGCTTGACGACGAACTGGTCCGGATCGACGAACCTGGAGAGGTACCTACGCACTGTTTCGGGCCGCTCCATGTTCTCTTTCGTTTCTCCCGGCATCAGCATGAATTCGAACCGGTGGAACATGTCGGGCTGGACACAGCTCACGACCGGCAGCTTCGGATCGACCACGAAGTTGAAGTACGGCAGATGATGCAACGCGTCCGTCCCGGGTTTTCGCTCGAGGTCCACCACGAGCCACGGCTCCGGAAAGCTCTTGCCAGTCATTTCGATGCCCAGCTTCGTACGCACGATGCTGCGACCGCCGTCCGCACCCACCATATAGCGTGCCCGCAGGGATCGCGCGCCGGGATCGCCGTGTACGTGCGCGCGCGCATCGGTGCTGTCGCTGAACCGCACTTCCCGCGTGGCCTGATGCACGATGCTCACGCCGTCGGCGTCCTGGCAGAAGTCAACGACTTCGCGACCACGGCGCACGTCGACGTTCGGATAACGCGACAGGGCCTCGGTCAGCGTCGTTTCGAGATACGGCTGATAGAAGAAGTTGATGATCGGCCATCCAAACGGGCGCTTGCGCGGCATGTACTGTGTAATCGGGCTGCCGTCCGGACGCACAAGCTGTACAGGCGCCTCCATCATCATTCGCGCCTGCAGTTCGTCGGCCACTGCGAGATGCTGGAATATGCGCATGCATTCGTCGTCCGTATACACGGCGCGGGCATTACCGTAAAAGACCGGCTCGCGCTCCAGCACGACGACGCGATGCCCGGCTTGCCCGAGCATGTGCGCCAGCACGAGGCCAGTGGGGCCCAGCCCCACGATCGCGACGTCGCAGACATCGTCCTGATGCGCTACGTTCATGACTGCTCTCCTTGTACAGTGAATTCGGGGCGCATCAGCGAGGCAAGACCGCGGCGAAAGCGCCCCAATCTGGCTCGCAGACTCAAATTTTCGGGACGGTGTCCCCACAGGCTGATGCTCTGGTAGGTGGCTGGGTGCCACGTGTGCTCATCGACCACGATCGGATTCCAGCCCAGTTCGATTTCGAACCCGGACGGCGTTTCGACGTAAAAGGAAAGCTCACGATCGTTAGGGTGCTGACCGATGGCGTTGGCGATTGAATAACCCGCCGTGCGACACCGCAGATAGGCCTGGGTCACGTCGTCCAGCGATGCGCACTGAAGATTCAAGTGGTGGATCTGGGTGCGCAACGGATTCACGCGAATGCCACGTGTCGATGCGATAGCAAACGAATGGTGACGCTCGTTGAAGCGAAGGAACGCGAAGTCGAGATTCAGACCGTCGATTTTGTCCTCGATCTGGTCGGAGAGCCGTGCATCGAACACCGCTTTCCAGAACGCCTGCATGACTTCCGGCTGGCGTGTCGTCACGGCGACGTGCCCCATACCTGCGTCACCGGTTACGAAACCGCTCGCTTTCATTCGCAACGGTAGATCGCTGAGCACCGCGTGCGTAAAGAGTTCGGTGCGCAGCTTCTTGGGACCGGCGAAGAACCAGAATCTGTCCACGCCACGCAAAATCGCCTCTTCCGCACTGCCCTCCTGGACGCCGATGCCGCGCGCGGACAACCGCGCGATAGCGAGTTCGAGCGCAGCCTCGTCGTCCAGTTGCCAGCCGATTGCGATGACATCTTCAGCGTTACCTTCGCGAATGATCAGCCGGCGTTGATGCGCATCGATACGGCATGCGACCACGCGCGAGGTGGGACGATCGACATGCAGGCCGAGACCCTCGGCGGCGAATGTCGCCCATTCGTCCAGCCGGGTGGATTCGGCCAGCAGATAGCCCATACGAACGCGACCGAACAGACTCTTCGTCGTGGGCGCCGAACTTGCAATGGTTGGCATGGCAGCGAGTTCCTGGTTATCGCGTGTGGGGGGATCGTGCCGCAACGTCGTCCTGTTCGAGGAACGCGAGGACCGCGGCATTGAATTCGTCGGCCCGCTCCCACTGCACCCAATGGCCGGTTTTGCTGAACAGGTACACGTCACAGTTCGGCATGCGCCGTTGCAGCGACTGCGCACCGCTGGGACGGTTGACCTTGTCCTCCGTACCCCACAGCACCAGCGTGGGGTTTTGCACCGACTCCAGGCGCGGATCGCGCGTGAAGTCGATCTTCCTGAACTGCGGGATACCTTTGGGTCCCAGCAACGGGGGACTGGCCATGACCTCCGGGTCGATGCTGGCCTTGAAGCGCTCGCGGATCATCGCTTCGGGAACCTGACTGCCGTCATAGGTCAGGTCGCCGCGGATAAACGTGGTGAGCTTTTCCAGGGTGGGACCTTCGCCCTTGTAGTAATTCAGTAGCCGCTTCAGGCCCGGGGTAGGCAATTGGCGCGTCGAGTCCACGCCACCCGGTCCCATCAGCACCAGGCGGCCAATGGCCGTGGGCCGCTCCAGCGCCATGCGCAGCGCGCACGCGCCTCCGAGCGAATTGCCGATCACGTGGGCTCGACCGATACCGAGCGCATCCAGCATCCCGAGCATGCTAGTGGCCAGATCTCCGAATGGATCGCCGCGGTCCAAGCCCTTGGAGGACTTCCCGTAGCCCGGCATGTCGGGCACCAGGACGCGGTATTGGCAGGCCAACGCATCGATATTCTTCGAGTAGTTGGAGACGCCGGATGCACCCGGGCCGCCGCCGTGAAGCATCAGCGCTACGGGGCCGTCGCCGGCTTCCGTCAGATAGATTTGCCGCGCGCCGACTTGAACGGTGCGCTGGCTCATCGCACGAATGGGAGAAAGGGTGTCCATGACGTCGATTGCTCCGGGTTAAGCAAGGTAGAACCCATTGTAATGAGATATTTGTCATTATGACAATACTCTCGTTTCTACCTGGGGACGTGCCCGGATAGCCGCCCCCGCACCGTATAATCGCGACATGAGCGAAACCACGACCATTGATCATCGGACCCGGGTGGCAGGAGAACGCCGGGAACGGATGCGCGCGAGATTGATTGAGAGCGCGATGCTGGTTTTGGCGGATAAGGGAGTTGGAGCGAGCGTGATTCAGGAAGTCATCGCGGCGGCGGGCGTCTCACAGGGCACCTTCTACAACTACTTCCGTACCAATGAAGAACTGCTTACAGCAGTGACGCAGGAACTCAATGACGAACTGCTTCGCCTCATCGAGACGGAAGTGGGTTCGTACGACGATCCGGCACGGCGGATCGCGTGTGGCGTGCGGATGTTTCTGCACGCGGCGCGCACCTACCCGCTCCTCGCGCGCTTCATTTGTGCAGCCGGCTTGCATGTCGCCGGGCCAAGCAGCCTGATCTACGTGTATCTACCGGTCCATATCGAGCAAGGTTTGGCCGAAGGACGATTCCGGGACGTCACAGTCGAAGTGGCGCTCGACCTGATCGCCGGAACCGTATTGACGACGATTCAGCGTTTTACCGACGAAGGGGAAAAGTGTGCGCAGCCCGAGCAGGCAGTTGCAGCGATTCTCCGCGGCCTCGGGGTCAAGCGATCGGAGGCCCAAACCCTGGTGCGCGGCGAATTGGCGTCCATTGCAGTGCCAGCCAATTCTTTGCTGGAGCGCGGGCATGCGAGGCTGCAGAAGCAAATGCAGGCAGCGTCAGGTTGAGCTCGGAAGAACCGCTCGCGACAAGATCACTCTCAACGCGCGGGCCTTGGATGCCACCGGGGAACAGCAAAGACCGATCCGGTCGATTGGGAAACGGCTAGTTCCCGAATTACGAGCGGCTTGCCCAACTCGCGGACGACAGCCGCCTTCATCGTATTGACCGTGGATTCTCTCCAATGGTCGCGGACGACGATCTCAACACGTTGAGCGGCAGGCGCATCGTCGTTCCGATCGATTAGTTTGCCTCATTTCAGTCGTGCTTCATTCGGCCGCGGCCGATGCCGGTGCCGCGGCAGCCGGCGGCACCGCGACGACGGCTCCAGGGCTCTACTGGCGCTTGACCCTGAACCACGCCGCATAAAGCGCCGGCACGAAAAAGATCGTCAGCACGGTTGCCACCGTGAGGCCTCCCATGATGGCGATCGCCATCGGCCCCCAGAACACGCTTCGCGCCAGCGGGATCATCGCAAGCACCGTGGCCGCGGCGGTCAGCATCACTGGCCGTGTCCGATGGACCGCGGCTTCCAGCACGGCATTCCAGGGATCGAGGCCCTGCTCCATCTCTTCCCGCACTTGATCGACGAGGATCACCGCGTTGCGCATGATCATGCCCGACAAAGCGGTGATGCCGAGGATCGCCACGAAGCCGAGGGGCGCCTGGAAGATCAGCAGCGCGGCCACGACCCCGATCAGTCCGAGCGGTGCGGTCAGGAGCACCATGAACATCTTGGAGAAGCTCTGCAGCTGCAGCATCAGGATGGTCAGGATGGTGATCAGCATCACCGGAAACACCGCCGCCAGCGCCTTGTTCGCCTTGTCGCTTTCCTCGACGGCGCCGCCGACGTCGAGGCGATAGCCCGACGGCAGCTTCGCCTCGATGTCCTTCAACTGCGGCACGATCGACTGCGTGGCCGAGACGCCCTGTTCGCCGTCCTTGACGTCGGCGCGCACCGTGATGGCCATGTCGCGGTTGCGCCGCCACAGCACCGGCTCTTCGAGCACGTTGCGCACGCGCGCGACCTGCGACAGGGGCACGACTGTTCCGTCGCGTGTGTAGAGATTGATGTCCTTCAGCGTGTCGAGATTGAGGCGTTCGGAAGGCACGGCCCGCGCGACGATGTCGACCAGGTCTTCGCGCTCGCGCAGCTGCGACAGCGTCGCGCCATTCATGAAGATCTGGGTCACGAACGCGACATCCGCTGGCGCGAGGCCGAGTGCACGCGCCTTGTCCTGGTCGAGATCGACTCGCAGCGTGCGCACTGGGTCGTTCCAGTCGAGCTGCACATCGCGTACCTTCGGGCTCGACGCCACCACCGCCTCGACCTCGCGTGCGATCTCGCGAACCTTCTGCGTGTCCGGGCCGACGACCCGGAACTGGACAGGGAAGCCGACCGGCGGACCGAGCTCGAGGCGCGTGACGCGGACCCACACCCCGGGGAACTGGTCGTTGGCGCTCGCCATCAGGCGCGAGCGCACGCGTTCGCGCGCATCCAGGCCCTTCGTCATCACGACGAAGACGGCGTAGCCAGGGTTCGGCAGCTCGGGGTCGAGCGCCAGATAGAAGCGTGGCTGGCCGGCACCGGTGTACGCCGTGTAGAACTTGACGTCCTCCTCCTTCGCGAGCACCGCCTCCATCTTTTTGACTTGCTCGGTTGTTGCAGCGAACGAAGCGCCTTCCTTCAGTCGTAGCTCGACAATCAATTCGGGCCGGTCGCTGTTCGGGAAGAACTGCTGCGGCACGAGCCCGCTGCCTACGATGGCCAAAGCGAATGCTGCGACTGTCGCGCCGATGACCCACCACCGCCGGGCGATGGCGAGGTCGATGATCCCGCGCAGCTTGTTGTAGAACGGCGTCCGGTAGGGGTCACCGCCGTGCTCGTGCTTTTTGAAGTCGGGCAGCATCTTCACCGCGAGATACGGCGTGATGACCCCGGACACGAACCACGAGAACACCACGGCCGTGCCGACGATCCAGAAGATGCCGCCCGCGTACTCGCCCGTCGTCGACTTGGAAAAGCCGATCGGCATGAAAGCTGCGGTGGTGATGAGCGCGCCCGTGAGCCGCGGCATCGCGGTGGACGCGTAGGAGAAGGCGGCGGCCTTCTCGCGCTCCCAGCCTTCCTCCATCTTCACCACCATCATCTCGACGGCGATGATCCCGTCGTCGACCAGCAGGCCGAGGGCGATGATCAGCGAGCCGAGCGACACGCGCTCCAGGTTCCAGCCCATGCCGAGCATCACCAGCGCGACGACGCCGAGCACGATGGGCACCGAGAGGCCGACCACGATGCCGGTGCGCCAGCCGAGGCTGAGCAGGCACACGACCAGCACGATCGCGAGCGCTTCCAGCAGTGAGCGCTCGAACTCCCAGACCGATTCGGCGACCACGGTCGGCTGGTCGGCCACGCGCTCGAGCTCGACGCCGTACGGCAGCTCCGACTGGACCTTGGCGACCGTGCCTTCGAGCGTCTTGCCGAGTTCGACGATGTTGCCGTCGTCGGCCATCACGATGCCGAGCATGAGCACCTGCTGCCCGTTGTGGCGGATCGTGTACTGCGGCGGATCCTCGTAGCCGCGCGTGATGGTGGTGAAGTCGCCGAGCTTGATGACGCGCCCGCCGGCGGCGATCGGAACGTTGCGGATGTCGTCCGGGTTGGTGAACTGACCGCTCACCCGCACCATCAGGCGGTCGGTATTGGTATCGATCTGCCCGCTCGCCTCCACGGCGTTCTGGTTCCGCAGGCTTTCCGCAATCTGGAGGGGCGTGATGCCGAGCGCGGCCAGGCGCTCGTTGGAGAACTCGACGTAGACCTTCTTGGCCTGCTTGCCGTAGATGTCGACCTTCTTGACCGTCGGCACCTTGAGCAGGCGCCGCTTGATGTCCTCGGCGATGTCGGAAAGCTCCCACTGACTGATGCCGTCGCCTTTGACCGCATAGAGCAGGCCGGTCACGTCGCCGAACTCGTCGTTGAAGATCGGGCCGATGACGCCGTCGGGCAGATCGAGCTTGATGTCGCTGAACTTCTTGCGCGCCTGGTACCAGGCCTCGCGCTGGTCCGGGTGAGAAGTACCGCCCTTGACCGAGATCAGCATGCCGGCGTAGCCCTGCCGGGCGTAGGTCTTCACCTTGTCGAAGTGATCGAGCTGCTCGAACTTCTTCTCCATCCGGTTGAGCACTTCGTCCTGCAACTGCTGGGCGGTCGCGCCGGGCCAGATCACGAAGGCCGTCATCGACGGCACGGAGAAGTTCGGGTCTTCGAACTGGCCGAGCTTGTTGAAGCCGAGCACGCCCCCGATCACGATCGCAAGGATCAGGAACAACACGATGGCGCGGTTGTTCAGCGCCCATTCAGTGAGGTTGAACGACTTCATCGGAGGCCTTCTTCGGTTCGAGGTTGCTCGCGACGCCGGGAAGTGCGACCTTCAAGCCCGGCGCCATCTTTTGCACGCCCGCGGTGACGACCAGCTCACCGGCCGGCAGCCCAGAGACAAGCACGTCGTCGTTGCGATAACCGCGCACCGCGACGGGCATAACGTCGACCTTTCCGATCGCCTCGGTCCCTTCCCGACGAACCACCCAGACCGCGGGCCGGCCTTTGTTCTGGGTGATCGCAGCAGCGGGGATAGCGGCCGCGTCGTTTTGCTCCGCCGGGCGCTCGACCACGAGCGTCGCGGTTGCGCCGAGCGGCAGCGATCGGGGCGTCGCGGGCTTGAGGCGCGCGCGGAAGGTTCGTGTTTGCGCCGCCGCCTGGGGCGACAGTTCCCGCAACACGACGTCGAACGTTTCGGCGGATGCGCTGGCAAGCCACGCCTTGTACCGTGACGTCTTGAATGACTGCAGCTGATCTTCCGGCACGTTGACGACGATTTCGGGATCGCCCTCCTTCGCGATCGAGACGATCGGCTGCCCTTCGGCCACGACCTGGCCGGCCTCGAACTTCACGCTGGTGACGACCCCGTCCTGCGACGCGCGCAGCGTGGTGTACTCGAGACGATTGCGGGCGAGGTCGAGGCTGCGCGCGTCGGCTTCCGCGACGGAACGTGTCGTTTGCGCGTTGCTCTGCGCCTTCTCGTCGTCGGAGGGACTGACCGAGCCGTCGACCTTCAACGCTTCGAGCCGCTTTCGATCCGACTCGGCTTGCCGGGCCTGCGCCTGGGCGGCCGCGAGCTGCTCCTGCGCGGCCTGCACGGCAAGCTTGTAATCTGTGCCGTCGAGGACGGCGAGGACGTCGCCTTGATGCACTTTCTGGCCCACGTCCACCTTGCGGCTCACCACCTTGCCGCCGACGCGGAAAGCCTGGTCGACTTCGTAGCGCGACTGCACGGAGCCGAAGTAGCGATCGGTTTCCTGGGCCTTGTCGTAGCGGATTTCCGCGGTGCGAACAGCCCGCAACGCTTCGGGTGGCGGCTTGTGCGAGCAGCCGGAGACCATCGCGGCGATCCATATGGCTGGAAGCGCGCGGGAAAGAGCAGTTTTCACGACAGTTCCTCGTATCGGTCGACGGTTCATGAATTCGGGGAATGCGCTGCATCGGCGGCGGCCGGTGCCGCGGAAGGCTCGAACACCTCCCACCCTCCACCGAGGGCCTTGTACAGTTGAACGCTGTCGAGCAGCAGCTGGGTGTTGGCGTCGTTGGCACCGACTCGCACCGACAAGCGCACGCGCTGCGCGTCGAGCAGCGGCAACAGATCGATCTGACCGCGGTCGTAGAGGGATTGGGCGCGTCCGAGCGCGGCCTCGGCCGAGGTGGCCGCGCTCTGCATCAATTGCGCGCGTTGCCGCTCGTCGTCGAGTGCGACGAGCGAGTTCTCGACGTCCTCGAGCGCGCGCACGATCGCGTCCTCGTAGCGGAGCACCGCTTCCTTCTGCCCGCTCTCGGCGATGTCGTTGATGGCCTGCGTCCGTCCCGCGTTGAAGATCGGCATCGCGAGCAATGCGGCTACGTTGGTGAAGCGCGCCGCGCCGAGCGCCATGCCGTTGACATCGAGCCCCTCGCGGCCGAACACGGCCCCGAGCAAAAGGCGTGGAAACCATTCGGCCATCGCCTGTTGTCGGCGCGCATTGGCGGCGTCGAGTTGCGCCTGCGCGGCGAGCAGATCCGGCCGGCGCTGCAAGAGCGCAGCCGGTTGTCCTGCGCGCGCGGTCGGAACGGTCACATCGGCGCGCGACGGCGCGATCATCGACGCGTTGAACGCCTGATCGCCGATGAGCACGGCGATGCGATGACGCGACACGGCGGCAAGCGTTTCGAGCGGCGGTATCGCGGCGCGTGCTTTCGACGCTTCGGTTTGCGCGCGCTCGACGTCGAACGGTGTGGCGAGGCCTACACGTTGGCGAGCCGTCACGAGGCGCAGCGTCTCATCCTGCGCGGTCGAGATCGCGCGCACGGTGTCGAGCTGCCGCAGCGCGCCGACGAGCGTGAAGTAGTTCGTGGCGACGTCCGACACCACCAGGAGACGCACGCCCCTGGCCAGATCCTCTGCTGCGCGCGTGTCGGCGGCGGCCGCCGCGGCGCCCGCGCGCAGTCGACCGGCGATGTCGATCTCCCACGAGACATCGACGGCGCCTTGCCAACCCCTCGTGTCCGCGGCCTCCGGATTGATCTGCTTGGTTAACGAATCGAAACCGGTCGTGTGATCGAAGGCTGCACCATAAATTCCGACGCTGGGAAACAGCCATGAGCGGCTGATCGTCTGGCCGGCTCGCGCCGCACGCACGCGCTCCAGTGCAACCTTGACGTCGCGATTCTCGCGAGCCGCCCGGCGAACGAGGTCGGACAGCACCGGGTCACCGTAGCTGTCCCACCAGGCAGCCTCCGGCTCAGCGGCGGATGCTGGCGCCGCGGCGAATCGGCCAGGCACGTCGATGGAAGCCTGCATGACGGGCGTCGCGCAGCTCGCCAAAGCGAGCGCCAACGACACCGCAAGCGTGGCCACGAGGCCGCGCCGTGCCGATTGAGCAAGGCGAGTTGCGGGGTAACTGCTCTCGCTCATAATCCAATCCTCGACGTTGAATGATTGTTGGCCGTGACATGCGTCGATCACGGCGCCACGTTTCACACGGGGGCCGATTTGCTTCGGTCGACGTTTGTCATGGCAGACTGCCGGTTGGCCTTGTGTTCAAACTATCCCTGCGGCGCGAGATTGGTTTGACGCATATCAAAGGTGTCGTCTTGCCAGGAGATCGTTGCGCAACGACTGCGATGGGTTCGTCCGCTGCCTGTTGAACCGGCGGTCGCTCTACTGGGTCGGGCGAAATCACGACTGCCTTTTTCGCGCTGCGTAGGCGTGTGCGCAGGCAGTCGGTGAACTCACTGCGGCGCTTCCCGCACGGCCCCTGTTGGTTGCTGCGTCTGCCATGCCGCGACCGCCCGATCGAGATTGAAGAACATCCGCTCGCGCCCAAGCGTCGCGCCGAGCGGTGAATGCTGCACCATCGTCAGTACGCCCGGGTTGAGACCCACGAGCCAGAGCGTTATGCCCCGGTCGCGCAGCTCTTTTTCCGCTTCCGTCAGCATTTTGAGCGCCGTGTACTCGAGATCGATGACGGCGCGCAGATGGAGCACGACGATCTGGGGATGGGTTTGCTCGATCAGCGTGCGAATCTTCTCGCCGACGCGCTCGGCATTGGCAAAAAAAATGGGGCCTTCCGGCCTCAACAACAGGAGGTCGGGAAAAGCCTCGTCGTCGGGGTGCTCCGCGGACACAGGGCGGAACACGTTCGTGCCAAGCTTGCGGCGCAGCACATGGACCGGTGGATTGGACGTCTGGTGAGCAAGCGCCAGGAGCGACACGACAATGGCGACGAGGATGCCCGGCAGGGTGCCGAAGAGCACGACGCCGGAGGCTGCAACCAGCGCCCACACGAACTCTGTGCGTCGCACAGCGACAATCGCGCGAAATTCCGAGGGCTTGATCAGGCCGATCGAATAGACGATAACAACCGCTGCCAGTGTGGCCTGCGGCATCAGTCCGATGAAGGGCGCAAGCAGCAGCATCGTGCCCAGCGTGACGGCAGCCGTGACCAGTTCGGCAAGCTGGCTGCGGGCGCCCGAGAGACGGTTCACGGCCGTCTGGGTCGTTCCTCCGCCCGCCGGCATGGAGCCCAGCAGCGCGCCTCCCACGTTGGCAAGGCCGATCGCCAGCAACTCCCGATTCGCCCGTGGCTTAGGTTCCCCGCTCTCAGCGAACGCCCGCCCGGACGCGATAGTCTCGGTAAAGCTCATCAGTGCAATGCCCGCGGCAACTGGCCCAAGCGACGCGACAAGCGAAAGGTCCGGCATGGTGACGGAAGGGAAGCCCGTCGGCACATGGCCGACAATGTCGACCCCGTGAGACTGCAGGCCGAGCAGGCTCACGGCGCCGATCCCGCAGCCCACCGCGATCAGCGGAGCGGGTGCCCGCGGAAAGAAATGCTCGATTCCCACCAGAATGCCCACGGTAATGGCCCCCACAGCGAGCGTCGCGCCTGACGCGTGTGGAATACCCGTGACGATGGCCAACACGTTGTGGATAAACGCCCCCTTGAGATAGTGAATGCCGAGCAGCTTCGGCAACTGATCCAGCACGATGACGACCGCGACACCGGCCTTGAATCCCGTCAGCACAGGATCGGAAATGAAGTTGGCAACGAATCCCAACCGCAGGAGCGCGGCGAGCGTGAGGATGGCGCCTACGAGTAACGTCAGCGTTGCAGAGGCTCTCAGCAAGTCTGTCGTCCCTCCATCCGGAACCACCCGGGCGAGCGCCGTTGCGGCGAGGATGGCAATCGTTGCGCTGGTGCTCACGCTGAGCGGCCGCGACGACCCCAGGAACGCGTATATCACCATCGGAAGGAAGGCCGTATACAGCCCGACCTGCACGGGCAGTCCTGCGACAGTCGCGTATGCCATGGCCTTCGGAAGAACGACCGCCGCAGCGGTCACACCGGCAACGATATCCGGCTTGATCCACTCTTTCTGATAATCGCGGACCCACTCCAACACCGGAATGCGAAAGCCGCCAGTGGAATGCGTTGATGAATCGTGTCCCATAGTCGCCCGGATTCCCCATTGCCATCAAATCCTCAGATCCCCATATGCGCGCGCGAATCCGGTGCCGGAGGAGACCATGCCGTTGTCGATAGAGGGAGCGAAAGCGTCACGGCGAACGTTCGCTACCCCCGAAGCCGAGAGGCCAGACGGTGCCGCAGATGTGCGACCGCGCCGGTACGGACGGCAGGCCAGCGGCGGATTGCGCCTGTCGAGCACCCGGCTTCATGTCCGTTGCGTCCACAGCGTATCGATCTGCCCGACCATGGCACGCGCCACGATGTCGTTCTCGTCGATGACCGTCGTCGCGCCCGCCTTCTCGAGCAACATCCTGCGCAGATCGTTCTCACCTGACACCACGATCCGGAGCCCGGGATTGAGCGTGTGCGCCACCAGCGTGATCTCCAGATTGCCGTTCGGATCGGAGCCCGTCACAAACAGCGCACTGGCGGTATCCAGTCTGGCACGCTCGAGTACATCGTCGAACGAGCTCAGATCGCCCAGGATGACCATGTATCCCAGTCCGGATGCTTTTTCGGCCTGCTTTACGTCGGTATCCAGCACGAGCACGCTCGCTCCCGCATCTCGAAGACGGGCGGCGACCAGCTGGCCGACCGGGCCAAACGGGCAGACCGCGACGTGGGCGCTCAGCGTTTCCAGCTTATGCTCCATGGCCCTGTTCTCCCAGAAGACCATCACGTCATCGCCCGAGAGCATCCCCGTCAACTGGCTCAACGCGTAGCCGGCAACCAACATCGTTGCAAGTATGGCGACCAGCATGAATATCTTCTGGTCCGCGTTGAACTCCGAGAAGTCGCCCAAGGTCGAGATAAGGTTGACCGCGTCCCACAAGGCCGTGAACATCTTCGTGCTCAAAGGCGCATCCGAGTGGTCGAGCAGCCCAATGCCCAGCGCCGTTCCCAGCAGCACCAGAAGCAACAGGCCAACCGCCAGATGCGCGCGGCGCCGCCATTCGTTGATACGCAGCCCGCCAAGCCGCGGTTCTTCGATCCGGTACATCTCGATCGTTCCTCGAATCCGTTCTTCAACCGCAGTGCGAACCATTCGGGGGAAGCACGTTCGCACAACATGCTCTCCATCCGTCACGCTTTCCCGATTACATCATGTCACTCGGGCACGCTAGCAGAAGGGGACTGTGGTCCCGCGCGTCGAAGTTGCAGGAACAAGAAGGAGCACCCGCGTTCGTCAGCGCCGTTCTCAGCCAGCGTTCCGCAATCCTCTTTCCTGCCGGACGCAATGCGGCATTGCTCAGAATTTCTCGGGCACATACCTGAAACGATGGTCCGATTCGCGATACGCCCCCGCCTTTTGTCGTTGAGGCAACGATACCTTCGTCCGCGGCACAGCCACGTACGGCACCTTGCTGAGCAGATGGCTGATGATGTTGAGGTGGGCTCGCTTCTTGTTGTCGGCCCGTGCGACATACCACGGCGAGAACTCCGTATCGGTCATGCCGATCATATCGTCGCGCGCCCGCGAATAGTCGTACCAGTGGCGATAGGACTCGAGATCCATCGGCGAAAGTTTCCAGATTTTGCGCTCATCGTGAATCCGGGCTTCGAGCCTGCGCGTCTGCTCTTCGGCGCTGACTTCGAGCCAGTATTTGAGGAGGATGACTCCAGAGTCTATGACGGCTCGCTCGACGAGCGGCGTCGCAAAAAGGAACTCCTGCACCTGGCGGTCCGTGCAGAACCCCATCACGCGCTCGACGCCCGCGCGGTTGTACCAGCTACGGTCGAAGATCACGACCTCGCCGGCCGCCGGCAGGTGCGGAACATAGCGCTGCATGTACATCTGGCTCTTCTCGCGGTCGGTCGGCGCGGGCAACGCGATGACCCGGAAAATGCGTGGGCTCACGCGATCGGTGATCGCCTTGATCATTCCACCCTTGCCCGCGCCGTCGCGCCCCTCGAATACGATGCAAATCTTTGCGCCGCTCTGCACGACCCATTCCTGCATCTTGACCAGTTCGACGTGGAGCCGGCGCAGTTCCTTCAAATACGCCTTGTTGCCAAGCTTGCCCATGGGCTTCGAGTCGCCTTTCTTCATTTCCTTCGGAGTTTCGGACATTGCTTCTCCCTGAAAATTCGCCTGTCCCGCGCATCGGCGCCCCCCTGGCAATCTCATCGTCTTCGAGCGTGCAGATCGTGCGACCGGTGCCGGCGACGTCGTCGCCGGGGTATTCTCCGCAGGTAGCAAAACCGCATCGGGACGGCCTCGGCGCCGGATTCTGATGACGCTCGCCGAGTGACTTTCCCGGCCCTCGAAAGTGATCGACAGCGCATTCAGCCTGCTTCCGACGCGCGGCCGACCGAGTTGGCGGACTCAGGCTTTCTCTCCAGCCTTCCGCCCGTTAAGTTACAGGCTGTCACATGCTCCGATTGATCGATTGATACAAATCAAGCAATTCACAATACTTAGATCTACACATTGTGACCGTGGTCGACTGAACCTTGCACTTCCGAGTTCCATGCAGCAACAAGCGGCCGCCAGGTAACGCCTGCGACAGCGGGCCGACGGTACGCCGAGAAGGCTATCGATCATAATGGCGCGCCCGAAACCATAACCATCGACAAGAGCGGTGCCAATCTGGCCGGGCTGCACGCCGTGAACGCCGAGCGTGAGACGCCCATCAGGATTCGCCAGGCCAAGTCGTGGAACAAGACTATCGGTCGATCAAGCGCCGTACCCGATCCATCTTGGAATTCAAGGTTTTTCGTTATGCTGGCATCTTCTTGATCTGCATTGAACTCATGCATATGATCGCCAATGGGCAGATGAAAGACGCAGGCAAACTCAAGCCATCGGCCGCCCGGCAGTTCTACTCGCTGGCTACATAGGTAATCCTCATCATATCGGTATCGTTCGCCCAAATCGCCTTAACGCGACAGAACCTGGCGATCTACATCGATTCTGGTGGCGAGTTGATCAGCCAGATCGTCAAGCGCGCGTGACATCGCTTCCACGACGACGCTGTCACCGGAGCCGGCGACTGTTTCGACCAGGGAAGCTCGCTCTGCGAGCAATACTTGGCGGCTTGCCCCGTCCAAGAGGGTCCAGCGGGCGACAAGAACGACTTGGTGACCCTCTCTCGGCTCAAAAACTTCCACATCGACCAGCACTTGCTTTGCCGGGCGCACGAGCGGCGGCGTCGCGGTCACGACCATGCCGGGTAACCGCTCCGCAAGCGAAGCGGCCAGAGTGCGCGTCATACCGACCGAGAGCCGTTCGCCCCAACGGCTAGCGGAACTCGGGATAAGCCGGTTGCCACTGCGCTCCAGAATGGCGGTCGTATCCAGATAGTCAGGAAGCTGAACGCGCTTCACTTCGATGACCGGCAATCCTGTCTCAGGTATGGTGGTCGCCGTCGCCACCGGCGTGGTACCGAGCACGTACTCGACTGGCGGTGGCCCAGCCATGCTGCAAGCTGCAATTTCGATGATTGCGGCACCGAGGAAGGCGGGAAGCGCTGCCCGAAGCATCTGCCCTCCGCATATGAGTGCGGTAGCCTGCTTCATCGATTTGTCCGGCCCATGAGAAGGGCGTTAGGGTTACGGTCGACCGTTTCCGAAAAGTTGCGTAGGTGGCTGGTGCTGACGGCAAGATCGCGCGTGCTCGCTTCCAGATCGCTGCGGAAGGGCGCGCCCGGCTCCACGAGACCATTTAGCGAGTCGAGCAACGTCTCCGCCTGGCGCGCCACTCGATCCGTTGCCACAAGCGTGCGACTCAGCTCGCCATTGCGCACATCGAATTGACCGTGAGCATCGTTAATCAAGGAACCAAGGTCATGCAGTGCACTGGAAGCATCAGTCTTCACCTGACGCACCGCGTCGTCCACAGTTTGAAAGGCCTGCGTGGCGGCGGCCGTGGTACGGAGCGCGCTCTTGGCTAGAGGGTCCAGCGCTGCATCAAGGTGATCCGAGAGTCTCCCCACCGAGATGAAAGTCTGTTGGGCCGCGGCGGCGACCTCACGCAGGGGCAACCCTGCCAGTTGATTGCGCAACTGATTGAGGTCGGAGGGAACAGCCGGAATCTCGGGGACGTCGGTGCCTACGCCCGTCAGTTGCACCGGCGTGCCGGGCCGGAAGTCGAGATCCACGCGTAGTTGACCCGTGACGAAGCTCTGGAGCGCCAGTTGGGCGCGGAGTCCGGCCTTGACGAGGCGCTCGAAATCGGCAGGAGTGGCGCCAAAATTCTTCCCTTCCAGAATCAGCTGCCTCGATTGGAATTCCAGGTACACGGGGATCTGGGCGGTCATGGTGTCGGGCGAGAATCGGACAGCGATGCTCTTGACCGAACCAATCCGGACGCCACGATACGTAACCGGTGCGCCAACCTCCAGTCCCGCGACTGATTCGCTAAAGAACACCACGACCCGCGTGCTCGTCGCGAACAGTCGTCCACCTCCAAAAAACAGGATACCGGCAACACCGAGAGCAAGCGCACCGAGGATGAAGCCGCCGACAATGGCTGGGCGAGAATTCATGGCTGTAACCAGGCGTCTGCTGAAGCTACGCTTCCCGCTTCATCAACTGTGCTGGCAATAACGATCGACTTTGTCGTCATCGGTAATTCTCCTGCGTTACTGATGTCCGCCCTGAATCGCGAATCGCTTCGGCGAAGAGTCTTCACGGACCTCCAGAGTTAAGCGTCGCCCCTAGCTCCCGCGGTTCGCTTCCCATTCGCGCGGTCCGTGTGGTGCCCCGTTGCAGGCTTCCATGGTCCAAACCGTTATCACATTGTTCCCATCATGGAACTTGGCGAAGCGCCATCATTGATATACGTCAAAGCATCGGGCAAGCTTTGACTCAAAAATTCTTCACAAGGCAGCGTTGACGACATTCTCATCTCCTGGCGCCGCACTGTTCCGGGGCGCGTACGACGAGATCTTCGCGGACCAGCGTTTCCACGGTCAGCGATCTGGTCCTTGCACTGAACGCCCGCCGCGCAGACGCGATGAGGAACGATAGGCCGCGAGGTAATGCGCTCCGCGGGAACATCCGCAAGGTCAAAAAAGGCCCTCGATGAAGTGCATGTGCGATTGAATCGGTACGCCGAATGGTCGGCGAATCTGAAAGGAACGCTCGCAATGATTGCTGTCTCCAACGACCGCGCTGGCCTCGAGGCAGCTTCCGTTGTGAGCCTGCGCAACGCGCTCCGACGGTTCCGCGGCTTCCTGAAACAGCAGTGCGCCATCGGGGCAAGGTTAATTGTGAAAATGTCGAAACCAGTTGGCGAAAGCGAGCAACCACTAATGAGGCGTCAGGATCGATATTCCTCAGTCGCTCACTATCGGGGCACGAAATAATCGATCATGCCTCCCTCCAACTCGCTATCGCCAGGCTGGAGTGTCGAGAGCCACGAACGGGCAGCGGTACTATGCCTAACCGGCGACTGGATCGCCTGCGAGAGCGGCATTCGCAGCGCCGCCGACGTGCGCCACATCCTCGATGAAGTTCAAGGGCTTGAACTGAAAGTGGACGCCAGCAGTCTCGGTCAATGGGATAGCGCTCTCATTGCGTTTCTGAAGATGCTCCGCGATTGCGCTGGCACGGGACGGACCCGCCCGGTTCAGATCGATGAGTCCGGCCTCCCGGATGCCGCTCGCCGATTGCTTGCGCTGGCATCCGCCGATGTGGCGAAAGCCGCCACCACTGCGGTTGTTCTCCCTTCCTTGAGGACGCGCATCGGCAGGGCGTACTTCGATGCATGGTCGAATACCGTGGCAATAACAGCGCTTGTGGGCGAAGCCGCGCTACGCGGCGCTGCGGCCTTCGGCGGCCGAACTTGCACCCGCGCCGTAGATGTCTTGCAGCTTCTGCGCGAAACCGGGGCTGGAGCACTCGGCATCGTTGCAATTGTCAACGGCCTCGTCGGCGCTATTATCGCCTTCGTCGGCGCCTTGCAATTGCAGCGCTTTGGCGCCGGGATCTATGTCGCCGATCTCGTCGGCATCGCCGTTGTCCGAGAGATGGCGGCGCTCGTGACCGCGATCGTGATGGCCGGACGGACCGGCGGAGCATTCGCGGCTCATCTTGCGACCATGCAGGGCAACGAGGAGATCGATGCACTGAATGCGCTTGGAATTCCTGTCTTCGACTTCCTGGTGCTACCGCGAATTGTCGCACTCGTCACCATGATGCCGTTGCTCTACCTGTACGGTTGCGCTGTCGGGCTCCTCGGAGGCGGCGTGGTCAGTGTTGCGACGCTGGACATCACGTCGGCGACCTTCGTCGAGGAACTTCGCGGTGCTGTCGCCGGCACGCAGTTTGCCATCGGCCTCGCCAAGAGTATCAGCTTCGGCGCCCTCGTTGCACTGGCGGGCTGTCACATCGGTTTACGAGCCGGGCGCAGTGCCGCGGCTGTCGGACATGCTGCGACAGCCGCAGTCGTGGCCGGCATTGTCGGGGTGATAGCGCTCGATGCCGTATTTGCGGTGTGTACCAATACACTTGGAATCTAATGCCATGGCGCCGCTTCGCAGTGCTGCCGAACGTCTCGCAGTGAAGAATCTTACGGTTGCGTTTGGAACGCGAGTGATCCAACGCGAGCTCACCTTTTCGATCCGTCAGGGCTCGATTTACGCGATCATGGGAGGGAGCGGGTGCGGCAAAAGCACGGTACTGAAAGCGATGGTCGGCTTGCTTCGACCAGCGGCCGGAACAATCGTGGTGGACGGCGAAGACTACTGGGCTGCGGGCGAGGCGCGACGAGCGGCGATTAGCCGCCGTTTCGGTGTGCTCTTCCAGAGCGGCGCGCTATGGAGTTCAATGAACGTGGCTGAGAACGTGGCTTTGCCGCTGCAAATGTTCACGAGCCTCGCTCCCGATGCAATCGCCGTCCTCGTTCAGCTTAAACTCTCTTTCGTGGGATTGGCTTCCGCCGCCGGTAGCATGCCGGCTGAGCTTTCAGGCGGCATGCGAAAGCGCGCAGCACTTGCACGAGCTCTTGCGCTGGATCCCGAAATCCTGTTTTTTGACGAGCCCTCTGCAGGACTTGATCCCATTACGTCCAACCGGCTCGATGAACTGATTCAGGAATTGAGCAAGGGTCTCGGCGCCACCGTTGTAATCGTGAGCCACGAACTGCCGAGCCTGTTCGGAATTTGCGATGACGGCGTCTTTTTGGATGCGGAGACTGGGACGGCCCTCGCACATGGCTCGCCGCAGGCGTTGCGCGACACCTGCGATCATCCAACGGTGCGCGCATTCATGGAGCGGGGACGAATATGACCCCGCGCAGCGATCCATTTTGTACTGGGAAACGCTACGCGAGCGCGGGCCGGTCTCTCGAAAGCGTTCGCGGCTCGTTAGATCAAGAACTTTCTCTGCTCATCGACCATGCTCGGCGCAGGCAGCAGGTCGGAGCGGGCAAATTGCACCAGCACAAACGCCCGCATGGCACCCGCTGTTTCCGGCACGCTCGCGAGCCTCAATTCGATCGTTGTGCCCTCCCGCGCGTGCCCGTTTTCCACGATCACGTTCATGCGATCGAGCCGCAGTTCCCTCTTGAGTATATGCAGGTGTTCCGCGGGCGAATTGAGCACATCAGCCATGGTCTCCAGCCGGCGGTCGATCGCCTCGGTCGCGAGTCCCAAACGAGCCAGCTCCGCGTCGTTTTCTTCCATCTGCGCCTGCAGACGCGCCAGCTCCACGAGACCGGACAATGGCTCCGCGCCCAATAAGGCGCTCATCCCGCTGCCCTGCCGCTGCAGCAGCGCGAGGCGCGTCTTGAGCAGCGCGCGCTCCTGCTCAAGCTCGTCGCGGCGCGACACTTCCGCGCCTATTCGCTCGAGGCCCACGAGCACGAGCTGGTCCACTACACGGGCCACGATCTCCGCTCGAAGCGTCTGCTCCGTGCTGGCGCACACGCGTGCCCGGTGATCGCTGAAGCTCAGGGTGGTTTGCTGCACGTCGGCGCACGCCGCCGATCCATGTTGCGCAACGCCGAATGTACGCCGTTCGGTCATCGCCATGCTGAGCACGGCGAAGGCCTCGTTTGCCAAGGGGGTGGCATCGAAATGCGTACGCAGTTCAGTTGAATGACTTAAGGCACGCGGCACTTCTTCCGGCGTTGCGAAAAAGGCCTGAATATATGGGTCCGTCGCCCAGGCGGATGCGCTCGCCTCGCGTGCCGGCGGCATGTCGTCCACCAATGCCCCGACATAGTCGAGCGAAGTCCTGACCGCAGCCGCGAGACGCTCCTGATAGCGCTCCGCGAGCCGCAACTGCGGACTCAGTCTTGCTATGCGCTCGATGGCATCACTCACCTGCGCGGAACCCGGGGCCTTCTTCTCCGATGTGCCCTCGCGATGAAACAGCCTATCCAGAATGCTCATGGGCGCCTCCTTGCGGCTCAACCTTCCCTTTCCGGCAGGATCTGCGCACTGATCGTGCGGTCCTTCCAGAACATGTTGTGAATCCTCGAACGGAGCAGATTCAGCGCCTCAGACGAGAGGTCGCTGAACCTGAGCAGCGCGATGGGTTGCCCGCTTCCCGCGGGCACGCGCTCAATCGAATCGAACGGAGGGAATCCGTATCTCTGCAGGAACTCGTCGAGTTCCTCGTCAGACACGGTTTCTTCGACATTACCCAGTAAAAGTTCAGCCATGGTGTTTCCTTTCTGAAGCCATGTCAGGCCATGATGTTGACGCCGCCGTCGACATACAGCGTTTCGCCCGAAACTCGCCGCGCGTAGGGTGTGGCGAGGAACGCGCAGGTGTAGCCGACGTCCATGATGTCGACCAGCTCGCCGAGCGGCGCGCGCTCGGCCGCCTCGTTGAGGAGCAGGTCGAAGTTCTTGAGGCCGGAAGCCGCCCGCGTCTTGAGCGGACCCGGCGAAATCGCATGCACGCGAATGCCCTCCGGCCCAAGCTCGTAAGCGAGATAGCGCGCACAGGCTTCGAGCGCGGCCTTTACCGGCCCCATCACGCTATAGTTCGGCACGACCTTGTTCGCGCCGTAATAGGTCATCGTGAGCAATGTGCCGCCTTTGTCCATCAGCGGCGCGGCAAGCGCCGCCATGCGTACGAACGAATGACACGAAATGTCCATCGCGCGCGCGAAACCCTCCCCGGAGCAATGCAACAGCCCGCCTTGCAGATCGTCTTTCGGCGCCCATGCAATAGAGTGCAGCAGGATGTCGAGACGTCCCCAACGCTGCCGGATCTGCTCGAATACCGCTTGCAGCTGTGCCGCGTCGCCGACGTCGAGCGGCAGGAACAGCTCTGCTTCAAGCTCGCTCGCCAACGGCTCGACAAAGGGCCTGGTCTTTTCCGTCGCGTAGGTGATGGCCAGATCTGCACCAAGCTCGCGGAACGCCTTCGCGCAACCGTATGCAATCGAGTGTTCGTTGGCAATGCCGGTGACCAGCGCTTTCATGCCCGCAAGTACCGGACGTGATCGATCAGTGCTTTCGGGCCGCATGGCATTTCTCCTTCATTCGAGGACCGCACGCGTATGGCGCGCGATCATCAGCTCTTCATTGGTCGGGATAACCCACGCCGCTATCCTGCTCGACGCGGTGGTGATGAGGGGACCGCCCTTGCCGTTCGCTTCGGCGTCGAGCTCCGCGCCGAGCCACGCCGCGTGCCGCACCACGCCCTCGCGGATCGCCGCCGCATGCTCGCCGATTCCCGCCGTGAAAACGAGCGCGTCGATGCCTTCCATGGCCGCGACAAGCGAGCCGAGTTCGCGCGTTATCCGGTAGATATAAAGCTCGATGGCGAAACGGGCGTGAGGATCGTCGCTCGCGAGCAGTGCGCGCATGTCGCTCGATACACCGGACACGCCGAGCAGCCCCGAGTGGCGATAGATCAGATCCTCGACGGCACGCGCGTCCATGCCGAGTTCTTCCATCAGGTAGAGCACCACGCCCGGGTCCAGGCTGCCGCAGCGCGTGCCCATCGGCAATCCGTCCACGGCGGTAAAGCCCATCGTGCTTCCTACGCTCTTGCCGGCGACAAGCGCACACATGCTCGCGCCATTGCCAAGATGCGCGACGACAGTGCGTCCGCTGGCCGCTTTCGGATCGACGTGGGGCAGCACGCTCGCGATGTACTCGTAGGACAGCCCATGAAAGCCGTAGCGGCGCACGCCCCGGCTGGTGATCGACGCAGGTAGCGCGAACGCCTGGGCCACCTCGGGTTGCGTGCGATGGAAAGCCGTGTCGAAGCACGCCACCTGCGGCACGTCTGGTTGCATCTCTTCGAGGATGCGTATGGGCGTCAGGTTGTGCGGCTGATGCAGCGGCGCGAGCGGGGTGAGCTTCGCCAGCTCGTCCACTACCGCGGGCGTGACTCGCACCGGCCCGCTGAAGCGCTGCCCGCCGTGCACGACGCGATGGCCGACTGCGACAAGCTCGTGTCCTTCGCGGTGCTCGCTCAGGAACGCACCGATTTGCGCAAGGCCTTCGCGATGATCCAGCTCGCCGCCGTCGCTCCATTCCCTCGCATGGTGCTCGCCTTGAGCGTCGACGGCTTCGAACCGCGCGCTTGCCGTGTAGAGGCCGTTGAACTGCCCGTGCACGACCAGTTCGAGCGCGTCGCCGTGCTCTTCGAATGCGGAAAACTTGATGCTCGACGAGCCGGCATTCAATACGAGAATCACGTCTGCCATGGCATCACCCGACGATCTTTGCGGCTTCGAGCCGCGCATGCGCGACGAGCACCGCCACCGCGCATGAGGCGAGCCGGGTAATGAGCGAATCGGCACGGCTCGTCAGGATGATGGGCACGCGCGCGCCGAGCACGATGCCGGCCGCGTCCGCGCCCGCGAGGAACGACAGGCTCTTGGCGAGCATGTTGCCCGCTTCGAGGTCCGGCACCATCAGGACGTTGGCCCGCCCGGCCACCAGCGAATCGATCTGCTTGATGCGCGCAGCCTCGGGGTCGATGGCATTATCGAGTGCAAGCGGGCCGTCCACGAGCGCTCCCGTGATCTGCCGCCGGTCCACCATCTTGCACAGCGCGGCGGCTTCGATCGTCGAAGGCACTTTCGGATTGACGGTCTCCATCGCCGAAAGGATCGCCACGCGCACCTGCGGAAACTGAAGCGCGTGCGCGAGGTCGATCGCGTTCTGCAGGATGTCGGCCTTCTCCTCCAACGTCGGTGCGATATTCACGGCGGCGTCGGTCACGATCAGCGGGTCTGCGTGCGCAGGCACGTCCATGACGAAGCAGTGACTGATGCGCCGGCCGGTGCGCAGCCCGGCATCGCGCCGGACAGCCGCCGCCATCAGCTCTTCGGTGTGAAGGCTGCCTTTCATCAGCGCCTCTGCTTTCCCCTCTCGCACCAGTTGCACGGCCGCTGCCGCCGAAGCCTCACTGAACGGCGCATCGACGATTGGATACTCGCCGATCGACAGGTTGCACTCCCCGGCAATCGATTCGATGCGGGCGCGCGGCCCGACCAGGATCGGTGCGATCAGGCCTGTCTGCGCCGCCTCCACGGCGCCTTCCAGTGAGCTCCTGTCGCATGGATGAACAACGACCGTGGGCATCGGCGCCAGCGTCCGGCAATGGGCAATGAGCTCGTGATACTTCGCGTGTCTGGCTTCCATGGGTATTCCCTTTACGAAAAGACGAGCACGTTCACGACGGCGCACGCTCGAGCACCGCGACAGGACGCGCCGCGGGCGGCGCACCGAGCACCGCGCGAATGCGTTGCAACGCTTCCCATTGCTGCGCGGTCGGCGGCACGCTTTGCACGCGCGCGTCGGCCAGCAGTCTGTCCAGCAACGTCAACAGCCGCTTGCGGTCTTCCGGTTTGGCGAGCAGCGCCGGAAGCGTCGCGATGGCCTGCTGCGGCTCGTAAGTCGCGATGAGCTCCTGTTCGCCGCGAATGCGCCGCCACTGGTCGGGTGGCAAGCTGGGTAGATACTTGGCGTAGGCTTCGACCAGTTCATGCTGCGTCGCAAGCCGGGCGAGCGGCAATGGCTCCCCGCTGCGCCCAAGCAGGAAAGCCGCGCGCGCGACCGCTTCGTCGTAGCCGCCCTGCCCGATCGACGCCAGCGCCTCCTTCACGAAAGGCAATTCGCGCGGGTTAGTAATCGTAAATGCGGCTGCCTCGCGATCGCCATACCGGTCCGCGAAATGGAGCAGGAAGGGGCTGGTGTAGAGGCTGAAGAACAGCGACTCGGCGCTGGCATCGCGCATCGCCCTGTAGTGGTCGAGCGAGGCGCTGATGATCTCCGCGCCGCGATGTTCGAGCTTGCGCCACGGCTCGATATCATCGGCATGCTGCCGGTTGGCTTTGACCGCGTTGGCCGCCGGGCGCAGCCAGGCAAGCCATGGATTCAGGTCCGAAAAGGCCCAGCGCTGGTAGCGTAGCGGATGAAATTCGCGCAAGAAGCGCGCAGTGGTCTCGTTCGACGTCCACTGCACGTAGGGCTGCACGAACAATTCATAAGCACGCTGGTTGAATTCGGAAAGCTCGGCTACGGCCTCGAAGGGCTTTTCGTCCTCGCGCTTGAAGCGGTTGAAATGCTGTGCGATCTCCTCGAGACGATGTTCAACGAATGTCACTTCGTAGGCGACCTTCCCGTCGGCGCCCTTCGCCTCATCGATCACCATCGCGTAGAGCCCCGGCGCGAGCGTCTCGATTGTCTCGAGCACGTTGACTATCTGCGCATGCTGCTTCTTCGCCACCTTGCCCGACACGAACACGCCAAGATGTCCGGCCTCCTCGTCCATCAGTCCGATGATGACCTGGCCGCGCGCCTTGATTTCCTCGGTGCTGCCGTAGAGGTCGGCCACCCAGTTGAACGCCTGCTGCGGCGGCGTAATGTTGTCGCCCATCGAGGCGAACAGGATGATCGGCGAGCGGATGTCCCGCAGGTCCAACGCCTTGCCCGACACGCCGCGCACTTCGCCCGACCAGAGCTTGTTACCGATGAACAGGTTGCGCGTGATCCACTCGATCTCTTCGCGGTTCATCAGGTAGTAGCCACCCCACCAGCGCTCGAACTCGAGAAACCGCGGCGGCTCCGTGTCGATGTTGTCGTAGACGCGGTAGTACTTGTCCCACAATGTGTTGGCCGGATTCAGGTACTCGAAGTTCTGCACGAGATACGCGCCATCGAATTTCCCGTTGCCGAGATCGGACGAAAACGAGGCAAGCCACGTGCCTCCCAGTATCCCGCCCGCATACCGCATCGGATTGTCGCCTGCGCCTTCGCTCCACGCGCCGCTCCAGTACGACATGGGCGCGCCGTTGATAACGACGGGTCCAGTGTCGTGCGCCGACGAGCTCGCGAGCATCATTGCAGCCCAGCCACCCTGACAGTTGCCGATAATGGCCGGCTTCGGGCTGTCGGGATGTAGCGCACGCACCTTCCTGACGAACTCTTGCTCAGCGGCGCATACGTCGAGCAACGTCTGGCCGGGTTCGGGATTCTGGAAGAACACGACGAAGTACACGGGATGGCCGGCGCGCAGCGCAACGCCGACCTGCGAATCGTCCTTGAAGCCGCCGATGCCGGGGCCGTGACCGGCGCGCGGATCGATGATCAGATAAGGCCGTTTTTTCGCGTCGACGATCACACCCTCGGGCGGCTTGATGTACAGCAGCGCGTAATTAACGGGGCGCGCGAAATGCCTGCCGTCGAGCACGACGTCATAGTCGAAATGGAGCGCGGGCTTGAGCTCCTGCGCAGTGCGTTCGACGTATTGCGTGCCGCGCTCGCGCAACGTATCCCAGAGCAGGAGCGAACGCTGCGCGACGTCGACGACGTAATGCCATGCGCTCAGGGGATTGAGTTGCGCGGCGAACAGGTTGTAGTCGTGGCTGGCGTCGCCGTCCACGGCAGCGCGCAACCGTTGCCCATATTGCTCCAGCGCGTTCTGCGTGCGCTTTTGCAGCACGTCCGCGATATTCCCGGCAATTTCCTGACTGCGCGCCAATTGTGTGGCTGTATCCATGACACCATCCTCCACTGCGACATTGATTGAGGCCGCGCCCGCCGCCCCGACGTCTGCACGCGGGCCCGGCCGTGCGTGCGCGCACCGAAACCGCATGCACGTGCAGCTTGCCCGTACTGCATTCCCGTGTTGTGACTTAGATCAAATTAACTTTAGACACACGCATCGCTTCCTCACCAGCCCCAACGCTGGGCGGTGATCAAGCGATACCGACGGGGAAACTGCGATGAACGCTGACTGCGACGGACAGAAGAAGCGCTATAGGCTCAAGCGGGGGTCGTTGCGCGGTTCCGGGAAGACGAATTTCTGTGACTTGCGGTCGCAGCCATCGCGAAAGGCAAGTCCGATAAATTCAATGCGCAGCGCTTGCCGAGAATGCCCGGTTGCGGCTGTTCCTTGTCGACCAGCGCCTTGAGCAGCTTCGCCACTGCCGACGGCTGCAGTTCCTCGGCCGGCTCATGGGCGTCACGTTGTTGGCATGTTGCGGCAAATGCGGAGACAATCTCGGGCATGACACGAGCCGCCCTGCCGCCCTGCAATACAACACACCTGCGACCGACGCCATTTGTTCTGCCGGCTACCGATTTCCGCCCGACGTGATCAGAGCTACGCGGTATGGCTGTACTACCGATTTCCGCTGAGCCTGCGCATGGTCGAGGAGTTGCGGGCTGCGCGCGGCATTGAACTCACGTACGAAACGGTGCGACGCTGGTCGGTGAAGTTCGGGCTGGGCATTGCCCGACGCATCCGGTCTACTGCGTTGGCCTGATGCGAGAAGTGGCACCTCGACGAAGTGGTGGTCACCATCAACGGCAGGAAGCACTGGCTATGGCGCGCCGTGGACCAGCATGGCGGCGGTGCTAGACGTATTGGCGCAAAGCCGGCGTGACAGGCATGCAGCCAGGCGCCTGATGCGTAAGCTGCTCAGGAAGCACGGGCGTGCCGCGTATGCTGATCCACCGACAGGCTCAGGAGCTACGCCGCAGCGAACCGGGATCTCGGGTTGAACGCGGAACACCGGCAGCACAAAGGACAGGCTGTCGCGACATCATCAATTGTTGCGTCCCGAAAGATCTTGTCCGTCGAAACGGGCCTGGAAGCCTCTCGAATTCGCATCTTCTGCGGGCGCTGTCGAAGCCACCCGAAAACATGCGCTGGGGATCCGATAGCGTGACGCGAAACGCACCAGATGATTCCCCTCGCGGAGGGAGACGCTGATGACCATCATCACCAGATCGACGCTGATGTTTGGCTTGATATGCGCATGCTGCGTGGCGGATACGGGCAAGGCGGAGCCAAACGACAGGCTTTTGAAGCTGCTGCAGTTGCAAACCTTAAATCGTATGGCGTCAGATGCCGCGCCGAAGAAGAACAACGCTTCGAGCGACGACAGTGCGCGTCAGGACCGTGGGGCAGACCGTAAAGGGTCCCAGCCACAGCCAGACGATCGTGGCGCCCCCGGCAGCGTGCCGGCGCGAAAGCCGTAGCGATACCGTAGCAATCGAAAATCGGCGACAGGGAAAATAATCCAGTCCCGTTCATTGCAAACCGAATCCTGAGGGTATGCAGGCAGGAACAGAAGCAGCCCGCAAAGCCTCCAGTCCGGCCACCGGCCCGGATCTGCAGCGGCCACCCGTGCCCCACGATCGGGCTAACGGGCCAGACGGGGCCGGTCCGGGTCTTGGTCCCAGCCGCCTACCTCAACGCACGTTTCGGGCTCCCGACAAGGACGTTCGTGCAGACGGGCGGCCAGTCGTAATTTCGCCTCCCGCGATGCGAGGTCATCTGTTCCCGCGGTAAGGCTGCGTTCACCGCCTCCCCGAACGCCTTGCCGGCCGTGAACCTGACGGTCTTCGCGGCAGGGATCCGGATTTCGGCGCCGGTTGCCGGATTGCGGCCCACGCGTGCGGCGCGCGCCCCCGTTGAAAACGAGCCAAAATCGATCAGTTGGACGGTATCGCCTTTCGTGATCGCCGCCGTCACGGTGCCAATGAACGCGTCGATCGTCTCTGCGATTACCGCCTTGCTGTCACCCGTTGCTGCGGCGACGGCGTCCACCAGTTCCTGCTTGTTCATGAGTCGTTCCTCGTTGTGGCTGGAGATCGCGCCACCCTACCCCATCGGCGCGCTGTTACGCACCACCGGTAGCCGGAGCCGCGCCACGCCCCTCGCCGCGTGACGTCCGAGCGCGAAGGCTTCCGCGCTCGCGACAGCCGCCTCAGTCGCGTTTGAAAGTTCTCCCGAATTATCAGGGCCGCATCATGTCAATGGCGATAACTGCTATCAGATCCATTGCATTTAATGCCTGGAGCCGGGCGTCTTCGATCGAACACTGGTGCGGGCCGCCGTTTGCTGACTGCATTTCGCGACAAACCATGCAGCAGCGATTGGGTGATCCCTTACGGTGACCTGCCATTCGCAGCAAATCCCAAAGCTAGCCGTTCTGCCGCAGTCAGGCCATCAACCGGGCAGCTGACGTCGCCGGGCACGCCAGCGCGTCACGAACTTCGGCAAACAGCTCGTGGATGAAACAGCGCACGTCGTGAGGCCGGGCGCACACCGCGACGACGACGGCCGCCTTGCCACTTTCGCCCACGATCGTGCGCGACGTGGGAGCGACTTGCCGTGAACCATTTCCGCCCCGCCGCCCTTCGCCACCATGCCAATCGTCGACGGAGAAATGGTGATCCACGCGCGGTCTCACCCCGGCGTCGGGCGGAGTAAGGTGACGTTGCCCCTGTTTCGCGAATCCCATAGCTGAGAGATTTACGCGGCTCGTCCCTGTTGAGCGGCGAGCCAGTTTTTCTCGAACGTCATGGGGCTGACGTAGTCGAGCGTCGAGTGTAGCCGGCGAGAATTATAAAAGCCAAGCCAGTCGACGATTTCATCCATTGCCGCACGCCGGGTCGCGAAGTGCCGGCCATGCAGGCGTGCAACTTTCAACGAACCCCACAGGCTTTCGGTCGGTGCATTGACGCTCCTATGTCAAGCGACACGCGTCGAATCGGCCAGATCTGCCAGGATGAGCGGGTACAGCTCCCGGACGATATAGCGCTTCAGGCAGCGGTGGATTTCCTTGTTCGACATGCCTTCCTTTGTCCGGCGATCAACGTAGGCCCGGGTACGCGGATCGCTGCGCATCCGAACCATAGCAATGGTCCATAGGGCATTGTTTGCAGACCGGTCACCGCCCCTGTTCAAGCGGTGCCGGACTGTCTTGCCGGATGACGCCTGCAACGGACTTGTGCCACAGAGCGCCGCGAGCGCAGCCTCACTTTTCAGCCGCTCGGGGTTGTCGCCAGCGACGGCAACCAATACTGCAGCGGTTTGAGGCCCGACACCGAATCTTTCACGTAGGCGTGGGGCGTGCTGGCGGGTTAAGCTTTCAAGCATTGCATCGAGCGCCTTGAGTTCTTCTGCCAGCGTCAGCCAGCGCTTTGCCAGCAGTCGCAGCGTCGCGGTCAGCGTTTTCAGCATTGGAGTTTTGACCAACGAGCGGACACGAGCACAATTCTCAACGCATTCTGCGGTCTTCGTTTTCAGAAGGCGCTCGCGAATTTCCTGTGGCGCGCTGACCAGCAAAGCCCGCAACTGATTGATGGCCTGCGTTTTCGCTTTTACAGCGCTGCGTCTGGCAACGGAGACGGCGCGCATTGCTTCGGCAGCGCCGGACTGCTCCTTGGGAATAGCAGTTGCTTTTCCGGAGAGAACCGCGCGGGCTGCATTTTCTGCATCGGTGGGATCGGACTTCCCTCGAGACCGACGTGTCGCCCGGTCGGGGCGATTGACTTCGAGTACTTCGATCTCGTGATCGCGCAGCACGCGGGCCAATCCCGCTCCGTAGGTACCGGTCCCTTCAACTCCGGCGCGGCGCAAAGGGCCGAATGAATTCGCCCATGTCAGCAGATCGAGATATCCTGCCGTGTCGGTCCCTACTGATAGCGTACCGAGAAGCCTGCCTGTGTCGCTGATCACAGCCCCGACATGCGTATCCAGATGCGTGTCAACGCCCAGAATCACTTCGTTTTGTTCCATGCATATATCCGTTGTAGTGGGCGCATCGCCAACCCCACTCGCAGGACAGGACACTCACGGTGCAGTACAAAGCTCCTATTAGGTCACAGACGGTGAGCCCGGCAACGCTCGGGGAACGCCGGAATCCGATCGACAGGTCAACGCAAAGGCATCTTGGCCAATCCCAGCACGGGTCAGATCGGTCCGACATTCAGAAGCGATCTTAGACTGAGTGTCCCAGCAGTCGCCGCGCCGACTCATCGACGAGCGCATGCCGTAGGCCTTCAGCGTGTCCTGGAACAGCCCGCTGCAATACTGGCTACCCCGGTCGCTATGCACGATGACGCCAGCCTCTGGACGACGCCGGAACCACGCCATACGCAGCGCATCCGTGACCAGTTCCGCTTTCATGTGTGGCTGCATCGACCAGCCCACCACCTGCCTGCTGAACAGGTCGATGATGACCGCCAGATAAACCCAGCCTTCAGCCGTCGCACAGTACGTGATGTCGCTCGTCCAGACCTGGTTCGGCGCTGTTGATGTGAAGTTACGCTCCAACAAGTTCGGCGCCACCGGCAGGTTGTGATTCGAGTTCGTCGTCGCAATGTACTTGCGCTTGTGTCGGGCACGGATGCCATGCTGCGCCATCAGCTTGCGAACCCGCTCCT
>NZ_JACHDM010000026.1:0-97880 GCF_014201065.1 Paraburkholderia sp. Cpub6
AAGAATCCGAACTGCCCGAGCGTCCCAAAAGCGTTGTAGTCGCTCAGCGACACGAGCGCGCCGAAGTCGTGAAATGCAAAGTCGGGCAATGAACCCCCGCCGAGCCAGTCCGGCAAGTGCTTTGCGAGGTGTTGTGCCTGTTGCGTGGCGACTTGCGCCGTGGGTGCGAGAGGACGTTCATTGCCGGCGAGCGTCAACGTCGAGCAGTCGCCGAGGGCGAATAGTGCGTCGTCGCCCTGCGCCTGCAGGGTTGGCCTGACGATGATCTGATTGGAACGATTGCTCTCGATCCCATCCAGTTTGCCTAGAAAATCAGAGGCCTTGACGCCCGCCGCCCATACCATCAGATCCGCCGGTTGCTTGCTGCCGTCGCCTAACCGGAATCCATCGGATTCGGCGGCGGTCACTCGCGTGCCCGTTCGTACCGTGAAACCGATATGCCGTAACTGTGCCTCGCTGGACTCCGACACCGCCGGCGGAAATGCCGCCAGTACGCGCGGTGCGCTTTCGTAAAGGGTGAGGTTCAGACGTGAGCGGATGCCGGGGTCGCCGTAACTCGCCGCCACTTCGAGTAAGCGGCTCAATTCCGCTGCCAGTTCGACGCCGGTCGCTCCGGCCCCGACGATAGACACGCGCAACGGGCTATTCGTCACAACGCTCTGGAATATACGGATTCGCAATGCTTCGTTGAAGACTTCAGCCTGTGCCCGGCTGTCAATGAAATGGCAATGATCAAGTACGCCTGGTGTGCCGAAGTCGTTGGCGCGACTGCCTAACGCAAGAATCAGCACATCGTATTCGACCGTGCGCGGCCCGATCACGACCTCCCCCGATGGCGAACGCAGCGCAGCCAGCTTGACGATACGCGCATTGCGGTCCAGGCCTTCCATTTCGCCCGGCTGATAGTTGAAGCCGTGGTCGCGGGCGTGGGCGAGATAGATGACCTGCTGTTGCTGGACATCGCGAGTGCCTGCCGCGATGGTGTGCAGCATGGGCTTCCAGATATGGGTTGCACTTTTGTCGATCAACGTGACCTGAGCGCGGCCGCTGCGGCCAAGCGTGTTGCCCAGCCTGGTCGCGAGCAGAAGTCCAGCGATGCCGCCGCCGACGATGACGATCCGGGTGATCTGGCGCGTTGTCAAATATCTCTCTTGCATGATTCCCAGTCCCCTTTTTCAATGCTGAACAGTATAGTTATAGAAGTCGTCCGCGTCAAGTTAAATGAACTGTATGGTTCAGGTATCATAAGATCACAACGTTGAAAGTCGAAGGCCGGCCACGGGCGTGCCGCCGGCCATAGCCCAAAGCCCGCAACCTCGGCGTTTTTCTTTGATGCCTGGAAGTCGAGTTGCGCTGACGGTTCACCCCGGCGACGGGGAAGGAATCGACACTGCCAGCGAGAGGAGTCGTAAGCAACGTGGGCGATTGCCCCCAAGGTGAGGTTTTTCGGGAGCCAAAGGCTCCCGTTCTACCCGGATTGAGCAATTGCCGCGAGCGCGAGGTCTCGAATGCGGGGCCGACCTCCTGGAACTCCTCACCATGGCGCACAAAGCGTCGTTCTCTCGACTCCTGGAAATCCTCACCATCCTGGAAGACATCACCTCAACAGCTCGCTTCAACTTTTAGCCCTGCATTCCAGCGTGCTCTTCGCGCACTGGACACCGACGCGCTCCGCGCTCGCTGGTCCGAAACGCAATCGTTCACCGCAACGCTGAAGCCAGCGAAGCACGCGCTGCGCACTTCGACGCACCTCATCCCCATCGCCGTTCCGACGCAACCACCTCTCCCGTAAACCCTCACCGTAACGCCACCTCCTGGAACTCCTCACCATTCGCGCGTCGCTCGATCCGGGCGTCGCCCATGCACGCCATTCATATCGATCATTTTTGGCCCGAATTTGACCGCGTTCATCGCCGCTCATATCGTGCAGCCATGTCGTCCGGATGTGATTTGCCCCGCTGCGTAGAGCCATCGTCATGCGGGAACCTCAATCTTCGTTCTCCCTGAGCCATGAACTCTGACGCCGTGAATTCCGATCTGAGCGCCCCGCTCGCATCACGCCGATCCGCCGCCGCGACGAGCGGCGTACGACGCGCGGTCACGACCGCCGTGCTGGGTCAAATCCTCGAATGGTATGACTTCTTCCTGTATGGAACGGCCGCGGCACTGGTATTCGGCAAGCTGTTCTTCCCCGTTGGCAGCGATCCGCTCACCGGCACCGTCGCCGCGTTCGGCGGCTTCACGGTCGGCTTCATCGCGCGGCCGATCGGCGGTGTGCTGTGCGGACATCTCGGTGACCGCTACGGGCGCAAGCTCGTGACGATGCTGACGCTGTTCGCGATGGGCACGGCGACTATGTTGATGGGCGTGCTGCCCACCTACCAGCAGATCGGCCTCGCCGCGCCGGCGCTGCTCGTGTGTCTGCGCATCGTGCAGGGGCTCGCCGCGGGCGGCGAATGGAGCGGCAGCATCCTGCTGATCCATGAGAACGCGCCGCAATCGAAGCGCGGCGCGCTCGCCGCATGGAGTCCGTGCGGCGCGGCGCTCGGCTTCGTGCTGTCGACCGGTGCGTTCCTGCTGGTGCAGAACCTGTCGTCTGCCGATTTCCTGAGCTGGGGCTGGCGCATTCCGTTTCTCTGCAGCGCCGCACTCGTCGCACTGGGCTTGTGGATGCGCCGCTCGGTTGGCGAGAGCGCCGCGTTCGCTCGAGCGAAGGCAACGCGTTGCGATACCCGCATGCCGGTGATCGAAGTGTTGCGGCAATGTCCTCGCGAAGTGCTGACGATCTTCGGTTTGCGCTTCGGCGAAGGCGGTGCGTCGTACATCTTCTTCGCGTTCTCGATCGCGTATGGCCAGTTCCTCGGCATCAAATCGAGCTGGATGCTCGGCGGCCTGACTCTTTCGATGCTGCTGATGATTCCGTTCTCGCTGTTCTTCGGCAACCTGACCGACAAGGTCGGACGCAAGCCCGTGTATCTCGCCGGCGCGATCGCGATGGTGCTCGTCGCATGGCCGTATTTTGCGCTGCTCGGCTCCGGCGAATACTGGAAAGTGATCACGGCCCTCGTGCTGGCGAACAGCCTCACGCTCGGCATCCTCGAAGGCGCGCAGCCCGCGTTCATCAGCGAACTGTTGCCGGTACATCTGCGCTTCTCGGGGCTTGGCATCGGGCGCGAAATCTCCTCGGTGCTCGGCGGCGGCCTGTCGCCGATGATCGCCACGGCGCTGCTCGCGCACTATCGCAGCGCGACGCCGGTCGCTCTGTATCTCGGCGTGCTCGGCCTGATCACCGTGATCGCGACGCTGCTCGCCCGGGAGACCTATCCGAAAGCGATGCGCATCGAAGCGCATCAGGAAACCGAATGACATCGTTCACATCACCGAATCAAGAGGTAACGCGCATGCACGCCGTTCATACCGCCAGCGCCCGCGCTTGCACCGCCGACGCACCCATCATCGACACGCAGGATGACTACCCTGAATACCCGGGTCCGCTGTCGCTCGATGACCTGATCACCGAAGTCGAGCATCGCCGCGACGAGTTCGATGCGGTTTCACACGTCCCGCGCGACATGATCCTGAAGATGAAGCGCGCGGGCATCTTCCGCGCGAGCACGCCGAAACGCTTCGGCGGCGACGCGCTGCCGCCGCCACAGTTTCTGGCGATGCTCGAACGCATCGCGATCGCCGATGGTTCGACCGCATGGGTCGCGGCCTTTGGCTCCGCGAACACGTATCTTGCGTCGCTGCCGGTCGAGATTCAGGCCCGCATCTACGCGTCCGGTCCGGACCAGGTTTTCGCGGGCGGCCTGTATCCCCTGCAACCGGCCGAGCGTGCGCCCGGCGGCTACGTCGTGTCGGGTCAATGGCGTTTCGCGAGCGGCTGCAAGGGCGCGGACTGGATCGGCGTCGGCATCGGTGGCGCGCCGGGCAAGGTCGGCGACGCGAACGCGGGCAAGCCGTTCACGGCCGTGTTTCCGGCGAGCGAAGTCGAGATCGTCGACAACTGGAACGTGGTCGGCATGCAAGGCACCGGGAGCCACGATCTGCGCCTGAAAAACAAGTTCGTCGACGAGCAATGGACCTTCGTGCGCGGCGGTGCGCCGCTGATCGACGAGCCGCTCTACCGCTACCCCGCCGTCGCATATCAGGCACAGGTGCATGCGGCGGTGAACCTCGGGCTCGCGCGCGCGGCGCTCGACCTGCTGGCCGGTATGTCCGGCGTAACCAGAACGACGACCGGCGCGCCGCGTCTTGCCGACCGCGCGTACTATCGCTCGGGTCTCGCGCAGGCGGAAGCGAATCTGCGCAGCGCGCGCGCGTTCTTCTTCGAGTCGGCGCAAACTTCGTGGCGCACGGTCATGGCGGGCGACCCCGTGTCGCCCAGCGAAGCCAATCTGCTGCGGCTCTCCGCGACGCATGCCGCGCATACGTGCGCCGAGGTGGTCATGCAGGCGTACAAGATGGCTGGCATCGGCGCGATCTATCGCGAGAGCCGCATGCAGCGGATGGTGCGCGATTCGATCGTCGTCACGCAGCACGCGTTTCTCGGCGAAGGCACCTACGACGCGTCGGGCGCGCTGTTCGTCGGCATACCGCCGGTCACGCCCTATCCCTGAGCGACGTAGGAGCGACTGTCATGACGCACGACGAAACGCGCACGCACTTCCGCAACGCGATGGCTTGCCTCGGCGCGGCCGTCAACATCATCACGACCGATGGTCCGCGCGGGCGCTGCGGCATCACCGCGAGCGCGGTCTGTTCGGTGACCGATACGCCACCGACCATGCTGGTGTGCATCAATCAATCGAGCTATGTGCATGACGTGCTGCGGGAAAATGCGAACGTATGCATCAACATCCTTGGCGCGCACTGCCAGGACCTGGCGCGCGTGTTCGCGGGCATGACGGGTTGCTCGATGGACGCGCGTTTCGATCAATGCGCGTGGCAGCCGGGAGCGCTCGGCGCTCCGGTGCTTGGCGAGGCGCTCGCGAGCCTCGAAGGACAGATCGTCGACAGCAAGACGGTGGGCTCGCACTCGGTGATGTTCGTGCGGATCGAGCGGATCGCCACGCGCGATGACGGCGATGGCCTCGTCTACTTCGGCAGGCAGTTCCACCGGCTTGCGCGTGCCGGTGTCGTGGCTTGCGAGGTGGCATGACGATGCAGGTCTGTCTCTTTCTGATCGGCACGAGCGACGCGCCGCAATCGCTCACGGACCCGCCCGCGCTGCTGCGGGCCGCCACGCAAATCGCGGGGTTGCGCAAGCTGATCGTGCACGAGCCGATCGCGGGACAGGTCGATGCGCGTATCGCGCCGGCGGCCGATGCGCCGTCGTGCGTGCTGCAGTGGTACTTCGACGAACTCGAGCCGCTCGAAGCCGCGCTCGAACCTGACGGCGCGATCGCGCACGCGTTGCATTCGGCCATGCGCGCCGAATTCAGCCCGCAAAGCTTCTCGCAGCAGGTGATGGCCGTGCGCATCTTCGCGCCACCGCAGGCTGCGTCGGTCGAAGACAACGCGCAACGCTGCACCTATCTGGTCGCATACGAAGGCGTCGCGCAAGACTTCAACGCGTGGCTTACGCACTATCTGGCGCATCATCCGCCGTTGATGCTGCAATTGCCGGCGCTGCGCGAAATGGAGATCTACACGCGCATCGACAGCCGCAGCGGTTTGCCGTTTGCGCGCGCGAGCGCGATGCAACGCAACAAGGTCGTGTTCGACGATGCGAGCGCGCTCACCGATGCGCTCGCGTCGCCGGTGCGCGATGCGATGCGCCGCGACTTCCAGGCGCTGCCGCCGTACAGCGGGGCGACGCCGCATTTTGCAATGCGCAGCATCTACGGTAACCTCGCCGCATATTGACCGGCGCGTCGCGCGGCCAGCGACGTGCCTTAGTTTGCGAGAGCTGCGCATGAACAAGCTGAATCCCGGCATCGCCGATCTGAATCTTCTGCGCGTGTTCCTCGCGATCTGGGACCTGCGCAGTCTGACGGCGGCCGGCGATCGGCTCGGTCTCACGCAACCGGCGGTCAGTCATGCGCTGCGCCGTCTGCGCACTCTGTTCGAAGACCCGCTGTTTTCGCGCACGCCCAACGGCATGGTCCCCACCGATGCCGCGTACCGCCTCTATCCGCCGCTCGCGCAAGCGTTCGCGATCATCAACGAAGCCGTGCAGCAACTGGCGAAGTTCGAGCCGTCGACCGCGCGACGGGTGTTTCGCGTGTCGATGTCGGACATGTCGGAGTTCTACTTCTTGCCCCCACTCGCCGCGCTGCTCGATCGCGAGGCGCGCGGCATCCGCATCGAGGTTGCCAATGTGCCGGTCGAGTCGGTCAGCGCGGCGATGCGCGCCGGCGAAGTCGATCTCGCGCTCGGCTATGTGCCGGGTCTCGACGCGGGCTGCGTGAGCCGGACGCTGTTCGTCGACGAGCACGTGTGCGTGGTGCGCGCCGGTCATCCACTGCGCAAGACGAGGCCGAGCCGCGAAGATCTGAGCGCGCTACGCTACGTGTACGCGAGCACCAATGCGACCGGGCATCGGATGGTCGAGCAATGGCTCGACGAGCTGAACCTGAAGCGCGAGGTCGTGCTGCGGCTGCCGCATTTCGTCGTCGCGCCCGAGATCGTGATGAATACCGATCTTGCCGTGATCTTTCCGAAAAGCATCGCGAAGCGCTTCAACCGCGGCAAGGCGTTCCGGATTCTGCCGCTGCCGTTTCCGCTGCCGCCGATCGAAATCCAGGTGCACTGCCACTCGCAGTTCGCGGCGGACCCCGGCATCGCGTGGCTGCGCGAGACCATCCATACGATGTTTCATCAGCCGGCACGCTGAGCGCCCGTGAGCTTGCCCGCGGGTGCCCGGGCACGCCGGGCATATTAGCTGCACTGATACCCGCCCTGCTTTTCGGCTAATTTGACGCCACTATCTGTCGCCTCGACACTGCGTATCGTGCGAAGCCTTTTCTGAAAGGCCGCCATCCCCCCACTTCAGATGCGAGCAGACATGTCCTCCGTTCAATCCCCGATCGCGGCCGGGCGCGCCACGGCAGAGTCGGATCGCGCACTCAGGAAAATCATCATTGCGTCGGTGGCCGGCAACGCGATGGAGTGGTACGACTTTTTCGTGTACGGCACCGCGGCTGCGCTCGTGCTCGGGCAACTGTTCTTTCCCGCCCACACGGACCCGTTGATCGGCACGATCGGGGCGTTTGCCGCGTTCGCGATCGGCTTCGTCGCGCGTCCGCTGGGCGGCATCGTGTTCGGGCATATCGGCGACCGCTATGGACGCCGCGCGTCGCTCGTCTGGACGCTGCTGATCATGGGCTTTGCGACCTTCGGCATCGGGCTGCTGCCGACCTACGAGCACGTCGGTCTGGCCGCCCCCGCGGCGCTCGCGGGCTTGCGCTTGCTGCAAGGCATCGCATCAGGTGGCGAATGGGGCGGCGGCGTGCTGATGATCAGCGAGAACGCTCCGCCCGAAAAACGCGGCTATTTCGCGGCGTGGAGTCAACTCGGCGTGGGCGGCGGCTTCGTGCTGTCGGCGGGCGCGTTCCTCGCGGCGCAAGCGCTGCCGCACGATCAGTTCATGTCATGGGGATGGCGTCTGCCGTTCCTCGCGAGCATCGTGATTTTCGCGCTCGGCGTGTACATCCGTCACAACCTGCCGGAGAGCCGCGACTTCGAGAACGCGGAGAAAGCCGGCAAGACCGCGCATATGCCGGTGCTCGAAGCGATCAAGCGTCACCCGAAAGAGATCCTGATGGCGATGGGTCTGCGGGTCGCGGAAAACGGCGGCGCCTATATCTTTCTCGCGTTCTCGCTCGTGTACGGCAAGTTCGTCGGCATTTCGAATTCGGTGATGCTGACCGGCGTGATGCTCGCGATGGTGGTCGAAATGGGCGCGATGCTCGCGTGGGGCAAGCTGTCGGACCGCATCGGGCGCAAGCCGGTGTATATGATCGGCGCGGTGTCGCTCGCGGTGATGGCGTTTCCGTTCTTCTGGCTGCTCAACACGCAGTCCACGCCGCTGATCTGGCTCGCGCTTTTGCTCGGCACGGCCGTCTGCCACGGCGCGATGATCGGCACGCTGCCCGCGCTCGTCGGCGAACTGTTCAGCACCGAAGTCCGCTATTCCGGCGTGGCGCTCGGTCACGAAGTCGCGTCGATCTTTGCGGGCGGCCTGTCGCCGCTGATCGCGACCGCGCTGCTCGCGCACTACCAGGCCTACTGGCCGGTTGCCGTGTTCCTGATCTTGCTCGGTCTCGTTACCGTCGTCACGCTGAAGTTCACGCACGAAACGCGTCAGCCGTAATGCTTCGCCTGCCTCGCGTGCAAGCCTTCGCGCGGTGACGTGTATCGCGCGAAGGCTTCGCTTTGGCCCGCGCAGTCTGAGGTAAAGGAGTGCGGTAACATGGCACTCCCCCAAGACCCGGTCCTCATGTCAGCGCATGAAAGTCGACACCACCACCGTTCGTCTCGTCGTCGCGATGGTCGAAGAGGGCAGCATCTCGCGGGCGGCCAACCGGCTGGGGCTCGCGGTGGCGGCGGCGTCGCGGCGCGTGTCGGATCTCGAGGAGCAACTCGGCACGAAGCTCTTCAGGCGCGTACCGCACGGCGTGGAAATGACCGAGTCGGGTGGCAAGCTGCTCGGCTATCTGCAGCAGGTCGACACGCTGGTGGACCGGCTCGCGAGCGAGGCGCAGGCACTCGTGAGCGGGTTTGACGGACGCATCGTGATCGGCGCGCCGAAAGCCGTGATCATCGAGTTTCTCGCCGCGGATATCGCCGCGATCCGGAATGCCTATCCGGGCATCTCGCTGAAGATCGTCGAAGAGAACAGCCGCATCGTGCAGCAGATGTTGCGCGACAAGATGATCGACATCGGCATCTACGAAAAGAAGAGCGGCTTTCTCGATCTGCCGCCAATGCGCTATCGCGAGGACCGGCTGGTGCTCGTTTATAGCCGCGCACATTTCCATCTTGATCCGCAGCCGATCACGCTCGACGCCTTGCTCGAGCTTCCGCTCGTCAGCCTCGGCAAGGGCTCGGCAATCCTTGCCGCCGTGCAGCGCGCGTTTCACAGCCGCGGCCGCCGCTTCGATTGCGACTATCTGGTCAATGGTTTCGACACGATGCTCGCCGTCGTGCGCCACGGGCTCGGCGTGGGTCTGATGCCGCCCGACGTGCTGCGCAGCTTCCATCCCGAGGACGGCCTCGGCGTCGTCGAGCTCGCGGGTGACTGGCATCAACGTAGCTACGTACTGTCTTGTGTGGAAGGACATGCGCAGGCGCAGACGCTGCGCAACGTCGAAGCCGCGCTCACGGCCGGACGGCGCGTGGCCGGCCGCTGAAGCGCGGGCGCAGCAGTTCCTGCGCTCGACACCCTCGACTGCAAAGCACCCCCTTCGTCTTTTGCGAAACCAGGTATGACCGTCGCATTCTTGCGGCGGCACCCTCGCGTGCGCGACAGTTGACGCACGCCAACACGGTGCTGCAACGGCCGGCCGCGCGACAGCGGTCCGGCAGGAAAAACAGGAGACGACATGACGCAAAGCCACGCACAAACACCATCCAGCGACGACGCGGATACGGACAACCGGCCGTTGCCGCTGCAGGGCATCCGTGTGCTCGACGTCAGCCAGGTGATGGCCGGCCCGTTCGCCTGCATGATGCTCGCCGATCTCGGCGCGGACGTCATCAAGGTCGAACCCCTCGAAGGCGACCAGACGCGCGGCGCCATGGGCTTCAAGATGAAAGGCCCGGACAGCATGGGCTTTCTGAACATGAACCGCAACAAGCGCTCGGTCGCGCTGGACCTGAAGACCGACGAAGGGCGCGAGTTTTTCTACAAGCTGGCCAGGACCGCCGACGTGATCGTCGAGAACTATCGGCCCGGCGTGGTTCAGCGGCTGCGGATCGATTACGGGACGATCCGTGAAATCAACCCGAAGATCGTCTACGCGAGCATCTCGGGCTTCGGTCAGAGCGGCCCGTGGTCGCAGCGCCCCGGCTTCGACCTGATGGCGCAGGCCATGTCCGGCGTCATGAGCGTGACGGGCTACAAAGGCGGCAAGCCCGTGAAGGCCGGCGTGCCGGTGGCGGACATCGGCTGTGCGCTGTTCGCCGTGTACGGCGTGCTTTCCGCTTATATCGGCGCGCAGAAGACCGGGCAGGGGCAACACATCGACGCGTCTCTGTTCGATTCGGCGATGGCCTTCTCGATCTGGGACATGTCGGATTACTGGGGAACGGGTGTCGAGCCGACGCCGCTTGGCACAAGCAACAAGATGAGCGCGCCGTATCAGGCCGTGAAGGCGCGCGACGGTTACTTCGTGATGGGCGCAACCAACCAGAAGCTGTGGTCGCGTCTTTGCGAACTGCTGGAGCGGACCGATCTGCTGACGAATCCCGAGTTCGAGACCGTTTCCCTGCGCCTGAAGAACCGCGAAGCGCTGATCGAATCGCTCGAGAAGTCGTTCGGCCAGCGCGACTGCGAGGCATGGATCGAGACGATGCTGGCCGCGGGCATTCCCGCCGGACCGATCCTGTCGTATCCGCAAGCCTTCAGCAGCGAACATGCGCAGTATCGCCGCATGTGCATGGAGATCGACCATCCGGTTGAAGGCAAGGTCAAGAACATCGGCTTTCCGGTCAAGATGCTCGGTACGCCGCAGCGCGTGCGACGCCATCCGCCGCGGCTGGGCGAGCACAACGACGAGCTTTACGCAGAGATCAACGGGGCCGCGAAATGAGCGAAGCGACGAGTGAGAAAGTCAGGCTCGAACGTCTGACGGAGTCGGTCGCGCAGATCGTGATCGACCGCCCCGAGCGGCACAACGCGATGTCGATTCCGATGTACGAGACCTTGCTGGCATTGATCGACCAATGCCGCGCGGACGAAACCGTAGGTTGCATCGTTCTGCGCGGCGCGGGCGGCAAGTCCTTTATCTCGGGCACCGACATCGACTACTTCCGCGACTTTACGGCAGGCTCGCAGGGCGTCGAATACGAAGCGCTCGTCGAACAGGTGATCGACGCGGTCGAACGCATTGCGGTGCCCACCGTCGCCGCGATCGACGGTTGGGCCGTGGGTGGCGGACTCGCCATCGCTACCGCGTGTGACTTCCGCATCTGTGCGGAGGGCTCGCGCTTCGGCGCGCCGATCGCAAAGACGTTATCGAACACGCTGTCGTCACGCAATCTCGCGAGGCTCGTGGCGGCATTCGGCGTGCCGCGCGTGAAGAAGATGCTGCTGCTCTCCGATTTCCTCAGCGCCGCCGAAGCGCACGCGTGCGGCTATGTGTATGACGTCACGGCGAAGGAACAGGTCGGCAACGCGGCGTGCGCGCTCGCCGCGCGGCTCGCTGCGCTATCGCCCGTGACGCAGCATGCGGTCAAGGAGAGCTTGCGGCGCATCGTGATCGATCAAAGCCTCGCAGACGAGGATCTCGTCGAGCAGGTGTACGGCAGCCAGCGGTTCCGCGACGCCGTCGCGGCCTTCGGCTCGGGAACGCCGAAAGGCTGAGCGTCCCGGATCGCACTCGCGATCGCGTGGCTTCACCACAAAAAATAAACCGCATCTGGAGGACGACACACTGTCGATCGGCGTGATGCTCTTCGGCATCGTGCTGAGCTTATTCACGAAGCCGAACATACCGTTTTCGAATGACGCGACGCAGCCGCGCAGCGAATCGCAACGCAAGGAGGACGCGCTGTCGGGCGCTTGACACTTCAGCATAAAATAAATCGCATTGATGCAAGCGCGGTTTTTTAATCTATTTTGCTTATTCGATGCGGGGCGCTAATCTTGGCATATCGTCCCCCCCAGGAATACATCGGAAGGCAATCATGCAAGCGCAAACCCTGAAGGTTCGGGTCGACGCCTTGTGCGAAGAAGCGCACGGGGTCCGCTCGTTCAGCATTTCGCGGCTCGACGGGCTGCCGTTCGAGCGCTACGAACCCGGCGCCCATATCGACGTCACGAGTCCTTCGGGCGTCACGCGGCAATACTCGTTGTGCGGCGACCCGGAGTGTATCGCGTCGCAGATTTTCGCGGTGAAGAAGGAGGAGCAATCGCGCGGCGGCTCGCGCTCGCTTCATGAAGAGGTGAGCGTCGGCACCGAACTGTCGGTCGGCGCGCCGCGCAACCTTTTTCGTCTCGAAGAAAGCGCGGACGAGCACATCCTGATCGGCGCGGGCATCGGCATTACGCCGTTGCTGTCGATGGCTTATCGGCTCGCCGCGCGGCACGCGCGCTTCACGCTGCACTATTTCGCCCGCAGCGAGGCGCACGCGGCCTTCATGACGCTGCTCACGCGCGAGCCGTTCGCACGGCACGCGAAGCTGCATTTCGGCGTGCAGCCCGAGGAGCTGAAACCCGCGCTCGATGCGTGCCTGCTCGATGCAGGCGCGAACGCGCATGTCTACACGTGCGGTCCCTCGCCGTTCATGGATTTTGTCGTAGCGAGCGCCCAGCAACGCTTGCCCGCAGAGGCGATTCATCTCGAACGTTTCAAGGCGGAGCCGGCTCCCGTGGCCGAAGCATCGCTCGACAGCTTCGACGTGCAATTGGCGAGCAGCGGTCAGACGGTGCGAGTCGATGCGAACACGTCGATCGTCGACGCGCTCGCGTCGATCGGTATCGAAGTGGACACGTCATGCGGCGAAGGCGTGTGCGGTACCTGCATGGTCGATGTGGTCAGCGGCGAGCCCGAGCATCGCGATCACTGCCTGAGCAAGGCCGAGCGCGCGAGCAATAGCGTGATCTGCTGCTGCGTGTCGCGCTCGCGAACCCCCGTGCTCGTGCTAGACCTCTGATTCACCTGCGCGCAATCACATTTTCTCGAATCCCGCGAGGATCTCGGTGATGAGGCCGCGCATCCACGCGATGCCTTCGTCTTCGTGGAAGTGCTCGTGCCAGTGCATCGTCACGGCGGCCTTCGGCAGCGGCACGGGCAGTGCATAGATCCGGAACGCGTCGCCGCGATTGAGGATATGCGCGAGCCGTGCGGGCAGCGTCGCGAACAGATCCGTCGCGGCCAGCACGCCAGGCACCGCGACGAAGTGCGGCAACGCGAACGCGATATTGCGGCCGACGCCTTGCGCGCGCAGCGCGTCGTCGAGCGCATGGTGACTGTGTTCGAGCGAGCGCACCTGGATGTGCGACGCGGCCAGAAACCGTTCGAGCTTCAGCGTGTCACCGCTCGGCAGGTCGCGGCGCTTGCGCGTCATGCACACATACGATTCCTCGAACAGCAGGCTATGGCGCGTGCGCGGCAACAGCGACGGCAGATTGCCGATCGCGAAGTCCAACCGGCTCGAGCGCAGCGCCTCCTCGATCTCCTCCACCGGCAACGGCTCGACGACCAGCTTCGCGCGCGGCGCGGACTTCTGCAGCGCCGCGCACAGCGCGGGCAGATAGGCCATTTCGCCCGCATCCGATAGCGACAGACGAAACGTGCGCGTGCTCGTCGCCGGATCGAAACGTTCCGCGTAACGCAGCGCCTGACGCACGGTGTCGAGCGCGTGGCCGACGATTTCCGCGAGCTCGAGCGCGACGGGGGTCGGCTGCATACCCGCGCGCGTGCGGATAAAGAGCGGATCGTCGAACATCGTGCGCAGACGGCCGAGCGAGTAGCTGACCGCGGGCTGCGACAGCGCGAGGCGTTCGCCCGCTTTCGTCAGGCTGCGCTCCTCGACGATCGCCTGAAACACCCTCAGCAGATTGAGATCGACGTGGTCGATGGAGGTCATGGGGTCTCTTGTGATATCAGCCGAACTTATTCGGCAACCTGTTTTTAATCGATTTGACGCATGATCGTCGCAAAGCGAGACTGATGTCAACGAGAGGATGCGCTGATGTGTGGCACGCGACTCGTCGCGTCGATGTGCGTCTTCATTCCAACCACGCAACTGTCCCCCGCATACGATGAGTACGCCGACCTATCAAACCATCGACACCAGCGCTTTAGCCCGGCGCGCCGAGGCCGATCGCATCGCGCCTTCCCTCTACTACGATCCCGAGCTGTTCGAAGTCGAACTCGAGCGCATTTTCTACAAGACGTGGATCTGGGTCGCGCATGACAGCGAGCTGCCGAAGCCCGGCGATTTCATCACGACGACGATCGGCCGGCAGCCGGTGATCGTCGTGCGCGACAAGAGCGGCGCGGTCAACGTACTGCAAAACCGCTGCCGGCATCGCGGCGCGACCGTGTGCGAAGAGCACAAGGGCAATGCGAAGGGCTTCACCTGCCCGTATCACAGCTGGTCTTATGCGCTCGACGGCACGCTGCGCGCTCTGCCGTACGGCGACGGTTACGAAGGCGTATGCGAAAAGGGCGATCTGCCGCTCAAGAAGCTGCGCGTGGGCGTCTATCAGGGCCTCATTTTCGCGAGCTTCAACGAAACGATCGAACCGCTCGAAGACTTCCTCGGCGGTGCGAAGCCGTGGATCGACCTGTTCATGAAGCAGGGAGCGGGCTATCCGATCAAGGCCAACGGCGAGCACAAGTTCAAGTTCAAGGGCAACTGGAAGATCCAGCTCGAAAACACGACGGATCTGTACCACTTCCCGGTCGTGCACAAGTCGTGGATGAAGTCCATCGACGACGAAACCGCTGCCGCGATCACCAGCTTCATGACGAGCGACCAGGCGTTCTGCCGCTCGCTCGGCAATGGTCACAGCCTCGCGGTGCTGATGCCCGAGATCGTCGATCTGGACCGCGACGATGGCGCGCCGCTGCCCGAGCGCTTCAGCGAACTCGCCGCGCAACTCGCGCAAAAGCACCCGCCGGAAGAAGTGCGCCGCATCGTGCGCTCGCTGATGGGCGTCGGCTTCAACCTGAACCTGTTCCCGAATCTCGCGCTGTCGATGGCGTTCTTCCGCGTGCTGCGGCCGATTTCCGCCGAGGAAACGGAGATTCGCCACGTCGCGCTCGCGATGGACGGCGGTCCTGAAGAAGCGAACCGCGTGCGCCTGCGCATTCACGAGCACTTCCAGGGCCCGTTCGGCTTCGGCAGTCCCGACGACGCCGAAGCGTGGGAGCGCGTGCAGCGCGGCTCGCATGCGGGACCGGACGTACCGATCCTCGTCAATCGCGGTCTGAATCGCGAAACGACCGCCGCGAACGGCGAGAAAACCGCCCACGCAACCGATGAAACCGGCATGCGCGAAGCCTACAAGCAATGGCGCGCAATGATGGAGCAGGCATGATGGACGACAGAAACGCACTCTTTTCCCACCAGACCTTTGCGCGCGCGATCGAGTTCATCTGGCGCGAAGCCGAATTGCTCGATCGACGCGACTATCGCGAGTGGCTCGAGTTGTGGGACCCGGCGGGCCACTACGTGGTGCCGATCGATCCGAACACGACCGATTACGCGGCAACGCTGAACTACGCGTACGACGATCGGCACATGCGCGAGCTGCGCGTGCAGCGCATGACGTCGGGCTATTCGGCATCCGCGTCGGATGCCGCGCGCACGGTGCGCACGGTGTCGCGCTTCACGCTCGCGAGCGATAGCGCGGACGTGGTCGAAGTGAAGTCGTCGCAGATCATCATCGCGTACAAGCGGGGCACGTCGACGATCTTCGCGGCCGATCTGACGCACAAGATCAGCATGGCGAGCGGCGAGCCGCGTCTCGTCGAGAAAGTGATCCGCCTGATCGATTCCACCGATGCGCTGAGCGCGATCGGCTTCCTGCTCTGACGGTCATCATGCCGACACTCGAAGGCTATCAACCGAACCAAGGAACGTTCCCATGAGCGACAACCGAAACCTGCCTTTGCGTGTGCTGTTCTGCTGCGGCGTCTCGCAGAACTTCTTCGACTTGCCGCGCGAACAGATCGGTGAAGTGTGGCAAGCGTACGGCAAGATGCTGAACGCGATCGAAGCGATGGAAAACGTGCGCGTGCTGGGCGTGATGGACGACGATCGGCTCGTGGTCGGCAACGTCGATGGCGCGCCGTGGACGTTCTACATCATGGCCGACGTCGCCGACTTCGATACCGCGGTGGCCGTGTGCAATCTGTATCGGACGACGCCGGTCGGCGACTACAACCTGTGGCGCTACGGCAAGATCGAGGCGCGCGTGGGCCGTGCGCTGACGGTGCCGCCAGAGGTCGCCAACCATGCGTGACGCGATAACCGATCCGGCTATCGACGCGCTGCTCGCGCGCGTCAAAGCGCTAGAAGCACAGAACGCGGTGCGTAAGACGATCGCGCGCTACATGGCGCTGTGCGATGTGCCCATGCGCGCGCTCGAAGGCGAGGCGCTCGCCGCGCTGTTCGCCGAAGACGCGATCTGGGAAGGCATCGGCCCGCAGTACGCGAACAAGTTCGGGCGTCTCGAAGGGCCGGCGCAGATCGTCGCGATGCTGCAGCGTTATCTGCCGCCCACGCCGCACTTCGCGACCAATGTGCACTTTCTGACTGCGGAGCATATCGAGGTGAACGGCGACACGGCGAAGGGTCGATGGATCATGTTGCAGGCTTCGGGTTATGTCGATGCGAAAGCGGAACTGATCGCGGCGCGCCTCGAAGTCGACTTCGTGCCCGCCACTCACGATGCGGCCGCGACATGGCTGATCCGCCATTTCCGTACCGAGCGTCTTTTCGATGCACCGTGGCAAGTCAACCCGGCCCAGGGAGTTTCGGCATGAGCGCATTTCTGCAGACATTCGATCTGAGCGCGACGGACAACGCCGACGCGCCGACGATCGCGATCAAGGACAGCATCGACGTCGCCGGCTACGCGACGACAGCGGCAAGCCGCGCGCTTGCCGACGCACCGCTTGCATCGGAGCACGCCGAAGTCGTGCGGCGTTTGCTCGACGCCGGCTGGCGCGTCACTGGCAAGGCCAACATGCACGAACTCGCGTTCGGCATGACCGGCATCAACGACTTTTCCGGCACGCCGGTCAATCCGCAGGACGCGGCACGCATTCCGGGCGGATCGTCGAGCGGGTCCGCGTCGGCGGTCGGGCAGAAGTTCGTGGACGCCGCGCTCGGTACCGACACCGGTGGCTCGGTCCGCGGTCCCGCCGCATGCTGCGGCGTTATCGGCCTGAAGCCGACGTTCGGCCGCGTGTCGCGGCACGGCGTGGCGTCGCGCGTCACGACACTCGACTGCGTTGGACCGTTTACGCGCGAGACGGACACGCTGATTCGCGTGATGACGGCGATCGATCCTTCGTTTCGCGCTGACGATGCGCGTCGAGACGTTTCGCAGTTGCGCATTGGCATGGTCGCAGTCGACGCGGATGACGACATCGCCAAAGCAATCGCCGACGCGGTCGGAAAGTCCGAACTCGCCACGCAAGCGATCGAACTTGCGTCGCTGGAGGACGCATTCACGGCCGGCCTCGCGGTGATCAACGCGGAGACATCGCGCGCATTCGGCCATCTGGTGGCAAGCGGCAAGCTCGGCGCCGATATCGAAGCGCGCCTGCGCGCGGCCGCGGCCACGAGCGCCGCCGATCTCGACGCGGCGGAACGCGTGCGCCGCACCTTCACCGACGAAGTGGACCGCGCGCTCGACCGGGTCGACGTACTCGTGCTGCCAACGCTGCCCTCATTGCCGATCACGCTCGAAGCGGCACGCGCCGGCACGTCGGTGATCGGCATGTCGTCGTTGATCCGGCCGTTCAACCTGAGCGGGCATCCGGCGCTGAGCCTGCCCGTTCCGATCGAACGCTCGACGCTGAAGGCGGGCCTGCAAATCATCGGTCGCAAGAACGACGACGAAACGGTGTGCGCGGTCGCCGCGCACCTCGAAGCGCGCCTCGAAGCGCGCCTCGCGCAATCCGCCTGAACGCAATCAAGGAGTCGGCAACATGTCGAACAGAATCGCGCTCGTGACGGGCGCCGCGCGCGGACTTGGCGCCGTTGTCGCGCGTCGTTTTCACGAAGCAGGCTACAGGGTCGCGCTGGCCGATATCGCGATCGAACCCGCGCAAGCGCTCGCGCATGAACTCAGCAGCGACGGTTCGAGCGCCTGCGCAATCCGGCTCGACGTCACGCGCAAGGCGGACTTCGAAGCGGCGCGCGACGCGTTGCTCGAACGTTGGGGCGGCGTGGACGCGCTCGTCAACAATGCGGGCGCCTCGAAGGTCGTGCCCGTGATGGACATTACCGCCGAGCAGTTCGATCAGGTCATCAACGTGAATCTGCGCAGCGTGCTGTTCGGCTGCCAGGTATTCGGGCAGTACTTCGCGCGGCGCGGCGTGGGCCGCGTCGTCAATATCGCGTCGCTGGCGGGGCAGAATGGCGGCTCGGCAACGGGCGCGCACTATGCGGCCGCGAAGGGCGGCGTACTGACGCTGACCAAGGTCTTCGCGCGCGATCTCGCCGCGCGCGGTGTGACAGTCAACGCGATCTCGCCGGGGCCGCTCGATTTGCCGATCGTTCACGAGAGCGTGGCGGCGGACAAGCTGGCAAAAGTGATCGAAGCGATACCGGTCGGCAAGCTCGGAGCCGCGTCGTATGTTGCCGATGTCGCGGTGATGCTCGCTTCCGGTGACGCTTATTTCGCCAATGGCGCGTGCTGGGACGTCAACGGAGGCCTGTACATGCGCTGATGCGTCTGCAAGGACCGAGGCGGCCGCGTCATTCCGGCCGCTCGTCCGGCGGGCTCCATACTTCGAGCACGCCGCGCACGAGGGTCGGAATCGACGAAGCGCCGAGCTTTTCCTTGATGCTCGCGCGATGCACGTCCACGGTTTTCACACTGATCGACAGATCCGCCGCGATGACCTTGCTCGGCTTCCCCTCGATCAAACCGTGCAGCACTTTACTTCGACCGGAATTTTCACCGGGTGCCGCGCGCGTGGAAGGGCAATGAGTCATTTGAAGCGCTGCCGGCCGGCTCGGGCTCCGGCAGCGCTTACGTTGTCGCTCCCGACATGGCTCCCGTAAAACCTCACCATTGCCCGGACCTCCTGGAACTCCTCACCATTCGCACTACTTCAGCAACGCCATCTGCACGACCTTGACGATCACGAGCGCGATCGCGAGCAGCAGATAGCCGCGCAGCACGCCCATCCATACGCGTTTGGCGAGCGTCAGACGCGGCGGCGGCAGTTCGTCGAGCGGCGGCATGCGCCACGTGTTGCGCGCGTCCTTCGCATAGACCGGAGCCGGCTCGGCCGCGGACTCGCCGCGCAGCTTGCGCATCCCGAAGCTCGCCACATACCCGACGACCGCGAGCAACGTGCCGCCCGCCAGGACTTCGATGATCGTTTCCGCCGCGATGTCCGGATAGATCACCGACGCGGTCAGGATGATCGACAGCATCACGAGCACCCAGATCACCGCGCCGGTAAACAGATTGAGCTTCTTCGAATTGGCCCACGGACCGAGCACCGCGCGATCGTTGCACAGCAGCAGCAGGAACACGGTCGCGCTCGGCAGCAGTACGCCGGCGAGCGTCTGCACCGCTTCTGTCAACAGACCGAGCGGGCTGCCTGGAATCAGCACCAATGCCGCGGCGGCCGCGACGATCGCGAAGTACACGACGTAGAAACCCTTCGCATCCGACACGCTACGGTGCAGCGAATGGCGGATCTTGAACACGTCGCCGATCGCATAGGCGGTCGATAGCGACACAGCCGCCGCGCCGATCACGCACGCGTCGAACAGCGCGATCGCGAACAGCACGGCCGAGGTACGTCCCGCGTATCTCTCGAGACCAGCGATCACACCGCCCGCGTCCGTGAAGTTGCCGAACCCGGACCGTCCGTCGAACAACGCCGCGCTGAACGAGATCATCGCGACCGCGCCGATCAGTACGAACACGATGCCGATCCACAGGTCGGCTTTTTCGTAGTTCATGAAGCGCGGCGTGATGCGCTTGTCGACCACATAGCTCTGCTGGAAGAACAGCTGCCACGGAGCAACCGTCGTGCCGACGATGCCGATTACGAGCAACATCACGTCGGACAGCTTCGAGTGCGCGGGCCAGTTCGGAATGAAGAAGTCGCGCGCGATCTGGCCGACCGGCGGGTGAATCGACACGAGCACCGGCACGAGCAGCAGGCTCAACACGCACAGCGCGACCGCGAAACGCTCGAAGCGGCGGAAGTCGCCGGTGCTGACGGCGGCCATCGTCAGCGCCGCGGCGATGCACACGCCCGCGATCTTCGAGACGCCGAAGAAGTCGAGCACGAACGTGATGCCGATGAATTCCGTCACGATGGTTAGCGCGTTCAGCAGGAACAGATCGACGACGCTGAACGCGCCCCAGAACTTGCCGAAGCGCTCGAAAATAAGCCGCGCGTGGCCCACGCCCGTGACCGCACCGAGCCGCAACACCATCTCCTGATTGACGAACAGCACCGGCACCAGCAACAGCATGGTCCACAGCAACGTAGTGCCGTAGTTCTGGCCGGCCTGCGTGTAGATGCCGAATGCGCCCGCGTCGTTGTCGCCGACCATCACGATCAGACCGGGGCCGAGGATCGCGAGCAGCGTGCGCAGGCGCGCCCACCAGCTCGTGCGTGGCGCGATGTCATGGTGAGCGATCGTGCCGAGCGCGCCCTTGATATCGCCGACGTGTGCCGAATCGAGCACGGCGCTGCGCGCGGAGGAAATGTTCGTCGGAGTAGACATGTCGTTCTCTCCTGGTTGTATTTGTCGAAGGTTGGATCGCGAAACGCTATGCCATGCGCGACATCACGCGACGGCAGAAGGCGATGAACGGATGCGGTGCGTGCAGCACGAGCATGCCGTCGTAATGGGCACGCGATTCCTGCACACGCGGGAACTGCGAAAGAAGGAGGCCGAATTGCATGAGGGATCTCCGTGCGCCGGTGTCGACGCGCTGGTGGAAAGCCAGCAGACACGGAGGCCGCGTATGTCCGGGCGCGGCGGTGGAGGTCTACTCGCTTTCCTCAGTTGATAGAACGGGGAAGCGGCATAAGGGATAACTGTCACTGTCGGGCATGGCGGCTCCTTGTCGGTGTGTAGCGGGGACTGCGTTCGAGCGTCTGAAGCGTTCGCTACGCACGTTCGCTACGCACGTGTTTATCCACGCGTTCGCGCGCATTGCGTTGAACTGTTTGCGTTGACTGACAACGCGCGCGCAAACGCGACCGCAAGCGCAACGCTCGCGATGCGACGCCGTACCGGCGCGGGAACGCGCGTGAACGCGGCGTTCCTGTCATGCGGATACGACGTTACTTTAGGTGCACGGGAAGAAACTGCGGCGCGCACCGTCTGCCAACTGGCAAGACGGCGGCTGATGAAGAGAGCGCGGACGTCCTGCCGGTCAGGCAGCGAATCTGTTCGAAAGTCGGCTACTGCAGGTGTCCAAGGCATGAGCCCCATTGGTGACGATTTTTGAATTCTAGGGTTCGCCTTCCGCCGAGGTCAACCTGTTTCTTAAGCAGAGCAGAAAAAATGTGCGGCGCGCGACGGTGGGCACTTTGAATGACATGCGGGTCGAGGCCGATATAGGGGGGAGGCCGAACAGGCGGCACCGATCCGTCCGGCCGATGCCACCACGCCGTGCTCACTGATTGGCGCGCCGTCGCTCGGTCAGCCGGTTATGCACGCTTCTGACGCCGCGAACCGATCGCGCGGCGTTGCCGGCTCGCGCGATTTGCGATTGCCGCGGCACGGTGCCGGTCAGCGTAACGATGCCGTGACGCGCTTCGACACGGATGTTCGCCGAATTGAGGTTCGTGGTGCGCGTGAAAGCGCGGCGGACGTCGCGGACGATTGCGCTGTCGGACCGGTTGTTGTTCCGGTTCGAAGCCGCTGGGACCGGCTGGCTTTGCATCGACGCATCGTTCGGCATCTCGCGCGTCTGTGCGTTTGCATAGGTCGCGCAAGTCGCGATGGCCACCGCGAACATTGCACCGAGGATTCTGCTCGCGCCGTTTGTTTTCATTCTTCCTCCTTTGCCGGTTTGTCAGGAACTGCCGTTCGAGCCGCGTGCTGCCAGCGGGGAAGAGGCGGCGCAACGCACTACCGCCTCGCGATGAGTCATCGACCGTCGGCTCCGATTATATTCTGCGGCGCACGCGCCGATAGTGATAGGTGAGAAGATTCGGGAGCCGCCGTGGTGAGAATATGCGCACCTGTACGCGCACTTCAAAGTTGAAGGTGAGGAAATTCGGGAGTCGCCTGGACGGCGCTACAAATTGCGAATGGTTTCCTGAGAAACTAATATCGCATTCCCAACCTTGCTTCCTTTTCGTCAGGTTCGCCCACGTCGATGCAGCGTTTCCGTCAGAGGCGTCATGCGGTCAGACCGTCTGGCCGGAAGCCGGCGAAGGCGGCGCGCACAAGAGACAAAGGCGCTGCTCGAACGCGAGACGGTCGACGAAGACCGTCGCAATCATCTGATCGCGTTAAGCGATGCCGCACAGGCGCTCGTCCCCGAACTCGCGCAATTGGACGATCAGTACGGCGACGAATTTTGCGGCCATCTGCCCGTGCAGGTTAGAACGGCGGTCGTCGACGCGATGAAGAACGTCGTCGCGGTGCATGGGCTGAAGAACGTGCCGATCGAATGAATGTGACGCGTGCATCGCGTCAAAGGTGAGGACTTTCGGGAGTCGCGCGCGGGCGGTTCTTTTGCAACTAACCGGCCGAGCCAGGAACGGCACAAACCGCGCGGCAAGAGGTTCGCGGGAATGCGCGCATTTATGCCCGTCAGCCATAGGTGAGGATATTCGGGAGCCGTCGATGCTGTATCGGGCGACGGCCCGTCGTGCTGACGTACAAAACGCGCTTCATGCAGTCGCCAATCATGGCATCCGTCGCGGTGACCGTGCGCCGGCTGTGTAACGTAAGTCGTTGAATGTCCAGGCGATCTGCCGCGTACGCGGCCGGCATCGGCGAAGCGATCCGGCTGCGTTCGATCAAAGGTGAGGGATTTCGGGAGCGGTGTGTGAGCGCCGCAATGCGCTCGCTGAAATGCCTCCTCGAGTCCTCTTTTCACCTCAAAGGTGAGGCTTTTCGGGAGAAACGACGACGGTAGCTGACGCCGATCCGCCACTGCTCCGTGCTTGAGGTGAGGCTTTTCGGGAGCGCAAATACCCGGCAGCAATAGCCCGTTCAGGCCGATTTCGCGATCTCGCGAATGTCCGCGACCGGCGTCTGCCCGAACGCATCGCTGAGCGCATAGTCGATCAGCTGCGCCGCGCATTGCTCGGGCGTCGACAGTTGGCCGTTGCGCTTCAGGTCGTCGAAGCGCTGGCGCATCGGGAACTGCTCTTCGCCGCTACCGCGAATTTGCGCCTGCATGTCCGTATCGATCACACCCGGCGCGAGGCTGCAGATGCGCAGCGCGCGATTCGCGTCGAGCGCGACGGCGCGCGCGTGATGATCGAGCGCGGCCTTGGTCGCGCAGTAGATGCTCCAGCCCGGATACGCGTTGCGCGCCGCGCCGCTCGAAATGTGCACGATGCGGCGGTCGGTCGCGTCGACGGCCGTGGCGGCGAGCGCGCTCGCGAGCATCAGCGGCGTCGCGACGTTCAGGCTCACCGCGTCCGCGACGCTCGCGGCGTCCTGTCCTTCGATGGGCCCGATCGGCTGCATCATGCCCGCGTTGTTGATCAGCAGCACCGTCTGCGCGCCGCGCACGAAGTTGCTCAGTGCGTCGGTGGCGATCCATTGCGCGACGCGTGCGGGCTCGGCCAGCGGCAGCTCGATCTCTTCGAGCCGCGCGGCAAAGCGCGCCTTCAGCGCGGCATGCCGCGAGCGCGACAGACCCAGCACCGTCACGTTGCGCGCGAGCAGTTGTTCGGCGAGCGCCGCGCCCAGGCCGCGCGTATGGCCGGTGACGATCGCGCGAATCGGAGAAGAGGAGGTCATGTCGTTCCTGGTGATCGTTGACGTGCAGAGTCGACGATTTTCTCACGCCGTATTCACACCGGGCGAAAGCGCTCGCGATACCGCATCGGCGTCACGCCAAGCCGCTTCGTAAACACGATGCGCATGCGGTCGGCGGTGCCGAAGCCGCAATCGTAGGCGATCGTCTTCAGCGCCGCGGCGCTGCTTTCGAGCAGCTTGCGTGCGGCATCCACGCGCGCGCGTTCGACGAATTCATGCGGCGTCACGCCGGTTTCCTGCACGAACACGCGCGCGAAGTTACGCGCGCTCATGCCCGCGACGTCGGCGAGCTGCTTGACGGTGAAGCTGTCATGGATACGCGCCATCACGTGCGCCTGCACTTTCGCGGCGGGCGAGGTGTCGTCGGCGGGCGCGGTCAGATAGGGGCTGAATTGCGACTGACCGCCTTGCCGCTGCGCGAACACGACGAGCCGCTTGGCGACCGCGAGCGCGCTATGCGGACCGTGATCCTCGGCCACCAGCGCGAGCGACAGATCGATGCCGGCCGTCACGCCCGCAGAGGTGACCAGCGGCCCGTCGCGCAGATAGATGCGATCGAAGTCGACCCGCGCGCGCGGAAACTGCGCGGCGAGTTGCGCGGCGTGCTGCCAGTGCGTCGTCACGTGGCGCCCATCGAGCAGGCCCGCGTGACCGAGCGCGAAAGCGCCGGTGCAGATCGAGCCGTAGCGGGCGCAACGTGTCGCGACGTTGGCGAGCCAGTCGAGCAGGTGCGTGTCCGGCACTTCGTTGTGCGGTAGCGCGGGGCCGCCGGCGACGAGCGCGAGATCGAACGGTTCGCGCGACCGCTCGAAGATCGCGTCCGCCACCAGCGTCATCCCGTTCGACGCGCGCAGCGGCGCCGGGTCCGCGGCCAGCAGCTTGACCTCGTAGTGCCGCGTGGGCGCGACGAAGCGGTTCGCTTCGGAGAACACGTCGACGGGACCGGCGACGTCGAGTGCCTGCACTCCTGGGAAGATCGCGATCGCGACGGTGGGCATCGGATGACGTCCTTTGACGGGGAACGTGAAGGGCACGCCGCGGCAGTCAACGCTGTGCGTTTGGCAGTGTTCAACGGCTCGCGGCAATTGTTCGTGGCGCCGTGCTGGCCAATACTGGATCGGTCGGACGCGCGGTCTCACAGGCAGGCGACAGGCATTGACATCACGGCGCGGACCAGCATACCAAAACGCGCTCTGAAGCGGCGGCGCGCGTCCGTTGATTACTTTCACATTCACGTTCGCATATGAAGGAGTACGCCGCATGACTACGACGATCGCAGGTATCCAGATTCCCGACAGCATGATGGCGCGTGAAGCCACAGAGCTCGTGCGCGACACCGAAACGGAGTTGCTGTATCACCATTCGCGGCGCGTGTTTCTGTTCGGCGCGCTGGCCGGGCAACGCAAGCAGCTGAAGTTCGACCCCGAACTGCTGTACATCGGCGCGATGTTTCACGACATGGGCCTCGTCGCGCCATACAGCAGCGAGCAGGAGCGCTTCGAAGTCGACGGCGCGAATGCCGCGCGTGAATTTCTGCGGCGGCGTCGAATCGGCGAGGACGAGATCGAGCAGGTGTGGACCGCGATCGCGCTGCACACGACACCAGGCATTCCGCAGCATATGAAGCCGGTGATCGCGCTCGTCACTGCGGGCGTCGAAATGGATGTGCTCGGCCTCGCCTACGACGAATTCAGCCAGCAGCAGCGCGAGGAAGTCACGCATGCGCATCCGCGCGGCGCGCACTTCAAGGAAGGTATCATCGATGCGTTCGCGCACGGCACGATCCACAAGCCGCACACGACGTTCGGCAACGTGAAGGCCGACGTGCTCGCGCTGAAAGACCCGCATTATCATCGCGAGAATTTCTGCACGATGATTCTGGGTTCGGCGTGGAAGTCGTGAAGGGCTGCTTGCGGCAGAAATGAGGTAGCGCGATAATGCATCGCTAATGCGATGCATGGAGAGAACGATGAAAAGCGCTACTTTCCCGTCGGTTCGGGTCAAGCCCGAGCTGCGGGCCGCGGCCGAGGACGTGCTGCAGGACGGCGAAAGCCTGTCCAGTTTCGTCGAGCAGGCGATCCGCGACAACATCGCGCGGCGCCTGAATGTGCGTGAATTCGTCGTGCGAGGGCTCGAGTCGCGTGCTGAAGCGAAGCAAAGCGGCGACTACGTATCGGCCGACGACGTGCTCGCCGGTCTCGAAACGCGGCTCCGCGAAGCAAAAACGAAGGCCCGCGCGAAGAAGCACCGATGACGTATCAGGTTCGTTTCACACGCGCAGCGGCGGCGGACCTGCAGGGACTGTACGATTTCATCATCGAGCGGGACGACAGGGATTTCCCGCTCGCCGAACGCGCGTTGCAAGCCATCCGCGATGGTATCGCCACGCCGCGCACATCGCCGTTCACTTGCCGAAAGGTTCAGCGCGATACGCCGTTTTTGCGCGAGCTGCTGATCCCATTCGGTCGCGCGGGCTACGTCGCGCTGTTCGAGATCGACGACAACCAAACCGTGACCGTGCTGGCGGTGCGCCATCAGCTAGAGGATGATTATCACTGACCGAACTTTCGTCGCCGCGCCATGGTCATCAAAAACCTTCTCCGCAAGCTCGACCTCACCACGCTGCAGCTCTTTCTCGCCGTCTTCGAAGAAGGTACGCTCACGCGTGCCGCCGAGCGCGAGGCGATCGCCGTGTCGGCCGCCAGCAAGCGGCTGGTCGAACTCGAACAGGCAGTCGGCGCGTCGCTATTTCAGCGCAACGCGCGCGGCATGACGCTGACGCCGGCCGGCGAAACGCTGTTGCATCACGCGCGCCGGGTGCTGCGCGACATCGAGAGCAACGGCGTCGAACTGGCCGGTCATGCTAGCGGCGTGCTCGGCTATGTGCGGATGATGGCGAACCTGTCGGCGATCGTCGAATTTCTGCCTGAAGATCTACGCGCGTTCCAGTCGCTGCACGAGCGCGTGAAGGTCGATCTCGAGGAGCGGCCGAGCGGCGGCGTCGTCAAAGCCATCGACGAAAGCCTCGCCGATCTTGGCATCTGTTCCGGCGACGCCGATACGCGCGAGCTGCACGTCGAGCACTACCGATGCGATTCGTTCGTGATCGTGATGCGCGACGATCATCCGCTCGCGGCACGCACGAGCATCGCGTTCGCCGAAACGCTCGATGGCGATCACGTCGGCCTTCATTCGGCGAGCTCGATCAACGCGCGCACCCACCTCGCGGCGCGCCAGGCCGGCAAGCCGCTGCGCCTGCGCATCCACGTGCCGGGCTTCGATGCGGTGTGCCGGATGGTGCAGGCTGGCATGGGCGTCGGCGTGCTGCCGCAAAAGGTGTATCAACTGATGGGCCGCCCGCTCGGCCTCGTCGGCATGCCGCTCGACGACGATTGGGCCGAGCGCAGCCTCGTGCTCGTCGTGCGCGACGTCGATGCGTTATCGCCGGTGAGTCGGCTGCTGTTCGATCATCTGCGCACGGTGCATGGTGGTGGTCGGGCGTCTGTCGGACGCGAGCGGCGAGCGGCGCAAGTTCGTGTTCGGGCTGCTGTTGATGTCGGCGCTCGGCTTCTTCGCGGCGGGATTCTTCGACAAGCAGACCACCTTGCTGGTGGTCGCGCTTGCCGTGATGGGCGCGGGCGTGGTCGCGTCGATCCCGGCATTCTGGGCGCTGCCGCCAAAGCTGCTGACGGGCGCGGGCGCCGCGGGCGGTATCGCGTTGATCAACACGCTCGGGCAACTCGGCGGGATCGTGAGCCCGGTGATGGTCGGACGTGTGAAGGATCTGACCGGCAGCACGACGCCGGCGCTGTATGTGATCGGCGCGATGAGCGTGGTGTGCGCGCTGATCGTGCTGTATGGGTTGCCGGAGTCGTTGCGCAGTCGTGAAACGACGCAGTGAAATCGAGGGTGGAGGGCGCGGCCGTTGGCTTGCATCGCGTGAGGTGCCGCGCCGCTGCCCGCTCCCGCATCCGCGCACGATAGGCCTGCCGTATCAAACACTTGGCAGGCCTGTGCGCAGGTTGTCCACAAGCTTGTTCCCAAATTATGTGGACAACTGGACTTCGAGGTCGGCGCGAGTGAAACGGCATCCTTGCGAAGCCCACTCGCCAGTATCACGGACTCCATAGCGACGCTCACTGCCTACGCGTGCGCCGCGCGCGGATAGTTCTCATGCTTCAAGCACTTAAGCTCGCTGTGCGAAGGTTGTCCACAGGCTTGCCAACAATTTAGGTGGACAAGTTTTGTTGCCGACGGAGTGGCGAGGAGCGGGATTCGGCATAGTTGTCCGCATCACGCCTTCAACCCGGAGGCCGAAGCGACCACCTCCTCCTGCACCTGCACCTGCAAAACCGCATCCCGCTTATCGAGCAGATGCTGCCGCAAAATCGCGCTGAGCTTCTTGCCGTCGCGAGCCTCGAGCGCCTTCAGCATTTCATCGTGATCGTGAATCGCGCGGTCCCACTTCGGCGTCTGATAGTTCGAGCGAAAGCGCAGCGCCTGCAGCCGCCGGTTGACCGACACATACGTCTGCCGCAGCGCCGAATTTCTCGCCGCTTCGTTGATCTTGTCGTGGATCGCCTGGTTGCGACTGTAGTAGCCCGGCAAATCGTTCTGCGCGCGGCACGCCAGCATCGCGTAATGCAGCGCCTTGATCTCTGCGAGTTCGGCCGCCGTTATGCGCTCGGCCGCGAGTTCGCCGGAAAACGCTTCGAGGCCGCTCATCAATTCGAAGGTTTCGCGCACCTCCGCTTCCGACATCTTCGATACCGACGCGCCCCGGTTCGGCGAAATCTCGATCAGACCTTCGGCAGCCAGCACCTTCAGCGCCTCGCGCAGCGGCGTGCGCGAAATGCCGAGCGTTTCGCACAACTCCCGCTCGTTCAGTTTCTTGCCGGGCTCCAGCGCTCCCTCGACGATAAAGCGGCGGATGTGCTCCACCACCGTGTCGTGCAGGCGCTGACGCTCGACCTTCGGCATCAGCGGGGCAGCGGTCAGACCCGCGTCGAGATCCGAATTTTGCATACAAAAACCCTCAGCTTCATATGAATAGGATTTTATCGGAACCATATCGATTAGTTAATCCATGCGCACACGCGGGTAAACACGGGCCTTAGAGGCCAATTTTCGTCTTGGGAGCATCACGGTTCGTCTGATATAGTTTTTTGCATGCAAAATTCAATTGGAGGAGTTCGATGCTAAAGCTAGATTTTCATCCCGCTGGCCGTCACTTCCTGCAGATTCCGGGGCCGAGTCCGGTGCCGGATCGCATCCTTCGCGCGATGAGCTATCCGACCATCGACCATCGCGGACCCGAATTCGGCGAGCTGGGTCTCAAGGTGCTCGACGGCATCAAGAAGATCTTCAAGACGCAGCAGCCGGTCGTCATCTATCCGGCGTCCGGCACGGGCGCATGGGAAGCCGCATTGTCGAATACGCTGAGCCCCGGCGATCACGTGCTGATGTTCGAGACCGGCCACTTCGCGACGTTGTGGAAAAAAATGGCCGTGCAGCTTGGCCTGAAGCCCGAATTTCTGGGGCTGCCAGGCATCGAAGGCTGGCGGCGCGGCGTGCAGCCGCAGATGATCGAAGAGCGTCTGCGCGCCGACACGCAGCATGCGATCAAGGCGGTCTGCGTCGTGCACAACGAAACCTCGACCGGCGTCACGTCCGACATCGCCGCCGTGCGTCGCGCGATCGACGCCGCGGGCCATCCGGCGCTGCTGCTCGTCGACACGATCTCCGGTCTCGCGTGCGCTGATTATCGTCATGACGAGTGGGGTGTCGACGTGACCGTGTCGGGCTCGCAAAAGGGCTTGATGCTGCCGCCGGGCATCAGCTTCAACGCGATCTCGCCGAAGGCGATGGCCGCCAGCCAGCACGCGAAGCTGCCGCGCAGCTTCTGGGACTGGACGGAAATCGTCGAGATGAACAAATCCGGCTACTGGCCGTACACGCCGAACACGAACCTGCTGTACGGGCTGCATGAAGCGATCGAAATGATTCTCGGCGAAGGGCTCGACAACGTGTTCGCGCGCCACGAGCGGCTTGCCGAAGCGACGCGCCGCGCGGTGCGCGCGTGGGGGCTCGAAATCCAGTGTGCCGATCCCGCCGTCTATAGCCCGGTGCTGACGGGCGTGATGATGCCCGACGGTGTCGATGCCGACGCGGTGCGCAAGCTGATCTACGAACGCTTCGACATGTCGCTCGGCACGGGCCTCGGCAAAATGAAAGGCCGCATGTTCCGCATCGGCCATCTTGGCGATTGCAACGATCTGATGCTGCTCGCCACACTGGCTGGCTGCGAAATGGGTCTGCGGCTTGCTGGCGTGCCGCTCAAGGAAAGCGGCATGCCGGCCGCGATGGAGTGGCTGAGCCAGGCACCGAAGACGCCGGGATTGAAGGCCGCGGCCTGATTGTCGGGCGCAGGGAGCGCTTCCCTCATCGAGCCGCGCGCAGAACGCGGCCAGAACAACATGCAATGCGTCCATAGCGGCTCTCGCGGCCGACGGGCGACGACGCAGCGCGCCACTTCAGACGCGCCGTCGACACATGCCATGGAGAGAGACGATGAAGCGGTTTCGTTTGACCAGTGCGACCAGTATCGTTCTAGTGATGCTCTGCATCATGTACTTCATCACGTACCTCGATCGCGTAAACGTCAGCACCGCGGCGGCGGGTTTCGGCAAGGAATTCAATCTCACGCATACGCAGGTCGGGCTCGTGTTCTCGGCCTTCGCGTATCCGTATCTGCTGTTTCAGGTGATCGGCGGCTGGGTCAGCGATCGCTTCGGCGCGCGACGCACGCTGCTGTTCTGTGGCGCCATCTGGGGTCTCGCGACGGTGTTCACGGGCTTCGCGGGCGGGCTCGCTTCGTTGCTCGCCGCGCGGCTCGTGCTCGGTTTCGGTGAAGGCGCGACGTTCCCGGCTGCAACGTCGGCGATGTCGCGCTGGGTCGCGAAAGAAAAGCGCGGCTTCGCGCAGGGCATCACGCACGCGGCGTCGCGAGTCGGCAACGCGGTCGCGCCGGCGCTCATCGTGATCGTGATGACCAACTGGGGCTGGCGCGAATCGTTCTTTATCTGCGGCGCGCTGAGTCTGGTGTGGGTGGTCATGTGGGCGCTCACGTTCACCGAGCATCCGAAAGATCATCCGCGCATCACGCCCGAGGAACTCGCGGTGCTGCCCACGCCGAAGCCGAAAGTCTCCGGCCTGCCGTGGGGCAAGCTGTTTCGCCGCATGACGCCGGTCACGATCGTCTACTTCTGCTACGGCTGGACGCTGTGGCTGTTCCTGAGCTGGATTCCGCTGTACTTCCTGCATAACCACCATCTGCAATTGAAGAAGTCGGCGATCTTCGCGTCGGTCGTGTTCTTCGCGGGCGTGATCGGCGACACGCTCGGCGGCATCGTCACCGATGCGATCTTCAAGCGCACCGGCAGCCTCAAACGCGCGCGCAGCTGGATGGTGTCGGTGTGCATGCTGTTCTGCCTGCTGTCGCTGATTCCTCTGATGTTCACGCATGACCTGACGCTGTCGATTGCCTGTCTCGCGTCGGGCTTCTTCTTCGCCGAGATGACGATCGGCCCGATGTGGGCGATCCCGATGGATATCGCGCCGGACTTCTCCGGCACCGCGAGCGGCATGATGAACACGGGCTCGGCGCTCGCCGCGATCATCTCGCCGGTGATGGGCGGCTTTCTGATCGACCGCTTTGGCAACTGGGATCTGCCGTTCGTGGGCAGCATGTTGCTGATGGGCATTGGCGTCGTGCTCGCGTTCCGCATGCAGCCGGAGAGCCGCTTCGAAGTTGGCGCGTCGGAGAAGGCGCACGTTTCCACACGGATGGGCGTGTAAAACATGACTTCATCATTGAGTCAGCTGCTTGCCGATGCGCGTCGCAGTCGTACGGTGCTCGATACGTTGCCGCCGGAGCAGCTTCCTTCCGATGCCGACGCGGCCTACGCAATCCAGCACGAAATCTTGAGCGCATGCGGCGCGCGAATCGGCGGCTGGAAGATCGGCGCGAAATCGGCGAGCGGACCGATTCAAGGCGCGCCATTATCCGACACCGATCTGCACGCCGACGGCGCGCGTCTGTCGCGCGAAGGCTTCGCGCCGCTCGGGCTCGAACTCGAAGTCGCGTTCCGTTTCGGCCGGCGTTTCGAGCCGTCCACGAAACCGTACCGCGAGGACGAAGTGCTCGCGGGCACCGGCTCGATCGGCGCGACCATCGAGATCGTCGCGAGCCGCCATGCCGCGTGGCCCGCCATCGACAAACTCGCGCAGCTCGCGGACCTGCAAAATCACGGCGCGCTGATCGTCGGTGAATTCACACGGTATCGCGAGGATTTTCCGTTCGTCGCGCCGTCGCTGCGTTTCGCGTTCAACGGAGGCAATGTCGTCGAAACGACGCCCGCGAATCCGGCCGGCGATCCGCGGCGGCTGTTGACGTGGCTCGTCAATCACGCGAGTTCGCGCGGCATTGCGGTGACGCCGGAGATGGTGATCACCGCCGGTTCGTATACCGGCATGTTCTTTCCGCGCGAGGCGGGCGACGTGAGCGGGCATATCGAAGGACTCGCGCCGGTGCATCTGACGCTGTACTAGGAAATTCGAGCTGCGCGATTCAGGCGCGCTCCTCACAGGCCGACGAAATGACGAATCCCACTGCGGGCTTGCTCGTCAAGCCGATCCATCTGGTCCCGTCCGCCGCGCGCGCAACGAGTCCGCTCGCGCAGCATCTGCGCAAAGCGCTGCGCGGCGACGTGCTGTTCGATCTCGCCAGCCGCGGCCGCTACGCGACCGATGCGTCGATCTATCAGATCACGCCGGTCGGCGTCGTGGTGCCGCGCGATCAGGATGACCTGCGCATCGCGCTCGAGATCGCGCGCAGCGAGAAAGTACCGCTGCTCGCGCGCGGCGCGGGCACGAGCCAGTGTGGGCAGACGGTCGGCGAAGCGCTGGTGGTCGATACGAGCAAGTGGCTCAACAACATCGTCGCGTTCGATGCCGACGCGCGCACCGTGACGGTCGAGCCCGGCGTCGTGCTCGATCATCTGAACGCGTGGCTGAAGCCGCATGGACTGTGGTTTCCGGTCGATGTATCGACGGCTGCCCAGTGCACGATCGGCGGCATGGCCGGCAACAACTCGTGTGGCTCGCGCTCGATCGAGTACGGCAACATGGTGCACAACGTCGACGCGATCGACGCGATTCTCGCCGACGGCAGCGAAGCGCGCTTCGCGTCGCTGCGCGAGCCGCCACAAGGTGAGCGCTTGCAGCAGATCGTTGCGGGCGTCACGCGGATCGCGCAGCGCGAGCGTGACGAAATCATCGCGCGCGTGCCGAAGGTGCTGCGCCGCGTCGCGGGCTACAACATCGATCTGTTCGATTGCCAGAATCCGCGCGCCTATACCGATGACGGCAGCGCGAACCTCGCGCATCTGCTGGTCGGCTCGGAAGGCACGCTCGCATTCAGCCGGCAGATCACGTTGAAGCTCGCGCCGCTGCCCGCGCACAAGGCGCTTGGCGTGGTCAACTTTCCGACCTTCCGGCAGTCGATGGCGCTCACGCAGCACATCGTCAAGCTGAAGCCGGTCGCTGTCGAACTCGTCGATCGCACGATGATCGATCTCGCGTTGAGCAATCCCGCGTTTCGTCCGGTGATCGAGAAGGCGCTGGTCGGCGAGCCGCAGGCGATTCTGCTCGTCGAATTCGCGGGCGAGGATCGCGACGCGCAGCTCGCGTCGCTGAAGCAGCTCACGGAGTTGATGGGCGAGTTGGGCCTGCCCGATGCGGTCGTCGAGATGGCGGACGCAAATGCGCAAAAAGCGCTGTGGGAAGTGCGCAAGGCTGGTCTCAACATCATGATGAGCATGAAGGGCGACGGCAAGCCGGTGTCTTTCATCGAAGATTGCGCGGTGCCGCTCGAACATCTGGCCGACTACACGAGCCGGCTGACCGACGTGTTTCATCGCCACGGCACCGAAGGCACGTGGTACGCGCATGCGAGCGTCGGTACGCTGCACGTGCGGCCGATTCTCGACATGCGCCGCGACGGCGCGACGAAGATGCGCGCGATCGCCGAGGAAGCGGCCGCGCTCGTGCGCGAGTACAAGGGCGCGTATTCCGGCGAGCATGGCGACGGGCTATGCCGTGGCGAATGGGTCGCATGGCAATACGGGCCGCGGCTCAACGAGGCGTTCAGCGAGATCAAGGCGCTGTTCGATCCGGACAACCGCTTCAATCCCGACAGGATCGTGCGTCCGCCGAAGATGGACGACGCGCGCAATTTCCGCTTTGCGCCGGGCTATCGCGAACAGCGCATCGAAACGGCGCTCGACTGGTCGACGTGGAACGTGAAGCGCGACCCGCTGACGGGCGCAGAAAGCGCGCCCGGTTGCGGCGACGATCTGAGCGGCGGCCTCGCGAAAGCGGTCGAGATGTGCAACAACAACGGCCACTGTCGCAAGTTCGACGCGGGCACGATGTGCCCCAGCTATCGCGTGACGAAGGACGAGCGACATTTGACGCGCGGGCGGGCCAACACGTTGCGGCTCGCGATTTCGGGGCAGCTCGGCGAAAGCGGGCTCGCGAGCGATGACGTGAAGGAAACGCTCGACCTGTGCGTATCGTGCAAGGGCTGCAAGCGCGATTGCCCGACCGGCGTCGATATGGCGAAGTTCAAGATCGAGGCGCGGGCGGCGCGTGTCAAGACGCATGGGGTGCGGCTGCGCGACAGGCTCGTCGCGTTCATGCCGCGCTATGCGGGCGCGGCGAGCCGCATGCCGAGGCTGCTGGCGCTCGCGGACAACGTGCCGGTGCTGTCGACGTGGTTCAAGCGCTCGGTCGGCTTCGCGACCGAGCGGAGTTTGCCGCGGTTCAAGAAGGCGTTTCTGGCCGATGCGGTGTCCGCCAAGCCTGCACGCAACGCTGCGCAGGCGTGCGCGCTGAAAGAAGTCCTGCTGTTCGTCGATACCTTCAACAATCACCTCGAGCCCGACAACGCGCGCGCCGCGCAACAGGTGCTCGAAGCGGCGGGCTACACGGTCCACTTCAATGCACGCCCGGGAGAGCGTCCCGTGTGTTGCGGCCGCACGTTTCTCGCGGCGGGTCTCGTCGACGAAGCGAAAGAGGAAGCGCGGCGCATGCTCGAGCTGTTCAGGCCGTTCGTCGAACGTGGCGTGCCGGTGGTGGGGTTGGAGCCATCGTGTCTGCTGTCGTTGCGCGATGAATTCCTGCAGTACGGCTTCGGCGAAGAGGCGCAGCGCCTCGCGCAGCACGCGTTTCTATTCGAGGAATTCCTCGTGCGCGAAGAAAAGGCCGGACGATTGCAGCTCGAATTGAAGCCGTTGCCGATGCAGCAGGCACTCGTGCACGGCCACTGCCATCAGAAGGCGTTCGACGCATTCACGCCGGTGCAGACCGTGCTGAAGTGGATTCCCGAATTGAAGGTATCGACGGTCGAATCGTCGTGCTGCGGCATGGCCGGCAGCTTCGGCTATGAAGCGGAGCACTACGCGAGCTCGCAGGCGATGGCCGAGCTGTCGCTGCTACCCGCGGTGCGCAAGCTGGACGCGGCCACGCTGATGGTCGCCGACGGCACTAGCTGCCGGCATCAGATTCACGACGGCGCGGGCGTCGACGCGATCCACGTCGCGCGCGTGCTGGCGATGGCGCTGCGATGACACGGAGCTAACCGCAAAGCGAAACTCAAACGCGAATCTCAAACACCGATAGCCTGCCGGAACCCACTCGGCGTCACCCCGACAGCCTCGCGAAATCGGTGACTAAAGTGACTCGCGTTCGCATAGCCACACTGCCCGGCGATCTGCGCGAGCGGCAACGTCGTCGTGCGCAGCAGCGTGCGCGCGCGATCGAGCCGCTGCCGCGCGATCCAGGCGGCGGGCGGCAACCCAAACGACTCGCGAAACATCCGCGCAAGATGAAACTCCGACAGCGCCGCGACACCCGACAACTCCCCGAGCGTCAACGGCTGCGCAAGATGAATGTCGATATAGTCGCGCAGGCGGCGCCGCGTCGCGGCCGACAGCCCGCCTTTCAGCGCCACGTTCGCGCGCCGTACGCCTTGGCCGCGCAATAGCAGGCTCAACACTTCGTGCGCGGTCTCGTTGGTGCGCAGCAGACCGTCGGGACTTTCCCACTCCTCGTTGACGAGCGACTGACACAGACTCGCAATGCGCGGGTCCTCGAAATAGGTGCGATCGGCGAGCGTCAGTTCGCGCGGTTCGCGGTCGAGCTCCTGCACCGCGCGTCGCGTGAAGTGCTCGGGCAGGAAGTACAGATGCATGAAGTGCATGTGGCCGCGCACCCACCAGCGCGATTCGTGATCGCCGGGCAGTGCGCACAGCCGCGACGGCGCGCCGTAGTGGCCCGGCATTTTCTGGCGCTCGGTGCGATAGCCGCCGTCCAGGTAGCACGACAGCGTGTGATGGCCGGGCCGTTCGTAGACGGTCTCGTCCTCCTTCGTGTCGCGAGTCCATAGCGCGATCGCGAGTCCGTCGCCGAGCCACGCGAAGCGGTCCAGATGCGCGTTCGCACTGGCGAGCGTGTGACAGACCGACTGCAGGCCAAAAGGCATGCCGGCGGTGGATATCACGGGGACGGACGGGGTGGGGTTCACGGCGGCGCGCGGAGGTTTTCCGGTGTACGGTGGTGGTTGAGCGGCCAGTATACGGCGCGTCCCGTCAGCCTGCGCATCGGCGCGAAAAAGTGCGCAATTTTGGACAATTGCGGGCGGCGGCGCGGTTCCATAGTCGGGCTTTCTTCCATGCTGCGCGTCATCGCAGTCCGTCATTGCAGTCTGAGGCCCGACCATGAATCTCCTCCTTTATGCCATCACCGTGCTGATCTGGGGCACCACGTGGATCGCAATCAAATGGCAACTCGGCGCGGTGCCGCCACCGGTATCGATTGCGTGGCGTTTCTGGATCGCCGCGCTGCTGATGTTCGCACTGGCGCGCATCATGCGCCGCCCGATCTGGCCGCCGCGCGACGCCTGGCGCTACCTCGCCGCGCAGGGTCTCGCGCTGTTCTGCCTGAATTTCCTGTGCTTCTACTACGCCGAACAGCTCGTGCCGAGCGGGCTCGTCGCGGTGGTGTTCTCGACCGCGCCGCTGCTGAACTCGATCAACGGGCGGCTGTTCATGGGCCGGCCTCTGCAGCCGAGCGCGATTGCGGGTGCGTTGCTCGGGCTCGTCGGCATCGTCTGTCTGTTCGTGCAGCAGATGGCCGGGCATCTCGGCGATCACACCGCATGGCTCGGGCTCGGCGTCGCGTTTCTCGGCACGCTGTGCTTCTCGGCCGGCAACCTGCTGTCGAGCCGCATGCAGTCGATGGGCCTGCATCCGTTCGCGACCAACAGCTGGGCGATGCTGATCGGTGCTGCCGTCCTGACGCTCGGTAGTCTGTTCGCCGGCTATTCGTTCGCGGTGGAACCGTCGGCGCGCTATCTCGGTGCGCTCGCGTATCTCGTGGTGTTCGGCTCGGTGATCGGCTTTACGGCGTACCTGATGCTCGTCGGCCGTATGGGCCCGGAGCGGGCCGCCTATTGCACGGTGCTGTTTCCGATCGTCGCGCTCGCGGCATCGACGCTGTTCGAGGGCTATCGGTGGTCAGCGCTCGCGGTGGTCGGTCTAATGCTCGTGGTGGCCGGCAATCTGGTGGCGTTCGATCTGACGCGGCGGATTTTCGAGCGTCGCCGGGCGGCGCGGACATGATGAGCGTCTCGCTCAAGGTGAGGATTTACAGGAGCAGAAAAAGCGACTGAATCTCTGATCGGTGAGTCTTTACGGGAACCGGTTTTTACCGGTTTCGTGAAGGAAAGACTGTGTCGGAAACCTGATTCGATGCAAATGGAATGAATTGGATGAATCGGCATTCAATAATCATTTTTTCATCAATAAATTTACTATTTTTATATGAGAGGATAAAACGCCAAATCTGATGTGCGCGTCTCGCGCCTCGCAAGGACCGACTGCCGTGAAGCCTTTCTCCCGCCTTGGCTTGGCCGTGGTGTTAATCCACAGCCTGATCTCGCCGAATGTTTCCGCGCAATCCCAATTGAATTACACGACCTCATGGATCGGTAATAGTTTCGGATTCGGCGACGGCAAATGGATGCAGCAGGATATTCAGGCCATTAGCGTCGGCGCCAATGGCACCGTTTATACGAATGCGCCGTGGGACGAAAGCGGCAGTGAAATCGCCGCCTATCGCGCGGGCGACAAGCTCGCGGTGGCCGGTTCGACGCATGGCTGGGGCGCGGCCGGCGGCGACGCGGTGGCCGTCAACCAGACGTACCTCTATGCGGCGATGTCGATCGGCAATGAGAACAATGCGCTGGTCGGCGCCGACTATCCGCCGGCCAATCAGACCTGGTACGGCATCACGCGACGCACGCTTGCGAATCTCGCGATCGGCGCACCGTTTTCCGGCGGCATCGGCAATAGCGCGAATGCGACGAAGAACAGTTTCGTCGCGGTCGATACGGTGAAGACTGGCACCGACGCGAGCATTCGCGGCCTCGCCGCAACCGACAGCGAGCTCTACGTGGCCGACACGCACGGCAACCGGATCGTCGTGTACGACGCGCAGTCCATGCAGCCGCTGCGTTCGTGGAGCGTCGCGTCGCCGGCCCGCATCGCGATCGACACCGACTCGACGCTGTGGATCATCAGCGGCTTCGGCACAGCCAATCTGAGCATCCTGCACTACCGCGCCGACGGCACCGCGCTCGCCGGTCCATTGACACTGCCCGCCGGCACCGTGCCGAGCGACCTCACAGTGACGCCATCCGGCCAACTGCTGGTCGCCGACAACGGCGTTTCGCAGCAGATCCTCGTGTTCAACAAGGGCGCTGGCGGCCAGATGCAGGCGGGCACGTCGATCGGCACGCGCAACGGCATTTTCCACCCGGTGCGCGGCGTGCCCGGCGATACGCGTTTCAACGGCATCTCCGGCATCGGCGTCGACGCGGCCGGCAATCTGTACGTCGCGCAAAACGGCGAGGGACCGCGCGCGCTGGGCTCGGCATCCGTAGGGCAGGGCGCAGTGCTGGAGAGCTACGTGTACGGCACGCGCGTGCTCAACTGGCGGCTCTACGGTCTGAGCTTCGTCGATAGCGGCGCGTTCGACCCGGCAACACCCGCTTCCATCTACACGGGTTCGAAGCGCTTCACGCTCGATTACAGGCAGCCGGTCGGCCACGAATGGTCGTATGCGGCGTTCACGCTCGATCGCTTCGATTACCCCGACGATCCCGCGTTTCACGAGCCACGCGGCGTGCGTGGCGAACCGATGGTGCGCAGATTCGATGGCCAGCGCTTTCTCTATACGCTCGATCCGGGCGCGCACTATCTGAACATCTATCGCTTCGATGCCGCGCATGGCGAGATCGCGATACCGTCGGGGATGCTCGCGCAGAATCCGCTGCCCGGCGCATGGCCCGCCGCGCAACCGACGTACGGCGAATGGCTGTGGCGCGACAGCAATGGCAATGGCGCCGTCGACGCGAGCGAGATCAGCGGCAATCCGTCGACCGGCAGCACGGTCGGCGACGGCTTCTGGTGGGTCGACGAACCCGGCAACGTGTGGCTTGCCACGCCATTGAGCGGCGTGCGCGAGATGCCGCTGCAAGGTCTCGACTCCGCCGGCAATCCGATCTACACGTACGCGAGTGCGAAGATGTTCGCGATGCCCGCGCCATTCACGCGGCTCGCGCGGCTCGTCTACGTCGCAGCGACCGACACGATGTATCTGTCCGGTTTCACGAGTGCGATTCCGTGGGACCCGACGCACTGGAAGGAAGCGGGTCCGGTGCTGTCCCGCTACGACAACTGGAGCAGCGGCAACCCGACGCTGACATACACGGTGTCGCTGCCGTGGAACACGCAAAGCGATCCGCAGACCACCACGGTCGGCGTCGCGGTGGCGGGCAACTATATCTTCGTTGCCGAGCTGTACACCGATCGCATCGACGTCTACGACGCGCGCAACGGCACGGCGGTCGGTTACATGACGCCGGGCGCGAGCGTCGGCGGCACGAGCGGCTGGGTCGACGTGTATCTCGGCATCAGCGCAGTGCAGCGCGATAACGGCGAGTACGTGGTGCTGGTCGAAGACGACGCGCGCGCGAAGCTGCTGATGTATCGCTGGACGCCTTGACGTGGATCGCTGTCGCGCCGAACACGAATAGACGGCGGCGCACGATCGGTATATAACAACTTTACCGACGCACTCAATGGAGCGATGTTCAATCATGACGCAAGACGTTTCTCCCAAGCCGCCCTCCGACGATCGTCCCGAGATCGAGCAGCTCGACGCGGCGCTCAGTCACGTCGATCAGCAGGTGTCGTCAGGCGGCATTGCGTCGGGCGCCGCGAAAGGCATTGTCTACAGTCTGATCGAAACGCTCGGTGCGCTGGTCGGCGATCCCGATCTGCCGGAGCACGCGCGTTCGGGTTACGAGGGACTGCTGGAGGCCGCGCGCGAGTTGCGCGCGAAGTTGGACCGCTGAGTGGACAGCTGAGTGGACCGCTGAACACGCGGGTCCGCTCCGGCGCAACCATCGTGCCGTCTGTTATACAAAAGCGCACTGTGTAACTCACCGTGCGCTTTTTTCATGCTCTCTGAAGCTCACGCCCCGAGCGCCACCTCTTCACCGCTCGTCTGCGCCAGCAACTGGTGAATCTGCGCGACCACGGCCGCGCCTTCGCCGACCGCCGCGGCCACGCGTTTCGTCGAACCGGCACGCGCATCGCCGATCGCATAGACGCCTTCGACCGTGGTCCCGAGATCGCACGCGGTGGCCGAGCCATCCGCGCTGATGCCGGTCAGCACGAAGCCTTTCGCGTCGAGCTGCACGCCGCAGGTACGCAGCCATTCAGTGTTCGGGTCCGCGCCGGTGAACAGAAACAGATGCCGGGTGTCGAAGTGATCGACGCCGCCGGGCAGCGGCCGCTTCAGCGCGACCGACACAAGCCCGTCCTCATCGCCTTCGAGCCGGCCGACTTCCGAATTCGGATGCACGAACACGTTCGGCAGCGAGCGGATGCGGTCGATCAGATAGCGCGACATGGTCGCCTCGAAACCGCTGCGGCGGATCAGTACGTGAACCTTGGCCGCGTGCGTCGCCAGATAGACGATCGCCTGGCCGGCCGAATTGCCGCCGCCAACCAGCACGACCTCCTGGCGCTTGCACAGCTTCGCCTCGACCGGCGACGCCCAGTAGTAGACGCCGCGTCCGTCGAAGCGCTCGAGCCCGTCGAGCGCCGGGCGCCGGTACACGGCGCCGCTCGCGATCACGATCGCCTGCGCGCTGATGTGGCCGCCGCATTTCAGCTCGAGCCGATACGGCGACTGCCCGCAATGCAGCGCTTTCACGTTGACTGGGATCGCCACGTGCGCGCCGAACTTCTGCGCCTGCACGAACGCGCGGCCGGCGAGCGCCTGGCCCGAGATGCCGGTCGGAAAGCCGAGGTAGTTTTCGATGCGCGAGCTCGCGCCCGCCTGGCCGCCCGGCGCGCGGCTGTCGAGCACGATCACCGAAAGTCCTTCGGAGGCCGCGTACACCGCGGCGGCAAGTCCCGCCGGCCCCGCGCCGACGATCGCGACGTCGTACACGTACGTGTCGTCGAGATCGGGCAGCATACCTAAGCGAGTGGCAAGCTCCGGCATGCTCGGATGACGCAGCACCGAGCCGTCCGGGCAGATCACGAGCGGCAGGTCCTCACGCTGCGCGGCGAACTGCTCGATCAGACGCAGCGCGTCTTCGTCGCGTTCGTCGATCACGGAATGCGGATGGCCGTTGCGCGACAGGAAGCCTTGCAGCGTCACGAGCCGTGCGTCGCTGCTATTGCCGATCAGGATTGGCCCGCCGGCGCCCTTTTCGATCAGCGACACGCGCCGCAGAATCAGCGCGCGCATGATGCGCTCGCCGAGTTCCGCTTCGGCGACGATCAGCGCGCGCAGGCGCTCGGGCGGAATCAGCAGCGCTTCGACGGGGCCGATCGCGAGGCCGTTCACGAGCGCGGGCTTGCCCGACAGTTGCCCGACCTCGGCCAGAAAATGTCCGGCGCCATGCTCGCCGATCAAGACTTCGCGGCCGATGCCGTCACGCTGATAGACCTTCACGCGTCCTTCGAGCAGCACGAACATGCCGGGCCCGGTGCGCCCGGTCTCGAACAGCAGTTCGCCGGACTTCCAGTGACCGATCGCGCCGAAGCGGCGCAGCCGGTCGATCTCCGCGCAGCTGAGCGCGGGAAACATCTGGTGCATGCGCGTCGACAGCGACGAAAAAGGCGCGTCGGCGACGACCCCCTGCTGTCCTTCCACCTCTTGAGTCGAAACGTCCTGAGTCGAAAGCATTGAACCGCTCCTTCGATATTCATTGCACGATTGAACGCGAGGCAACGCGATGCGCGCTCGCACGCCGGGACGAGCCGTGCCGCGCGCGTCAGGCGGACGATGCCGCCGCTGATTACGGCTAAACGGCTTTGGGCGCGATGTCGTCGACCGCGACTTCCGGCGGCGGCATCGCGGGCAGCGAGTCGACCGGCTTGCCCGAATCGCGCCAGGCTTCCATGCCGCCGCGCAGCGGCAGCACGTCGGAGAAGCCGGCTTCGTTGAGCTGCTTGGCCATCCATGCCGCGGAAATCTCGTTCGGGCAGGAGCAGTAGATCACGAGCTTCTGATCGTGCGCGTAGGTGGCGACGATGTCGTCGAGTTGCCGTTCATCGGCGAATTGCGCGCCGGGGATCACGAACGGATCGAGCTTGCGCTTCTCCTCCGAACGGATGTCGAACACGACCGGCGCCCGGTCAGCCGCGAACAGCTTCGCGAGTTCGTCGACCTCGATGCGCGCGGACGCGAGCTTCGCGATCAACTGACGGCGCCGGATCCACCGGTACACCGCGTACAGCACCAGCAACGCGACGACGACGAGCGCCGCCGTGCGCCCGAGCCGCCCGGCAATCGCGAACAGCATGTCGATCTGCCGCGCGAACAGCGCGCCGATGATCAGCCCGGTGCCGGACCACAGCGCGGCGCCAACGCCGTCATAGGTGAGGAAGGTGCGGTAGCGCGTGCCCATCGCGCCGGCCATCGGGATCGACACGATCGACAGCCCCGGCACGAACTTCGCGACCGCGAGCACGCGCACGCCCCAGCGGCCGAAGAAGCGCTCGGTCTTTTTCACGCAGGTGTCACGCGACAGCGACAGCCGGCAGATCGTCTTCAGCGTATTGCCGCCGTAGAGGCGGCCCGCGACGTACCACGCGCTGTCGCCGATCAGCGTCGCGAAGATCGACAGCACGAGGACCGGCAGCAGTTGCGTGCCGACCGAGCCGGGGTGCATCGCGGCCATCGCGCCGAACAGCACGAGCGACGGCATGGCCGGCACCGGCAGCCCGAGCGCGGCGGCCAGCACATTGAGGAAGACGAGCGCCGGTCCATATTGCGCGACGAGGTCATGTAGCATCGGTTTAACATCCGCGGCCCTTGCGGGCGCAGCGCGGTAAGGAATGCAAAGGGGAATGCAAGGATTATGGACGTATTTTCGAGACGTGCAACCGGCCCGGAAATTGGCCCGTCTTCTGGCTGCGATCAGGTCGCCCTATGTGGCCGCATGCCTCGATACACAAGCGTGGCAACCGCTTGTGACAAGTTGCTGAAGGCCGGGTAAGCGCGCTCGACAAGACGCGAAGGCGCTTGCAAAAACCCGTAGGAAAGCGGGGATTGGCGGCGTGAACGGAACAAACGGAAGCACGGCGACGCGCGCAGGCGCGCCCAATGCGGATAATCCCGCGCTGACGCGTCGAAGTGCGACGCAACCGGCGCGAGAGGCTGACGAGTCGCACGACGGTCACACCCGCCGCGCGCCTGCTTCACTGACGATGATTGTGCTGCTCGCCCGGCAACTCGGCGCCATGCGCGCGGATCGCGGCGATCAGCTCCGCGGGCGTGATTTCGTAGCGCACTTCGCGATGTATGCCCGGCTTGCGCTCATCGACCTCGATCAGCAGGATGCCTTTGCCGTCTTCGGTCGATTCGAGGCGCAGCGAGCGAAGTTCGCGCGCCGTTGCGTCGTCGTATTCGGTGAGCAGGGCCATTGACCCGGAGGACCCGGTGATGCGCATCGAAGTTGTCCTTGTTGCGTTGGTGATGGAACCATTGTACGGGGCGGACGGCGTGCCGTCTGCCGCGTCGTCGTGCCGTGTCGCGTCTGCCTCTGTCTCGCCGGGGTTTTAGTCGAGTGTGACGCTGCCGCTAGCGGATTCGCGGTTGCGGAGCGAGCAACCAGTTTAACGCGACTCCTCGTCGCGACGGACGCATTTTTCATGCCCCGCGGTGGCGCGACGTGCGTTCGGGTTTTGTCATGCGGGTGACGCGGGGGCGGGCTAGGAAGCGTTCGGCGCGCGCAAAAAAATAGCCCGTCCGGACAGGGACGGGCCGTTAAACGCCGTTGTTACTCGGGTCAGCCTGCCCTTGCAACATTGGGCGCTGACGACTCCATCCTCGTGCTTCGTTGGCCGGCTGTCGAGGTGGGAGTAATGCGGATCTATCAGATCAAAGTACTGTTTTCCGGTTCGGCGTTCATACGAGGCCGGTCGCGTAATACACCGCGATCACGAAGAACACCGCGAGCGTCTTGATCACGGTGACCGCGAAGATGTCGCGATACGACTGCCGGTGCGTGAGACCCGTCACGGCGAGCAGCGTAATCACCGCGCCGTTGTGCGGTAGCGTATCCATGCCGCCGCTCGCCATCGCGACCACGCGATGCAGTACTTCGAGCGGAATATGGGCGGCTTCCGCACCCTTGATGAACGTATCCGACATCGCGGCGAGCGCAATGCTCATACCGCCCGATGCCGAACCCGTGATGCCCGCCAGCGTGCTGACCGACACCGCGGCGTTGACGAGCGGATTCGGAATGCTTTTCAGCGCGTTGCTGACGACGAGAAAGCCCGGCAGCGCCGCGATCACACCGCCGAAGCCATATTCCGACGCGGTGTTGAGCGACGCCAGCAGCGCGCCCGCCACTGCCGCCTTGGTGCCCACCGCGAAGCGCTGGCTGACGCGACTGAACGCCGTCACGACGACCATCACGATGCCGAGCAGCAGCGCGCCCAGCACGGCCCAAATCCCCACGAGAGCCTTGACGCTCGTTTCGACCGGCGCATGCAGCCCCGGCAGGATGTCCGGGGTGACCGTGAAGGACGGACCGTACCAGGTCGGAATCCAGCGCGTCAGCAGGAAGTTCGCGACGCCGACCATGACGAGCGGCGCGACCGCCAGCAAAGGATGCGGCAGCTGCTTCGACTCGACGCGCTCCGGCTCGTTGACGAGGTCGGTGCCGTAACCCTCGCCGGTCGCCATCGCGGCGCGGCGGCGCCATTCCAGATACGACAGACCGACCACGATGATGAACAGCGAGCCGAGCACGCCGAGCGTCGGCGCGGCCCACGAGGTGGTCTTGAAGAACGTCGTCGGGATGATGTTCTGGATCTGCGGCGTGCCGGGCAGCGAGTCCATCGTGAACGAGAACGCGCCGAGCGCGATCGCGCCGGGCATCAGCCGCTTCGGAATGTTGCTCTGGCGATACAGCTCGGCCGCGAACGGATAGACCGCGAACACGACGACGAACAGCGACACGCCGCCGTAGGTGAGCAGCGCGCACACCGCGACGATCACCGCGTTAGCGCGCGAGCGGCCGATATAGCGGATCGCGGCCGCGACGATGGACTCCGAGAAGCCCGACAGCTCGATCACCTTGCCGAATACGGCGCCGAGCAGAAACACCGGGAAGTACAGCTTCACGAAGCCGACCATCTTGTCCATGAAGATGCTCGTGAAGACCGGCGCGACGGCGGCGGGCTCGGTGAGCAGGACGGCGGCGAGCGCCGCGATCGGCGCGAACAGGATCACGCTGTAGCCGCGATACGCAGCGAACATCAGAAACGCCAGCGCGGCGATAACGATGAGAAAGGTCATTGAGTCTCCATAGCCCGGTTGTTCTACATGTTTGCCGTCCCGATCGAGCGACGGCGCGGCGCGCTCGGAACGCAGGTTCCATGCCATGCCTGCCGTTTTGCTGCCGGCCCGCCGTGGCGCATGGCGCGGCCGCGCAGCGGCGGGCCGAGGCATCGTGGGCGGATTGTACCCAAGCGTCTCCGAAACGGGACTTCCATTCGGTGAAGAACACCTGAAACCAGGGTAAGTCATGATGCATAAGGCCTATCGTGTGTCTCAATTTGGAGATAAATTCGTCCACTAATTGAGATTGATGCAATCAAAACGATAAGCGGAGACAGCGACAGCATGTTGACCGACTGGACGGGCCTGCCCGCCACCTATGACGACGTGCTTCGTCGGGCGATGGATTCGCTGTTTCGCACGTTCGAAAACTTCAGCGAAGGCACCTTCATCGTCGATGGGCAGGCGCGCGTCGTCTGGATCAACAAGCGGTATGCGGCGCGCTTCGGCTTTGCTGACCCGCAGCAGGCGATCGGCCGGGATTGCGAAGCGGTGATTCCAAACAGTCTGATGCGCGAGGTCGTCAACACCGGCAAGCCGATCCTGCTCGACATCATGGAGACCGATCGCGAGCCGCTCGTCGTCACGCGCCTGCCGCTCAAGGACGATGCCGGCGTGACGATCGGCGCGGTCGGCTTCGCGCTGTTCGATGAGCTGAAAGCGCTGTCGCCCCTCTTTTCGCAGTACTCGCGGTTGCAGCAGGAGCTGATCGCGACGCGTCAGTCGCTTGCGCAGGCGCGCCGCGCGCGCTATACGTTCGGCAGCTTCGTCGGCACGAGCGCGGCGTCGCTCGAAGTGAAGCGCCAGGCGCGGCGCGCGGCGCAACTCGATGCGCCGGTGCTGCTGCTGGGTGAAACCGGCACCGGCAAGGAGCTGCTCGCGCATGCGATCCACGGCGGCTCGGCGCGCGCGCACAAGCCGCTCGTCAGCGTCAACGTCGCGGCGATTCCCGACACGCTGCTCGAAGTCGAGTTCTTCGGCGCCGCACCCGGCGCGTACACCGGCGCGGATCGCAGGGGCCGGGTCGGCAAGTTCGAGCTCGCCAACGGCGGCACGCTGTTTCTCGACGAGATCGGCGACATGCCGCTGCCGTTGCAGGGCAAGCTGCTGCGCGTGCTGCAGGACAAGGAATTCGAGCCGCTCGGCTCGAATCGGATCGTGCGCGCGGATGTGCGGATCATCGCGGCGACATCGGCCGATTTGCCGGCGCTCGTCGCGGCCGGGCGTTTTCGCGCGGACCTGTTCTACCGGCTCAACGTGCTGACGATCCATGTGCCGGCGCTGCGCGAGCGTCCGTCCGACATCGAGGCGCTTGCTTACGCGATGCTCGAGGAGCTGGCCGCGCAGGCAGGCGGCGGCAGCCACTTCGAATTGCACGACGACGCGTTGCGCCTGCTATGCGCGTACGACTGGCCCGGCAACGTGCGCGAACTGCGCAACACATTGGAGCGCGCCGTGATGCTGTCCGACAGCGAGCGCATCGATGCGCGTATGCTCGCGCCGTTCATCGGCTCGGGGCAGGGCGGCGCGGTGGCACCGGCGCGGACCCACTCTGTCGCGGCCTCCAGCGCGGACGTGGCCGCCAGCGCCGAACCCGCCTCGTGGAGCGACGCGATGGCCGCGTTCGAAAAGCGCTTTCTCTGCGACGCGTTGCGCGCGAACGGCGGCCGCGTCATTGACACAGCGAAACAGATCGGCATGGGCCGCGCGACGCTGTACAAGAAGATCGCCGCGCACGGCATCGACGTTTGACTCGCCGCGCCCGGCCAGCCGCGCCACGCCAACTGACGCAGCACGAGAGCAGCGTGGCACAATCGCGAGATCGAAAAACAAGACGTGACCGGGGTCTCCATGAAATGCCATTCCTTCTTCGCGCGCCGCTCGCGCGGCATACTGGCCGTCGCCGCGATCGTCGCGCTTGGCGGTTGCAGCAGCAGCGCGCCGCTGTTCCTGCCGGACGGCCGTGCGACCACGCTCGTGCAATGCCCGGTCGGTTCCGACTTGTGCTCGCAACAGGCGGCCGCCAGTTGCAATGGCGCGTTCGACGTCGTGCGCCAGTCGAGCGAGGGCGGTACGTTGAGCCTGATCTACGCCTGCCGCGCGACCGCGAAGTAAGCACCTGACGCCGTGCCGGTGCAATGCCGGCGCGCGCGGCTGGCCGATCCGTTGGCGGCCTTCGGTTTTTTTCACCTGTTCGCAGTTATTCCCTGTCAATTCCCGATACGCTCGCTGACCACGCTCGTGCCATTCCGGTTACCACATGGCCGTCATAAATTCATGCGCCTAATGTGTGCCCGATAAGCGGTTTGCATGCGAATTGGGATAAGTAAGCCGCATGCGGCATTTTTACAACGTTGAGTCACCGCGCACCGATTATCCTTTGCGCCCGGACCATGATTTATCTTTACCTTCGGGGCGTCGAACGCAGTCAGTGCGGCAGGCAACGGAACGTGAAATTTGACGGCAGTATTCTTTTTTAAACCGTTGGGATTTAACCCGGCGAGCAGAAATTGCCGGTTTTTTCCGACGCAGAAGAAGTTCAGGAAGGTTTTTCCGCTGCTGGCGGGCATTACTTTGGGCCGCGCGGGCCAACGCGGCTTCATGCTTTCGATTTTTTTGCTTCAACACTAATTCAATAGAATCCGGGGAAAGCAATGAATCATCAGCAACTCGAAAAAGACATCGAGCATCTCGAGCAGATAATTTCCCATATTTCCGCAGAAGACCGTATTCCTTTGTCTTACTGGCGTAACCGCCTTCAGCACGTTTCCGGCGCGGTTCTCGTGCCGGCGCAGGCAACCCGCGTCAAACGCCTCGATGCCGCGCTTTGCGCATTGGAAAAACGGCAGAAAGCCTGAATGTCGTCATTGTGTCCGCCAATCGGGATCGGCAATTAGGAAAGCCGTCGTGTGCGCTTTCGCCGGACAGGGTTTATCTTTCGGATTGATCGCCCAAAGCGACCTGAGCGCGCGCACGTTTTCTTTTACCGACACAGAATGAACATGCAGATAGCAGGACTTGCCGCGACCCGGCTCGCGACGCTGACCAACGCGATGCAGGGCTACGTGGAGCGGGGCGAAGTGGCGGGGGTGGTGTCGCTCGTATGGCGGCGCGGCGAAATCGGCTACTTCGAACCGGGAGGCCTACGCGACGAAGTCGCGCAATTGCCGATGGAGCGCGACACGCTGTTTCGCATCGCGTCGATGACGAAGCCGGTGACGAGCGCCGCGATCATGATGCTGATCGAGGAAGACCGCCTCGCGCTCGATGCGCCCATCTCGCGGTGGCTGCCCGAGCTTGCCGCGCCGCGCGTGCTGCGTGACCCGACCGGCCCGCTCGACCAGACCGATCCGTTACGCGCGCCGATTACGGTGCTCGATCTGCTCACGCATCGCGCGGGTTTCGCGTATCACTTCACGGCGACGGGTCCGCTTGGCGAAGCCTACGCAGCCGCGTTCAACGGCTTCGAGGCGAGCGGCGGCAACAGCGCGTGGCTCGCGCGCATCGCCGCGTTGCCGCTGATGTTCCAGCCCGGCTCGCGTTGGCACTACGGCGTGGCGACCGACGTGCTCGGCGTGCTGATAGAACGCGTGAGCGGCATGACTCTTGGGGAGTTTTTCCGCACGCGCATTTTCGCGCCTCTCGGCATGCGCGACACCGCGTTCTGGGTGCCCGACGCACAGCTTGCGCGCCTCGCCACCGCGTACAGCATCGATCCCGGCACGCGCCGTCGTGTGGTCGAGGATCATGCGGCGGCGAGCCGCTGGGCCAATCCGCGACGCTTTCAGAGCGGCGGCGGCGGGTTGGTCTCGACCGCCGAGGATTATCTGCGATTCGCGCAACTGCTGCTCGGGCGCGGCCGCGTCGGCGACACGCGGCTGCTGTCGCATCGCTCGGTCGACCTGATGCGCAGCAATTTCCTGAGCCGCGACCAGCGCCGCCTGCCTGCCTTCGGTCACGTGATCTGGGCGGGGCAAGGCTTCGGCCTCGGCCTGTCGATCGTCGATGATCCGGCGCAGCAATTGCCGCTCGGCTACCGCTCGCTCGGCTCGTTCGGTTGGCCCGGCGCGTACGGCACGAGCTGGTTCGCCGATCCGGTCGAGAACATGATCGGCCTGATGCTGATCCAGCGCCGCTCGATCGACCCCTTCCCGATGGCCATCGACTTCGAACGCCGCGTCTACGATGCGATCGACGATTGAGTGCAGCCGCCGCGCATGCGCTCGGCCGCGCGATTCACTATCCTGTGATTTATTCGTCTGATAGTGTCCGCCAACCATTCATCGCGATTCATCGCAGTGCGTCCAACCGAGGGGGAACAACGGCATGGCCTCTTACAAACAGCTGACTGCGCAACTCGAAAAACTCCACAAGGAAGTCGCAGCTGCGCGCGAAAAAGAAGTCTCGCAAGCTATCGCCGATATCAAGCAGAAGATTGCCGAATACGACCTGACCGCCGAAGAACTCGGCTTGACGAGCGCCTCGCCGAAGCCGCGCCGCAAGTCGTCGACGACGTCGGCCGCCAAGTACCGCAATCCGAAGACCGGCGAAACCTGGAGCGGCCGTGGGCGCTCGCCGGCCTGGCTCGTCGGCAAAAATCGCGAGCGGTTTCTGATCGAAGGTTGAGCTTCGTCGTGGGCGCCGATGCGTCCGTGTTCTCTGAAGTGATGCGTGGTTTGATCCGTTCCGCACCGTTGCAAAGGTCCCGAAAACGCTCACCTTTGCGTGACGCCCGACCGTACACGGCGATATTTACCGATGCATTCGAACCTCGCGGGATGCTTCGGTGAGCCAGGCTTTGTCGCGCGACGCACCTCCGCGGGTGCGAATCGCCATCGTGCCGCACCGCCCCGCGCTGCTCGCCGCAAACCCGCGACAGCCTTTGCTGGCGGGCGTTTCCAGGCGTCGAGCCGGAACCCGTTCATAGCGGTGCGAAGCTTTATCGCCGTTTTCCCGCGCATCGGGTTGGTGGCGCCCGCGACCTGGCAGGTGCGTGCATGCGCTTCGCGATCCTCACCTTTGACCGCAAATCGATATTCGCCGCCGCAAGTCCCGAAAACGCTCACCTTTGCCACAAGCATGCGCGGCGCGCCGACGCTCGCGCCGTCGCCCCGTCCGGCGCCGGAGCCCTTTCCCCCGGCCGTCGCGCCGGACGTGTATCATTCGCACCTTGCGCCGTTTTGCGCCAGCGATTCCCGCATTGTCGAACGCTGGGTCGTAACCCGTTCGCCACCCGTTTTCGGACGCGGCGCGAGCGCCGGCCGATCCGGGCCCGCGCCCGATTCTCGCAGCTCGACGCCGCCGCGCCACGCGCGGCATACCGGCCGCCCACGGCCGCCGGGAATTGCCTGAACCCCTTTCCGTGACCGCCAGACCCGATGTCAGTCTCCGAACTCAAACGCCGCCGCACGTTCGCGGTCATTTCCCACCCGGACGCGGGTAAAACCACGCTCACCGAAAAACTGCTGCTGTTCTCGGGCGCGATCCAGATCGCCGGTACCGTGAAGGGCCGCAAGAGCAACCGCTACGCGACGTCCGACTGGATGGAAATCGAAAAGCAACGCGGCATTTCGGTCGCGAGCTCGGTGATGCAGTTCGAGTACGGCGATTGCGTGATCAACCTGCTCGACACGCCGGGCCACGAAGACTTCTCCGAGGACACCTACCGTGTGCTGACCGCGGTCGACGCCGCCGTGATGGTGATCGACGGCGCGAACGGCGTCGAAGCGCAGACGCTGAAGCTGCTGGAAGTCTGCCGCAGCCGCAAGACGCCGATCGTCACGTTCATCAACAAGCTCGACCGCGAAGTGCGCGAGCCGCTCGAACTGCTCGACGAGATCGAGCAGCACCTCGGCGTGGCGGCGGTGCCTTTCACATGGCCGATCGGCATGGGCAAGGATTTCCAGGGCGTCTACGATGTCCAGCGCGATCAGGTGCGCGTGTTCCGCGCCGGTCAGGACACGGCCGGCGGCGCGGTCGAAACGCTGCAGGCGCTGAGCAACGAGGAAGGCGAGCGTCGTTTCGGCCACGCGTGGGTGCGTGCGAAGGAAGAAATCGATCTGATCACCGGCGCGACGCCCGAGTTCGACCGTGAGCAGTTCCTCGCCGGCCAGCAGTCGCCGGTGCTGTTCGGTTCGGCGATCAACAACTTCGGCGTGAAGGAGATTCTCGACGCGCTGGTCGACCTCGCGCCGCCGCCGTCGATGCGTATGACCGTGCAGCGTCCGGTGCAGCCGGAAGAGTCGAAGTTCACCGGCGTCGTGTTCAAGGTGCAGGCGAACATGGACCTCGCGCACCGCGACCGCGTCGCGTTCATCCGCGTGTGCTCGGGACGTTTCGAGCGCGGCATGGCGGTGAAGGTCACGCGCTCGAACAAGACGTTCCGCGCAAACAACGTGGTCACGTTCCTGTCGCAGCGTCGCGAGACGGTGAGCGAGGCGTATCCGGGCGACATCATCGGTATTCCGAACCATGGCACGCTGAGTCTCGGCGATACGCTGACCGAAGGCGAGCAGCTGCAGTTCGTCGGCCTGCCGTTCTTCGCGCCGGAAATTTTCCAGACCGTCGAAGTGGTCGATCCGATGCGCGCGAAGCAGCTCGGGGAAGCGCTGAAGCAGCTCGGCGAGGAAGGCGCGATCCAGGTGTTCCGTCCCGAAGCCGGCGGTCTGATGATTCTCGGCGCGGTCGGGCAACTGCAGTTCGAGGTGGTGTCGCACCGTCTGTCGACGGAATACAAGGTCGACGTGCGCATGGCGCCGGCGCGTTACCGGCTGTCGCGCTGGGTGACCTGCGACGATGCGGCGGAGCTGCGCCGCTTCACCGACTCGTACTCGGCGCGGATCGCGCTCGATGCGTCCGATGCGCCGACCTATCTGGCCTCGCACGTATCGGAGATCGAAGTCGCGCAGAAGGCGTGGCCGAAGATCGTGTTCAACGAGTTGCGCGAGCACTCGGGGGCGCCGTTCAGAAAGGCGATGTAAAACCGCAAGTCCGCTGGTTTCGAAGCAAAAAAGCCGCGTCGTTCGACGCGGCTTTTTACTTTTCCGCCGCAACAACGTCCCGCGCCAGCGCGCGACTTCGCCTATGCTGACGGAACCACCCGCCTCGCCGCGAAGCCGGCTCCAATTCCTGTCCAACCGCATGGAGCGCCCGTGACCGTTCGCAACCTCGACGCCTTGTTTCGCCCGAAATCCGTCGCCGTGATCGGCGCGTCCGAGCGGCCGGGCAGCACCGGCGCGATGGTCTGGGCGCGTGTGCTGGAAGGCGGCTTCGACGGCCCGCTGTGGCCGGTCAATCCGAAGCACGCGACGCTCGGCGTCCACCCGGTGATTCCCGACGTCGGCGATCTGCCGCAGGCGCCCACCGTCGCGGTGATCTGCACGCCGCCCGCGACGTGGCCCTCGCTGATCCATAAGCTCGGTGGCATGGGCACGCGCGCCGTAATCATCGTCGGCGAGGTGCGCAGCGATGAAGACCGGCTCGAACTGCGGCACGCGCTGTCGGCGGCGCGGCCGCATCTGTTGCGCATCGTCGGACCCGGCAGTCTCGGCGTGGTGTCGCCGGCGCTCGGCGCGCATCTGGGCGCGCCGTCGTGCATGGTCAAGGCGGGCGGCGTCGCGTGGGTGTCGCAGTCGAATGCGCTGACCAACGCAGTGTTCGGCTGGGCACGAGCGCGCGGGCTCGGTTTTTCGCACGCGGTGGCGCTCGGAGCGGAGGCCGACGTCGATGCCGGCGACGTGCTCGATTACCTCGCGAGCGACCCCGGCACCCGCGCGATCCTGCTCGAACTCGACAGCGTGCGGGCGGCGCGCAAGTTCATGTCGGCCGCGCGCGCGGCGGCGCGCAACAAGCCGGTGCTCGCGCTGCGCTCCGGCCGCGACGATCCCGCCGACGGTCTCTACACAGCGGCGTTCCGGCGCGCGGGCCTCGTGCGCGTCGACGCGCTCGACGATCTGCTCGACGAAATCGAAACGCTCGGCGTCGGCCGCGTGGCGGCGGGCGCCACCGCCACGCTGATCACTAGCGACCGCGGTCTCGCGACGCTCGCGCGCGACGCGTTCACCGCCGCCGGCGGCCTGCTGGCGCCGTGGCCGGCCGCGGCGTCGGACGCGCTGCGCGAGGCGCTGCCGCTCGCGGTCGGCGGCAATCCGCTGCTGCTCGGCGACGGCGCGCGTCCTGAGCACTTCGGCACCGCGCTGAAGCTGCTCGGCGAGTATCGCGAGACCGGGACCGCCGTCGTGGTGCACGCATCGACGCATGGCGCGCCCGTCGACGACGTCGCGCAGGCGCTGATCGAGCATCAGCGCTTTGCGTATCGCGGGCTGCTCGCGTGCTTTTTCGGCGGTGTCGATGCGACGAGGCGCGACGCGCTGCATGCGCAGGGCATCCCGGTGCACACGACGCCGCAGCGGCTCGCGCGCGCCTTCGCCCGTCTGGTCGATTACCGGCTGGGCCGCGAACTGCTGATGCAAACGCCGGAAGGCCTGCCTGCGCAGATTCCCGAGTCGATCGACGCCGCCCAGGCGCAGGCTCGCGAAGCGTTGGCGGCGGGCGCGAGCGAGCTTGCCGGGGCGGCGGCGGCGCGGTTTCTGTCGCGGTTCGGGTTGCGGGTGGAGGGTGCGCAAGGAGGGGGCGCTCACGCGTCGGGCACCGATGCGTCGGGCGCCGATGCCGACGGCGCCGCAAAACCCATCGTCGACGTCGCCGTCGAACTGCACGACGACGACAACTTCGGCCCCGTGTTCCGCTTCGCCGCACCGCCGATCGACGGCGTTTCCAGCGGGTTGCACGTGTACGGCCTGCCGCCGCTCAATCCGATGCTCGCGCGCGATATCGTCACGCGTTCGCACTACGCGAGGCTGGTCGCGCCGGAGCCGACGCTCGCGGCGTTGACGGCGGTGTCGCAAGCGGTTTGCGACGTGCGCGAGATCGTCGGCCTGTCGTTGAAGCTCAGGGTCTACCGGGACCGCGTGACGGTGGTCGATCCCGTGTTGCGGCTCGGCGCGCAGCGCAGCCGTCTCGCGATCGTGCCGTATCCGCGCCGCTTCGAGGAAACGATCGACTGGCAGGGGATGCGTGTAACGGTGCGGCCGATTCGCCCCGAAGACGAAAACGCGCATCGCGAGTTCGTGCAGGCGATGACGCCGGAAGATTTGCGGCTGCGTTTTTTCGCTTCAGTCGGCGCGTTCGACCACTCGCAACTCGCGCGCATGACGCAGATCGACTACGACCGGGAAATGGCGCTGATCGCGACGGTCGACAACGAAGACGGCGTCGCGCAGACGCTCGGCGTGGTGCGTGCGGTGGCCGATCCCGACAACGAGACGGCCGAATTCGCGGTGACCGTGCGCTCGGATCAGAAGGGGCGGCGCCTCGGCCAGTTGCTGATGCAGCGGATCATCGCGTACGCGCGGGCGCGCGGCACGCACTGGCTGATCGGTGAAGCGTTGCGCGAGAACACCGCGATGATCGCGCTCGCGAAGGCCAGCGGCTTCACGATCACGCGGACCGATGACCCCGGTGTGGTCGGCTTGCGGATGGCGCTCGACGAAACGGCGGGGGCGGACCCGAAGTCCGCCGCGCAGAACCAGCCGGCGCGTTGAACGGCTGACGTTGCGAGCCGCTCAACGCATGGCGTCACCGCCTCACGCCGCCAGTTTCTGAGCCGCCTCATCGACCTGCGCGCGCGTGACCGACAGCTCGTCGAGCCATGCCTGCGCATATACGGCGCCGGTTTCGCGTTCGAGCCGCGCGATCGTCGCGGCGCAGCGGTTCGCGTCCTTCAGCGTCGAAATGAACGCTTTCACCGACTCACCGCCCTTGAACGCGTCGAACAGCGGCACGCGAATTTCGTCGGGCAGCGCACGGGTGGTCCATTGGTACGGCTTGCCGTTGAACGTCAGCGACGGCGGCAGCACGCGCTCCTTGCGCGCGGCCGGAATCAGGCCGTAGGTGCGCGCCGCTTCGCCGATCTGCTCGGGCGAAAACAGCTCGTCGGGCGTGATGTGGAACTGCTGGATGAAGGTCTCGATGCTTTGCATCGCGGCGGCGCGGTCGTCGCGGCGCTTCTGCGCGTGGGCGACGATGTCGCGCAGTTCGTCGGCTTCTTCGGCGGTAATCGTGAAGCTCGACTGCTTCTGCTGGAGTTCGGAAAAACGCTGGAATTCGGAATCGGTCAGAAGTTTGGCCATTGCTCAATCGATGCGCGCGCATGAGCCCGTCATGCGGCGTTATTTTGGAAGGGCCGTCATTCTAAACCATGTGCGCGTGCGCGCCGCCGCGCAACTTACCGCGCCACTTACCGATCACGCCGCCTGCTCGCGGAACATCGACAGCGCCTGCACCGTGTCGCGCAGCAGCGTGGTGGCCGCTTCGAGCGTGGGCGCGACGTATTCGTCGATCCGCCGCAGATACGGGCAGGTCAGCACCGCGATCGCCTGTCCCGACGGCGCGAGTATCGGGAACGTCACGTCGGTGACGCCGAAGGTCTGCTGGCTGTCCTTCTGCCAGAAGCCCGCCGCGCGGATGCGCTCGCAGGCCTCCTCCAGCGCGTCGAGATCGAGCGTTACTTCGCCCTTCACCTTCGTGTGCTCCGCCAGCATCTGCTGGCGCTGCTCGACGCTCTGGAACGCGAGCATCACGCGCCCCGAACCGGTGTCGATCAGGCCGACCCGCGAACCGAGCCGCACTGACATGCCCCATGTGCCCGGTCCGTCGACTTGCGCAATCACCAGCAGGTTGCCGCGGTCGTAGACGACGAGGTGGCAAGACTGCTCGGCCGCGTCGGCGAAACGCTGCATCAGCGGCAGCGCTTCTGCGATCAGCCGGTTCATTGGCGGATGACGGTGCGCGAGCGCGAACAGCTTCAGGCTCAGCGAGTAGCGGTCGCCAGCCGCCGAGCGCACCACGTATTGGCGCGCGACGAGGCGTTCGAGCATCCGGTACATCTCGCTCGCGTTGCGGCCCAACTGCCGCGTGATTTCGGCGCGCGTGAGTCCTTCCTTCTGCTCGGACAGTAGCTCGAGAATGTCGAGGCCTTTATCCAGCGCGGGGGCGCGATAGCGGTCGTCGTCCTTGTCTTCGGCGTCCATCGTGAGGGTCCGAGAATTGCGTGTGGAGTTTTTATTATCTGGTGTGCGCGGGCGAGTGCGTAGCATTTCGCGAACTGGATGGCCTATGTCCAGGGAAAACCCAGGCATCCGCGCCGCGTAGTTTTCTTGACTTGGAAAAATTCGAATATGAATAATACGTTCATTGGTGAATTAATGCACTTCCCAAGCGGTGCGCGGAGTGTGACCGCCGCGCCCTCGCCGCCGCATGGTAAAAAGACCACAAATCTGGAGACACGCTCATGTCGGCATCGATCGGATCGAAAATCGGGCAGCGGCGCCGTATCGGCCGCGGCTCGTTGCAGGTGAGCGGACTGGGGCTCGGCACGGCGCCGCTCGGCGGCCTGTACCGCGACCTGTCCGACGAGGACGCCCAAGCGACGATCGCCGCCGCCTGGGACGCGGGTGTGCGCTACTTCGACACCGCGCCGCACTACGGCAACACCAAGGCCGAGCATCGGCTCGGCGCCGCGCTGCGTCACTATCCGCGCGGCGAGTATGTGCTGTCGACCAAGGTCGGCCGCCGCTTCGTGCCGCGCACGTCGCCATTCGACGACCGCGAAGGCTGGCAGAATCCGCTGCCGTTCGAAGCGATCTACGACTACACGCACGACGGCATTCTGCGTTCGTTCGAGGACAGCCAGCAGCGCCTCGGCATCATCGATATCGACGTCCTGCTCGTGCATGACATCGGTCGCGTCACGCACGGCGACCAGCATCCGCACTACTGGCGGCAGCTGACCGAAGGGGGCGGCTTCCGTGCGCTCGAACGCCTGCGCTCGACGGGCGCAATCAAGGCGCTCGGCCTCGGCGTCAACGAGGGCGCGGTGATCCTCGACGCGATGGCCGAGTGCGATATCGATTGCGCGTTGCTCGCGGGCCGCTATACGCTGCTCGAGCAGACCACCCTCGACGACCTGCTGCCCGCCTGCGAGGCGCGCGGCGTCAGCATCCTGCTCGGCGGCGCGTTCAATTCGGGCATTCTGGCGCAGGGCGTCGCAGGCGATCTGAAGTTCAATTACGGCGCCGCGCCGCCCGAGGTGATCGAGCGCGTCGCGCGCCTGGAGGCGGTATGCCGCGCGCATGACGTGCCGCTCGCCGCCGCCGCGTTGCAGTTTCCGTATGCGCACCCGGCGGTCGCCACCGTGCTGACCGGCGCGCGTAGCGCCGACGAATTGCGCGAGAACGTCGCGTCGTTCGAGCTGCCGATCCCCGCGGCCTTGTGGTCCGCATTGCGCGACGCGGGCCTGCTCGACCCCCGTGCGCCGGCGCTCGAGGACTGATCCGACCATGCCGATCGACGCTCACCAGCACTACTGGGACCCCGCGCGGGGTGACTACGAGTGGCTGACGCCGGAGCTGAAAATCCTCTACCGGCCGTTCGGGCCTGATGATCTGAAGCCGTTGCGCGAACAGGCCGGCATCGAGCGGACCGTGGTCGTGCAGGCCGCGCCGACGCTCGACGAAACCCGCTACCTGCTCGACATCGCGCGGCACGAGCCGTCGATCGCGGGCGTGGTCGGCTGGGTGCCGCTGTTGTTGCCGAACGCGCCCGATCTGATCGAGGTGCTCGCGCGTGAGCCGAAGTTCAAGGGCGTGCGGCCGATGCTTCAGGATCTGCCCGACGACGGCTGGATCGCCAACCCCGATCTCGCGCCGGCGATCGAGGCGCTGATCGCGCACGATCTCGCGTTCGATGCGCTGATCTACGCGCGTCACGTGCAATACGTCGAGATCTTCGCGCAGCGTTTTCCGGCGCTGCGCATGGTGGTCGATCATGGCGCGAAGCCGCCGATCCGCTACGGCCAGGCGGGCTACCAGGTATGGCGCGACGCGATCACGCGGCTCGCCGCGCTGCCGCAGGTGCACTGCAAGCTGTCGGGTCTCGCGACCGAGGCCTCGCCCGGCTGGACCGAGGACACGCTGCGGCCCTACGTCAAGCATCTGCTGAACACTTTCGGTCCCGCGCGGCTGATGTGGGGCAGCGACTGGCCGGTGCTCGAACTGAACGGCGACTATTTGCTTTGGCATTCGGTGGCGACCACGCTCGTCGCGTCGTTGCGCGACGCCGAGCGCGACGCTGTGTTCGGCGACAACGCCGCCGCGTTTTATCGGCTTTGATTTCGTTAGCAGCCCATTCAACTGGAGTCGTAGATGACACAAAGACTGGCCGGCAAAACGGCCCTGATCACCGCGGCGGGACAAGGTATCGGTCTCGCCACCGCCGAACTGTTCGCGCGCGAAGGCGCGCGCGTGATCGCCACCGATATCCGCATCGACGGACTCGCCGGCAAGCCGGTCGAGGCGCGCAAGCTCGACGTGCTCGATGGCGCGGCGATCAAGGCGCTCGCCGCGGAAGTCGGCACGATCGACGTGCTGTTCAACTGCGCGGGCTTCGTACACTCGGGCAATATCCTCGAATGCAGCGAGGAGGACTGGGATTTCGCGTTCGACCTCAACGCGAAGGCCATGTACCGTATGATTCGCGCGTTCTTGCCGGCCATGCTGGAGAAGGGCGGCGGCTCGATCATCAACATGTCGTCGGCGGCGTCGAGCGTGAAGGGCGTGCCGAATCGCTTCGCGTACGGCGCGTCGAAGGCCGCGGTGGTCGGGCTGACGAAGTCCGTCGCGGCGGATTTCGTCACGCGTGGTGTACGCTGTAACGCGATTTGCCCGGGCACGGTGTCCTCGCCGTCGCTCGAACAGCGAATCGCCGCGCAGGCTCAGGCGCAGGGCGCGTCGCTCGATGCGGTGCAGGCCGCCTTCGTCGCGCGTCAGCCGATGGGCCGCATCGGCAAGCCGGAGGAGATCGCCGCGCTCGCGCTGTATCTCGCGTCCGACGAGTCGTCGTTCACGACGGGCCAACTCCATGTAATCGACGGCGGATGGTCGAACTGATTCTGATTGACTGACGAACCGGACACTACTGAACGTAAAGGGAAGTGCAACGATGAAACTGCTTCGTTATGGGCCGAAAGGCCAGGAAAAGCCGGGCCTGCTCGACGCGCAAGGCAAGATTCGCGATTTGTCGAAGGTGGTGGGCGATATCGACGGCGCTGGGCTCGGCGATGAAAGTCTCGCGAAACTGCGCGCGCTCGATCCGGCAACGCTCCCGGTCGTCGAAGGCAATCCGCGCGTTGGACCGTGCGTCGGCAAGATCGGCAAGTTCATCTGCATCGGCCTGAACTATGCGGATCACGCGGCGGAATCGAATCTGCCGGTGCCGGCCGAACCGGTCATCTTCAACAAGTGGACGAGCGCGATCAGCGGCCCGAACGACGACATCGAAATCCCGCGCGGTTCGAAGAAGACCGACTGGGAAGTGGAACTCGGCGTCGTGATCGGCAAGGCGGCGAAGTATGTCGACGAAGCGAACGCGCTCGAGCATGTGGCCGGCTACTGCGTCATCAACGACGTGTCGGAGCGCGAATGGCAGATCGAGCGCGGCGGCACGTGGGACAAGGGCAAGGGCTTCGACACGTTCGGCCCGATCGGCCCGTGGGTCGTCACGCGCGACGAAGTCGCCGATCCCCAGAACTTGAGCTTGTGGCTCGAAGTGGACGGCCATCGCTACCAGAACGGCAGCACGAAGACGATGATCTTCAGTGTCGCGAAGCTGGTGTCGTATGTGTCGCAGTGCATGAGCCTGCAGCCGGGCGACGTTATCTCGACCGGCACGCCGCCGGGCGTCGGCATGGGTGTGAAGCCGAACCCGGTGTTTCTGAAGCCGGGGCAGACCGTGCGTCTGGGTATCGAAGGGCTGGGCGAGCAGACGCAGAAGACTTACGCGGCGGAGTAACGCGCTTTCTCTTTCCGTCATATCGCTGTGAAATGAAAGGCCGTTCCTGTTTCGTGCAGGAGCGGCTTTTTTCATGGCGTCCCGGCTTTAAGCCCCCGCCTCCTGCTCCCCGTCCTCTCCAATCCGATTCACAGTGCCCTGCGCAACCGCCACCAGCTTCTCGCGATTCCCCTCCATCACGAACACGCTGCACTGGCAGGTTGCCTGATGCCTGCCCGCATAGACCACACTGGCGCGCGCGATCAGCGTGCCCTTCACTGCCGGGCGCAGATAATTGATCTTGTACTCACCGGTCACGACTCTCGGACCCAGCGACAGCGCGCCCGCGAACGTCAACGCATTGTCGGCGAGATAGCTGATGACGCCGCCATGTACGAAGCCATGCTGCTGCCGCAGTTCATCTCGAATCGGCAGACATAGGGTGAGCTCGTCGCTGCCGGCGTGCATCAGCTCCGCGCCTAGCAGCATGCTGAACGGCTGGGCGTGCAGTGCGCCGCGCGCCCGGTCGAGTAGGTCGGTCATCGTGGTTCCTTCGTGCAGGGTCTGGGTAGTGCGTCGGTGCAACAAAACATCCGCGCGGCGCGTGCCATGCGGTCCCTACCCACTCTAGGAAGTGCCGCTGCGCTGCGCAAGGTGATTCCGCGCGACCAGCGGCGCATTGTTGCGCAAAACAACCGCAGTCGCGACGATCGACGATGAAACCTGCACGTAGAGCGCTTTTTGCGGGAATTGGCCTCAAGCCGCCAATCGGCCTGCCGTTAACCCTGGTGTAATCCCCGTCATCCTTTGTTCCCAGGTGTCCACGATGTTCAGCAAGATCAAGGTCGCATCCGGCCTCCTATGTGTTCTGGCCGCGTTCTGCGTCTTCCAGCTCGTCACGGTAGGGTTGGGCTTCTGGTCGCTGACACGCACGCACGACGACGTCGGCGATCTGTCGAACATCGCGTTGAAGCAGGTCGACGCGGTCAACCAGACGACGCAGCGCCTGATGGACGCGCGCATCAACCTGTCGCGTGCCGGCACGCGCATGGTGCGCGGGGGCACCGAGCCCACGGACATCGTGCAGCACGCTCGCGAACAGCTCGCCGCTGCCGATCAGTCTTTCGCGGCCTTCATGAGCGCGCAGAAGACCAGCGACGAAAACAGCGTGCGCGCCGCCGCGCTCGCCGAACGCTACAAGACGCTGCATGGCGCGCTCGCGGAGCTCGCGCAGTATCTCGACTCGAACAACATCCAGGCCTTCCTCGATCAGCCGACGCAGTCGTTTCAGGACGCTTATCTGGCGGAAGTGCACAACTTCGGGCAATTCGGCGACGCCGCGAGCCGCGCGTCGCTCGATTCGATCGATGCGCGCGTGGCGGCGTTTCGCATCGTCAGCGTGGTGATTTTGCTCGTACTCGTCGCCGGCACGCTCGCCGTCTATACGGCGCTGCGCCGCGGCGTCGTGGCACCGCTCGAGGAAGCGGGCCGCCACTTCGAGCGCATCGCCCACGGCCGTCTCGATCAACCGATCGCCGCACGCGGCAGCAACGAAATCGGCCGTCTGTTCTCGGGCCTCGCGACGATGCAGGCAAGCGTCGCACGCACCGTCAAGAGCGTGCGCGAGTCGGCCGACTCGATCCATCTTGGCGCCAACGAGATCGCGACCGGCAACGCCGATCTGTCGGCGCGCACCGAAAACCAGGCGGCATCGCTCGAGGAAACGGCATCGAGCATGGAGGAACTCACAGCGACCGTGCGCCAGAACGCCGATCATGCGCGCGAAGCCAATGCGCTCGCCGAGACCGCGCTTGACGCGACGTCGCGCGGCAGCGAAGTCGTCAATCAGGTGGTCGACAAGATGCGCGGCATCGCGCAGAGCTCGGACAAGATCGCCGAGATCATCTCGGTGATCGACGGCATCGCGTTCCAAACCAACATCCTCGCGCTGAATGCCGCCGTCGAGGCGGCGCGCGCGGGCGAGCAGGGCCGCGGCTTCGCGGTCGTGGCCGGCGAAGTGCGCGGCCTCGCGCAACGCAGCGCGCAGTCGGCGAAGGAAATCAAGACGCTGATCAGCGAATCGGTCGCGGAGATTCAGGGCGGCTCGACGCTCGTCGAGCGCGCCGGCGAAGCGATGAGTCATGTGTCGGCGTCGATCTCGCGCGTCACGCAGATGATGGCCGAAATCAGCGCCTCGTCGCTCGAGCAGAGCACCGGCATCGAGCAGGTGAATCAGGCGGTCGTGCAGATGGACGAGATGACGCAGCAGAACGCGGCGCTCGTCGAGCAGGCCGCGGCGGCGGCGGCTTCGCTGCATCAGCAAACCGAGCAACTGAAGCAGGCCGTTTCCGTGTTCGAAATTTCTGAAAGTGTGTTGCGTACGCAACAGCGCGGAGCAATGTCCGTCGCAAACGCAGAATTCGCATTAACCGGAATGCATGCGCTTTAAAGCGGCGAACGCTTGAAAACGACGCAGAAATAGAAAATGGCCCGCGTAAAGCGAGCCATTTTGCATTAGACGCAAGCGCCTGTAGAGGCGCCTATCGTGACGTCCAAGTCTGTCTCAAAGTACCCGAAGGAACTTAGACCGGCTGGATGTTTGCAGCCTGCTTGCCCTTCGGGCCTTGCTTGACTTCGAACGACACTTTCTGGTTTTCCTGCAAGGACTTGAAGCCCGAAGACTGGATTTCCGAGAAGTGTGCAAACAGGTCTTCGCCGCCGTCGTCCGGGGTGATGAAGCCAAAGCCCTTTGCATCGTTAAACCACTTAACAGTACCTGTTGCCATTTTTGATCCAAATAAATGTTGTGTATTGCATCGCGACCGCAATCGCTCGAATGCGAGAGCGAGCGCGAGGGAAGAGTTGTATCACGTCTTTATGACAGACGCCAATCAACCTGCATCCGGGTATTCCCCGGTTTTGATGTTTTTTCGCGCTCTGAGAACGTCTGAGGAGAACTTTTTTGCGCCAGGGTTTACCAGCGACATCAAATTTCTCCCGCGACCCGGCGGCGGACATTCGTCCGTGCAGCCGCACTTTATTGAGACGATCAAGCATCGAACTTCATCTATCACTGGCCAAATTCGGCTAAGTTCGCGCTCGAAATTCGGCGTCCACAGGCAGCGCCGCGTAGGCGGTGGCCAGATGATAAGGCGTCGTTGACGGCATGTCCGTACGTGCAATTTCGCCGCTCGATGTCTTGCATTCGAACCAGCCGTGTTCATGCAAAAAGCATCGCTGAAAACGTGCGATCTGTTGCGGCAGCGCCGCGCGCACAACCGGATCGTCGTGACTGGCGAGCGCGCGCAGATATTCCGTCTGCGCCCAGATCCGCTGGGTCGCGTCGGTGACCTTGCCAGCCTCGTCGAGCGATGCGCACACGCCGCCGTTGTCCGGGTTCACGCCATGCTGCTGCGCGAAGGTGAAGGCGCGCGCCAGCGCGTCGGTTAGCCCCGTGCCGTCGAACAGCGCGCCCGCCTGCCTGACCAGCCAGTACCACTCGAACTGATGTCCCGGCTCCAGACGGTTGCCGCTCGCGCCGATCGGCAATTCGGCGATACAGCCGCTCGGCGCATGCACGAAGTGTCGCGCGACCGCGCCAGCGAGGCGGCGCAACGCGGCGCCGAAGACGTTGTCGCGCGTCGCCTCGCCGGCGGCGAGCCACGCTTCGGTCAGGTGCATCAGCGGGTTCTGCAACGGCGTGGCGGTGACCTTCGAAAAGTCGACGTTGAGCGCGGCGTTGAACAGGTCGCCGTCGGCCGCGAAGTTCGACTGGATCAGCGCGGTCGTGCTGTGCACGAGCTTCAGCGCGTCGAGGTTGTCGGAGCGCCGCGCGTATTCCGCGCACGCGAACACGACGAACGCGTGCGTGTAGAGGTCCTTGGTCGTGTCGAGCGGCAGGCCGAGCGCGTCGACGCTGTAGAACCATCCGCCGTGATCGGCGTCCCGAAAGCTGCGGGTCAGCGAATCGAACAGCACGCGCGCGTGTTCCATGTCGCCCGCTTGTGCAAATGTGAACAGCTGCCGCGCGCATGCCATCGCCCGATAGCGTTGCGCGGGCAGCGGCTCGCCTCCGGTGGCGTCGAGCGCTTCGTAGGGCAGCTGCAACGCGTGATTGAAGCCGGGCCCGCGCCACATCGGCAGCACCACGTTCGCGAAGTGCTCGCGCAGCGCGGTCGCGGCGGTGGTCGTCGAAGCAGGGGGAGGGGGCGTGCTTGGCATCGTCGGTTGGTTCGGGCGCGCAACGCGCGCAGTGTGTCGAGGCAGCGTTCAGGGCGGCGTTTCAGGATTCCGCTCGCCGAGACTGCTGCGGTGTGCGGCCTAGCATAAAGCAAACGCCTCGCGCTGACAGCTTGGGTCAAGCATCCGAAATGCTCGACGCTGCGCTCGCCTTCGGCAATTGCACGGCGTGCGGGAATTCCAGGGCGACGACGCGAGGTCGTGAAAGGCGCGAGGCGCGCGAAAGGGTGCAAATCGTCGGGGAATGGCTTCGGCACGGGCGGAGCGCCATGCGACAATGCTGGCTCTAAATATTCCAATGGCAATGACAAGCGGCATCCGGCGCCCCGTTCCTGGCGACGACCGCTTTTTCCTCTATGGCAGATTCCGCAGCATCCCCGCAGTCCATGCCCCCGCGCGTCGCTTCGAAGAAGCAGCGCCAGGGCGCCGTCTCCACCGAAACCGAAAACAAGCTGGCGCGCGCGGCGCGCTCGGCGCAACGCCTCGCGCAACTGAGCGGCGTCGCGCGCGACGACAGCACGCTCGACCTGTTCCCCGACGATCCGACCCGCGCGACGCTCGAGGCGATGAACATCGACGTCCGCCAAGGCACGCTGCACGGCTTCGAACTGCCGGACGTGGTGCTGCAGGCGGTCGGCGTATTCGATGAACACGGGTCGCTCGACAAAACTGCGCGCCGCGCACCGCGTGCGGCGAAGCTGGATGCGCCGATGCCGGTGAACGGGCAGTTGAGCGGGTTTGACGTTGAGCCGGTGATGGCGGTTGCGGATGCGTCTGCAAACAAGCCCGCAAACGAGCCCGCGAACGGCGCCCCCGACGGCTCAGCGCCGAACGCCGCGGCAAACACCGACGACAAGCCCGCGGCAACGTCGCGTGAGCCATCCGCGCCGCTCAGCTCGGCGATGGCCGCCGCGACCGTCGCGCGCAGCGTGACCGCGTTGCGCCAGGCGGCCGAAGCGGAGTCGGCTGCGACGGCGGGCGCGGGCAAGCCGCAGCAGCGTTTCGCCGCGACGTTCGCGAAAGCCGCGACGGCATCGCGCGATGCCGCAGCGGCTACCGCCCCGGATTCGCTTGCAACGTCCGCTGCGACCGACGGCAGTAGCATGAGCCAGTCCGCCGACGAGCCCGCGGCGCGTACGCAATCCGCCTCGCCAGAGGCCGTGACCACGAAACAGGACGACAAGCTCTCCGCCACCGCGCTGTTGACGACACCGCGGTCCTCGTCCGCAGACAACCACGCCGGATTCGCCACTTCCTCGCGTGACGCGCGCCGCACCGACGCGGCCGACGCTGCGCTACGCTCGGAGCCGGAACTCGACCGCGCGCGTGCCACCGCGTTCGCCGATACGGTCGATGCGCTCTATGGCGTGATCGCCGATCAACGCCGCGCCGCGACCGATCATTCGCGGCGCGTGAAATGGATGCTGTCGATCGTGGTCGGTGCGCTGCTGGTGACGGTGGCGATCGGCATCGCGCAGACGCTGCTGCTGATGCGCCTCACGCGCGAGACGACGGTCCAGCAACACCGCATCGAACAGATGATGCAGAACCAGCAAGCGGCGATGGTGAGCCTGCTCGACGTGCATACGGCGACCGCGAACGCCGCGTCGGCGCCCGCCGCCACGACCCCCACCGCAGCGCCCCCCGCGGCGCCCCTACAGCCCAGCGCGACGCCGACGCGCGCGAGGCACGCTCGCGCTTCGCACCGGCGGCCGCCGAGTCACTAAATCGGGGACGTTGTCGCGATGCAACGCCTCCCGGCCCAATGACATCGCGGCAACCCGCAGCAGCGAAAATTTGCTGCATTGCACTAGCTTTTCCCTAGGGAAAACCCCTATAATCACGACTAAGGGAAAACCCTAGAAATGCAGTCACTAACCGGGAGTCGCCATGAGCTACATCTTTGCACTGTTCCAAAAGGTCAGCGACCTCTTTGCGTCGCCCCATCTGCCGCTGGATTCGGACTACTCGTACGCAGCGCGGGCCCGTGAAGCAGAGCGTCTGCGCCGCGCGCAGGCCACGCTGTTCGGCATCAAGCTGACGGACTAAAAACCAGCCGCACCTCCCGAGCGCGCGACAACGCGCCGGGGCGCGCACCTCGAGTGCGCTTCTCATTGAGCCACTATTCGCGAAATGCGGATCGTGGCTTTTTGTTTTTCGGGGCTCTCTTGTCGCGATGCACCATTGCGCGACGAGACAGACGTATCAGCGCCAGGCCTCCAGTGTCTGTCCGACTCCTTGCGAATTATTTCGGGGCCGAAATGAATGTAACCAGCTTTCACGCTGATTCAGCGAGTCGAATGAAAGCATTGCCCGTAAACCTTTGTTGAATGAAGCGCGAAAGCGACACCGCGCTTCCATCAACAGGCCCCATCTATGAAATGCTCGCTTACAAGTGCTAACGTCTTCACGCGATCCGGGCCGCTAAAGTGAGTCTCAAGCGTACGGCGTCTGGTTCGGCTCGCAAGCGAAGCGAACGAAGCGAATCGCACGATCCGAGCAAACACGGACGCTGGCCTGGAATAAAACTTTGACGGGAGGTCATGATGAAAAACTTTGGCAAGGCATCGCGCTCGCTGATCGCAACGCTGCTCGCGGGCGGCGCACTCGTCGCGGCTGGTAGCGCATTCGCGCAAGACCGCGTGATCGTCGAACACGGTCCGGCACCAGTCGTGTATGGCCAACCGCATATGATGCCGGTGGGCGTGTCGATCAACATCGGCTGGCACGGCGATCGTTACTGGGACGGCCACCGCTACTGGGAGCACGACGAGTGGATGCGCCATCATCCGCGCGACTACGATCCGCACCACCGCGGCGACGATCACCGCACGCCGCCCCCGCGCTACTAAAGCGCGCCTGATGGCGTCGCAACAGGCGGCGTGAGTCTACGAAGCCGGTTTTCCCTCGAGGGGAAGGCCGGCTTCGTCGCATTTGGGCGTGCGAGTCCGACCGTGGTATTGCGCGTGCTGCGCTATGCTTCGGGGCTTTCATCGACGGCAGCGGGAGCGCGTATGGACAAGACGACACAGGATGTAGCGATAGGGGTGGTGGGCACGGGACTGATGGGCGTCGGCATTGCGACGCAGGCCGCGTTGCATGGATACCGTACGATCGTTCACGACGTTGATCCGGCGCGACTCGCGAGCGTCGCGCCGAAAGCGCAAGCCGTGCTCGACGAACTGATCGACGCGGGCCGTATCGACGATGCTGCCAAACAGGCGGCGCTCGCGTGCATCGAAACCAATGCGCAACTCGATGCGATCGGGCAAGCGCGCTTCGTGATCGAGGCGATTCCCGAAGTGCTCGAACTCAAACACCACCTCTACGCGACGCTGACCAGCCTGCTCGCCGATGATGCGATCCTCGCGAGCAACACCAGCGGCTTCCCGCCCGACCAGCTTGCCACCCCGCTGCGCGCGAAAGAACGCTTCGTGATCGCGCATTTCTGGAACCCGCCGCACATGATTCCGCTCGTCGAGGTCGTGCCGGGCACCGAGACCGCGCCCGAAGTCGTGCGGCAAACCGCCGGACTGATGAGCGCGATCGGCATGGAGCCGGTTGTGCTCGCGAAGGCGATTCCGGGCTTCGTCGGTAATCGGCTGCAGTTCGCGGTACTGCGCGAGGCGTTGCACATCGTGCGTTCGGGGGCAGCGACGCCCGAGGTCGTCGATCGCGTGATGAAAGCTTCGCTGGGACGTCGCTGGGGCATCGTCGGACCATTCGAGGGCGCGGACATGGGCGGACTCGACACGTTCGTCGACATCGCGTCGCATTTGATGCCGCAACTCGCGAAAGACGAGGACGTGATCGATCTGCTGCGCGCGCAGGTCGACGCGGGGCGTGTCGGCATGCGCAGCGGCGCGGGGTTTCATGACTGGGATGAAGCGCGCATCGCGCGGGTAAAGGAAGGGCGCAAGCGCGTGATCGGGCGCGGCTAGTGCGGTATAAATAGCCGTTCCGTGCCTGGTACTCCGCCGCTTTTCGCGCTAACTGCCACACGCGTCGCAAGCGAACCTAAATCAACTCCGAGCCAACCCCAAGTCACTTCATGTCTCACTACTTCTATGACCCCGCCGCCGGTCACGGCCTGCCGCACGATCCGTTCAAGGCGATCGTCGCGCCGCGGCTGATCGGCTGGATTTCGTCGCGCGATGCCGAAGGCACGCTCAATCTCGCGCCATACAGCTTTTTCGGCGCGTTCGCGACTTTTCCGCCGATCATCGGTTTTAGCAGCGAGGGCCGCAAGGACAGCCTCGCCAACATCGAGGCGACCGGCGAATTCGTTTGGAATCTCGCCACCCGGCCGCTCGCGGAGCAGATGAACCGCTCGTCGGCGCCGGTCGCGCCGCATGTCGACGAGTTCGCATTGGCCGGGCTCACGCCGGCGCCGGGCCGCAACGTGGCGGTGCCGCACGTGGCCGAATCGCCGGCGGCGCTCGAATGCAAGCTGCTGCAGATCGTGCGTCTGCATGATGTCGACGGCAAGCCGATGGACAACTATCTGTCGCTCGGCCAGGTGGTCGGCGTGCATATCGACGACGCGTATCTGAAGGACGGCCTGTTCGACACGCACGCCGCGCAGCCGATCATGCGCGCGGGTTATCGCGCCGACTATGCGCAGATCGGCGAGATGTTCCAGATGATCCGGCCAACGGCCTGAACTCGCCCTCAGCAGCTTCCGCTGATTAGCGGATCGCTCAGGGTGTCACCGGCGGCGGTTTGCGTGGGGACTGCGCGGACGTTTCTGCCGCGGAGTCACTGTTGCCGCTCCCGCTCCCGCCCACGGGCGCATCCACTTCAACCTCGACGACCGCAGCCGCGACCGGCGCGGCCGCCGTGACTTCCGCCGCAATCGCCGCAGGCACCGGCTGGATCGGGCGCGCACGCGAGCTGACGAGCACCGCGCGCGGTTCATTGTCGTAAATCACGGCCCGCACGCGCGGATAAATCTCCCGCTCCCAGCGACGTCCGCTGAACACGCCGTAGTGGCCGACGCCCGTTTGCACGTGATGCGTCTTCAGATACGGCCGCAGACGATCGCACATGTCCTGCGCGGCGAGCGTCTGACCGACTGCGCAGATATCGTCCTTTTCACCTTCCACGGTCAGCAATGCGGTGCGGCGAATCTTCGACGGCTCCACCAGCCGCCCCTCGACTTCGAGCGCGCGTAACGGCAGCGCATGCTGCTGGAACACGGTGTCGACGGTCTCCAGATAGAAGTCGGCGGTCAGATCCATCGTCGCGAAGTACTCTTCGTAGAACGTGCGAATCGTGTCGGCTTTCTGCGGATCGCCCTTGCCGCGCTCGTAGTACATCGTTTCGAACGAGTCGGCGTGGCGGCCCGGATTCATCGCCATGAACGCGGCCAGCTGCACGAAACCCGGATACACGCGGCGCTGCGCGCCGGCAAACCCGAACGGCACCGCGCTGATCAGATTGCGCTCGAACCACTCGATCGGCCGGCTCCTGGCCAGTTCGTTGACGCGCGTCGGATTGATGCGCGTGTCGATCGGGCCGGCCATCAGCGTCATGCTGGCCGGCTGCGCGGGATGGTCGTCGGCGGCCATCAGCGCGACGGCGGCGAGCGCTGCGACGGTCGGTTGACAGACCGCGAGCAGATGCGTGCCGGACCCGATCGTCGCGGTGAAGTCGATCACGTGGCGGACGAATTCGTCGAAGCCGAAGCGGCCTTCGCCGAGCGGCACGTCGCGCGGGTTGTGCCAGTCGGTGATATAGACGTCGTGCTCGGTCAGCATCGTGCGCACGGTTGCGCGCAGCAGCGTCGCGAAGTGGCCCGACATTGGCGCGATCATCAGCACGCGCGGCTGCGGCGTTGAAAGCACGGCGGCCTTGCGAAAATGCAGCAGCGAGCAGAACGGCGTGCGCGCGACGACTTCCTCGACCACCGCGACCGGCTCGCCTTCGGTGACGACGCTATCGATGCCGAACGGCGGCCGCTTCGGCGTGAGTCCGCCGAGCATCAGAAGTTCGCACGTCGCGCGCAGCGAGCGTCCGTGGGGCGTAGCGGCGAATGCGGACCATGCATCGAGCGAACGGTTCGCCAGCGCCGCGCCGTGCCGCAGCGGTAGCAGCAGGTCGGCGCAGGCCTGATAGGCAGGATAGGCGAACAGATTCATACTTTCACTCGAACGCGCCAGAAAGACAGGAACTCGAATAAAAGCAAGTGGTGCGCCAGGCGCTGGCGCGCGTTGCCCCTGTGTCGCGTCATATCTGCGTGGGTCGGCATATCACTTGCGTGCATAGGCGAAATGGGCCGGCCTTGCCGCGCTTTGGTGCGCGCGCGCACCGCGGCGTGCATGGGTGCAGGCACGCGCGGCGCGATGCCCGATCTGGAGGACACACGTATGGGAAATACTACGCTCACGATAAGCAGCAGGAATTATTCGTCGTGGTCGCTGCGCGGCTGGCTGCTGACGAAGTTCAGCGGCTTGCCGTTCGAAGAAATCGTGGTGCCGATCGACGACCCCGCGACGCGCGCCGAACTACTGCTGCTGTCGCCGTCGATTCTGGTGCCATGCCTCGTGCACGACGGCGTCAAGGTCTGGGACACGCTGGCGATCGCCGAATATCTGCACGAACTGAAGCCGCAAGCCGCGCTGTTGCCGCACGAGATCCGCGCCCGCGCGCATTGCCGCTCTATCTGCGGCGAGATGCATTCGGGGTTTGCCTCGTTGCGTTCGGCGCTGCCGATGAACCTGAAGGCGCATTTCCCGGGCTTCAAGGTATGGGCGCGCGCGCAATCGGATATCGAGCGGATCGTGACGATCTGGCGTGAATGTCTGAAGGAGTACGGCGGCCCGTTCCTGTTCGGCGAGCGGACCGCCGCGGACGCGATGTACGCACCGGTGGTTACGCGTTTCGTGACCTATGACGTGCAACTCGATCCGGATATGGTCGAATACGGGCAGTGCATCATGGCGCTGCCCGAAATGCGCGAGTGGATCGCGCTCGCGCGTCAGGAGGTCGAGGAGATCGATGAACTGGACGTCGAGTTCTGAGCGCGGCGGCCGCCGTCCGCGGCTGTCCACATCAAGCAGATCCGTCAGCCGCGCTCGCCTTCGAGCTTGAACACGCTGACCAGCTGCGCGAGCCGCGCAGCCTGCTCGCGCAACTCGGCCGCCGCGGCTTCCGCATCGACGACGATCGTCGCATTCTGCTGCGTCGCCTCGCCGATCTGCGTGACCGCCAGGTTGACCTGCTCGATGCCGCCCGACTGCTCGCGCGACGCGACATTGATTTCGCTCATGATCGCGCGGACCTGACCGACCTGAGTGACGATTCCCTGCATCGTCGCGCTCGCTTCTTCGGCGATGCGAAAGCCGCTGTCGACGTTCGCGCTCGACGCCGCGATGACCCCCTCGATCTCCTTCACCGCCGCCGCGCTGCGCTGCGCGAGAGCGCGCACTTCCGACGCCACGACCGCGAAGCCCTTGCCGTGCTCGCCCGCGCGCGCCGCTTCGACAGCCGCATTCAACGCGAGGATGTTGGTCTGGAAGGCAATACCTTCGATCACCGTCGTGATCTCGGCGATCTTCTGCGACGAGCGGCCGATCTCGCCCATCGTCGACACCACGCGCTCGACCGCGCGGCCGCCTTCGAGCGCGGCGTCGGCGGCGTGGGTGACGAGGGTGTTCGCTTCGGTCGCGTGATCGGCATTCTGCTGCACGGTTGACGTGATCTGCTCCATGCTCGCCGCGGTCTCTTCGAGGCTGCTCGCCTGGGTCGCGATGCGCATCGCGATGTTGCCGCTGCCGGTGGCGATCTTCTCGGTGCCCGCCGACATGTCGGCCGACGCGTTGCGCACCTGCGCGACGATGCGCGCGAGGCCTTCGCCGATGCCGTCGATTGCCAGCATCAGGCGGCCGATCTCGTCGGCGCGCGCGCGGCCGTGCTGCGCGACGCGCACGCTCAGATCGCCCGCGGCGAGACGCTCCGACGCGCGCGCGGCTTCGTCGAGCGGACGGCTGACGAGCCGCCGCACCGCGATGAGGAACACGATCGCGAACAGGCCGACCAGCGCGAGGCCGAGCAGCAGGAAGGCGTTGCGGGTGCGCACGACCTCGGCCATCACTTCGTCGCGCGGCGCGACGCCGCCGACGAGCCACTGCCACTCCGGCACCGTAACGAACGACACGAACTTGTCGCGCGCGTCGCTCTCGCCGAGCGTCGCGTCGGCCGAGCGGTAGTCGAGCTCGCCCTGCTTCATGTCGAGCATGCGCTGATACGGCGCGTTGGCGTCGTCGGCTTTCTGGCCCGCGGCGGCCGGATGCACGAGCAGCTTGCCGCGCTCCGCGCCGCTCGACGCGTCGAGCACGAAGTAATAGCCGCTCGCGCCGATCTTCAGCGCGTGGATGCCGTCCTGGACCGACTGGATCTCCTTGTCCACGTCGACGCCGACGAACAGCGCGCCGATCACGCGGCCGCTCGCGTCGGCGATCGGCCGGTACTGCGTGATCATGCGCTTGCCGAACAGCATGGCGAGGCCAGTGTACGAGCGGTTCGCGAGCAGCGGCGCATACGCCGGCCCCTTGCGGTCGAGCAGCGTGCCGACCGCTCGGGTGCCGTCCTGCTTCTTCAGCGAGGTGGTCACGCGCACGAAGTCGTCGCCGCTGCGCGCAAACACGGTCGCGACCGCGCCGCTGCGTTCGAGGAACTGGTCGGGAATCGTGAAGTCGAGATTCAGCACCTTGCCGCCGGCCTTGAAAGTCGGCGTCGCGGTGCTCCCGATGTCGACTTTCTGCGTGTCGTCGAGCGAGAAGTCGGTGGGCAGGAAGCTCGCGAACAGCGCCATCGACCGATCGACTTCGGCCGACAGCGCCTTGTCGAACAGCTCGATCATCGCGGCGATCGAGCGGTCTTTTTCGGCGATGCGGGCGAGCACCTGGTCGCGCACCTGGTCGCCGGCGGCGCGTGCGAGCGCCCACGCGAAGGTGCTGAGAATCAACGCGACCAGCACGCACGAGAGCACGGCAAGCCGCGCGCCGACGCTGGCGCGGCGCAAGAAGAGAGAGTTCATGGGCAGGCGCGAAAAGGGGGACGGGCGATGCGCGCGTCGGGCATGGCCGCGAGCGGCATCGATTTACTGGTTTACGGCTCGGGAGACGGCGGCTTTAGGGCGACTGAAAGCCGCCCGTAATAGGCTGAAAGGGGCCACAAAAAAACCGGCCCCGAAAAAGGAACGAGGCGGAGTGCGGAAGGTGTTGCTGCGTTGCTCAGCGCACCCGATCGACGGTTCGGCCGGGCGCGCTTCGCCACGTCCGCAACAACAACGCATTGGTGACGACGCTGACGCTCGAAAACGCCATCGCCGCGCCCGCGAGCATCGGATTCAGCAAGCCGAACGCGGCCAGCGGAATGCCGATCAGGTTGTAGACGAATGCCCAGAACAGGTTCTGCTGGATCTTGCGCCAGGTTCTGCGCGAGATGTCGATCGCGTCGGCGACGAGCGCCGGGTCGCCGCGCATCAGGGTGATGCCGGCGGCGTGCATGGCGACGTCGGTGCCGCTCGCCATCGCGATGCCGATGTCGGCGGCGGCGAGCGCGGGCGCGTCGTTGATGCCGTCGCCCGCCATCGCGACGATGCCGGCGTGGCGCATCTTCAGGTCGCGGATCACGCGGGCCTTGTCGTCGGGCAGCACCTCGGCGTGGAATTCGTCGATGCCGAGCGCCCGCGCGACGCTCGCCGCACTGCCGCGGTTGTCGCCAGTCACGAGCACGCTGCGGATGCCCATCTGCGCGAGCCGCGCGACGGCCGCGCGCGCGGTCGGCTTCACCGTGTCGCCGAACGCGATCAGGGCGAGCGCTTCGGAGGCGTGAGGCGCGCGCGTCATCAGCCACGACACCGTGTTGCCCGCCGCTTGGAGTTCCTGCGCGCGCGCGGCAAGCGCGGTCGGCAGCGCGATGTCCAGCTCGCGCAGCCAGCGCGTGCTGCCGAGGGCGAGCGTGCGGCCGTCGACGTCGGCTTCCACGCCCCGGCCGGCGACGGCGCGAGCGGCGGTGGCGCCTGGCCCGCCCTCGTGTTCGCCGGCCATTTGCCCGAGCTGAGCCTCGTGCGCGCGCATCACCGCCCGCGCGAGCGGATGATCGCTATGCCGCTGCACCGCCGCCGCGAGCGCGAGCGCTTGGTCGCGGCTCAAGCCGCCGATCGGCTCGAACGCCGTTACCGATGGTTGGCCGAGCGTCAGCGTGCCGGTTTTGTCGAACGCGACGATCGACACGCGATGCGCAATTTCCAGCGCTTCAGCGTCCTTGATCAGCACGCCGTGGCGCGCGGCGACGCCGGTGCCGGCCATGATCGCGGCGGGCGTCGCGAGGCCGAGCGCGCACGGGCAGGCGATCACCAACACCGCGACCGCGTTCAGGATCGCGGTTTGCGCGCCCGCGCCGGCGAGCAGCCAGCCGATCAGCGTCAGCGCGGCGAGCGCGAGAATCGCCGGCACGAAGACTTCGCTGACGCGGTCGACGAGCCGCTGGATCGGCGCCTTCTCGGCCTGCGCGCTTTCGACGAGCCGGATGATGCGCGCCAGTGTGGTCTCCGCGCCGATCGCGGTGGTCGTCACCACGAGCGCGCCTTCGCCGTTGATCGAGCCGGCCGTGACGGCGTCGCCGGTCTGTTTCGGCACCGGCAGGCTTTCGCCGGTGATCAGCGCTTCGTCGATATGCGTGCGGCCTTCGAGCACCGCGCCGTCGACCGGTACGCGCTCGCCCGGCCGCACGATCACGACGGTGCCGACCCGCACCTGCGCGAGCGGCACCTCGCGTTCGCCGGCGCCGTCGCGGATGCGCGCGCGCTCGGGGCGCAGCGCGTTGAGCGCGCGGATCGCGTCGGTGGTCTGGCGCTTGGCGCGCGCCTCGAGCCACTTGCCGAAGCGCACCAGCGTGATCACGACCGCCGATGCCTCGAAGTACAGATGCATCGTGTCGCCCGGATGCATCGTAAGTTCATAGACGCTGATGCCGTACGCCGCCGATGTGCCGAGCGCGACCAGCAGGTCCATGTTGCCCGCGCCGGCGCGCACCGCGCGCCAGGCTGCGCGATAGAAGCGCGCGCCGAATACGAACTGCACGATCGACGCGAGCACGAATTGCAGCCAGGCTGGCAGCATCGCGTGGAGGCCGAACCATTCGCCGAACATCGGTGCGACGAGCGGCAGCGTCAGCAGCGCGGACGCAACGACGCTCGCGAGGTCGCGGCGGGTTTGAATCCGCTTGCGGTCGACGACGGGGGCGTGGGTCGTGTCGAGGATGTCCCTTTCGTCGCCGGACGCGGCGATAGCTGCCGTTGTCTCGGCTGGAGCGGCAGCAGCGGGCGGCGCGCTCAGCGTCGCTTCGTAGCCAGCTTTTGTGACGGCGGCGATCAGCGCGCCGGTATCGGCGGATGCGGTGCCTTGCGGATGAACGGTGGCGGTTTCGGTCGCCAGATTGACCGACGCGCGCGCGACCCCAGGCACCTTCGCGAGCGCTTTTTCGACGCGCAACGCGCAGGCTGCGCAGGTCATGCCGCCGATCTCCAGTTCAACGGTTCCCGGCGTGGCGGCGGGTGTCGCGGTTGGCGTCGCGCTTGGCGCGGCAAGCTCGGTGTTCGCGACCGGCGTCGCTTCGTATCCGGCCTTGCGCACGGCATCGGCCAGTTGCTGAGGCCCGAGCGTCGCGTCGCTTTCCACGCGGGCGCGCTCGGTCGCGAGATTCACCGACGCGCGCGCCACTCCCGGCAGCTTGGTCAATGCTTTCTCGACGCGGCTCGCGCACGACGCGCAAGTCATCCCGCCGATATCGAGTTCGACGACGCGTGTGGGCGAAGAAGAAGCGGCCGCGTCGGCGGGGCGCTGCGGGTTGGCAAGTGCGGTCATGGCAGGCGGGGCTCGTGGCGGCATTGGGCCGCATCGTGAATCCAGTATCGACCTTCCCATGACGGGAAGGTCAAGGCCGGATTATGCGGCCGCCGTCAGAACGCCGGCGGCGCATCGAGCATCGCCTGTCCCACCGCCTTCTGTTGATCGCCGTCGCGCGCGAGCAGCGTTTGCGCGGCGCCGCGCCGGTCTTCGGCCGCCTTGTTCTGCCCGAGCTTCCATTTGCCGACGAGCCGCGTTACCTCGATCTCGATACCGACGATCGCGCCGAGCATCTGCGCGATGTAGTCGGCGGGCGCGTCGCCCATCTTCCATGGCACCGGCTCGCCGGCTTCCATCTCGCGCGTGAGTCGCGCGACGAGACCGCGCACGAACGATTCATCGTCATGCACCACGATCCTGCCATGTGCATGCACGACCATGTAGTTGTAGGTCGGCACCTGCTTGTGCGTTTCGTGTTTGCTCGGATACCAGCTCGGGGAAATATAGGCGGTCGGCCCCTGGAAGATCACGAGCGCTTCGGCATGGGTCGCGGCTTCCTGCCAGACGGGGTTCGCCCGCGCGACGTGCGCGCGCAGCACCAGACGTGACGAATCCGCCGCATCCGCCTGCGCCTCGAACGGCAGATGATTCGCATCGAGCCCGTTGGGGCCGTGCGTAATCAGCGCGCCGAACGGGTGCTCGGCGATCAGGCGATGAAGAACCTCTGGACGGTTCTCTTCGAAATGGGCGGGCATGTACATTGAAGTATTCCGAATGCAGGACGACGAAAGAGTGGAGGCGAACGGCCAAGCTGGCGGATCGACGAATGCGCGAAGCATGGCGCGCTCGCGCGAGCCGTTGGCGCGGGAACATAATGTGACAGCGACGTCGATTGTCACATCGGTGACGCGCCTGCGCGCTGTCAGCCAAAATTCCCTGCTTTGTGCTTGCCTGGCAAGCAAGGATACGATACAACGCGATGTTGTCGGAATCGCAATCCGCGGACTCGCTGCGCAGTGTTTCGGGAGAACCGCGCATGCACCAGGCGCTGCACACCGGCATCCCCCATAGGACTGCACGTTCCGCACTCTGAACGAATGATAAAAAATCTCCGAGAACTGTTTTTGCTTCAACGAACCTGTGCGTCGCTCGCGGGTCTGGCACTGCTGGCCAGCTGTGCGTCGACCCCCACTGCGACGCAACAACGCACCGGCTGGATCAAGGACGAAGTCGCCGACTCCTACGTATTCGGCTATCCGCTCGTGCTGATGAGCGCCGCGCGCGATGCGGCGGTCGGCACCGAGCCGGGTCAGGCGCCTTTCAACACGCTGCGTCACGCGCAGGCGCTGCCGCCGATCGGCGCGACCAATCCGCCGCAGCCGAGCCTCGACACGCTCGACTCGACCGGCTGGCTCGACCTTGCCGCCGAGCCGGTGATCCTGGCGCTACCTGATTCGCATGGCCGTTACGTCGATGCGCGCGTGCTCGACATGTGGACCAACGTCGCGTGGTCGACCGGGCCACAGCTCGCCGCGGGCACGGGCACCGCGAAGGGCTTGCGCGCGCAGACGATCGCGTTCGTCGCACCGGGCTGGAAGGGCGAGCTGCCGAAGGGCGCAAAGCGCGTCGAAGTGCCGACGCGCAACGCATGGATCAGCGTGCGCATCCAGTCGAACGGCGCGCGCGATCTGAACGCGGTGCGCAAGCTGCAGCACGCGATCCGTCTGGAGCCGCTGAGCGTGTTCGTCGGCGACGCGGAGCCGGCGGTGCCGCCGCGCGGTTACGCAAGCGGCGTCGCGGGCCCGAGCGGCACGCCGGCGCAGCAGGTCGCCGCGCTCGACGCGAGCGGCTTCTTCGGCCGTCTCGCCGACGCGTTGCCTGACAATCCGCCGACACCGGCCGATCCGCACGCGCTCAAATTTCTCGCCGATCTCGGTGTGACGCCGGGCGATCCTGTGAAGCTGCCGAAGTCATCCGATGCGCTCGCGGCCGGTCTCGCCGACGGTCGCGATCGCCTCGCGACGCCGCCGTCGAATCTGCTGAGCGCGAACGGCTGGAGCTGGTTCGGCGATGCCGTCGGCAACTACGGTCCCGACTATGGGTTGCGCGCGTATGCGGCAAGCACACAGTTGGGCCTCGGTACGAAGGACGACGAAGTACGCGCGTTCGTCACGCAGGACAGCGACGGCAACACGCTGAACGGCGCGAATCGCTATGTGATCCACTTCGCGGCGAACCAGCTGCCGCCGGTGCGCGGTTTCTGGACGATCACCGCGTATACGAAGGATGGCGCGCTGAGCGAGAACGCGCCGGCGCGGCTCGCGGTTGGCGATCGCAATGGCGCGCGCCGCAATCGCGATGGTTCGCTCGACGTGGTCGTGTCGTCGACGCGCAGCCGGACCGGTAACTGGCTGCCCGCACCGCGCGCGGACATGCAACTGGTGCTACGCCTGTATGCGCCGAAGCCGCAAGCCACCGACGGCAGCTGGCAGCCGCCGCCGGTCGTGCGGCAATGATGTGAACGGCGCGCGGGCAAACCGCGCGCCGTCCGGTTTCGTTATCGAACGCTCGCGAAAATCTTGTTCGCGGGAAAGCCAGTCAGTCAGCAGCACGAATCGTCAAGGCGGGCCTGACATTCCTGTCTAACCATTGATTCACGCCTTATACTGCCGCTTGCGGGATCTCTGTTTTTCGCGGCGGGCTTGCCGCCGCATTCCTCCAGATCGAGCATGGCAAGCCTCAATAAAGCATCGTTAGCCTCCTCCATACAGACCGTGCGCGCAGTCGCGCAGTCGCGCCGTACGCGACGGATTCTCGTCGGTCTGCTGATCTTCGTCGTCCTGTTAGGCCTGCTCGGCTTTTTCGCGGCGCCGCCGCTGATTCGCCACATCGCGAGCCAGCAACTGAGCAAGCAGCTCGACCGGCCGGCGTCGATCGGCCGTATCGCGCTCAATCCGTACACACTGCGTTTCGAGGCCGACAACGTGCATATCGGCGAGCGCGGCGGCGCGGGCGACTTCGTCGATATTTCGCGGCTCATCGTGAAGCCGTCGTGGAGTTCGCCGTTTCGCGGCGCGCCCATCGTCGACGAAGTACAGGTCGATTCGCCGCGCTTCCATATCGTTCGCCTCGATGCGCAGCACTTCAATTTCAGCGACCTGATCGAGAAATTCGCGAATCAGCCGGCAAAACCGAATAGCAAGCCGACGCAGTTCTCCATCTCCAACATTCGCGTCGAAAACGGCCAGATCAGGTTCGACGACCGGCTGCTCGGCACGAGCCACGTGATCGATCAATGGAAGCTCGGCATTCCGTTCATCGCGACGCTGCCGTCGAAGACCGATATCTTCGTCGAGCCGCTGCTGCGCGCGCGCATCGACGGCGACAGTCAGCTCGCGATCGACGGCAGGACCAAGCCGTTCGCGGCGTCGCGCGAGTCGGAAGTGTCGCTGCGCTTCGATGAGCTCGACGTGCCGAAGCTGGTGTCTTACGCGCCGTCGAAGCTGCCGGTGATCGTGCAGTCGGGCAAGCTGTCCACCGACCTGAAGCTGAACTTCGAGATGTCGAACGACACGCCGTCGCTGCGCGTCGCCGGCACCGTCGATCTGAACGACGTCAACGTGCAGGATCAGGGCAAGGCGCCGTTTTTCGCGGCGCGCGCCGTGCATGTGGCGGCGGCATCGCTCGAACCGTTGAAGAGCATCTATCACTTCGACGATATCCGCATCGACGCGCCGAGCGCGAGCCTCGCGCGCGACAAGGACGGCGTATTGAGCGTCGAGCATATGTTCGCGCCCGCGCCGGAAAAAACCACGGCAAAGGAAACCGCGGACGCGAATGCCAACGCCAAAACCGCCGCCGCCGAAAAGGCGGCCCCGCCGTTCGACGTCGCGATCAAACGTTTCGCACTCAACGACGGCACCGTGAACGTACACGACGAAGCCGTGTCGCATCCGGTAGAAGCCGGGCTGCAAAACCTCGCGGTTACGCTGACCGATTTCTCGACGCTAGCGTCGGCGCCAGCGCACTACACGCTGAATACGAACCTGAAGGACAACGGCGGTTCGCTCGCCGCCGACGGCACGGTCGGCCTCGCGGCGAAGACGGCGAGCGCGAAGCTCGATCTGAAGTCGCTGAAGCTGCCGCCGTTGCAGCCGTATCTGGATACCGCGACGTCCGCGCAGGTGCTGGACGGTGCGTTGTCCGCGACGACGAATATCGACGCGAACTGGTCGAAGTCGCCGATGGCGCTGACGGTCGCGGACACGCAGCTGGACATGCAGGCGGTGAAGCTCGCGGCGCGCGGCGGCAAGACGCCGGTGATCTCGCTCGCGCAGGGCAACGTGGTAGTCAAACAGGTCGACGTCGCGGCGCGCACGGCCGACGTGACGAGCGTAGACGTAACCGGTCTCGCGGTCGACGCGCAGCGCCTGAAGGACGGCACCATCAATCTGAATGCGCTCGCGAGGGCGCATCAACAGGCGACGGAGCGCACGGCGATCCACGCGGCGAAACAAGCGCAGGCCGAAGGCCCCGCATGGCGCTACAAGATCGCCGAATTGACGCTCAAAGACGCGACCGCCGATTTCACCGACAACACGACGCCGCAGCCGGTCAAGCTGAGCTTTACGCCGGTGCAGCTGAAGGTGCGGCAGATCAGCGACGACTTGGGCCGTCCGCTGCCGGTCGACCTGCAGGCGACGTTGAACAAGAAGGGCACACTCGCTGTGAAGGGCGACGTGACCGCGACGCCGCTAAAGCTGGCCGTCAAGATCAACGCGAACCAGCTCGACGCGGCCGCGTTCGAGCCGTACTTCGGCAGCAATCTGAACGCGACGCTCGCAAGCGCGCTGCTGAACGCGAACGGCGATCTCGCGGTCACCCAGGCGAAGTCGCTGAAAGCGAACTTTCGCGGCGACATGGCGCTCGTCGCCGTGCGCATGCTCGACAAGGTGACGTCGGACCCGTTCGCGGGCTGGGGCTCGCTCGCGCTGTCGAACCTGAAGGCCGACTACGACGAGCACGGTACCGTCGTCGACGCGGGCCGTGTGACGTTCTCGAAGTTCTATGGGCGTGTACTGCTCGACGCGCAAGGCAAGCTGAATCTGAAGGATGTGGTCGCGCACGAGGGCGGTACGACGCAGTCGCTGACGCGCGACAAGAGCGGCTCGCACCCGATTCCGCTGACGCCCGAGGCGGTGTCTGAGGCAGTCGCGGCGTCGGCGCCGGTCGCGGCATCTGCAGCAACGCCCGGCAAACCTGCCGCCACGGCCGTCGCCAGCGCCACGGCCGCGAGGCCGCCAGCAAACCCGGTCAAGATGCACTTCGGGCAACTGGTGTTGCAGCAGGGCCGCGTGACCTATACCGACAACTTCGTCAAGCCGAACTACACGGCGAACCTTGTCGCCATTCAGGGCACGATCGGCGCGTTCGGTACGGAATCGACGGCGCCCGCGCCGGTCGACGTGGCCGCGAAGCTCGCGGCCAACGGTCCGCTGACGATCCGCGGCACCATCAATCCGCTGATCGCGAAACCGGCGCTCGATCTGACCGCGAGCGCGCACGACATCGAGCTGACCAACCTGACGCCGTATTCGGCGAAATACGCGGGCTATCCGATCACGAAGGGCAAGCTCAACGTCGATTTGCATTACAAGCTCGAGAACGACCAGCTGAACGCGAACAACCACCTGTTCATCGATCAACTGACGTTCGGTGATCACATCGACAACGACACCGCGACCAAACTGCCGGTGCGTTTCGCGATCTCGCTGCTGAAGAACTCGCGCGGCGAGATCGACGTGAACCTGCCAGTGTCGGGCTCGTTGTCGAACCCCGAGTTCAGCATCGGCGGGCTGATCTGGCATGCGGTGCTCAATCTGCTCGAAAAGGCGGTGACCGCGCCGTTTTCGCTGATCGCGCACGCGTTCGGCGGCAATGGTGAGGACCTCGGTTACGTCGAATTCGAGGCCGGCTCGGCGACGCTCACCGATGCCGACAAGCAGAAACTCGACACGATCGTGAAGGCACTCACCGACAAGCCGTCGATCCGCATGGATCTGATCGGACGCGTCGATCCGAAGGTCGACGAGCCGGCGCTGCGCACGCGGTACGTCGATCAGATGGTCAAGCGGCAGAAGATCAAGGACACGGTGGGTAACGGTGAGAGCGTCGATCCATCGACGGTCACGGTCGATCAGAAAGAGTACGACAAATATCTGACCAAGGCCTACAAGTCCTCCGACTTCAAGAAGCCGCACAACTTCATCGGCATGACGAAGACGCTGCCCGACGACGACATGAAGAGCGCGCTCGCGGCCAACGCGCCGATCGACGACGCGAGCTTGCGGCAACTCGCGCAGCGGCGCGCGCAGAGTGTGCAGCAGTACCTGCAAGGCAAGATCGACAGCAGCCGCGTGTTTATCGTCGCGCCGAAGATGAATGCCGACGACATCAAGGACAAGGGTGCGACGACGCGGGTCGATTTCGGCTTGAAGTGATGGAGGAGTCGCGGCGCGTGAGCCGTGGCGTTCGGCGAGCCGATAAAAAAAAGCCCGACCTGAGGTCGGGCTTCAAAGTCGGCTGCGCCCTCCACAGGACGCAGCCCCTGCAAAACAGCGAGGCTGTATGCGTTGCCGCGAGGCTTAAGCAGCCAGCAGCGAGCGCAGCACGAACGGCAGAATCCCGCCGTGCTTGTAGTAGTCGACTTCGATCGGCGTGTCGATACGCAGCAGCACCGGAACGCGCTTGTCGCCGTCCTTGCCGTGGATCACGAGCGTGACTTCCTGTTGCGGCTTGAAGTCGTCGCCGAGGCCTTCGATGTCGTACGTTTCTTCGCCGGTGATGCCGAGCGACTGCACGCTATCCGAGCCCTTGAACTGCAGTGGCAGAACGCCCATGCCGACCAGGTTCGAACGATGGATCCGTTCGAAGCTGCGTGCGACCACAGCCTTCACGCCCAGCAGTTGCGTGCCCTTGGCCGCCCAGTCTCGCGACGAGCCCGTGCCGTACTCTTCGCCCGCGAACACGACGGTCGGCGTATCGGCGCCGATGTACTTCATCGCTGCGTCATAGATGGACAGCTGTTCGCCGCTCGGCTGGTGAATCGTCAGGCCGCCTTCGACGCGCGAGCCGTCCGCCTTCGCCGGGATCATCAGGTTCTTGATACGGACGTTCGCGAACGTGCCGCGCATCATCACGTCGTGGTTACCGCGCCGCGAGCCGTAGCTGTTGAAGTCGGCCTTTTGCACGCCGTTTTCCTTCAACCAGCGGCCTGCCGGCGAGTCTTCCTTGATCGAGCCTGCCGGGCTGATGTGGTCGGTCGTGACCGAGTCACCGAAGATGCCCAACGCGCGTGCGCCCTTGACCGGCGCGATGCTGGAAGCCGGCGTCATCGAGAAGTCCTTGCCGAAGAACGGCGGCTCGGCGATGTAGGTCGACTTCGGCCAGTCGTAGACCTGACCTTCTTCGCCCTCGATCTTGCTCCACAGATCGCCCTTCTTCGTGAGCTGCGAGTAGTTCTTGCGGAACGCGTCGGCATCCATCGCGTACTTCAGCAGCGCGTTGACTTCTTCGCTGGTCGGCCAGATGTCGCCGAGGTAGATGTCCTTGCCGCCCTTGCCCTTGCCGACCGGCTCGGTCATCAGGTCGCGCGTGATGTTGCCGGCGATCGCGTATGCCACGACGAGCGGCGGCGACGCGAGGAAGTTCGCGCGGATGTTCGGGTGGATACGCGCTTCGAAGTTACGGTTGCCCGACAGCACCGCTGCCGCGACGATGTCGTTCTTCGTGATCGCGTCGTTCAGTTCCGGCGTCAGGTCGCCCGCGTTGCCGATACAGGTCGTGCAGCCGTAAGCGGCCAGCGTGAAGCCGAGCTTGTCGAGGTACTTCAGCAGGTCGGTCTTCGTCAGGTACTCGGTGACGATACGCGACCCCGGAGCGAGCGACGTCTTGATGTGCGGAGCGACCGTCAGGCCAGCTTCGACAGCCTTCTTCGCAAGCAGACCGGCGGCCAGCAGCACGCTCGGGTTCGACGTGTTCGTGCACGACGTGATCGCGGCGATCAGCACGTCGCCGTTCTTGACGTCGACGCCGTTGCTCGTCGTGTATTGCGCGTCGAGATCGGCGGCCTTCTTCGCAAAGCCGTTTTCGGCGACCGGCTTCGAGAACAGGTCGGTGAAGGTCGACTTCACGTGGCCGATCTCGATGCGGTCCTGCGGTCGCTTCGGGCCTGCCAGCGACGGCGCGACCGTCGCGAGATCCAGCGTGACGACCTTCGTGTAGTCGATGTCGCCTTCGCCCGGAATGCCGAACAGCTCCTGCGCCTTGAAGTAGTTTTCGAACGCGGAGATTTCCGCGTCCGTGCGGCCGGTGCCGTGGAAGAAGTCGATGGTCTTTTCGTCGACCGGGAAGAAGCCCATCGTTGCGCCGTATTCCGGCGCCATGTTGCCGATCGTCGCACGGTCCGGCACCGACAGCGAGCGCGTGCCTTCGCCGAAGAACTCGACGAACTTGCCGACGACCTTCTCCTTACGCAGCAGTTCGGTGATCGTCAGCACGAGGTCGGTCGCAGTCACGCCTTCGATCAGCTTGCCCTTCAGGTGCACACCGACGACGTCCGGCGTCAGGAAGTACACCGGCTGGCCAAGCATGCCTGCTTCGGCTTCGATACCGCCCACACCCCAGCCGACCACGCCGATGCCGTTGATCATCGTCGTGTGGCTGTCCGTGCCGACCAGGGAATCCGGGTAGTACACGGTGTCCGCGCCGTCGGCCTTCTTGTGCACGCCCCGCGCGAGGTACTCGAGGTTCACCTGGTGAACGATGCCGACGCCCGGCGGCACGACCTTGAACGTGTCGAACGCCTGCATGCCCCACTTCATGAACTGATAGCGCTCGTTGTTGCGCTGGAATTCCAGCTTCATGTTCAGGTCGAGCGCGTTCTTCTCGCGGAAGTGGTCGATCTGCACCGAGTGGTCGACGACCAGATCGACCGGCACCAGCGGCTCGATCGACTTCGGGTTCTTGCCGACGGCCTTCGCGACGCCGCGCATCGCGGCGATGTCGGCGAGCAGCGGCACGCCGGTGAAGTCCTGCAGCACGACGCGCGACACGACGAACGGAATTTCGTCGACGCGCGCCGCGGTCGGCTTCCAGTTCGCGAGTTGCGTGACATGTCCTTCGGCGACTTTCTTGCCGTCGTAGTTGCGCAGCACCGATTCCAGCACGATACGGATCGAGACCGGCAGGCGGTCGATCTTGAGGTTCAGAGCCTTGCCGAGTTGCGGCAGCGAGTAGAACTTGCCTTTGCCGGAACCGCTGTCGAATTCCTTGAGCGTTTTGTGGAGGTTGTGGGCCATGGTGTTTTCCTTGGTTTGGATCGCGGAACTACAGTACTCAACCTAGATGACGTACAGATCGACGTATTCATTGACCGGCGTCGCTTCGAGCTTGGCCTGGTCGAGCGATACGTCGAGAATCGCCAGTTGTTGCTTGACCGGAAAGCGCCGCGCGAGGTTGGTCTTGAACTTCTCGACCAGCAACGGAATACCGTCTTCACGACGGCGCTTATGACCGATCGGGTATTCGACTACGACTTCACCGAACTTCGACCCGTCGTTGAATTCGATCGTCAGTGCGTTGGCGATCGAACGCTTCTCCGGGTCGTGATAGTCCTTCGTGAACTGTGGGTCTTCGACGCATTCCATCTTCGCGCGCAATGCATCGATACGCGAGTCCTGCGCGACTGAATCTTCGTAATCGGCAGCCGTCAGACGGCCGAAAATCAGCGGCACCGCGATCATGTACTGGATGCAATGATCACGGTCAGCCGGATTGTTCAACGGACCCTTTTTATCGATGATGCGAATCGCCGCTTCGTGGGTGCGGATCGTGATGCGGCGAATGTCTTCGACGCGCCGGCCCTGCGCGGCGAGCTGCACATGCAGCGCGAGCGCGGCTTCCACGGCGGTTTGCGCGTGGAACTCGGCCGGAAACGAGATTTTGAACAGCACGTTTTCCATCACGTACGAGCCGTACGGACGCTGGAACTGGAACGCGTTGCCGTTGAACAGCACGTCGTAGAAGCCCCACGTTTTCGCGCTGAGCACCGACGGATAGCCCATCTCGCCGGTCTTCGAGATCAGCGCGAGGCGCACGGCGCGCGAGGTCGCGTCGCCGGCGGCCCACGATTTGCGCGAACCGGTGTTCGGCGCATGACGGTAGGTGCGCAGCGCCTGCCCATCGACGAGCGCCTGCGATACCGCGTTGATCAACTCGTCGCGCGTAAGGCCGATCAGCTGACCGACCACGGCGGTCGACGCGAGCTTGACGAGCAGCACATGATCGAGCCCGACTTTGTTGAACGAGTTCTCGAGCGCGATGCAGCCTTGAATTTCGTGCGCCTTGATCATGGCGATCAGGACGTCTTTCATCGTCAGCGGCGCTTTGCCGGCTGCGATGGCGGTGCGCGAGAGCCAGTCGGCCGTCGCGAGAATGCCACCGAGGTTATCGGACGGATGGCCCCATTCGGCGGCCAGCCAGGTGTCGTTGAAATCGAGCCAGCGGATCATCGCGCCGATGTTGAAGGCGGCCTGAACCGGGTCCAGCTGGAACGACGTGCCCGGCACCTTCGCGCCGTTGGGGACGATCGTGCCTGCCACGATCGGTCCCATCAGCTTGGTGCAGGCTGGGTAGGTAAGCGCCTCGAGTCCGCAACCGAGCGTGTCGATCAGGCAATGACGCGCGGTTTCCAGCGCGAGCGCGCTGTCGATCCGGTAATCCAGCACGTAGTCGACGATCTCGACCAGGACGGCGTCCGGGGCGGGTCGTACGTTGGAGATCGGGGCGGGCATCGGGGGCTTCCCTGGCGGCGAAAATCAGTTGCCGGTCTTGTTGATCGCGTTCGATTGCGTTGCAGCCGGCGCGCCCTGTTCCATGGCGACCGTCTTGCACTCGTCGGCGAGACGCGAGCTGTCCTTGTCCTGGAACAGCATGGCCTTCGTCGGGATCACGACGAGGTCCATGCCGGATGCTGCGTCGTGGAAGCGGTCGGCGCCCGTCGTGGTCGCTTCGCGCGGCAGGTTGTAGTTCTTGTTCGCCCAGTGAACCGTGACAATCTGGTCACGCTTCATGTCGCCTTTCATTTCGAAAGCAAGGCCGTCCTTGCACGCCCACTTTTCAGCGCCGTCGGGAATCGGATCGACCTTCGCTTCCTTCGCCGGATTCGGCTTGCGCTTGATCAGGCGGTGCGGCTCCGGGCGCTTCGCGACGGCCTTGGTGGCCGGCTTCTTCGTGGTGGTGGCCGTGTCCGCAGCGGTGGCGTCAGTCGCGACGGTCAGCATCGTCGTGGACAGGGCGCCAATCATGGCGGCGATCATCAGCTTTTTCATGGAGAAAACCTTTCTATCAAAATCAGTTAAACAGTGCGCGGACGACCGGTCCGGCGGCCGCGCGGGTTGAACTGCACGCGCTGTGGAGCGCGCAGCGATCGCTATTTTCTCCTATTTAGCGGCACGTACTTTAAATTCTCGGGTCCGGTGTAATTCGCGCTTGGGCGGATGATCTTGTTGTCGACGCGCTGCTCGATGATGTGCGCGCTCCATCCTGCCGTACGCGAGATCACGAACAGCGGCGTGAACATCGCGGTCGGCACGCCCATCATGTGATACGACACCGCGCTGAACCAGTCGAGGTTCGGGAACATCTTCTTCGCGTCCCACATCACCGATTCGAGCCGTTCGGCGATCGAGAACAGTTTCGTGTTGCCGGCTTCCTTCGACAGCTTCTTCGCGACTTCCTTGATGATCTTGTTGCGCGGGTCCGAGATCGTGTAGACCGGATGGCCAAAGCCGATCACGACTTCCTTGTTCTCGACGCGGCGGCGGATGTCGGCTTCGGCTTCGTCAGGCGTCTGGTAGCGCGACTGGATTTCGAACGCGGCTTCATTGGCGCCGCCGTGTTTCGGGCCGCGCAGCGCGCCGATCGCGCCGGTGACCGCCGAGTACATGTCCGAGCCCGTGCCGGCGATCACGCGGCCGGTGAACGTCGACGCGTTGAACTCGTGCTCCGCGTACAGGTTCAGCGACACGTGCATCGCATCCACCCACGCCTTCGACGGCTCGACGCCATGCAGCAGATGCAGGAAATGCCCGCCGATCGAATCGTCGTCGGTTTCGACCTCGATACGCTTGCCGTTGTGCGAGTAGTGATACCAGTACAGCAGCATCGAGCCGAGCGAGGCCATCAGCTTGTCGGCGATATCGCGCGCGCCGGGCAGGTTGTGATCGTCCTTCTCGGGCAGTACGGTGCCGAGCACCGACACGCCGGTGCGCATCACGTCCATCGGATGCGCGGCGGCCGGAATCCATTCGAGTGCGGCCTTCACGTTGGCGGGCAGGCCGCGCATCGACTTCAGCTTCGTCTTGTACGCGGTCAGTTCGGCCTGGGTCGGCAGCTTGCCGTGGACCAGCAGATAAGCGATCTCCTCGAATTCGCACGCCTCGGCGATGTCGAGAATGTCATAGCCGCGATAGTGCAGATCGTTGCCGGTCTTGCCGACCGTGCACAGCGCGGTATTGCCCGCGGTGACGCCCGACAGCGCGACGGATTTTTTCGGTTTGAAGCCGCTTTGCGTTTCGTTGCCGCCTGTTGCGCCAGCGGCTTGCGTCGTCTCGCTCATGTTCCGCCTTCTCCTGTGTGCCGGCTCATCGCTGCCGTTTGAAAAACGCGTCGCTTATGCCACCGACTGTCCGTTGGCGCCCACTTGCGCAAAAAGCGGCGCCGCTTCTTGTGGAACGGCGCGGCCGGTGGTTTGCGCGCGGCGCAGCACCGACCAGTAATAGCGGTAGCTCGCGCGGTCGTTCAGCGTATCGCCGTAACGCGTCGGGCCCCAATGCGCGGACTGCGCGGCCAGCAGGATTTCGGCGGCCGTCGCGATTTCTTCGTCGCGCGGCGCGAACGCGGCGACGATCGCCTCGATCTGCGCGGGGTGGATGCTCCACATGCGCGTGTAGCCGAACTCGTTGCGGGCGCGCTGTGCGTCGTTCGCGACCACGCTCATGTCGCGCACTTCGGTGCTGACGTTGTGCGATGGCACCTTGCCGAACGCATGGCAGGCCGCCGAAATCTCGAGCTTCGCGCGCCGCACGAGCGGATGATCGAATTGGCCCGGCGAGCGCATCGCGGTATCGGGGATCGCGCCGTCGTGCGCGGAGACGAAGTCCATCAGGCCGAAGCTCAGCGCCTCGACGCCCGGCAGCGCGGCGAGTTCGAACACACGCGTAAGCGCGCCGTGGGTTTCGACCAGCAACTGCACCGGCACCGGCTGCGCGAGGCCGAGCTCGCGCCGCGTCGCCTCGATGAACGCGATCATTTCGGCGGCATCGTGAACATTGCGGATTTTCGGCAGCGTGATGTAAGCGGGTGCTCGCTTTGCGGCGCGCAGAATGAGGCGTACGTCGTCGCGCCAGTGCGCGTGAGCGAAGTCGTGGATGCGCACGCCGACGCGGCCGAAGCGGTCATGCTCGGTGCCCAGTAGCGATGCGACCAGTTCCGCGTGCTCGGCCTCGCGGCCGACCTGCGCGCCGTCTTCGCAATCGAGCGTGATATCGAACACCGGGCCGAGTTGCTGCTGTAACGCGAGCGACTTCAGCATCAGCTTTTCGCTGCCCGCGTAGTGATCGCAGGCAGGCAGCACAGCGGGCGGCGCTTCGCCCTCAAACAGCACTTCGGCGGGTGTGAGAACGCGCATCTTCGGCGTGTGGGGCGTGGTGAAAATTAAGGATGTCGGATTCGGGCGTGCTCTGCGCGAGTGCCGTCGGGCAACGGCAAAGCACGTTCGAATCAGAGGCGAATGGCGATGATCGCACGGCCATTCACACGAAAAAAACCGGAACCCGCCGCGCTGACGCTTCGGAGTTCCGGTTCATCGGCATCAGATGCTTAGCCGAGCAGGTGCTGAACGCCGTCGCGCTCTTCCAGCAGTTCCTGCAGCGTGCCGTCCATCTTTTCGCGCGAGAACGCGTCGATTGCCAGACCTTCGACGCGCTTGTACTCGCCGTTTTCGCAGGTCACGGGCACGCCGTAGATGATGTCTTCAGGGATGCCGTACGAGCCGTCCGACGGGATGCCCATCGTGACCCACTTGCCGTTCGTGCCGAGCACCCAGTCACGCACGTGGTCGATCGCAGCGTTAGCCGCCGATGCCGCCGACGACAGGCCGCGCGCTTCGATGATCGCCGCGCCGCGCTTGCCGACGGTCGGGATGAACGTGTTGCGGTTCCATTCTTCGTCGTTGATCAGCTTGGTCAGGTCCTGACCTTCAGCCGTTGCAACGCGGAAGTCGGGGTACATGGTCGGCGAGTGGTTGCCCCACACTGCGAGCTTTTCGATCGACGCGACCGGCTTGCCCGACTTGGCGGCCAGTTGCGACAGCGCGCGGTTGTGGTCCAGACGGAGCATCGCGGTGAAGTTCTTCTTCGGCAGATCCGGCGCCGACTTCATGGCGATGTATGCGTTCGTGTTGGCCGGGTTGCCGACCACCAGAACCTTCACGTCGCGGCTGGCGACGTCGTTCAGCGCCTTGCCCTGAACCGTGAAGATTTCGGCGTTGGCCGACAGCAGATCCTTGCGCTCCATACCCTTCGAACGCGGACGCGCGCCGACCAGCAGTGCAATGTCGGCGTCCTTGAACGCGACCTTCGGGTCGTCCGTGATCACGACGCCCGACAGCAGGGGGAATGCGCAATCATCCAGTTCCATCACGACGCCTTTGACGGCGGCTTGCGCTTGCGGCAGATCGAGCAGTTGCAGGATCACCGGCTGGTCCTTGCCGAGCAGGTCGCCATTGGCGATGCGGAATAGCAGGGAGTAAGCGATTTGACCTGCGGCGCCGGTGACGGCAACGCGCTTTGCGGGCTTAGCCATTGAGAAATCTCCAGGACGATGCGTTAGACGCTAGGGAAAACGCCATTCTATATGCGCGTTCAGCGAAGCGTGATGAAACACGGCGGAATTCACTGTTCGCGTGCGGGCTCGGAATTGGCGAGACCGGGCGGCGCGTTACGGCAAGACCGTCGTGCCGGAAAGCTGTACTGCGGAGCGGGACGGGATGGCCCAGGGCTTACGCCGGGCCGGGGCCGCAACTGCACGGTGCGGGCTCCTGCAAACAGCGCGTTTCGGCAAGCGTCGGGCCAGCGGGTGCAACACGGAGACAGCGCGCGAATGCAACGGATGGCGGCGAATCGAAACCTGGACTGCGTAGGGGACGGCATGGTGCAGAGTGGCTGCCGGAGCGTCGCGGCGCTGCATCAAACAGCCGCCGCAAAATCCCGCAAACCCTTGCTCGACAAGGAGTGTAGGAGTCGAAACAGACAAAGTCAACAGTATCTTATGTCTTATATAAGACACATCTATCGCGGGGAAAACCCTAGACGTGTCCCAGCCCTTTATGATGAAATGCGCGCATGAATTCGAACCCGGCGAATCCTGTGAACCCGAATGGCCAAGGGGCCGCCGGCGAAGGCGTATCCGCTGTTTCCGCTGCCGCGTCGCCTACCTTCAGCCCCTTATATCAGCAGATCAAGGGCTTGATTACGCAGAGCCTCGAAAGCGGCGAATGGAAGCCGGGCGAGATCATTCCTAGTGAAGTCGAACTGGCCGCGCGTTTCAAGGTGAGTCAGGGTACGGTGCGCAAGGCGATCGACGAACTCGCCGCCGACAACCTGCTGGTGCGCCGCCAGGGCAAGGGCACATTCGTTGCAACGCACAACGAAGAGCGCGCGCAGTTCCGTTTCCTGAGATTGCTCGCCGACGACGGCGCCGAGCATCCGCACGTGAGCCGTCTGCTCGAATGCCGGCGGCTGCGCGCATCGGCGGAAATCGCGCGGCAGCTCGATCTGAAGCCGGCCGATCCGGTCGTGCTGATCAAGCGTTTGCTGCAGTTCGACGGCGAAGTCACCGTGCTCGACGAAATCTGGCTGCCCGGCGTCGTGTTCCGCGGGCTCACGCTCGAGCGGCTGTCGGAGTACAAGGGTCCCCTCTACGCGATGTTCGAGACGGAATTCGGTACCCGCATGATTCGCGCGACGGAAAAAATCCGCGCGGTCGCAGCGGAGCCTTCCGTGGCGGACCTGCTGCATGTGCCGGCGGGTTTTCCGTTGCTGTCGGTCGAGCGCGTGTCCTATACCTATGGGGACCGGCCGGTCGAAGTCCGGCGAGGTTGGTATGTCACAACCGGGTATTACTATCAGAACGATCTGAGCTGAATCGGGCTGAAACGAGGCGCGGCGTCCCACACGCGCGCCAATCGGAAGGCGCTTTCATTGCGCGCGCAGCAAAGGACCCAGCGTGGTTTTCGCTGCAGCGCGATATAAAAAGGCGCTAAAATTGCGGATTAGTGTGACTACATAGTAAGGGGTCTAGCATGGCAGAAGCCGTAAAAAAACCGAGGCCGGAATTCCGGAACATCGGTATTGGGCAAATACTGACGGCATACCGTTTCCCGCTGGCGGCGGGCGTGTCGATTCTGCATCGCGTGAGCGGTGCCTTGTTGTTTCTCTTCCTTCCGTTCCTGCTGTTCCTCTTCGATCAGAGCCTGACTTCCGAACTGAGCTTCGAAGTATTCAAAGGCTTCCTCTCCAACATCATCGTCAAGCTGATCACGCTGGTTCTCGCGTGGGCCTTCCTGTTCCACTTCTGCGCCGGCATCCGTCACCTCGTGATGGATACGAATCATGATGCCGTGTCGAAAGAGAAGGGCAAATCGACCTCCATCGTGGTGATCGTCGTGTCGTCGCTGCTTACCATCGCATTCGCGGCAAAACTGTTCGGAGCATTCTAAAAAATGTCAGCCAATAACCGAATCGGTTCGAAGCGTCTCGTCGTCGGCGCGCATTACGGTCTGCGCGACTGGCTCGCGCAACGCGTCACCGCCTGCGTGATGGCGGTGTACACGGTGATTCTGCTCGCGTGGTTCTTCCTCGCGCGCGACTTTTCGTACGACGGCTGGGCGTCGATCTTCGCGACGCAGTGGATGAAGCTCGCCACGTTCGTCACGCTTCTCTCGCTGTTCTACCACGCGTGGGTTGGTATCCGTGACATCTGGATGGATTACGTGAAGCCCGTTGGCACGCGTCTCGTCCTCCAGGTGCTGACGATCCTCTGGCTGCTCGCATGTGCGGGCTACGCTGCGCAGATTCTCTGGAGAGTATAAAAGCATGGTTGCAATCAAGAATTCTCTGCCGCGTCGCCGCTTCGACGTCGTCATCGTCGGCGCGGGCGGCTCGGGGATGCGCGCGTCGCTGCAACTCGCGCGTGCCGGTCTGTCGGTCTGCGTGCTGTCCAAGGTGTTCCCGACGCGTTCGCACACGGTCGCGGCCCAGGGCGGCATCGGCGCTTCGCTCGGCAACATGAGCGAAGACAACTGGCACTACCACTTCTACGACACGATCAAGGGCTCCGACTGGCTCGGCGACCAGGACGCGATCGAGTTCATGTGCCGTGAAGCACCGAATGCCGTCTACGAACTGGAACACATGGGCATGCCGTTCGACCGCAATGCGGACGGCACGATCTATCAGCGCCCGTTCGGCGGCCACACCGCGAATTACGGCGAAAAGCCGGTGCAGCGCGCGTGCGCGGCGGCTGACCGTACCGGTCACGCGCTGCTGCACACGCTGTACCAGCAGAACGTTGCTGCCAAGACGCAATTCTTCGTCGAATGGATGGCGCTGGACCTGATCCGCGACGCCGACGGCGACGTGCTCGGCGTGACCGCACTGGAAATGGAAACCGGCGACGTCTACATCCTCGAAGGCAAGACCACGCTGTTCGCCACGGGCGGCGCGGGCCGGATCTTCGCGGCATCGACCAACGCGTTCATCAACACCGGTGACGGCCTCGGCATGGCGGCCCGTTCGGGCATCGCGCTGCAGGACATGGAATTCTGGCAATTCCACCCGACCGGCGTGGCCGGCGCGGGCGTGCTGATCACCGAAGGCGTGCGCGGCGAAGGCGGTATTCTGCGTAACTCGAACGGCGAGCGTTTCATGGAACGCTACGCGCCGACGCTGAAGGACCTGGCGCCGCGCGACTTCGTCTCGCGTTCGATGGACCAGGAAATCAAGGAAGGCCGCGGCGTGGGTCCGAACAAGGATCACGTGCTGCTCGACCTGTCGCACATCGGCGCCGAGACGATCATGAAGCGTCTGCCGTCGATCCGGGAAATCGCGCTGAAGTTCGCGAACGTCGACTGCATCAAGGAGCCGATCCCGGTCGTGCCGACCATCCACTACCAGATGGGCGGTATTCCGACGAACATCAACGGCCAGGTCGTCGGTACGCCGCGCGGCCACGAAGAAGTCGTCAACGGTTTCTACGCAGTGGGCGAATGCTCGTGCGTGTCGGTGCACGGCGCGAACCGTCTCGGCACGAACTCGCTGCTCGACCTCGTAGTGTTCGGCCGCGCTGCCGGCAACCACATCGTCAAGCACGTGAAGGAACTGAAGGAACACAAGCCGCTGCCGGCCGATGCAGCCGACTTCGCGCTGTCGCGTCTGGCGAAGCTGGACAGCTCGTCGTCGGGCGAGTACGCACAGTCGGTCGCGAACGACATCCGCGGCACGATGCAGAAGCACGCTGGTGTGTTCCGTACCTCGGCTCTGCTGTCCGAAGGCGTCGAGGCCATCCGTGAAGTGGCGGCACGCGTCGACAACATCCATCTGAAGGACAAGTCGAAGGTGTTCAACACGGCTCGCATCGAAGCGCTCGAAGTGGCGAACCTGATCGAAGTGGCACGCGCCACGATGGTCTCCGCCGAAGCGCGCAAGGAAAGCCGTGGCGCGCACGCGCAGAACGACTTCGAACATCGCGACGACGAAAACTGGCTGCGCCATTCGTTGTGGTTCAGCGAAGGCGATCGCCTCGACTACAAGCCGGTTCACATGAAGCCGCTGACCGTCGAATCGGTTCCGCCGAAAGCGCGTACCTTCTAAGGCACAAGTCAAAGGAATTCAGAGAAATGGCCAAGCGTACATTTGAAATTTACCGCTACGATCCGGACAAGGACGCCGCTCCGCGCATGCAGACGTACGAGATCGAAATCGACTCGCACGAACGCATGCTGCTCGACGCGCTCATCAAGCTGAAGGCGCTCGACGAAACCCTGTCGTTCCGTCGCTCGTGCCGCGAAGGCGTGTGCGGTTCGGACGCAATGAACATCAACGGCAAGAACGGCCTCGCGTGCCTGACGAACCTGAACGACCTGCCGCAGAAGATCGTGCTGCGTCCGCTGCCGGGCCTGCCCGTCGTGCGCGACCTGATCTGCGACTTCACGCAGTTCTTCAACCAGTATCACTCGATCAAGCCGTATCTGATCAACGATACGCCGCCGCCGGAAAAGGAACGTCTGCAGTCGCCGGAAGAACGCGACGAGCTCGACGGCCTGTACGAATGTATTCTGTGCGCGAGCTGCTCGACGTCGTGCCCGAGCTTCTGGTGGAATCCGGACAAGTTCGTCGGCCCGGCTGGTCTGCTGCAAGCCTACCGCTTCATCGCGGATAGCCGCGACGAGGCAACCGGCGAGCGCCTCGACAACCTGGAAGATCCGTACCGTCTGTTCCGTTGCCACACGATCATGAACTGTGTCGACGTTTGCCCGAAGGGCCTTAACCCGACCAAGGCAATCGGCAAGATCAAGGAATTGATGGTTCGCCGCGCTGTCTAGTATCAATGAGCTCCGCGCTCCCTGGCGCGCGCTGCCCCCGAGAGGGCGGTCAGTGCGCCCGGGCGCGGCGCGGGGTGTACCCACATGACCGAAACATCGCATCAGTCCGACCCTCTCCGCCGCGCGCGTCTTCGCTGGCGCGCACGGCGGGGCCTGCTGGAAAACGACCTGATTTTCGAGCGTTTTTTCAGCCGATATGAGCATGACCTCAGCGATGCCGATGTGGGCGCACTCACGCGCCTGCTCGAGCTGAGCGATAACGACCTGATGGACTTGCTGCTCGCGCGCAAGGAACCAGAAGGCGATCTGGCCGACCCGGACGTGGTCCGGGTTCTGGAGTTGCTGCGCAACGCTTGAGCGCCGCCAGTCCGTTGTTCCAGGCGTGCAATTATCGAAACCCTGTATCCATACTTCGATTGAGGATGTGCTATGACCCCGTCAGATGTTAAAGCCACGCTATCGTTCAGCGACAATTCGCCGAGCGTCGAAATGCCGATTTACAAGGGCACGATTGGCCCGGATGTGATCGACATTCGCAAACTGTACGGCCAGACCGGCAAATTCACATACGACCCGGGCTTCATGTCGACGGCGGCGTGCAATTCGGCGATTACTTACATCGACGGCGACAAGGGCGAACTGCTCTACCGCGGCTACCCGATCGACAACCTCGCGCAAAACGCCGACTTCCTCGAAACCTGCTACCTGCTGCTGAACGGCGAGCTGCCGAACCAGAAGCAGAAGGTCGAATTCGTCGGCACCGTCACGAAGCACACGATGGTGCACGAGCAGATGCAGTTCTTCTTCCGCGGCTTCCGCCGCGACGCGCATCCGATGGCAATTCTGGTCGCCGCGGTCGGCGCGCTGTCCGCGTTCTATCACGACTCGCTCGACATCAATAACCCGCGTCACCGCGAAGTGTCGGCGATCCGTATGATCGCGAAGCTGCCCACGCTGGTCGCGATGGCGTACAAGTACAGCATCGGCCAGCCGTTCGTGTATCCGAAGAACGACCTGTCGTACAGCGCGAACTTCATGCGCATGATGTTCTCGAACCCGTGCGAAGAGTACGAGGTCAACGACGTGCTGGTGCGCGCGCTCGACCGTATCCTGATCCTGCACGCTGACCACGAGCAGAACGCGTCGACTTCGACCGTGCGGCTCGCCGGTTCGTCGGGCGCGAATCCGTTCGCGTGTATCGCGGCGGGTATCGCGTGTCTGTGGGGCCCGGCGCACGGCGGCGCGAACGAAGCCGCGCTGACCATGCTGGAAGA
>NZ_JACHDM010000027.1:0-84186 GCF_014201065.1 Paraburkholderia sp. Cpub6
CAGACGCTCGGCTGGGACTCCCCCGAGGAAGCAATGGCTAAAGAGTTAGAGAAGGCCGGATTAGCTAAACGTTGCACTTGACTCTTGAGACTGCCAGGCCACCTCTTTAAACGGCTCATATACCGGTTAATGTGGTGAGCAGAACAAGACGCGATTCCTCGTCCAGTGCAGATCATGTCGCGAACGTTACAAATCCAGCATCTTGAGTTAGATATGTCCGAATCTCGACGTGTTTGTAAGGCAACGCGTATTAACCACCGCTGAACAATCATTTGTGCGGAAAGGTTATAAGGCCAAAACGGTGTTTTGGCACTCGGATCGCGCAGGTATGTTGGTGCGAGCTTCTTACAACACGGGTTCCGCTGACGGATACATCTCAATGATCTTCAATTTGGCGCCCTAGTGCCGTAGGCCCGCGGACACCTCCAATAGAGCCTCCCACGCTGTACGTAGGGACGTTCATTGTCGTCGCGTAGTAGCCGACGCTGCGCGACTGGGTCATCCGTCGTGAAGTGTGACAGACCCAATCGCGCGCCAGGACGGGACACGAAGGCACCGCTTGCGACAAACCGCGCGCCGTTTGTCGGGAATCCGACGTCGGCAATGTCAGCCGAGGCAATTTCGCGAAATGCGCCAAAAGTTCGTTCACCGGGGATTTCGAGCTCTCAGGCCGACATGGTGCGAAAGCTGCATACAGACAGCTATCCGACCTGGGATATTTCGACAAACCGCGACGCCCCGTAACGCGGCTCAATTCCGTCCACGCTGAAATGGCCCCGACAGTTAGCGAGTATGCGCCGTGTGGGCTTCGTTACCACACGCGATCGCGCTGGCACTCCTTTTTCGCGGGACCTTCGCAACATGAGAAAACTTTTCGTGATGACGCGCACAACGAAATTCTGCCTTCTGCGGTATGTCGGTTTGAATTGTGTTACGTTAGGGAATCCTCATATAAGTCACGATTTGTTTGAGACATCGGAGCAGTCTCGCTACAAGTTGGCAGCCGAAAATCGGCTTTTTCGCACACGCTTTAGAAAGCTGCGCGGGATTTCGTTCATGTTCTACGCGATTCTTCTCTTCGCAATAAGCAATGCGATTGCGAGGCTCATTCCGGCAAGATATCCGGCGAACGAAATGATGTTCTTTCGGATGCTATCCGGATTAATTCCCGTCGCGTTCGTGTTCGGGACTCGTCGCATTCAATGGAAGGAACTCACGATTTATCGCTTAGGCGGTCATTTCATCAGAGCCGTCACGGGGCTTGCCGCAGTAGGATTTTTCATTGCCGGTGTGCCATATCTGCCTTTATCAACTGCTGTAACGCTGAAGGAGACAGAAGCAATCTTCGTCTGCTTTTTCGGCATCGTGTTCTTGGGTGAGCGTTTTCGTCTACCTACGGCGATAGCGTCGATGTCCGGATTCGTTGGAGTCGCGGTGGCCTCCTCACCATTTAGCGCCAATGGTGCGTCGCTGCGCGCAATGATTCTAATTCTGCTGAGTGCTATGTTTAGCGCCGGTTCAGTCATCCAGGTCAAGAGACTCTCGCGAACTGACGAGCCAGCGACAATCGTCTTCTATTACACAATCATAGCGACGATTGTTAGCGGAGTGTCACTTCCCGTCGCTTGGGTAACGCCAGATCCAAGGGATTTCGGGTACATGGTTCTATTTGGGCTGACTGCAGGTGTAGCGCAACTTATGCTAACGATCGCAGTCGCGACTGTCGCCACCCCAATCGTCGCCTCATTTGGTTACCTCAGCATTGTATGGGCAATCATTTTCGACTATTTGATTTGGGGGGAGGTCATGTCTCTCCAGGTAGCACTCGGAACGGTCATAATTATTGCAAGTGTGCTCTACCTGTCGTGTCGCGTCTAAATGATCCTTTGTGACAGAGCAATCTGCGCATGACCATGGCCAGATACTGATATGACCTTCGCAGTCGAGTACCGCAAAGGTGACGACGCGAGCGACAGGACGCGCCGCTCAAGCTCGTCTTCTTCCAGATGTTCGACCGACGCCCAGCCCAGTCCTGTCGCTGCGGCAAGCTGAAGATACTGCGTGATCGTCCCCAGACCGACGCTGAGGGCGCCCTGCACGCTGGCGGTGCGTGAGATCGCATGGCCACTTCAGGCGGAGTACTTCCTTGATTTTGCGCATGGTTGTCCGATGAGCCGGCATCGTCGGTCGCTCCAAAAACGGAGCTACCTTAACGCCAGCGGATTGGTCTATGCGCTCGAGCGCAACGAGCAGATATAGATCGAAACCCTTAAAACTCATTTCTCAACATATCCATGCTATAGATGCAAGGCATCAACACAATCGATTTTACAAATCAATTTTTGTGTTGCACATTGAAGCCTATCGTTGCGGAAATGGAAATCGAAGTTGTTTGATCGAATACTTCAAATTTATAAGTAGTACGACAATGTTTAGGCTTGTCTCCATGATGACCATATTTTTAGATGTATCTCCCGACTCGCCACCTAAGCTTACCAGAACCGTGCCCGTCCCAGCCTTTCGGATGGGACTATCGACCGTGGAGCGGCCAACTGGCTCGATAATTGAACGAAACGGGCCAGAGCTGTGAAGGTCCTCAATTGCGTATCCGAGGCGCGTGACGAGTGCCACGATCGCGCCGGATGTAGCGACGTCTACTTAACCTTTGACGACAGTACCAATTCCTTTTTCATACCGAATATTCTCGATTTACTCGGGCCATTCCGGTTTCCAGCAACATTCTGCGTCATCGGCGCGTACGCAGCGGACCAGCCGAAGCTGATCCGACGGGCGAGACTGGTCTCGTCCCGGCATGGACGCGATTGTCAGCGCAGTGCTGGCCTCTGTCCGGCCGGCAGCAATTGTGCTTTTGCACGACGGATGCCCTCCCGATGAGTTGGGACGATGCACTCACGCTGGTCGGCGCGAGCAGACCCTCACGGCGCTTTCCCTCATGATTCCAGCATTTGCATGACCGGGGGTTTGCAATCCGATCGCTTCCTCAACCTCACCGGACGAACCGGACACCTTATGAACATGCTTGCCGCAACTAGCACTGTCGTTGTCTCGTTTTATGCGCTGCTCTCGACTGTCTATAAAAGCACGCAAACGCTTTATGCTGAGTCGACAAACGTGTCGTCGCTGTCGGACGGCCTGGTCGACTCCGACACTCTGCCGGGCGTGGATGTCATCGTTCCCTGCTTCAACGAGGACCCGCGCACGCTCTCGGCATGCCTGGAGTCCATTGCAAACCAGGACTACGCCGGAAAACTGCGCGTGTATGTGGTTGATGATGGTTCTGCAAATCTCGACGCCGTGAGGTCGGTATGCGATGCGTACACGTGCGACCCCAGATTCAACTTCATTACGCTTCCCCAAAATATGGGAAAGCGCAAGGCACAGATCGCCGCGATACGCCGCTCGTTTGGAGATTTGGTGCTTAACGTCGACTCGGACACGATAATCGGCTCAGACGTGGTCACGAAGCTTGCATTGAAAATGCAAAATCCAGCGGTCGGCGCTGCCATGGGTCAGTTGACCGCCAGCAACCGGAGCGACACCTGGTTGACCGGGTTGATCGATATGGAGTACTGGCTGGCTTGCAACGAAGAGCGCGCGGCACAGGCTCGCTTCGGTGCCGTTACGTGCTGCTGCGGTCCATGTGCTATGTACCGCCGGTCCGCGCTCCTTTTGCTGCTAGATCAGTACGAGACGCAACTTTTTCGCGGGAAACCGAGCGACTTCGGCGAGGACCGTCATCTAACGATTCTCATGCTGACGGCAGGTTATCGGACCGAGTACGTTCCGGACGCCATTGCGGCGACAGTCGTTCCGGACAGACTGGGGGCGTATCTGCGCCAACAACTGCGCTGGGCGCGCAGTACGTATCGGGACACGTTGCTTTCGCTGCGCCTGCTGCCTAACCTCAATCGCTACCTTACGCTGGACGTGATCGGACTGAATCTGGGCTCGCTATTTCTCGCCTTATCGGTTCTAGCGGGACTCGCGCAGCTCGCATTGACAGCGACAGTGCCGTGGTGGACTGCCCTGATAATCGCATCATGGACCATGATCCGCTGTAGCGTGGCATCGGTTCGCGCTCGCCAGATTCGATTTCTTGCCTTTTCTCTTCACACACCCATCAACCTCTTTCTCTTGCTCCCCCTGAAAGTCTATGCGCTGTGTACATTGAGCAATAGCGATTGGCTGTCCCGTGGCTCTGCAGGCAACGTATCGAACGTTCGTGAAAAACAGGTCGATACTCCGAATCCGTCTACAAAGCCGAACGCGACTTCAGCGTCAAGAACTGCGACTCCGCACGGTCGGCAGGATCACGCGTGTGAGTCTTCAACATTAGCGACGTCTGACGAAGCATTCGATGACAATTAGTTAATCCTAGATATAGATCTCGAATATTGCGCCAAACCAGCACCGCCCACCATCGGCAGTGGTCAGCTTGAGTGCGATCGTCTCACGCAAAGGCTCGATTGTCGCCTTCCCAACGCGAGTGCATTCACCGAAATCCTGGTAGTCCATTGTCGGTAACTCTCCTGCGTGGCAAGCAACGATCTTTTGTCGACCAAGGCTTTTTCAATGGGGTCGCGGCAGCAGAACGGCTTCTTTTTCTCTAAGACAAGTGCGTAATTTCCCTTCTTATCTCCATGTCCAAAGCAGCAATCAGCTTCACCGGCGTAAGGAAGTCATATGGCGACAAGATCGTAGTCGACGGATTGTCGTTTAGCGTCGCGCCTGGAGAGTGCTTCGGTCTGCTAGGGCCAAATGGCGCGGGCAAGAGCACGACGGTGCGTATGGTTCTCGGCATGGTGCCGCCCGACGCAGGCAAGATCATCGTGCTCGGGGAGCCAGTGCCGGCGCGCGCTCGCTCGGCACGTATGAGCATTGGCGTGGTGCCGCAATTCGACAACCTCGAGCCCGGGTTCACCGTGCGCGAGAACCTTCTGGTGTTTGGGCGCTACTTCGGCATGAGCACACGTGAAATTGAAGCAGTCGTGCCGTCGCTGCTCGAATTCGCTTGCCTCGAAAGCAAGGTCGATGCGCGCGTCACCGAACTATCCGGCGGCATGAAGCGGCGGCTGATGTTGGCACGCGCGCTGATCAACGATCCGCAGTTGTTGGTCATGGACGAGCCTACAACGGGTCTCGACCCGCATGCGCGCCACCTGATCTGGGAAAGCCTGCGTTCATTGTTGGCGCGCGGCAAGACGATCCTCTTGACCACCCATTTCATGGAAGAGGCCGAGCGGTTGTGCGACCGACTGTGTGTGCTGGAGGAGGGGCGAAAGATCGCCGAAGGCGGGCCTCGCGTGCTGATCGAAGAACAGATCGGGAGCCACGTGGTCGAGATCCACGGCGGCAATCCGCATGAGCTGCGCACGTTGATCGCGCCGCACGCGCAGCGTATCGAGGTCAGTGGTGGGACCCTCTTCTGCTATGTGTCCGATCCGGAACGGGTGTGTGTACAGTTGCGCGGGCGCGCGGCGCTGCGCCTTTTACAGCGTCCAGCAAATCTCGAGGATGTCTTTTTGCAGTTAACCGGGCGCGGGATGAAGGAGTGAACGATGAAAGAGTTTTATGCAGCGGCCCTGCCCGCGAACGTGTGGAACTGGGTTGCAGTGTGGCGCCACAACTATCTGGCATGGAAAAAAGTCGCGTTTGTCTCGGTTCTCGGTAACCTTGCCGATCCTATGATTTATCTGTTCGGCCTCGGCTTTGGTTTCGGGATAATGGTAGGTCGCGTCGATGGCGCATCTTATATCGCGTTTCTCGCGGCGGGTATGGTCGCCACAAGCGCGATGACCTCCGCGACCTTCGAAACGATTTACGCAGCTTTCTCTCGCATGCATGTTCAGCGCATGTGGGAAGCGATCCTGTGTACACGGCTCACGCTCGGCGATATCGTTCTCGGTGAACTGGCATGGGCCGCCACTAGGGCCTTTTTTGCCGGCATCGCCGTCATGGTGGTAGCCACCGTGCTGGGTTATGCAGCGTGGTCATCCATTCTCTATGCATTGCCTGCCATCGCCCTGACTGGCCTCGCCTTCGCGAGTCTGGCGATGATCCTCACGGCGCTTGCACCCAGTCACGATTACTTCGTGTTCTATCAAACGCTCGTTCTTACGCCCATGGTGCTCCTGAGCGGCGTGATCTTCCCGATCAGTAAGCTACCTGCCGTTTTTTTCGACGTAGCGCGCTTCTTGCCGCTGGCACATTCCGTCGACCTTATCCGTCCCGCGATGCTCGGACGCCCGGCGGGCAGTGTTGCCCTGCATATTGGCGCTCTCTGCATTTGCACGGTGTTGCCGTTCTTCCTGTCGGTGGCGCTGTTACGTCGACGCCTCATGTCTTAATGCCAGCTATGGCCAGTACGAGTGACCAGGAAAAACACCATGTCGTATCAACGCGAACGCTTCGTGCATTCGCGCACGCGCCTCATCCGCCGACGGTATCCCCACAGCCCGAGATAGCACCGGAAACGAGTCGCGATGTGGGCAAACAGCAGAGTCAGCGCATCGCGCGCGTCGCCGTCGGGGTTCTCGACGTTGAGGAAAAGGCCGTAGCGTTGTGCGGAGTCCGACATGGCAGGCCCTCTCGTGGAAAGACCACGTCAAAGGCAAGTTTTTCGCCCACCTCTCGCGGTACGTAAAGTCATGACGACGTCAGCCATGTCTCAGGCAGAAGCGCGACGCTGCGACCACGCCGTGCGGCTGGGCAGGCCGAGCCCGCAACACGCCCGCGATGAAGCTCGTCACGCTCGACGAACGCAAAGCGGACCACGGCGCGCGGTGACGCGCGCACAATCGCCGCAGCGCGACCAGCGAGTCCGGGTCGATCAGATCCAATGGGCACAGCACCCGGTAGGCGCCTGACAGCAAAGCCTCGAAGCCTTCGGCACGGCTATCGTCGTCGATGGTCCCGGTGTGATGAACGAACTCGCCTCCGGCCGCCTCCACCAGCGCACGCAGCACGGCGTTGATGCTTGGCCGCCCGCCCACATAAACCCATCGACGCCCGCTCAATGCGCGCGTCAATGCGCGGTCGTCGAGCAGCGCCTGCTCAACCGCGAACAACTCGTGCTGCAGGCTCGCGACATGTGCCCGCGCGCGCTCCAGCGACAGGCTCGCACTGCTGTCGGGAAGGCATGTGCCGCGGTTCTGATTCATGACGGGCTGCGCTTCGGATCGCACCGTTACGGCAACGGCAGGTGGCATGGGTCTCATGGAGAGCACCTCGTGACATGGCCCGCAAACCGTTCGCCTGCTGCCGGGGTGAGAAACCAGCTACGCACCGCGTCGTTCGTGTAGCGCGTCCGGCCGGCATGACGCGCGTGCGGCGCCAGCCGATGCTCGGACAGCGGCTTCGCCCAGCCCCAGAAGTCGGCGCGCAGCGCGGGCGGAAAACCGACGCCGTCGAACGCGTGCCAAAGTTGAATCAGCCAAGGTTCGCGGCCCTCTTCGTCAAACAGCAACGGCGGCCCGAAAGCCCGCCTGCACATGCGCATGCCGCTCGCCGTAATACAGCAGCCCGCCGCAGGACTCGACCACGAAGTCGGCCACCCGCGACGCGACACAATCGAAGCGGTGACCGACGCGTGCTGCCTACTCCGCTCTAAAGCAAAGCGCATGGTCAGAACAGACGCCACAACTCGGCGCCTTGCAGATGAACAGGCCCTCGCGCTCGCACAGTTGCTTGTAGAAGAACTTCTTCCACTTCATGTCATGCGTATTCTTCGCGGCCAGCCGCGGAAACCAGTGGCTGATCAATGCGGACAACTCGCGCCGCGACGGCAGAAGCAGGTCTTGCCAAAGGTGGTTTTGCCCGAGGCTCGCGCAGGCCAATGCATGAGCCACGCAGTTCGCCTCGTCTGCCGGGCCGGCGCGCGGATCGGCATGGTGATTGAGCAACGCCACCAGGTCTTCCAGTTCGTCGCCACGCGGCATCGTGGCGGGCGACAAGACGCACGTGAGACCGAGCGCCGAGCCGGCACCCGGGAACCAGCGCGCGAGCATTCGGCGCGTCTGGTCGGCGTCCAGTCCGGGCATCGGCAGCACATCGACGCCGTGGTGCTCGAACCCGCTCGATAGCACGCCGGCCAGTGCCAGCACGGTGGGATCGCCCGCATCCACCGCACACGCCATCAGGGTTGCATAGGCGTCCATCGCGGCATCGCTCAGAGAACGGCCGCCGCGTGCGTGTAGCACTTTTTCGGGCAGATCTTCGCGCACGCGGTGCAGCCGACGCACAGTTCCCGATGCACGATAATCATCACCTTCTTCTCGTACTCGTCGTCGTCTTCGTCTTCGTCGTCGCCGTCCAGTGCGACGTGCGCGCCGTCCTCGTTAAGCCCGACGAGTTGCAACACGCCACGCGGACAGACGCGGAAACAACGTCCGCAACCAATGCATTTTTCTTCGTCGAGCCTGTTGACGAACGTCGGCGTCCAGGTGGCGCCGCTTGGCAGCGTAACGCTGAAGGTGTCGCTCATGATGTGGCTCCATGGCTTCGCTGGTTCAGGCCGCTGCCGCAGCGGCAGCCTTGCGGGCTGCCATCAGCGCGGCGTGGGCGTCATGGCAGCGCTGGGCGACAGCGAGAATGTTCTCCCAGTTGATCGGGAGTTCCTCTGAGAGGTCGTGCAGGTCCAACTTCGCCCGGGTCGCTTGCGCGTTGAGTTTCTTCAGGTGCGCCTTGAGTTCATCGGCATCGGTGCTCATCGTCTCGGTCCCCACACGATTCCTTCAGGCGCCGTACTGTGCGACGGCGGGGTACATCCGGATCACCTCGACCGCTTCGTCGAGAAGCTTTGCGCCCGCCTGGGCGAGCTTCTCCAGCGAAGCGAAGCCGAACCGGTGTACGTCGCGCAACTGCTTGTTGACGACAACGAGCCGCCCCGCGATCAACACCATGCGGCCGAAGCCCTCGTGGCTCATCTTCATCATCGGCGAAACCATTTGGCCGGTCTCACGCTCGATCGCCACCGCAATCGCGCTATAGAAAAGCTCGAGCCGCCACAGCGTGTCGGGGTCGGGGTCGCCCATGACCGGGATCGCGCGGCGTTCCTCCGGCGTGTGGATGTACGGCTTGAGCAGTTGCAGGTCGGTCTTTCCGTCCCACACGCCGTGGGTGTCCTGCGCGCGCAACTGCCTGACCAGCTGCTGCACAAACGGTGCGACCAGCAGCATTTCGTCGCTGGCCTTGGACGGAATTGCGGATGTTTCAGCCATGGGATACCTCATCGTCTTCAAAGTCGTATACACGTTCGCCATCCTTCGCCAGCGCCTTGCGCAGCCACGGCGGCGGCGTGCCCTTCAGCACCCGTTGCAACTTGCCGAGAGTCTCCTCGATGGACTCGGGCCGCGGCACCTTGATCGGGTGAATCTTCAGCGCAACCACTCGAGCCGCGGCCGAGCCGCCGATTGCGGCGACGTACAGGATCGCGCAATCCTTGACGGCTTCGAGCTTGGGCGCGAGCTTGTCCTCGTCGCCGTCCTCTTCGAGCTTGTCACCAAAATCGAACGCCTCGACGAACTGGTAGCCGTCCGGTGTGACGTCGTAGGTGACGATGCTCCTCGCCCAGCCAAAATGCGCATCGACGAACTGCCTGTCCTGGGTGGCGAACGCGATCTTCATGCTGTGTGCTCCTTTAGGTGGGTCAAGCACCGGCCGCGACGACAGGAATGTTCGCTTCGCGCGCCGGATCGCGCGCGGCCAGATCGATAGCGGCCTGCGGCAGCGGCCAGTCGCCCGGATCGTGATGCGGAATCTGCTCGATCATCAGGTTGGCGATCTCAAAGATCAGGTTCATCGTGCCGCGGTAGCCGACGTAGCGTCGATGTGCGTTTCCAACCCGGTCGAAGACCGGAAAACCGATCCGGAAGAGCGGCTTTTGCAGGTGCTCGGCCATCTGCCTGCCGTGCGAATGGGTGATCAGCAGGTCGCAGTCCGCCGCGGCGCGCTCCATGTCTTCGAGATCGCCGATCACGACCTGATCAGCGGGCAGCAACGCGTGCGCGCGCGATCGCGTCGTGCTGATGCAGCAGCGCAACTGCGCGCCCATCTCGTGCAGCATGCTGCCGACCGCGAACAGCAGATCGGGCTCTGCGCCGATCGCGACCTTGATGCCTCCGGTGTAGAAATGGCCGTCTAGCATCGCATCGAGCAATTGGCTGCGCTGACGCCGGTATTTCGCGGGAACGGGTCGTCCGGAGCGCTGCGCGAGCAATTGCAGCAGACGATCGTTGGGTTCCAGTCCGGTGAGCCGCCCGAACACTTCGTACGGTGTGCCGGCGATAGCATGCAATGCCTCGGCGCCGTCGCGCGTCTGCTCGCCCACGCCGATCGTAAATGCCGATGCACCCGCGGCCCGGATCTCCGCGAGCGTGGTACCGCCCAGTGTGGTGCCGCGCCAGTCCGGCGCGATATGGCCGTCGAGCGAGCCGGAAATGTCGGGCAGCACGATGACATCGAAGCCGAACGCTTCGATGATCTCGCGCAGTTCGTCGATGTCGCCAGGCGACAGATGGCTGCCGGGCAGCAGCGTCACCTGATTGGCCACCGTTGGCAACGCCTTGACCAGCGCGTTGACGATGCCGGTAATCGCATGCCGGTAGCCGTCTTCGAATGCGCCGACATAGTCGGGGGTCGACACATAGACGATCTCAGTGTCGTTGAGTTCGGGCTTGCGCTTGCGCACGGTAACGAGATAGCCGTCCACGTCGTCGCCCTCGGTCTCGGTGAGACCTGTTGAACAGATTGCGATGACCTTCGGCGCAGCGCGCTTGCGGATGTTGAGCAGCGCGGCCTCGATGTTCTCGTAGCCGCCGAGCACCGCGGTGACTTCGTCCATGGCTGTCGTCTGCAGCGGGATCGCCTCCCTGAAGTGGCGCACCAGCAGCACGAGGCCGAACGACGTGCAGCCCTGCGAGCCGTGCATCACGGGCATGCAGGCATCGAGCCCAAGGAACGCGAGGCTCGCGCCCAGCGGCTGGCTCATCTTGAGCGGATTGACCGCACAGGCTTTCATAGATTCGACGACATCGGCCATGGCATGTTCTCGAGTTCGGGGGCGTCAGTTCGGTACACCGGGTTCGAGGCTCATCGCCCCCACCCCGCGGCGCTCGACAGCGGGCGTGCGGCTTGCGCCTGGATCACACCGAGCGCTCCCCCGTCGTCGCCCCACGGAGCAGGGATCCGCACCTGTTGCCACACCGGGTTGTAGATCGCGCGGTCGATCTCATGCACCAGCTCGACGATCCCCTCGTAGCCGCCATAAGGGTGGTGGCGTTCCTGATTGATGTCGAGCCACGGTATGCGGGCCTTCAGTGCGACGAACTGTGAGCGGCCACCCGACAGCATGATGTCGGCCCGCGCGTCCCTGAGCATCGCGTACATCTCCCGCGGAGTCATGCCGTCGATCATGTGGGCGTCGTCGCCCATGATCTCCCTGATCTTGTCCTTGTCTTCCTTAGTGCTCTTCTTGACGCTGGTGCCGACGATTTCGAGCCCTGCTTCCTGCAGCGCGGAAACCACCGACCAAGACTTCACGCCACCGGTGATGAGCAACACCCGCTTGCCGGTAAGGCGCGCCTTGTAGTGCGCGATGCGCTCCCACGCGCGCGCTTCCTCGGCGGCGATCAGGCGCTCGGTCCGCTCGAGCAGATCGTCCGGCGCGCCCTGCTGCACAAGCAGGCTGGCGATATGGCGCAGCGTGTCGCTCATGTCGCCGATCCCATAGAACGAGCCCTCGAAGTAAGGGATGCCGTAGCGCCGCTGCATTTTTGTCGCGATGTTGATCATCGACTTCGAGCAGACCATCATGTTGACCTTGGCGCGATGCGAACTTGCTATCTCGTTGTAGCGCCCGTCACCGGAGATGCACGAGAGGATACGGATGCCTAGCGCGTCGAGCAGCGGCTTGGTCTGCCAGAGTTCGCCCGACAGGTTGTATTCGCCAATGACGTTGATGTCGTACGGCGTCGTGTACTCGGGCTCGCGCGTGCCGATCACATGGTTGAGGATCGCCTCGCCGCCAAGCTTGTTGCCCAGATTCTTCGGCCCGGCGAAACCGGGGGAAATGACCGGAATCACCGGCTTGCCAAATTGTTCGGTGGCGCGCTTGCAGACTGCCTCGATGTCGTCGCCGATCAGCGCAGTGACGCAGGTCTGGTAGACGAACACTGCGGGCGGATCGTATTTCTCGATGATTTCGCGCACGCTCCTGAACAGGCGCTTCTCGCCGCCGTACACCACGTCGAGTTCGTTAATATCGGTGGTGAAGCCGCTGCGATAGAGTTGCGAACCGGACGAAGCGGCGTGCCGGTTGTCCCAGGAGTTACCTTCGCAGGCAATCGGCCCGTGCACGAGGTGTGCGACGTCGACCACCGGCTGCAAAGCGATCTTCGCGCCGTCGAACGCGCACCCGCCTGCGGCCGAACCCGGCAAAAGCTGCTTCGTGCAGCCCCTTTTGCGTTCCTTCTCGCTCTTGCCTTGATTCTTGTCGCAACCCGGCTCGTCGAAAACGTCGGCGATTTGGGCATTGAGCGAAGCAGACATGACGTGCTCCTGATGGATGGACGTTTCTCTAGTGGCAAGTTCCATACCACCGGGAAACGCCTTGAAAACGTGCCAATTGGCGCTGAAGCAGTCGCTCGCGCGCATCGTCATGGCGAGTTTGAACGGTTTGCGACAGACGGTTCGCGACACAGAAAACGACAACACACGTTCACTGCCTGCCTTGCCGTTCAGTATTGAGCAGGACCCGTGCGATCGCATTCGCGCGCGCCTCCAGCAACGCATCCGGCCTCAAGGGTTCGCGAACCGCCAGGCAAGCAGTCAGCGCGCGGCGCATCCGTGGAGCTTTCGCGTAGTCCGTCTACCATGACCGGGATACGCCGCAAAGTCGCAGAGACAGACTTCCAGCAAGCGCTCGAAGCGCTCAGGCCTGATCTCGGCCGGTACGCGTTCGAGCAATGCACCGAGCGCGCCTGCGCGCATATCCCGAACGCTCTTCCAGTGTGTATGCGCCATTCGCGCCGCCTGCCCCGCTGGGCGGCTCAGTCGTCGTCGACCAGCGCGAGCAGTTCGCGCGGCGTTACCTCGTCATTGATCTCCGCGAGGCTCAACGGGTCGGACGCCGGCACCTCGCGCTCAAAGTCGTCGTAGGCGAACCACGCACGCAGCGGCACTGAGTCAGACTGCTCGACTACATAAATCATGCCCCGCTCCCTCGCTGAGGTTCGTCACGCAGGCTAGCTGTAGCGGCTCGATAACATAATTCTCCAAGGCCCGATAACAGCGCCTTTTCGGGATTACATTGGCTGAGAATATCGGCGCGTCCAGGTCCACATTAAGTGAGAACGGGGTCACGTTAACTGAGAACGGCTGGATAACATCGGCCAGGATCCACAATCAGTGAGAATGCTCGACGGGCACGCCGGTAGCCAGCAGATGAAATGGTGAGTCAGGGGCGGCATATGGGCCGCCGGCCCTTTCCGATCATTCTTCCGGACCGGACCCCTCGCTCCCTGCAACGCTCAGAAGCACTGGTCACCCACGATTCGTACTTGCGATTTTTCCCGTGCGGGTGCGCCGCCAAGGAGCGCCTGACTCAGGTATCCGCTGCGCACCAGCATGTCCTGCAACGCGTTTTCAGCATCCTCCATGCTCACTTCGCCCTGTGCCTTACGCGCAATACTTTGCTGGGCCAACCGGCGCACCAGTTCCTTGATGAATGCAGCGCTGACGCCTTCAGTCCGCTCCACTGCAAACGCTGCGACGTCTGCCGGGATGTTCATCCTCGAACCGTAGAGCCGGAGCAGGCGCGCCCGGCAATCCGCATCAGGTGCCGGTATTTCAATGGCCTGATCAACCCGGCCTGGACGGGCCGCGAGCGCCTCCTCGATTTCCTCCGGCCGGTTGGTGGTAAGCACGAACAGGATCTCGGCGTCCTGGTGAAGTCCGTCCATTTCGTTGAGCAAGCGGTTGAGCAGACTCTCTTCCTTCGGGCCGCGCATCTCGGTGCGATGTCTCCCGATCAGATCGACGTCCTCGATGACCACCATGCTTGGCTGTAGCAACCGGGCCAGCAGCATATAGTTGTCGAGTTGCCCCACTTGATTGGCGCTGATCAGAAGGGTGGTATGCGCTGGCAGATTGCTGGCGAGGTACTTGATCGTATGGGTTTTGCCCGTTCCGGGCGGCCCGTACAGCAGGACACCCTTTTGCAACGACTGGCGTAATATCTTTAATCCTTCTCTGGTGCGTGCGAATTCAAAAATATTGCGATCCAGCAGCTCCATGGTTTGCGGTGACAGGATCACGTCCTGACGCTCCACGGCAGGCAGACGGTGCACGACGATGCTGCGGGGCTGGCCTGAATAATCCTCGGTTACCTCGAGGGAAAGAACCTTGCCCCGGTACAGACGGGACTCGCGAATTGCCTGCTCCAGCCCCGCATACACCTCGCTGCCGAAGGCCAGCCCGCGCGCGTTGGGTAGACTGACAATCTCCACGCTCGCGATAGACGTGTTCATTCCTTCCATGTGCTGCTCGAACAGCACAGCGGCTCTAAGCTCGCCATCGGTGATCAGCCACAAGCCGTTGTCGAGTACCGCGACCGGTGTTTCTTCTCCGACATCGACATCCCGGTATTTCACAGGAGCAAGGGACACCGTGGTAGACATCGGGCCGGTACTCTGCACAAACAGCGAGGAAATTGTCAACGGAAACCGCTCATGAACCTGATTGAGGCCGAGAAGGCGCGGAGCGAACGGCGTCAGCAGGCGGGAGAGCGTCTGTTGAAGCTCGGGGCGCGTGTGATGGGGAAACTGCCGCTGCGAGGAGGTGAGCTCTTCCGGGGACCGATCATCAAAATGCGCAGCTAGCGCTTCCCATGCAAATTGCTGCCTTACCGGGTCAAGGTTCTTGTGATCAATATCGGTGAACTGGTTCATGAACGGACTCTTTGATATTAGATGGCGGCGCCAAGTACCGATGCGAACGCGCAACAACGAGTCGCTACAGCTAGCTACATACAGCGCAGCAATTTCGTTTTCAGCGGTGCCCCGCTACTCGACACCCTCCGCCGCAATCTTCGCCCACACCGCGCGAGGTAACCGCGGCGCGATGCCCGCCAGGCTCGCGTCGAACTGCCGCCGAGCCGCCGACATCGCACCCTGTGCAATCGCAATCTCCTCGTGCGTCAACGGCAACCGGCCGGCCACATGCGCGGGCCCCCGGGCAGCACGTGGGCGATCATCTGCGGGTTCCGGTGTTCGGGCAGCGGGACGAGGTGGTCGGCCTCGCCCACACCGGCCAGGCAAACCTAGTCGTTGATGACCTCGACGTTATGGCCGTCCTGCGTCATCTTGACCAGAACTGCGTCTGCCGCGCCCGATGCATCCGCTGTGTCTGCCATGGCCGCGCTCTCCTCGTCAGCGAATGATGTCGTAGCTGTAGTCGGTCTTCGCCACGTCGATCGTGTTGGCGTCGAGCGCTTCGAAGAACTCGTCCAGCAGCGTGACCAGCACCCGCAACGCACCTTCATAGCCCCAGGTCGGGAAGCGATGGTAATGGTGGCGATCGAAGATCGGGAACACCATCCGTATCAGCGGCGTTTTGGTATCGCGCTCCAGATATTTGCCGTAGGTGTTGCCGATCAGGAAATCCACCGGCTCGGTAAACAGCAGTGAACGCATGTGCCACAGATCGCGTTTCGGATACACCTTGCAGCCGGCGCCGTAGGGCGACGCGTCGAACAGCGCCTGCACCTTTGCTGCCCAGGTTTCGTTGCCGTTGGTCGCCAGCACGTGAGCCGGCTCGGCGCCGAGTTCCAGCAGGAACCGCGTGTAGCCCAGCATCTGGTCCGGGTCGCCGTAGAGTGCAAAGCGCTTGCCGTGCAGGTGAGCCTGGCTGTCGGCCATCGCATCGACGAGCTGGCCTCGCTCCTTCTCCAGTTGCGCCGGAATCGGCTTGCCGGTCACGCGCGAGATTTCCATCAGGAACTGATCGGTGCCCGCGACGCCAACCGGCGAGTTCAGCACCACCACTTCCTGGCCATGCTCGCCAATGAACTTGCTGGTCTTTTCGCAGCAGTATTCCTGGAACACGAAGGTCGCCTTCGCGTTCAACGCGCGCTCGACTTCCTCCTTGGTCGTGCCGCCTTCGTACATCCGGAACTCGCCGTCGGTCGGCGTATTCCACGTTTCGGATGGGTCGCAGATGATGTTCACCGTCACGCCGAACAGATCGAAGATGCGGCGAATTTCCTTCATGTTGCCGACCACATAGCCGTCGAAGCCGCCGATGAAGTTGACGCTGTCGTCGGGCACACGCTCAAGCGGCGTCGCTGTGCCGGCCTTGCCGTCCCAGAAGTGCCTGAGGATGCCGAGGAGCGCGTTGTCGTAGCCGGTCACGTGGCTGCCGACGAAGGCCGGCGTGTGCGCGAACGGCACGTCGTAGTCTTCCGGCACGCTGCCCTTCTGCTTGCTGTTCTTGATGAGCGCGTCGAGGTCGTCACCGATCACTTCCGCCATGCAGGTCGTGGAGACCGCGATCATGTCGGGCTTGTACAGGTTGTACGCATTTGCGAGGCCGTCGATCATGTTGTTCATGCCGCCGAACACCGCCGCGTCCTCGGTCATCGACGAGCTGACGCACGAGGTCGGCTCCTTGAAGTGACGCGAGAAGTGCGAGCGGTAAAACGCTACACAGCCCTGCGAGCCATGCACAAAACTGAGGGTCTTGTGAAAGCCGTTGGCCACGTACACTGCGCCGAGCGGCTGGCAGGCCTTGGCCGGGTTGATGGTGAGCGAGTCGCGTGCAAAGTTTTTTTGCCGGTAGTCTTCGCTCTTGGTCCACTCGACGATCTGCTTGACCTGCTCGTCTGAATGATTGAACTCGAAGTTTTCCTTTTTCACGCGGAAAATTTTCTGGTACTCGGGCTCACGGAACAGGAGTTCCTGGTCGAGAATCTGGTCTGCGGATTGGGGCACGGGATGCTCCTGATATTCAATTCAATGGCCTGCCGGCCGATGATCAGTCCGGTGATCGGTGCGGTGGCCGGCGCTTAGAGGTTTTTCTTCCAGGGCGCCTTGGCGAGCCCCCACACCGGGCTGGAAATGGCCATGTCCATGTCGCGCGCGAAAATGGCGTAGCCGTCGTAGCCGTGATATGGACCGGAATAGTCCCAGCTGTGCATCTGGCGAAACGGCACGCCCATCTTCTGGAACACGTACTTTTCCTTGATGCCGGAGCCGACCAGATCGGGCTGGACCTGTTCGACGAACCTCTCGAACTCGTAGCCGGTCACGTCGTCGTAAATCAGTGTGCCGTCCTTCACGTAGTGCGTGGTGCGCTGATAGTCGTCGTTGTGGCCGAATTCGTAGCCGGTGCCGACCACGTTCATGCCGAGGTCTTCGTAGGCGCCGATCACGTGGCGCGGACGCAGGCCGCCAACGAACAGCATCACGGTCTTATCCTGCAGGCGCGCTCTGAACTTCGCGTTCACCGCATCGACCAGGGGACGATACTGGGCGATCACCCTCTCCGCGTTGGCTTTGATGGTGTCGTCGAAGTGGCTGGCGATCTCGCGCAGGCTCTTCTCGATCATCGACGGGCCGAAGAAGTTGTATTCCGCCCACGGAATGCAGTACTTCTCTTCCATGTGCCGGCTGATATAGTTCATCGAGCGGTAGCAATGCAGCAAATTGAGCTTGGCCTTGGGCGTATTCTCGAGCTCGGCGATCGAGCCGTCGCCCGACCATTGCGCGATCACGCGCAGGCCGATCTCTTCGAGCAGAATCCGGCTCGACCAGGCATCGCCGGCGATGTTGTAATCGCCGATGATCGCAACATCATAAGGCGTCGAAACAAATTCGGGCCGCTTGTCCGGATCGGCCTTGTCGAATATCCAGTCCCGAATCGCATCGTTAGCCAGATGGTGGCCCAGCGACTGGCTGACGCCGCGAAAACCTTCGCAGCGCACCGGCAAAATGGTGTGCCCTTCATACTGCGCACTCTTCGTCTTCGAGACGGCCTCGATGTCGTCGCCGATCAGGCCGATCGGGCATTCACTCTGGATCGAGATGCCCTTGTTCAGCGGAAACAGTTCCTGAATCTCGTCGATGATCTTGTCGAGCTTCTTGTCGCCGCCGAAGACGATGTCCTTTTCCTGGAAGTCCGACGTGAACTGCATCGTCACGAAGGTGTCGATACCGGTAGTGCCGATGTAGTAGTTGCGACGCGCGGCCCACGAGTACTGACCGCAACCGACCGGACCATGACTGATGTGGATCATGTCCTTGATGGGCCCCCAGACCACGCCCTTCGAGCCGGCGTACGCGCAACCGCGAATCGTCATCACGCCCGGCAATGACTTGATGTTTGATTTCACGCCACAGTCGGGCTTGCCGTCCTCGAAGGTGCCCAAATGCTTGGCGCGCCGTTTGGCCATCTTCTCCGGATAGGCCTTCAGCACTTCATCGATCAGGGCCTTGTTCGCGGCCTTGCGCTCTTCAACAGTGACGCTCATGGGAATGCTCCATAGGGTGAGTATCAAGCCTGGCAGCGGGTAGCCGGCATGGCCCGGTTCATCGCGTGAAGAAGAACACCGGGCCACGCGCAGCGGCGCTCGCTTAGGCGGTCAGTTCCGCTGCAGGCTTGCCGACTTGCGATTCGTCGATGGACGTCATGATTCCGTGCTCCATTAACAGGTCTTCCAGTTGATCCATCGTGATCGGCGTCGGGATCGTGCCGTTGCCCGCGTTGTTGTGCACCTTGGTGGCGAGCTGGCGATACTCTTCCGCCTGTTTGGATTCGGGCGCGAACTCGATCACCGTCATGCGGCGCAGCTCGGCGTGCTGCACGATGTTATCGCGCGGCACGAAGTGGATCAGCTTCGAACCGAGCATCTTCGCCAGCGCTTCGGCGAGTTCGAGTTCCTTGTCGGTCTGACGCTCGTTGCACACGAGCCCGCCGATCCGCACACCACCGCTGTTCGCGTACTTCAGAATGCCCTTTGAAATGTTGTTGGCCGCATACATGGCCATCATTTCGCCGGACATCACAATGTAGATTTCCTGCGCCTTGTTCTCACGAATCGGCATTGCGAAACCGCCGCACACCACGTCGCCGAGCACGTCGTACGACACGTAGTCCACGCCGTCATAGGCGCCGTTTTCTTCGAGGAAGTTAATCGACGTGATGACGCCACGGCCCGCGCAGCCGACGCCCGGTTCCGGACCGCCGGACTCCACGCAACGGATGTTGCGGTAACCGATCTTCATCACGTCCTCGAGTTCGAGGTCCTCCACCGAGCCGGCTTCGGCCGCTAGCGACAGGATAGTGTCCTGCGCCTTTGCATGCAGGATCAGGCGGGTAGAGTCCGCCTTGGGATCGCAGCCGACGATCAGGATTTTCTGCCCGAGTTCAGTCAGGGCTGCCAGGGTGTTCTGCGAGGTGGTCGACTTGCCGATACCGCCTTTACCGTAGAACGCGATTTGCCGAAGTTTAGACATTGCATTTCTCCATTCAGGAAGAAGGGTTGAAATCAGGGTTGCGTAACCGCGACCATGTCAGCCTGTCGTGCCTGTATGGGTCTTCTTATATCGAGTCACGCATCGGCCGGACCTGTGTCCGCGCCGGACTCCAAACGCAGCTTCTGTGCCACGTCACCAGCGGTACTGCGACGCGTCCGCCCCGCCGCGCTGCGGCGGTTGGTTCGGGACTTTTGCGGACTCCTCTTCTGTCTTGTCGATTTCGCGACAAACCACGCGAACTTCGTCGCCAATGAAACCATTCGGGCGCGTTTGTCGTGCGATTTCTGTCGCATTGGCCTGCGTGCAGCCGGACAATCGCCGGGTTGCGGCCTGGTTCGGTTATTGCGTTGATCGCGCCATGGACACACCAGCCACCCAAGCTTCGCGACCCGTGCCGCGCGAGACGCACTTCGACCGTCTAGGCGGCGAGACCGCCGTCATCCGCCTGGTCGATGCGTTCTATCGGCACATGGATACGCGGGCCGACGCGCAGCGCATTCGCGCGATGCATCACCCGGACCTGTCTTCGACGAAGGCCGTGCTGGTGCTGTATCTGTGCGAATGGCTCGGCGCCGACAAGCGGTACTCGGCACAGCGCGGCCAACCACGGCTGCGCACGCGTCATGCCGCATTCGCGATCGGCACCGCCGAACGGGATGCGTGGCTAGCTTGCATGCGCGCCGCGTTCGACGAGACGGGTGTCGATCCGGTGCTACGCGATGAACTGATGCAGGCCTTTTTCAAAATCGCCGACCGGATGCGCAATACGCAGACGTGAATCCCTCTTCAACGCTGTTTAACCCAAGGATCTGTGATGACCGAAACGCTCGCGCACAAGGAGATCGACGACACCGCGTTCGCCCGTCTCGAACATGAAGGCCGTCTGCTCAACCCGGTTCTCAAGGGGCTGACGAACAGGCTCGACCGGGTCGGCTTCCGCGGCGAACTTGCGCTGCGGTTTGCTCCGAAGCTCGCCGACGAAGCGCGGCCGCCGGAGCTGACCTGCGATCAGGTGATGGCATGCGCGACGATCGGCCATAAGCACTTGCCGTTCTTCGCCGGGTATCTGTTGAGCTTCGAGCATCTGAAGGACGTGGCCGAGGTGCTCAGCGACACGCTCTCGGCGGGTGGCAAGTATTTTCTGTTTTGCGACAACATCGACCTGAGCAAGCGATATCAGGTGCCGTACAAGGGCGCGATGTTCTATGTGCTGCCGATTCTCGAGTCCACCGTCTACAACGAGATGCTCGAACTGCTGTACCTTGAAAAGAACGAATTGAAGAAAAAGGACTCAGGCGGCAAGCTGGATGCGGTAGCGGACGCGGCCATCAAGTTCGACGTAACCTTCGACACGATCACCTACAGCGAAGGACTTGAATTGATGGGGCCGGTGCGCAACCCCAACGAGAACCGGCCCGTCTGAGGCTCGGGTCCCGACGGCTGCCGCCCGCGCTGCTGCGCCAACCGATGTTCCCTTGCACCCGAACGCGACCATGATCATGCACACTGACACTGCTTTCGTCGTCCGCGAACGCCTGGCCCCGCGCGTTGTCCGGAACCCCGATGCACAACTCGAAACGATCGTGCCCGCCGCACTTTCCACTTGGCTGGCGTACCACGGCTTCCCGGCTCCCCATTCGCGCTGCGTGAACGGCGAAACCCCGTTGATGCGCGCCGCGCAGCATGGCGAGGACGCGGTCGTCGAAGCGTTGCTCGCACTCGGCGCACGCGCCGACGCGCTCGATGACGACGGCAACCATGCGCTCTGGTTCGCGTGCCTGCACGGCGGCCCCGCGACCATCCTGCGGCTGATCGACGCCGGCGCGCCGATCGACCATGTGAACGACGACGACATCACATGCCTGTTGCAGGCAGCCGCGAGCGGTCGCCTCGACGTCCTGCAGATGCTGCTTGCGCATGGGGCGAACGCAAAACTGTGCGCACCGGATGGCCGCAGCGCGCTCGACATGGCAGCCGACCTCGGGCTGCAACTGCTGCTTGCTTTCGGATGACAGGCTTTGTTAGCGAGTCTTAAGAGGGACGTGCGTCGCGCGACCAGCGAAGTCGGTCCACTGATCAGTCGAAAAATCGTATAGTTTGCAGCCTCGTGCGGTGTCGAAGTACCAACGCCACGAAAACCGCTGCACGACGATCCGTTCCGGAAGCATCGCTTCGAGGGTTCGCTGAGCACCGACGAGCCCGTATAGAGGGAGACTCATGTCGACGTGATGCGCGGTGTGCTCCATGATGTGATGAAACAGCGCGCCAAAACGCCAGCGAAAGGTCAAGTGCACCGTCGTGGATACGAACGGATCTGAACGCCCCCATTTCGCGCGATCGTCGTACCAGCGGATTTGCGGATGCGTGTGGTGCGCGTACACGACGAAACCCACCATCGCGCACCAGAACAGGAACGGCACCCCGAACCCGCATGCGATTGACGGGACTACCCCCCGCTGCGTCGCGCGAGCGATCCACGCGAGCGCGCCGATCCACAGCAGTGCGAACACCGATACCAGCGTGCAGTCACGAAAGAACACGGAGCGCCGCGTCGGCATTGCGGCCCGCGACGGGAAAAACATCTTCGTCCACCAAATTTCGATCATGTAGTAGAGACCGGGCGCCCAGCCGCTGCGATAGATACGTTCCAGTGCGCGCCGTGGCCCACTCAAGGCGCGATATTCCTGGATCGTCAGCGGTGCCCACACAAAATCGACGCCTTTCAGGTTCGTGTAGCCGTGATGCACCACGTTGTGACCCACTTGCCACAGGCTGTACGGCGTGAGCGACGGCAGGAAGGCGATCCGGCCCAGCCAGCGGTTGAGCGTGCGGTGCCGGGTCAGGCTCTCATGACATGCGTCGTGACCGATGACGAAGAGCCGTCCGATGACGAAACCCGCCATGCATCCGAATACGGTCTTCAGCACGAACCCGTGCGCGAACACGCTCGCGGCGAGCGCACACAATAGCAAAACGTAGTCGAACACGAGCAGCAGAAGCGCGTAGGCGGTGCGGCGTTCGGCGAACGGTGTCAGCCACGAGCGGATGACCTTGCGATGGGGCAATGGCTCATTGGCGGGAACGGGGTGATTCGGACTGTTCATGAAGAAGGCCGGTAGAGCGGTGCAGCACAACACCACGCACGCGGCCAACGGCTGCATGCCGTGTCCGCGATGATGTGACCAGACCGTTTCGCGCTGGTGGCGAGTCAGCGCGACATCATGTTCATGCTGACATTGTGCATTACCCAGATCGTGCCGAAGATCAGGAACAGCGCGGCGAGCGCGGTGTAGCATAACGCCAGCCCGTTCCAGCGCTGGCCGCGCGACAGGTCGAGATGCAGGAACGTCACCAGATGCACGACGATCTGCACGAACGCCAGCAACGCGAGCGCCATAATCGCGGAGCCGGACGGCAGCAACCGTTGCGTGACGATCGAGAATGAGCCAGCCGTCAGCGCCACGGCAAGCACGAAACCGGTGATATAACCGGCGACGTCACCACGCGAGGCGGTCGTGGACGTCGAGTGTGAATGGACCATTTAGAGCATGCTCCCGAGATAGACAAACGAAAACACGCAGATCCACACGATGTCGAGGAAGTGCCAGAAGAGGCTCAGGCATGTCAGACTCGTGAGATCGCGACCGGACAGTTCAGGCGAGCGGACGACATGCACGACGAGCACGGCCATCCAGACCAGGCCGGCTGTTACGTGCAGGCCGTGGGTGCCAACCAGCGTGAAGAACGACGACAGGAAGGCGCTGCGACTGGGCCCGGCACCGTCGGCGACCAGGTGCGAGAACTCGCGCAGCTCTAACGCGAGGAACAGCGCGCCAAGCACGAACGTCACGAGGAGCCAGCCGATCACGGCACCACGCCCCTGGCGCTGCGCGCCGAGCATCGCGAAGCCGTAGGTGGTGCTGCTCAGCAGCAGCACGCCGGTTTGAAGTGCGACACCGGGGATGTCGAACAGGTCCCGTCCGGACGGTCCACCCGCGAACTGGTGCGCCATTACGGCGAACACGGCGAACAGCGACGCGAACAGCATGCAGTCGGTCATCAGGTACAGCCAGAAGCCGAACACGGTGGGCGTTGGGCCGTGGTCAGCGCTCGACCTGCCGTGATGGACGAGTAATGCAGATTGCGTCATGGATCAGGTCTCCGCGGATTCGGGTAATTCAAGGGCGGCCGGGGTGGGTGCGCTGCCGCGTCGTGCTTCGATTTCGCGCACGCGCGAGGCCGGAATCACGTAGCCATGGTCGTCGCGGAAGCTACGCGCAATCAGCGCGGCGACGATCGCGAGGAAGGCCAGCACGGCGAGCCACGTGATGTGCCAGACGCCGGCGAAGCCGAGCACGAGGCTGAATGCGCCGATCAGGAACCCGTCCGCGGTATTCGACGGTAGGTGGATGTCCTCGTAATGCGCCAGTGCGGCATTTGCTGCGCCGCTTTCCTTCATGTGCGCGAACGCGTCGAGCTGGTGGACGACCGGTATGCGCGCGAAGTTGTAGACAGCGGGCGGTGACGAGGTGGCCCATTCGAGCGTGCGGCCGTTCCACGGGTCGCCCGTCAGGTCGACGTATTCCGGCTCGTTGCGATGGATCACGCTCACGACGACCTGGGCGATCTGGTGCACGACACCGAGTGCGATCAGCACCACGCCGCATGCGGCGACGAACAACCAGGGATGCCAGGTCGGGTTGTCGTAGTGATTCAGGCGCCGGGTCATGCCCATGAAGCCGAGCACGTAGAGCGGCACGAACGACACGTAGAAGCCGACGAACCAGCACCAGAACGCCCGCTTGCCGAGCTTCTCGTTAAGCTTGAAGCCGAACGCCTTCGGGAACCAGTAATGGAAGCCCGCGAGATAGCCGAACACGACGCCGCCTATGATCGCGTTGTGAAAGTGCGCGATCAGGAACAGGCTGTTGTGCAACACGAAGTCCACGCCCGGGATCGCCATCATCACGCCCGTCATGCCGCCGATCGTGAACGTGACCATGAAGCCGATCGTCCACAGCACGGGTGCGGTGAACTCGATGCGACCGCGGTACATCGTGAACAGCCAGTTGAAGATTTTCACGCCCGTGGGGATCGCGATGACCATCGTCATAATGCCGAAGAACGCGTTGACGTCCGCGCCGGAACCCATCGTGAAGAAGTGGTGCGCCCACACGAGGAATGCGAGCACCGTGATCGCGCACGACGCGTAGACCATCGTTCTGTAGCCAAACAGCGGTTTCTTCGCGAAGGTCGCGATCACTTCCGAGTAGATGCCGAACGCGGGCAGCACGAGGATGTACACCTCCGGGTGGCCCCACGCCCAGATCAGGTTCAGGTACAGCATCGCGTTGCCGCCGAGCTCATTGGTGAAAAAGTGCATGCCTGCGTAGCGGTCGAGGCCGAGCAGTGCGAGCGTCACGGTTAGGATCGGGAACGTTGCCATGATCAGCACGTTCGAGCACAGCGCGGTCCACGTGAACACCGGCATCTTCATCAGCGTCATGCCGGGCGCGCGCAGCTTGACGATCGTCACGAAGAAGTTGATCGCGGTAATCAGCGTACCGACGCCGGAGAGCTGCAGACTCCAGATGTAGTAGTCGACCCCGACGCCGGGACTGAACTGCAGCTCCGACAGCGGTGGATACGCGAGCCAGCCGACCTGCGCGAACTCGCCGAACACGAGCGACAGATTGATCAGGATCGCGCTGATCGCCGTCATCCAGAAACTCAGCGAATTCAGAAACGGGAAGGCGACGTCGCGCGCGCCGATCTGCAGCGGCACGACAAGATTGAAGAGGCCGACCATCAGCGCCATCGCCATGAAGAAGATCATGATGACACCGTGCGCGGTGAATATCTGGTCGTAGTGGTGCGGCGGCAGGTAACCGGGGCCGTGAAACGCGATCGCGAGCTGAAGCCGCATCATTACGGCGTCGACAAAACCGCGCACGAGCATCAGCACCGCGACGATGATGTACATGATGCCGATCTTCTTGTGATCGACGCTTGTCAGCCACTCGGTCCAGAGCCACTTCCAGCGGCCGAGCTTCGTGAGCGTGACGATGACCGCCAGCACGATGAGCGCCATGAACGCGGCCGCGCCCATGATGACCGGCTGATCGAACGGAATCGCACCGGGCGTGAGTTTTCCAAACATGGCTTACTCCGTGGTCTGCGTGCGACAGGCGGCGTCGCGGAAGGCCGTGACGTTGCCGTTGTTGTATCGGGCAACGATGTTGCGGAACAGGTACTGGTCGATCGATGAGAAGTAGCGTACCGACTGCTTCTCGCTCGGCTTCGCGACTTCGGCGTATTCGTCCATGCTCAGTCGGTCCGGCGAAGCCTTGACCTTCCGCACCCATGCGTCGAAGTCGGTGGCGCTCGTCGCGAGCGTGCGGAACTTCATGTCGGCGAATCCCTTGCCGCTGAAGTTGGCGGACATGCCTTCGAAATTTCCCGGTGCATCCGCGATCAGGTGCAGACGGGTCTGCATGCCGACCATTGCATACACCTGGGTACCGAGTTGCGGGATGAAGAATGAGTTCATCACCGAGTCCGACGTGATCCGGAAATTCACCGGCGTATCGACTGGCACGGCGAGCTGGTTCACCGACGCAATGCCGAGGTCCGGGTAGATGAAGAGCCACTTCCAGTCGAGCGCGACCACCTCGACGTCGATCGGTTTCACGCTCGACTGCAGCGGCCGGTACGGGTCGAGCTCATGTGTGGTGCGCCAGGTCAGGATACCGAGGTACAGGATGATCAGGGCGGGGATCGTCCAGACGACGATCTCGATCGCCGTCGAGTGCGCCCATTTGGGTGCATAGACCGCGTGACGGTTCGACGCACGGTAGCGCCACGCGAAGAACAGCGTCAGCAGGATCACCGGGATCACGACGATCAGCATCGCCCACGTGGCGGTGGCGATCAGCGACTTCTCGGCCGCGCCGACGCTCCCTTTTGGATCAAGCACAGTCAGATCACATCCCGATAGACAGGCGCTCAATGTCGTGACGATGGCTATCGACCGTTTCCTTAAGGCTTTTCTGTCTGTCATAGTGGTTAAGTCCGGGTTGTGGCACTTTTGACCTGAAGCTGGCTTGACGCATGCGGCATCACACTCGCAGCATCATGGTCCGACAACCGGCCAGCTTTGTGATTGATGCCGATCAAGGACGAACAAAGCGGCGGGGTGCGGTGCACTGACGCAGTGCGCGGGCTAAATCAGGCGACAGTCTGCTGCGACAAACCGTAGATCAGGTCGACGTTAATTGAGAGAAATCCCGCATCGCGTGCGCCGCTGAGTGCGCGTTTCACCACATCGAGTGGCTGGATGCGATTGACAGCCTGCTGAACGTCGGTAGCAAAGTCCTGTACGCCGAAGCTCGCTCGGTTGAAGCCGAGGCGCGCGAGTGGTGAAAGCGTTTTGGTGCTGACGGTTCGCGGATCAATTTCGATGGCAAGTTCTGCGTCGATCGAGAACGCGAAGCGGTTCTGCAGTTGCTGGAAAGCTCTTCGAGTTCGGCAACAGGGAAGAAGGTCGGCGTTCCATCTCCCAGATGCAGCTGCACGGTTCGCCGGTCAGGTCCGAGATGTGACGCGGCCAGGTCCATCTCACGAACGAGGTAGCTCAGATATCTAGCGCTGCAGCCATGGTCGTGCGTAATGACCTTGTTGCATGCGCAGAAGTAGCAGAGTGATCTGCGTGCCGTTCGGCGGCTGCAGCCAGTCCGGCAATGGCTGCGAAATCGGTGTCTCCGGGTGCGAGAAACATCTTGGGTACCAGTCAATGCGGTTGAAGGCAAATAGTCCGGCCTCAAGGCTCCCGCTATCTCGACATTCCTAATCGTGACCCGATGTCGCATCCTGACTTCGGGATCGGGACCGGTTGATCCTGCGCAAGGGCAGCCCTGATTTGCGCGTCGACAATTCCCCGCATACGTCAACAAGGGGAAAGCGATGAAGCACATGATTAAGGCCGTCATGATCGTGGCAAGCCTGTGCACTACCGGTTTGTTCGAAGTGCTGGCATACGCGGATGACGTAAGCGCGAACGGAAGCACGATGGCAGGCGAGGTGCCGGCGGATGGGATCCACGCCGGTGACGTGCTCGTGCGTCTGCGTGCCATCTCGATCGAGCCCGAAGTACACACCAGCGGCACCTTGTCGTCGCTCGGCGTGGGTGTCAATAACGCACTCGTGCCGGAGTTGGACCTGACCTATATGATCCGCGACGCGATCGGCATCGAGCTGATTCTCGCCACCTCGCGGCACCACGTGACGTCTGGCCTCGGCGATCTAGGTGGCGTGAACGTGCTGCCGCCGACGCTGCTGCTGCAATATCACTTCAACCATGCTGGCGTGATCCGACCGTATGTCGGCGCGGGGGTCAACTACACGTACTTCTACAACGACGGCCTGAGCGCGGGCTCCGAAGGCATCCAGGTGTCACGCAGCAGCTTCGGTCCGGCGGTGCAGGCTGGCGTCGACGTGCAGATCACGAAGACCGTCTTTCTCAACGCGGATATCAAGAAGATCTGGATGCACACGGACGCCTCGCTCGGCGATAGTTCGTTGGGCCGGCTGGACATCGACCCACTGGTACTGGGAATAGGCGTCGGGATGAAGTTCTAGCGAGCGCGCAATGACAGACCACAGCTCGCACCAACGGGCGATCCGCTGCGCCCCATCCACCTGAAACGGAGATCTGATCACTATGCCCCTGTACGACTACCGCTGCGCGGCCTGCGGCCACGCATTCGAAACGCTAGTGCGCGCCGGCCACACGCCCGTCTGCCCGCAATGCGGTGGCACCGCGCTGGACAAGCAGGTCAGCGCGCCGGCCTCGCCCGGCAAGAGCCGCGCGATCATCTCCCGCGCGCGGCGTCAGGCGGCGCGCGAAGGGCACCTCAGCAACTATTCGCCGGCCGAGCGCCGCAAGCTGCTGCGCTGAGCCAACGGGGAATCGCGCTGTCGATGTATATGAACCTCGAGGGCGCCTACGGGATGGCACTCAGTCTCACCGTCTTCATGGCCGGCACGCTGGATCAGGCCACCGCCGGCAGCCTGCTGGAACGCGCGAAGGGCATCTGCCCGTATCTCGACGCGTGGCTTCGCAACATTGCGTCAGCACGGCCGCCCTCACGCTCGCGCGCTTCGATGACCACGACGGAAACGTCCTGCGCATGCAGTACGCGCGCCAGCGCGAGGCCGCGTAGACCCGCGCCGACGATGGCCACGTCGACCACCAGCGATTCGACCGAGGTCATCTCGCCGCTCAGAGCACAGAAACAAAAAACTGCGACCGCTGCCCCACGCCTGCACGGCAGGCGGAATGGGCGTCTGGATATCGATCTCAGTCATGACTTCGACGAAGTCGCTGTCAGAGACCAGGTAGTTAGAGGCCGGCGCATGGCCGCCAATCGGCTTGTAGAGCAGCGCGCCCGAGGCCGGCACGTCATCCAGCAACGCGCCGTCTGCGCTATAGGCCGCGAACCAATGGCCGAAATGCTCGGCCTGCGACAGCCCCTGCAACTGCGCCCAGCCGCCCTGCGGCCGCGCCTGCGCCAGCGCGCAATGCAGTGCCGACGGCGTCGGCGTCATGGCGAAGGCCTCATTCATGACGCTCACCAGCGACTTCCGATGCTTGAAGTTTTCGATGAACTGCGCCGCCTAGGTCAGCCGGGTGCGGATCTTGTGCAGCACGCTGACCTTGGCCGTGATGATTTCGGCGAGCGCGAGCGGCGTGGCAGGGACGGCCGTATCGGGGCACAGCGCGAGCAGCGCCGGTCCCAGGTACGGAATGACGCCGCCCGCACACAGGCGTTCGGCGATGGTCTGGACTGAAACGGTAATGCAGTGCGCCTCACAGATAAATGGCAGCGCCGGCGCCCACGTTGGTCGCGGTGTCTTTCAGCGTCTTGACGATGTACTTGACCTGGTCGGTGTCGAGCAGCGTGTGCAGCGGCAGCGCCAGCGCGCGATCGCCGATGCGCTCGGTGTCGGGCAACAGGCCGCTCTTGCGGCCGATCGCATCGCCCGCGTTCATGTAGTGGAACTGCTGATGCAGCGGATGGCTGTAGGCCACCGTCTCAATGCCGCAAGATTTCATGTCGTCGATCATCTGGGCGCGCGCGCTCTGCGTAAAACGCTTGCCCAAATGCACAACATAGAGCATCCAGTGCACTTCTTCGACGTCCTCGGCCACGTAGGCCGGCTTGATCCCTTCGAAGCTTTGCATCTCTTCGTGATACCAGGTCTCGACCTGCTTTCGCTGCGCGAGGCGCGTGTCGAGTTCGGCCAGTTGCGCGAGACCGAGCGCGGCGGTCAGATCACTGATGCCCGCCTGCAGCGGCACCCGCGAGCCGACCGAGACGGACGCGCGGTCCGTGACGCGCCGCTCGCGTAGATAGCGCAGTTCATGGACGAGTTCGTCATCGTCGGTGACGAGCATGCCGCCCGCTCCTGTGCACAGCGCGGACGGGCTGGAGAAGTCGAACACTGATACGTCGCCGAAACAGCCGACGTTGCGGCCCCGGTAGCGCGAGCCCAACGCCTCAGTACTGTCTTCGATCAGCCGCAAGCGCTGCGCGTCGGCCAGTTCGCGCAGCAGCGCCCACGCGGCCGGGTGGCCGTTGGTATTGCCGGCGAGGATCGCGCGCGTGCGAGGGCCGATCTTCTGCGCGGCTTTTTCGGCGCTCAGACAACCGCTCCAGTAGTCGATGTCGGCGAACACCGGCACGGCTCCCGCCAGCGTGATCGCCTGCGCGACCTGATGCCAGGTGTGCGACGCGCAGACCACCTCGTCTCCCGGGCCGATCCCCGTCGCGCGCAACGCAATCCAGGTGGCGAGCGTGCCGCTCGCGACCGCGACCGCATGCTCCCGGCCAACCCAGCCCGCAAACGCGCGCTCGAACGAATCAAGCATCGGCCCGTCGCTCCAACGCGAGGATTGCAGCACCGCGTTGACGAGATCGATCTCGCGCGCCGCGCAAGCCGGTTCGCTCAGCGCGATCTCATCGATTTCCATACGCCTTGTCCTCGGTCAGGATCAACGCATCGGCCTCTTCAGGCCGCTGCGTGATGGTTCTGTAATACCCGGCCGATATCGCGAAATAGATACTGCGCACACCGAACCGGAGCGCTGCTGTCTCGTCGCACATCACCGTTGCGCTGACATGCATTGTGCGCACCTCGGGATAACGTTCGTGCCATTGCGCGGCAGCGTCGCGTAGCGTCGGTGCCGTGCGGAGCAGGTCCGCCGCGAAGTCCAATTGCTCGGCGTCGAGGCTCATCTCACTCCTCCACGCCAGCAATGCGCCGCGCTTCGACCGTGATGGGCAGTGGCGTATCGTCGGCCATCGCGGGCAATTCGAGTTGCCAGCCGTTCGCGAGCGTGACGAGACCGCCCCACATCCCGGGCTGCGCCATCGCGACAATGGGCTCCTCCAGGTCCTTCTTTGGCACGTAGGCGCTCAGCGCGCCCTTGCTGTCCTTGCGGATCATGACTTTCATGGTTGCGGACTCCGGAGGTTGATGACAGGTTCAAACCAGGTTCAAGCGGGATGCGCTGCTTCCTCCAGCAGTGGACGAAGCAACCGCGGCAGATGGGCGAGCACGTACTCAATGTCCTGCGCCGTAGTGATTTCGCCGAGCGACAGCCGCACCGCCGCCAGCGCCTCATCGCGCGGCACACCATAGATCGTCGCCCGGCTCCGTTAGTTTGCTTCACGGCCAGAACACGCATTCGCGATCGATGCACAGCGTGTCCAGCAACTCGGCCAGATCGGTGCTCTCATGCTGGGGCATCCATCGGTGCGATGCATGATCGCGCGCGCTCAGGTGCCACATACCGTCTTCATCGCGCGTGAGCCAGGCTATGTCGATCAGCCCGCCATTCGCGTCGACATTGCGGGAGCAGCACGGACTCTCGACACGGAACCCCGGCCCATCGCGCAGCACGCGCGGCACCACATAGCGGTAGCGGGTACGCTCGCGCAACGCTTGCTCGATCTGGCGCTGGGTCAGGTCGAACGGGCGGCCCGCGCGCAAACCGTCGCGCGGCGCCGCCGCTTCTGGCGCGCTCGCCTGAACCGTCATGACTTGGCTCCTTCTTCGGGTAGCAGGCCGGCGGGTGCGGGCGCAATTTCATTCTCCGTGCATCCGACGACACAGTTGCCGAACTCCACCAGATAGACTGGCTCGCCGCTCTCAACCACCTGGCCGACGTTGACGATTTCGCCGACCGTACCCGCCTCGGCGAGACAATCGTCCTGGCCGCGCTCCGGAAAGCTGCCGTCGTTGCACAGGTCATCCAGCGCGATCACGCGCATGCCCCACTGATAAGCAGGCTGAACCGGTTCGATACTCATGCTGACGGCTCCTGCGGTTGCGACATTTCCGGCTGGACCCGCGTGCCGATCTTGTGCAGCGCTTCGGCCCGCTCGCCCAAGCCTTGCAGCACGTCGTCCGGCAGGTTGTCGAGCGTGCATAGCTCTTTCGCGCGCATGCCGACACGGTGGCCGCTCTCAACGAAATACACCGCGTAGATATAGAACTGCTGAAGGAAGGTGTCGATGCTGGTGACGTAGCCAATCTCGCCCTTGTTCACCAGCACTTCGCCGATGTCCTTGCCGTTGTAGGTGCCGTCGTTGCGGATCACCGCGCGTGCGATCACGCGCTCGCCGTAGTTGAAGCGCGGGGGAAACGCGACCTCGATCAGGTCGTCGTCGCGATTGATGTCAGCCATGCTTCGCTCCTGCTGATCGTTGCGTCTGTCCGGTGGTCATCAGGTTAGCGACCTCGCCCGCTGCCGGCGCTGCCGCGCGAGCGCGCGCACCTCTTCGTCCGCGTCATCCATCAGCGACGCCATGATTGCGCCAGCCGCGCGCCGCGCGACTTGCCAGCGCACTCGCCAATCGGGATCGAACGCGAGGCGCGATAGCAGCGTCGCGGGCAGACGCTCGGCAACGCTGCGGCGTACCTCGGCCTCGCTGTCGTCGGCAATACGCAGCAGCGCGGGCATCTCAAGACGCTCGGCCAGTCGCATCCGGACTCCGCGATCAGGGTCGCCGATCATCTGCGGCAGCAGCGCGAGCGGCAGACGCCGCGCCACCCATTCACGCACGCCGTAGTCGGCATCGCCCCGCATGCCGATCAATGCAGCAGGCGACAGGCGCTGCGCCACGCGAATCCGCACCTCGCGATGCGGATCGTGGATCAGGCGCGCCAGTTGCGCCTGCGGCAATCGCAACGCGAGCTGCAGCCGGCCCATCTCGTCGGGGTCGCCGAGCAATGCGGGCAGACAAAACACACCGGCGTGACTCGCTGGCCCGCAACCGTGCTCCGCCGGCAATTCGCGCAACCGCACGTACCCGCAGCCGGCGCAGTCGAGCGGGCCGCCCTGCCAGTGGCGCGGTGCAATGTCGCCGCCTGGTACGCGCACGTTCTGTACGCTCATGGTTGCGTCCCCGTCCAGCCGCGCGTCGGATACGCACTCAGCGCATCCATTGCATCGTCGGACCCGACGCCGGTCTCATGACGATCCAAGACTTGCGAGAGCAGCGCGCCCCCCACCCGGTCTTCGGGATCGAGCCGGCGCAATTCGCGCAGTAGCATGCGCGCTTCTTCAAAGTCGCCGAGACGCATGTTGAGGTACGCGAGGCCCTTCAGCGTGAACAGATAAAAACGCGCGGCCGCGTCATAACGCGTGGTCACGATCGCGGCCGCAAGCGGTTCGTCGCCGAGATCTGAGCCCAGCGCGGTGCGGGCGACCGCCAGCGCGTCTTCGCCGATCGCACGCGCCTGCGCCAATTGATGGCCGTAGAAGTAAAAGCGGTACAACGCGATCAACGGCACCGGATGCCGCGGCGCGGCGGCGCGGGCGCGTTGCAACAGCGCGAGCGCCTCGTCGGGGCGCTCGCGCAACCGACCCGCCTCGGCGATCAATGCATTGACGCCCGACGGCAAGCCGCCGCCAATCGCGCTCTGCGCAAACGCGGTCATTACGTCGTCGAGGGCACGGTCGCCGGACTCCATCGCCATCGCTCCTCTTCAGGAGATCTGACGCGGCAGCGGCGGCCGCCCGCGGCCAATCGCGCTGATATCGATGGTCGCCACGCCCGGCGGCGCCGATTCCGCACTGCTGCTGCAACCACAAGCGGCCTGGTTCGGATTGAAGAAGATCAAGCCGGACTGGGTTGGCGTGTCGGCGAAATCGATCGTTATGTCTTCGAGCATCAGCCGGCTCTCAGCCGGCAGGAATACGCGCAGGCCGTTGATGTCGAGTTCCTGTTCGCCTGGTTGCAGCGCCGGCTCGGCGGTGAATTTCGCGGTATAGCCGGAACAGCCGCCGGCGCTCACCACCAGACGAAAGCCGGCCCCAGCCGGCAGGCCCGAAAAGCGCACGATACGACGCATGAACTTCTCGGCGGCGCTCGTAACAGTTACGTTGGACAGCATGATGCGTAGTCTCCTGATGGATGAATGGCCGGCCCGGCCACGAGCCAGACTCAAACCTGAACGATGCAGCCGTCCACGGGACACACGGCGACGCACTGCGGGTCGTCGAAGTGGCCTTCGCATTCGGTGCATTTCTTGGGGTCGATCGCGAACACGCCGCCTTTCTCGCTGATCGCGACATTGGGGCATTCGGGTTCGCAGGCCGAGCATCCCGTACAGGTGGACGCAATAATCTTCAGAGGCATGGAGGCTCTCCTGTTGTCCTGTCTGGAAGGGTGTGGGGGTGTCACGCCGCTGAGGCTGACGAGGTGTAAGCACCCTGGCGGATCGAAGCATCGCCGCGGTCCCGGTGCACGATGGCGCCGCTGGCGATGCGACTGCGGTAGTCGTTGAACCAAGCAAGCACCGCTTTTTCGATAAATTCGCCGACGTACTGATCGACCGGCTCGATGCCCGCTTGCGCCAGTTCGTCTTTCGGGCAGGCGCCGATCTTCGCGACCAGCACCGCGTGGCAGTCGTGGAGCGCGCGCACGACCGACGGTAGTTGCTCGTCGTCGCCGTAACCGCCCCGGCAATACAGGTCCACCCGGCGATGGCCGACGAACAGCGCTTCGGCTGCCGAGACCTCGAAGATCTGAAACTCCGTGACGTGGCCGAAGTGCTCGTTGACCCGGCCGCCGCCCTTCGTTGCGACCGCGACCAGCGCCTTCATGTCGTCGGCGACGTCGATCTCGCGAGAGACAGCCAGCGCTTCCTGCTTCGCGTCGTGCTGCGCCTGACGCTCGGCTTCGACGCGCTGCTGGTATTCACGGCGGCGGTCGAGGTCGTAGACCACTTCCATCTGCTCGATCCTGTCGAGCGTGAAATCCTCGCTGCGGTCCTCGCCCAGCAGGCCAACCGCATCCGCGCGGCACTGGCGGCAATGACGCATCAGGTTGGCGCCGCCCATGCAGGCGTCCTGCACGGCCTTGAGTTCCTGCGCAGTCGGTCCGCGCTGGCCGCTCAGGCCAAAGTGAGTGCCGTGCTCGGGCTCCGAGATCAGCGGCATGATGTTATGCAGGAACGCGCCGCGTTTCTTGACGTCGCGGTTGACCTCGATCAGGTGCTCCTCGTTGATGCCGGGAATCAGCACCGAGTTGATCTTGGTCAGCACGCCGCGTGCGGTGAGCATCTCGAGACCCTTCATCTGCCGGTCATGAAGGATTCGGGCTGCTTCGTAACCGGTCACGCGCTTGTGCTTCCAGAAAATCCACGGATAGATTTTCTCGCCCACCGCCGGGTCGACCATGTTGATGGTGATTGTCACGTGGTCGATGTTGTACTTGCAGATTTCGTCCACGAGGTCGGGCAACGCCAAGCCATTGGTCGACAGGCACAGCTTGATGTCCGGCGCCTGTTCCTGCAGCATCCGGAACGTCTCGAAGGTCTTCTTCGGGCTCGCCAGCGAATCACCGGGACCGGCGATGCCAAGCACCGTCATCTGTGGAATCTCGCTTGCGACCGCCACGACCTTCTTCACTGCCTGTTGCGGCGTTAGCTTCTGAGAGACCACGCCGGGACGCGACTCGTTCGCGCAGTCGTATTTGCGGTTGCAGTAGTTGCACTGGACGTTGCAAGCCGGCGCCACCGCCACATGCATGCGCGCATAGTGATGATGGGCTTCTTCCGAGTAGCATGGGTGATTCTTGACCTTCTCCCAGATGTCCGGCGGCATGTCGTCGAGACTACCCGACGCACCGCAGCTGGCCCTACCCTCGCCACCGTGCGTGCCGCAGCCGCCACCGGTGGTGGGGTCTTCGATCTTCACGCCGAGCGGTTTAATCTGCCCGATGCTGATATAGGCCGCTGCGGGCAAGTCGCTCGCATTTGAACTCGCTTGCATGGATATCTCCTCGCAACCAACGGCGGCCGCGCGCAAGCCATGGAGCCAGATCCATGCCACTCGACAAGAACGCCAGGAATCAATGGGTTAGGATATATTTCGCAGTTCTGTTTGATCCCGGCGCGCGACGTATCCCTACAATTTCGTTGCGTCGTGTCGGTGTTGCGACAAATCTCACACGACCCGGACAGCATGTTCTGAACCAGCGAGAGGGACCCGCACAAACCAGATCAATCGTTCGCGTTCACCCTCCGGCTTCCCCGGCTTGCGATTTCGCGAACGTGTGGTCGTCCGCTGCTGCTCGTCACGCGAAAGTCCCGTAGCGCTCAGGCCGCGCAATTGCCCGTCCGGTTCGGCCAGCACCACAAAGGCGCGCCGCCACTCCATCGTCTGCACCAGATAATTCAGGGACTCGCGGAAGGCTTTCGCCACATCGAGCGACGAAACCAGCGTCTTGCTCACCTCGTAGACGCCGTCCAACGCTTGCCTGAATGTTCACCGTTGACTTCCCCTTTGTGCGCTGCGCGCTTTCGATGTACCAGCGCAAGGCGCATGATCGACGCAAAGACACAGCGTTTGAAGTAAGCGCATTTCTACGCCTGACGATTCAGCCATCGCGCATGTCAATCCCGCGCGCGTAACGACAAATCCGACAAAAAGAACGGCGGCAATCCTCACTCGTCGGGCGCATCGACACAAAAACAACAGCGAAACAACAGCGGCCCAGCTGAAAGAGGCCACTAGAGCGTGAAAATCCACTGGCATGGAAGTTGCCCTCAAGGTCGCATTACTCCGCTTTCAAGAGCCTGCAATGTCGGATTTCCAACGCGTCAGTACCAGCCTCCATCCGCGCGGCGCCAACCCGGTGCATCTGGATCATGCCGCCACCACGCCGGTCGATCCGCGCGTGATCAGACGCATGCTGCCTTACCTGACCGAGATGTACGGCAATCCCGCCAGCCGTTCGCATGCCTACGGCTGGGTCGGCGAAGAAGCGGTGGAACTGGCCCGCGAGCAGGTCAGCTCGCTCGTCAACGGGGACCCGCACGAGATTGTCTGGACCTCGTGGGGCTCGGGCCGCGCATGCGGATCGCGTGCCAAATGCACGGCGGCGTCCACGAGCGCGGCATGCGCTCGGGGACGTTGTGCACGCATCAGATCGTCGAGGAACTGCCATTGCCGCCGGTCGAGATCCACTGCTCGATTCTCGCGCCGAGGACGCGATCAAGGCGGCCGTGTCTGACTTTCGCTCGCGCCAGACGATTCGAGGCGCAGCAGCCGACGACCTGTAACTCGCCGAGCAACCGACCTGCTCGTCTAACCCGAAATGAGTCCATTCAAGCCTGAGAGGAACCTCCATGGAAACGCTCACCCAACCGGCTTCCGCCACACCCGGCGTCATGCCCGGCCTACTCGAATTCACGCCTCAGGCCGCTGCGAAAGTGGCCTCGCTGATCGAGGAAGAAGGCAATCCCAACCTGAAGCTGCGGCTGTACGTGTCCGGCGGCGGCTGTTCGGGCTTGCAGTACGGCTTCGCGTTCGACGACCAGGTGGCGGACGACGACATGCAGACCATCACGGACGGCGTCACGCTGCTGGTCGATTCGATGAGCCAGCAATACCTGCCCGGCGCGCGCGTCGACTACGAAGACAGCCTGGAAGGTTCGCGCTTCGTCATTCACAACCCCAATGCGCAGAGCACCTGTGGCTGCGGCAGTTCGTTTTCCGTGTGAGGCAATCATGAAGATCTCACTGACTGGCGCCTCCCGACGGCGAGGAGAACAACCAGTTCGACAATGCGTGGGGCCTTGACGTGCAATCGCGTCTCGCGTGCTGCGTGAAGCTGCGCAACGCCGACCTGACGATCGAACTGCCGCCACATACGCGCGAGCTCGCGCGTGAGCGTTGAGGGCATGCGTCCTTAGCGCCGTGCGGCCTCTTCAAGCGCCATAGCGGTCATAGCCGCGCTGATAGCCGCCGCCTGTGTTTATCTTCCCGCATCGCCGTTCCTATGGATAGCCAATCCCTACAGCGTTTGCATCGCGCCGACCGCATCCGCACGTCCTGGCTGACCACGCCCATCGCATCGCGCATCGCTTTCTGCAGCGCCGTGTTCATCGCTACACCTGGCTGTTCGAAACAGGACATTCGCGACAGGTCTTCGTTGGAACCGCTTCATCACAGCGCCAGCGAACACCGGAAACCCCCGCGGCAAGCGGCTATTCGCACTAACGGTGCATGGCGCAGTACTTGCAAACCGTATGATCAAATGCCTAAAGGACAACTTCCCGTGTCGAATCCGATCATCAACGACACCACACTGCGCGACGGCGAACAGACCGCTGGCGTCGCATTCACGGTTGCCGAAAAATGCGCGATTGCCGAGGCGCTCTCAAGCGCCGGCGTACCCGAACTGGAGATCGGTATCCCCGCGATGGGTGCCGAGGAAATCGATTGCATCCAGACCATCGTCGCACTGAATCTCGACGCCGATCTGATGGTCTGGGGCCGTCTCACCGACGCGGACCTGGCGTCGGCCTTGTGCTGCAATCCCGACATCATTCACCTGTCGATTCCCGTGTCCGATATCCAACTTCAACACAAATTGCGCCAGCCGCGCTCGTGGGTGCTCGCGCAGGTGAATCGCGTGATCAGCGCCGCCGTCAAAAGCGGCCGCAAGGTTTCGCTGGGCGCGGAGGATGCCTCGCGCGCGGACCCCTCGTTCCTTGCCGACGTGGCGCGGCACGCGCAACAGTGCGGTGCGCAACGCATCCGCTTTGCAGACACGCTCGGCGTCCTCGATCCTTTTTCGACCTATGAAGCGATTGCGCGATTGCACGACGCGGTCGATCTGGAAATCGAAATCCATGCGCACAACGACCTCGGGCTCGCGACCGCGAACACCCTTGCCGCACTGCGCGCCGGCGCAACCCACGCCAACACCACTGTCAATGGTCTCGGCGAACGCGCCGGAAATGCCGCGCTGGAGGAGATCGTGATGGGCGTGCGCCATATCATGGGTCGCAACACCGGCGTCGACACGACCGCGCTATTGAGCATCTCGCGGCTTGTCGAACGGGCTTCAGGACGCCCGGTCGCGCTTAACAAAAGCATTGTCGGCGCCAGCGTATTCACGCACGAGTCCGGCATCCACACAGACGGGCTCGCGAAAAATGCATCGACCTACGAGAGCTTCGATCCCGCCGAACTCGGTCGCGAACGCTCGGTCGTGCTCGGCAAGCATTCGGGTTCGCAAAGCGTGCGCCGGGCTTATGACGCGCTCGGCCTGGCCGTCAGTGAAAAGCTGCTCGTGCTGCTGCTGACCCGTATCCGCCACCATGCCGCCCAGCACAAGCAAACGCCCAGCGCCGCCGACCTGTATCGCTTCCTGATCGAGTTGCGCTACACCGTCGGAGAATTGTCATGAGCGGCGTTGTGGTCGGCTTCACGAGGTGCGTCGCGAAACCCGAACAGTCGGGCACGACGACGCCGTGCGCCACCAGCGGCGCCTGCGACAAGTACTTCGCCGAGCCGACGCTCTGTCCATACGTATCCTCATCCGCTTGCAAGGAGTAAACGCGATGGAAAGCTTTGTCCAGCAACTCAAGGCGCTGTCCTCAGCCGAGGACTTCCTGCAGTTCTTCGGCATTCCGTTCGACCAGAAGGTCGTCGACGTGAGTCGACTGCACATCCTCAAGCGCTTCTTTCAGTACATCCAGCAACAGGACGCGCTGCCGGAAGGCGAAGAACCCGCCCTGTTCGCGTCATATCACGCACTGCTGCTGAAGGCTTACGGCGACTTCGTCACCTCCACGCCGGCGCAGGAAAAAGTGTTCAAGGTGTTCCGGGACACAAATGGGCGGCAGCACGTTTCACTCGACAGTCTGCGCGCGTCGCTGCCCGCGCGCACCCTTGCCTGACAGGTGGAGCAAGACCATGCACATCGTTAAGACCATGCACATTGTCGTCTGCATCAAGCAGGTCCCGGACTCGACGCAGATCCGCGTTCATCCGGTCACCAACACGATCATGCGCCAGGGTGTTCCGGCGATCGTCAACCCGTATGACCTGTTTTCACTCGAAGAGGCGCTGCGACTGAAGGACCGCTTCGGCGGCAAGGTCACGTTGCTTTGCATGGGCCCGCCGCAGGCCGAGGAAGCGCTGCGCAAGTGCATCAGCTTCGGCGCGGACGACGCCGTGCTGCTCACCGACCGTGCATTCGCTGGCGCGGATACGCTCGCTACGTCGTACGCGCTGGCAGCGGGTATCCAGCAGATCGCGAAGGAGCAGGCGGTGGACATCGTGTTCACTGGCAAGCAGACGATCGACGGCGACACCGCGCAAGTCGGCCCCGGTATCGCCAAACGCCTCGGGCTGCAACTGCTGACCTACGTGTCGCGCATCGTCGAGACCGCTCTCGATGCGCGCACGATCACCGTCGAGCGCCGCGCCGAGGGCGGCGTGCACGTGCTCAGGACTGCGCTGCCGTGCCTGATCACAATGCTGGAGAACACCAACGAACTGCGCTTTGCGACGCTGCCCGCGATGATTCATGCGGCCGGCTATCCGGTGCACAAATGGAACTGCGAACAGGCCGGCATCGAAGATCTTGGCAAGATCGGCCTGAAGGGCTCGCCGACCGTGGTCAGTAAAGTCTTTGGACCGACGCCGCGCAGCGAGAAAGCGGAGATGCTCGACCTCGACGCATCGAGTCTTTGCGACGTGTCGGTGAACCTGCTGCAAAAGATCTTCGCGCGCCATCCTACCCTGGAAGCTGACCTGCTGATGAAGGAGGGTTCATGAACGCACCCGCCGCCCCCGCGAAGAAACCCGCCGGCCGCGCAGGACGCAATCTCGAACTGCCGAAACACCTGAAGGCCTACAAAGGCGTCTGGGTCTTTATCGAGCACGACCGTGGACACGTGCACAGCGTCTCGTGGGAACTACTCGGTGAAGCGCGCAAATTGGCCGACACGCTCGGCAGCCGAGTGGGCATCGCGGTGCTCGGCGGCGCGAATGAACCGCTCGAACAGTTCGCCGCAGAAGCCTTCACTTACGGTGCGGACGATGCGTACATCGTCCACGACCCGGTCTTGCAAGGCTATCGCAACGAGCCGTTCACGAAAGGGCTGACCGACCTCGTCAACCGGCATCAGCCCGAGATCCTGCTGCTGGGCGCGACGTCGATGGGCCGCGACCTCGCCGGCTCCGTAGCGACGACCCTGCTGACCGGGCTGACCGCCGATTGCACCGGACTCAACATCGATCCCGCGTCGCGGGCGCTGGCGGCGACGCGCCCCACCTTCGGCGGCTCCCTGTTGTGCACGATCATGACGCTCGCGTACCGTCCGCAGATGGCGACGGTGCGCCCCCGCGTGATGCCGATGCCGCCGCGCGACGCCGAACGCACCGGCAACATCGTCTATGGAACGCTGGGGATGATCGAGACGGACATCGTCACGAGGCTGCTCGACTTTATCCCGGATGCGAGCAGCAACCGGATCAACCTGCCCTATGCCGATGTGATCGTGAGCGGCGGCAAGGGGTTGAAGAGCCCTGAGAACTTCCAGCTGGCGTTCGAACTGGCGAACGTGCTCGGCGGCGAAGTGGGTGCGACCCGGCCATGCGTGCAGGCCGGCTGGGTCGAGGGGGAGCGCCAGGTGGGACAGACCGGCAAGACGGTGCGGCCCAAGCTCTACATCGCCGCCGGCATATCCGGAGCGATCCAGCACCGCGTGGGCATGGAAAGCGCAGACGTGATCGTGGCGATCAACACCGACCCGAACGCACCCATCTTCGATTTCGCACACTACGGGATTGTCGGCAATGCGTTGCAAGTGTTGCCCGCGCTGAAGCAGGCTTTTGCGGAGCATTTGACCCGGCGCCGCAAGCAGGCTGCCTGAGGAGAATCACGATGAGAAAACCTTCACAGTTCGATGTGATTGTGGTCGGCGCCGGTCCGTCCGGCAACGCTGCCGCTTACACGATGGCCAAGGCAGGTCTGGAAGTGCTGCAGATCGAGCGGGGCGAATATCCGGGCAGCAAAAACGTTCAGGGTGCGATCCTGTACGCGAAGGCGCTCGAAGAGATCATCCCGGACTTCCGCGACGATGCGCCGCTGGAGCGCCACATCATCGAGCAGCGGATGTGGATGCTCGACGATACGTCGTTTGTCGGTACACATGTGCGCAGCGAGGATTACAACAAGCCGCCCTATAACCGCTACACAATCATCCGCGCGCAGTTCGACAAGTGGTTTTCATCGAAAGTGCGCGAAGCCGGCGCACTGCTGCTCTGCGAGACCACGGTGAAGGAACTGATCATGGACGGCGACCGGGTGGTCGGCGTGCAGTGCGACCGCGAGCACGGCGATGTCTATGCCGACGTGGTGGTGCTCGCCGACGGCGTGAATTCGACGCTCGCGCGCAAGGCGGGCTTTCATGGAGAGATCGGGGCCGGTAACGTTGCGCTCGCCGTCAAGGAGATTCTCTTCATGCCAGAGGAGACGATCCGCCAGCGCTTCAACGTCGGCGAGGACGACGGCGTCGTGATCGAGATGGTCGGCAGGATCACCGACGGCATGATGGGCACTGGCTTCCTCTATACCAACAAGGAATCGCTCACCATAGGCGTGGGCTGCATGCTGAGCGACTTCAAGAAAAACCCCAACCGCACGAGCCCCTACGTGCTCCTCGAAAAGATGAAGCAGCACCCGTCGATCGCACCGCTGATTGCGGGCGGCGAGATGAAGGAGTATTGCGCGCATCTGATTCCCGAAGGCGGTTTTCACGCAATCCCGCAGGTCTACGGCAACGGCTGGATGATCGTTGGCGATTCAGGCGGTTTCGTGAACGCCGCGCACCGGGAAGGATCGAATCTTGCGATGACCACGGGACGCCTCGCCGCCGAAACGGTGATCCACGCGAAAGCCGCGGGCCACGGCTACCGCGCCGGCACGCTCAAGGCCTACAAGGCCGCGCTCGATCAGAGCTTCGTGATGAAAGACCTGCACAAATACCGCGACATGCCGGCCGTGCTGCACCAGAATCCGCAGTTCTTCACGACCTACCCCGACCTCATGGCACGCGCCGCGCGCACGATGATCACGGTCGACGGTAAGGACAAGAAAAGCAAGGAGCGCGAGATTTTTTCGAGCTTCCGCACAGCCCGTTCGCTTTCCGGCATCGTGGGTGACGCTTACAAACTCCTGAGGGCCTTCCGATGAGCATCCTACCCGTCAACGTAGAGGAAAAGCTGTTCCAGAACCGTTATCGCGTCGATGCAGGACGGCCGCACGTCCACATCAAGGATGCCGACGTCTGCCAGAGCGAATGCAGCGCGAAGAGTTGCACCTTCGTCTGCCCGGCCTCGTGCTACAAGGCCGAAGGCAACGGCGCGGTGACGCTGATCACCGACGGCTGCCTCGAATGCGGCAGTTGCCGCATCCTCTGTACCGACCACCAGAATATCGAGTGGGACTACCCGCGCGGTGGTCACGGCATCCTGTTCAAGTTCGGTTGAGGAACATCGTCATTGCCAGAGCAGAACGACATGTGTTTGCTTGCGCCGAGAACCGGCCGCCGCCGCATCGGCGGGGCGCCGGGCGGCAAGGGCTGGACCGCGCTGCTGAAGGCCTTCTGGGCGGAACAGCAGAAACGCCAGGCGCCCGATACCGTCGCGATCATGTATTCGGGCTGCCTCGGCCCGTAGTGGAAGCGTTGCTGCAACGGTCCGTCTGACAAGACACACGATGTCCAAACGGCCCGCCATCGCATCGTTGGCCGACGACAATCTGGCAGCCGGCGGCGTGGCAGCAGTCGACCGTGCGCTGAGCGCGACATGGCCAACGAACCGGCGATGACAGCGCCGCGTTCGCATCACCTTAGTCGAGATACGGACCGCCCCCTAAGGTCGGACGTGCTGTTCTCGACGCTTACCGAATTAGCACCGACACAGGGGCCGCTTCCGATCGTGATCGTGCCAAGGTCCGCGCCAAATCCAGATTTGACTTCTCCGAGCCATTCGCCTCAGTCGCGATGTCGCGGCCCCGACACGCCGCAAGTCCGACAGTCCTTTCAGAGACGCTTGATCTCGACACCGTATTTTCTCAGCGCGTAGCCAATCTGGCGCGGCGTCAGTCCAAGCAGCCGCGCCGCTTTTGCCTGCACCCAGCCGGATCTTTCCATGGCGGCGATGAGACGCTCGCGGTTGGTCATCTTCGCATCACTTCCGAGGACTGCGCCGTCAGCCGCTAACGGAGCCCGCTCGCTGCCGACAGGCTGGACCGCAGCAACTGCGCCCGACGTAGCAGCCTCAGCCCGCGGCGTAGCCGGCTTCACGGGCACTGGTACGATTCGCCCGGGCTGCGGCGCCATTTCGTCCGATCGGCTCTTCCACAGCATCGCGGACAGGCACTGGCCGTGGCAGCAGGCAAAGTCGTTTCTCACGATCGCTGGTCCCGGCGCCAGGGTCGCGCTCCGCTGCACGCAATTCTCGAGCTCGCGGACATTGCCGGGAAAACCGCAGTTCATCAATACTTCAATCGCGCTCGCATCGAACGTCAGCGTACGGCCGTTCTCGCTGTTGAAATTCTTGAGAAACTCAACGGCGAGGAGCGGAATATCACTGCGCCTTTCACGCAACGGCGGCAACAGCAAGGGAACCACGCAGAGGCGATAATAAAGGTCGGCGCGGAACTCGTTCCTTGCCACCGCCTCTTCCAGGTTTTTATTCGTGGCGGCAATCACGCGAATATCGACCTTAATGGTCTGGTTGCTGCCGACGCGCTCGAATTCTTGCTCCTGCAGGACGCGCAGAAGCTTTGCCTGGAACGAGGCCGAGATCTCGCCGATCTCGTCCAGAAACAGCGTCCCCTTGTCGGCGAGCTCGAAGCGCCCCTTGCGCGAATTGAAGGCGCTGGTAAAGGCACCCTTCTCATGACCGAACAATTCGGATTCCAGCACCGTCTCCGGGAGCGCCGCGCAATTGAGCTTGATGAAGGGCCGCATGGCGCGCGGCGACAGCTCGTGAACGGCCTTGGCGACCAGCTCCTTCCCGGTACCGGATTCGCCGCGCAACAGAACCGTGCTGTTCGATTCGGCTACCACCGCGATCTTCTCGAGCAGCCCGCGCAGCGCCGGGCTGTCGCCAATGATCCCCTCGATCTGAACTTTCTTACGCTCCCCTGCAGGGTGCTTGAGCTCGGACAATGGCTTTTGCAGCCCGTCCTTCCCCGCCATCAATCGCTCGCGGTCGCTCTTGAAAAAGCGATGCAGCTTCACCGTCTGCCCCACCAGGTTGGCGACCATGGTAAGCAGCCGCTCGTCGTAATCGAGCCGGAAGTTCGACCCATAGTCCAGGATGCGGTCGATGGTCAGCGTGCCTATGACTCTCGCGTCGATGTGAATAGGGACGCCAATGAACGATACTCGCATGTTGTCGGAGGCACCGAGCACGCCCATGTCGGCGGCACTGAAGCCCGAATGCACCGCTATGTTCTCGGCGACGAGCGGCCTGTCCGTCGCCATGATCTGGTCAATTGCCTTCTGCGGCAGGCGCATCCGGTAGTGCTCATCGCTGCCTTCGCTCCAGTCCGCGCCAACGGTAATCTCCGGTACGCCATCATCGTCGAAGAGAGAGACGATACCGAGCCGCATCTGAACAAACGATTGCAGGAGATCGATGACGTTGGCCAACGTGACTTCGAGCCGGTAGGGGGCGGTGAGTACCTTCGATATTTCGAAGATGCCGGTAAGCACGCTCTCGTGCCACTGCACAATAGGGACCGCGTGGTCCGTCTCGGACTTTGAGCCAGGCCTTTCGCGTACGGAAGCGATATGCAGCATGACGACGTCCCCGTTGTGGGGGCCGTGCTCCCCGTCACCTTGTTCGGATTTGCGGGCATTGTGTTGCATATCATCCTCGATCTAGCGCCCAATTTCACGGGCTGACTTCAAAAGATAATGCCCTTTCATGGAAGGACGGTGAAACTGTAGTGCCTTGATGTACTTATTTTCTGCTTTTGCGATTTCGCTGCGTGGATTCCGTTAGGAACGCGAGTTCCATTGATGTCGCTCAAATCAACTGCGATTTGTCTACTCCAGGTGCAGCCGATTACAGGTGTCGTCCATCATTGATTTCTGCCTCGGTGCCCGTGAGATAACTCGCCGCATCCGAGCATAGGACGAAGATGATCTATCTTTGCGACCTCTTCGGGCATGCCCACCCCGGCGCAGCGGGATATTTGGCACAAGAAGCGCTTCCGTGTCGGGCGACAAAATGTTCCTCTTGAACTGGCCGAGAACGTATGGAAACTGTTTTCAGATCGTCAGATCCGAGCCTATCGGTGCTGACCCGTCCGAGCGTTCGGGTCAGGAAGTGTGTGGCCCCAAATCCAGTGCTTCAGCGTGCCGAAGACATGTTCGACATGTGCTTCTGCGGATGTTCATTGCGTCAGGCTTGCGCTCTAGCCGACGCTGCATGGCTTCAACTATATGCTCATGTTCTTATCGTCGAATGCGACGGTAGTCGCCGGGTGACATCGTTCCTTGAGCGGGCAGGCGCTGGGCAGGTAGCCGTCGTACTTGCGCACGTTCTGGCCAAGGAAATCGAAACCGTCTGCAATGTTCGTGATCCGGGTCTTCTCTTCCGAGCGCTCCAGACCTTGAGCGGCCATAAACTGCCTGACCGCCGGAAGCACCTCGAATTCGAGCACTTCTTTCGACATACCGGTCACAATAAAGTCATCGGCGTAGCGAACGACGTTGAGTTCGGCCTTGCTGCGTGCCGCCGCGGTGAGATTACGCTCGGTCATCAGAGCATCGAGCACGACGAGCAGATTTAGATCGAGGCCCTTGAAACGCATGATCCCAACTTATCCATAGTGTGGATGCGTTCCATCAAAACAATCGATTTTACGAAATGCACGGCATGGAGGATAGTGTTCCTGGTAAATCCATTTATTTCGCAAACCTGCTGGCGCCTTCGTCGTGCCGGGGTAGCGGATGAAGTGTGTCGTAGAACTGAGCGAAACCGAGGAATGACGTTGCAGCAGTTGTCGATCACTCACATGCATCGGGACACGCGCACGCGAGCGGCGGCCCTGTCGTTGCGCGGACACAGGATCAAGCGCAAGCTCACCGCCGGGCAACTCGGCGTGAGCGGGCAGTCGGTCCGTGACCGGCTCACGCATGGCGCAACAGCGGCGTGTACGGCCCGATGGGCGGCCATAACGGTGGGCACATGAAGCAGCACTGGCGACGCTTCATCACCTGGACGAAGGAAATCGCCGATCCCGAACTCGCTGAACTTTCTCGGCGGATACGGCACCGAATTTCAAGTCAATTTCTCGTGGACGCTCTCATGAATACTGTAGCAAAACGTCGGGCCGGAGAAATAGAATTTGGGCATATCAAGATGGTTGTCGATCTTTGCCCTGACTCCGAGAAAAATCCTCAGGTGTACGCCGAGCATCAACCGAGGCACATGTCCAATGCGGCCACGGTCTTCGGCGGCATGGGCAAGCTGGATCGCGCCGACACGACGCGGCAAGCGTCTGGCAGGTCGCGTAGGCGCTTACTACCGGCAAAACTTCGCATAGTTCTCCAAACCCTTTCTATATCGGCCGCTTACCTTCGTACAGTTGAGGCAACCCTCGACTTCGGCTGGGCTTCGCGACAAATCGGGAGCAGCCGATTGCAGGTGCCAAATGCTTCAGCGACCCGGCCAAATGGATCTCGTGTCAATCGCGGTCAGATCGTGCGGAAGATGCGGGGGAAGTCTTTGGTAGATCCGGTGCGAAAGGCACGCGCACTCGATGTAATCTCCATCGTGGAAGAGGTTCAATCGGTCCGTGAAGCGTTGACGGAAATACTCTTTTCTTCGGGCTTCATCCCAGCACTGTTCCAGAGTGCAGATGATTTCTTGAAATCGCACCGCTTTCTCAGCAAGTCCTTCGCGTGCGTCAGGTCCACCCTCAAAGGCCGGACGGCGCATAGGAGGCAGTCGTGAATTTGGCCGTGTCCACAGATAGAGGACCTCTCTCCCTGCGCTCTCAGGTGCGGTGGAGGCTGGCTTGGGAAAATGAGTTGCGACTCGCCGACCACATCGAACTGTCCGAGTTCTTCCAAAAGACCTACGGACCGACCGGGGCGTTTAATGCAAAACCATTCGAAGGCAATCACAGTTGGGCTGGTGCGAGGCCAGAGGTCCGTGCAATCGGCTACGACGCGCGCGGCGTAGCGGCTCATGTCGGCGCACTGCGTCGTTTCATCAAGGTTGGCGCAGTCGATCTACTAGTGGCCGAACTAGGATTGTACGCGGTACGTCCGGATCTCGAGGGACTCGGAATCCCTCATTTAATGCGCGTGATGTATCCCGTGTTGCAGGAACTTGACGTTCCATTCGGCTTCGGCACGGTTCGACACGCGTTGCGGCAACATATTGCAAGGCTGCTCGGCCGACACGGTCTGGCGACTATTGTGTCTGGAGTTCGCGTGAGGTCGACCCTTCGAGAAGTGCATCTCGACACGCCGCCCACGCGCATCGAGGACGTACTCATTGTCGTCTTACCGATTGGACGGTCAATGAGCGATTGGCCGACCGGAACGATAATTGATCGGAACGGGCCAGAGCTGTGAGGCACTGCTTATCCGAAGCGCGCAGCGAGTGCGCTGACACCAACGGACGTCGCGACGTCTATTTGACGTTTGACGACGGCCCTAATCCACTTTGCACACCGGAGGTCCTCGATGTGCTGGCGGAACACCGGGTGCCAGCGACTTTCTGCGTCATCGGTGCGTACGCAGCGGACCAGCCGAAGCTGATCCGACGGATGATCGCAGAAGGGCACGAGGTCGCAAACCACACGATGACTCATCCGGACCTGTCCAGATGCGAACCCACCGAAGTGCAACAGGAAATACTAACGGCAAGCAAGGTCATCAGGATGGCGAGCCCCCATGCTTCGCTGCGGTATATGCGTGCCCCGTATGGCATGTGGACCGAAGCAGTGTTCACTACGTCAACGAGCGCTGGTCTGGCGCCCCTCCACTGGTCGGTAGACCCGCGAGACTGGTCTCGTCCCGGCGTGGACGCGATTGTCAGCGCAGTGCTGGCCTCTGTCCGGCCGGGTGCAATTGTGCTCTTGCACGACGGATGCCCTCCCGATGAGTTGGGACGATGCACTCTCGCTAGTCGGCGCGAGCAGACCCTCATGGCGCTTTCCCTCATGATTCCAGCATTGCATGACCGGGGGTTTGCAATCCGATCGCTTCCTCAACCTCACCGGACAAACCAGACACCCTATGAACCTGCTTGGCGCAACTAGCACTGTCGCTGTCTCGTGTTATGCGCTGCTCTCGACTGTCTATAAAAGCACTCAGACGCTTTATGCTCAGCCGACAAACGTGTCATCGCTGTCGGACGGCCTGGTCGACTCCGACACTCTGCCGGGCGTGGATGTCATCGTTCCCTGCTTCAACGAGGACCCGCGCGCGCTCTCGGCATGCCTGGAGTCCATCGCACTCCCAAAGCATCTAGATGACGCTCGTGCTTTCCGTTGAGAATCTAGCAGTTGGTTTCTAAAATCCCTTACCGACTAACGATTTGTGCATCCGTCGACTCCGTGAAACCTGGGAGCTTCTGAGCCTTACCGCAATCAGCTCGGCACTGGCCCACCGCCAGATTTTGCACGGACAGGAAGATTCCCCTGTGAAACGTTGCCCGCGCGGCAAAGCGTTCGTACCGCATCCACATATAAACGTCTCAATCTGATGCACCATTACCTTGGGGGCCTGCAGAAATATTCGAAGGACATCACCCTCTTTCTGGCGCCCCACCTCAACTCCTACAAGCGATTCCAGATCGGTACGTTTCCGCCGACCAAGGTCGCACGGAGCCAAGACAATCGGACGGTCGGTTTCCGCCTTTACGGCGACGGCTCGGACGCCGTCCGCGTTGAGTGCCGCATTGGCGGTGCGGATCTCAATCCGTATCTCGCTTTTGCGGCCCTGATCGCGGCGGGGCTTGCGGGCATCGACGAGAAGCTGGCATTGCCAGACCCGCTTGTCGGCGACGCTTATCGGGATGCCGATCTATCGGAAATTCCGAAAACGCTGCGGGACGCCACCGACATCAGTTCGACATTCTGTCCGCTAGCGGATGGAACCGATCGAGCCACCTCCAGCGCTGCCGCATTGTCCGGAACGTAACATTCGCGACACGAACAATCGGATGATGCACCGCCATAACCCGACATTGTGCCGGTCAACATCCCGCAAATTGTGCTCCGACTGTAGATGCTCGCTTGGCACAACGCTTGCGATCCATCGCCGACAACTCAAGAGACCTGACATGCTCAATCCGATCATCAATGACACGACGCTTCGTGACGGCGAGCAGACCGCCGGTGTCGCGTTTCGCACCGAGGAAAAATGCGCGATCGCCGCCGCACTGTCGCAAGCCGGCGTGGCCGAACTCGAAATCGGAATTCCTGCCATGGGCGAAGACGAAATGGCGTGCATCGCTGCAATCGTCGACCTGAACCTCGACGCCCGCCTGACGGTTTGGGGGCGCCTCACCGACGAGGATCTCACCGCGGCATTGCGCTGCGATGCCGATATCGTTCATCTCTCGGTTCCCGTTTCGGATATTCATTTGCAACACAAGCTGCGGCAGTCGCGCAGTTGGGTACTAGCGCAGATCGCACGCGTCGTCGACGAGGCAGCGAAAAACCATCCCAAGATTTCCCTCGGCATGGAAGACGCCTCGCGCGCGGATCCCTCGTTTCTCATAGAAGTGGCTCAATGCGCGCAGCAGCACGGGGCCCAGCGCGTGCGCTTTGCCGACACTGTCGGTATCCTGGACCCCTTTAAGACCTTCTACGCCATTGCAGCGCTGCGCGTCGCCGTCGATCTGGAGATCGAAATCCATGCGCACGACGACCTCGGGCTCGCCACAGCCAACACACTGGCCGCCCTTGGGGCCGGCGCGACCCATGCGAGCACCACCGTCAACGGGTTGGGTGAGCGCGCCGGCAATGCAGCGCTGGAAGAAGTCGTGATGGGCGCGCGACACCTGCTGCGACGAGACACTGGCGTCGACACCAGAGCGCTGCCCGACATTTCGTCGCTGGTCGAACAAGCCTCAGGCCGCGCAGTTTCCTTCAACAAGAGCATCATCGGTAGGAGCATCTTTACTCACGAGTCGGGCATTCACACCGACGGCCTCGCGAAGCACCCCACGACCTACGAGGGATTCGATCCGGCAGAGCTCGGCCGGCAACGGTCGACGATACTCGGGAAACATTCTGGATCTCAAAGTGTGCGTGAGGCCTACGACGCTCTAGGCGTGAGCGTGTCGGAGCGGCTCATCCCGCTCCTGCTTGCGCGCATCCGCTCTTTCGTCACGCAGTACAAGCAGGCGCCGAATGCAAGCGATCTGCGCCGCTTCCTGACCCAAGCCCACAGCACGCGGGTGAAGGTGTCGTGAGTGTGGTTATGGCGGCCAAACTTGTCCAATAGAAGTAACGACATGCAAGAAGTTATCGAACAACTGCTTCACCCGTCGTCGGCCGAGGATTTCCTGCGATTCTTCGACATCGCATTCGACGAGAAGGTGCTGAACGTGAGCCGCCTGCACATCCTCAAGCGCTTCTTTCAGTATATCGAGCAACAGAAAGAACTGCCGCGTAACAACTCGACGGCCGTGCTCGCCGTCTATCGATGCTTACTGCAGAAGGCCTACAACGACTTCGTTGTATCCACGCCCGCGGAGCAAAAGGTCTTCAAAGCGTCCAGCCTGCGCGACGTGTCGCTGAAACTCGTGCACAAGATATTCGCTCGCCATCCGACATTGGAGGCGGACCTGTTGATGAAGAGGGCCTCATGAACTCGCCCGCTGCCTCGGAAAAGAAGCCGGCCGCGCCGGTCAAACGGGCCGCCGGCCGTAACCTCGATCTGCCCGAACATCTGAAAGCCTACCAGGGCGTCTGGGTCTTTCTCGAGCACGACCGCGGCCACGTGCATAGCGTGTCGTGGGAGCTGCTCGGTGAGGCGCGCAAGCCCGCCGACAAACTCGGCAGTCGTGTCGCTGTGGCCGTGCTCGGCGGTACCGACGAGCCGCTTGAGCAGTTTGCCAGTGAGGCGTTCAGTTTCGGCGCGGACAAAGCGTATGTGATTCACGACCCTGTGTCGCTCGGCTATCGCAACGAACCGTTCACGAAGGGGCTGACCGACCCGGTCAACAAGTACCGCTCCGAGATTCTGCTGCTCGGTGCAACCTCGATGGCCCGGGATCTCGCCGGATCTGTCGCAACGACGCTCTTGACCGGCCTCACCGCCGACTGCACTGAGCTGAACATTAACCCGTAGTTGCCGCATTCTGTGCACGGACCATCACAACCTCGAATGGGCGTGTCCGCGCGGCGGGCATCGCATCCAGTTCAGGTTCGCGTAGACAAACACATCCATCGTCACATCGGCTTCCGAGCGCTGCAAAAGCGGCCGGACGCCTCATCATATCGGAGCAAATTGATGAATCTCATTACTGGTATCGAATCGACCGTTCTCTTCGGCGGCAACGTTCCCTCCCCCGTGCTACAGCTGATCGAGAGAACCCGCGGCGGCAGCAATGACGATGTGGCCGCCGCGTTGTGGACTGCGGTCCTGTCGTACCCGCGCTGCCTGCCACCCTACTATCTGCTGTATAAGTTCCATGCGAACCGGGGTGAACTTGGCGAGGCGCAGGAGGTCGCGACCAAGGCCTTGGCGGTCGCCGCCCGGCAAGCGTCGCTCGACAGCGACTGGTGTGCGGTACAGCCGGGCGACACCGACTTCACCATTCCTGGTCCGGGCCGCTTCTGGCTCTTCACACTGAAGGCGCTCGCGTTCATCAGCGTGCGGCGCGGTGAGCGCGCCGTTGCACTGAAGCTGATCGCCAAGCTGCGCAGGCTGGACCCGATCGATTGCATAGGCTTGGACGTCGTGGAAGCCTTGCTCGCACAGTCCGGATCCCGATAATCGCCGCCGGAAGATCAACTGACAGATTGACAATATGTCCCCGGCATGGCTATGGCAGAACTCCATTGCAGTTCATGGCGATCGTTTCAGTAGTTAAAGCCGACGCTCACCGCAGGCTTCGCGCGGGCGCGCACGCCATGCCGTGGACGCTTTTTCAGCGAGCCGTGGAAACCGGTAGTCCAGCGGTGCCGACAATTCGGCATACATCCGATAAAGAGACCGTCGCAAGCAGGGGTTGCGTTGCAACCGGAAACGCAAATCAAGGCAACCACCAGATTGACACACGGCTTGCCAGTCCCGCCGAACCTGCTCGATCAGGCGTTTGCCGTCACCGCGCCGAATGAGGCCTGGTGTGGCGATACACGTTATATCGCCACAAAACCCTCGAAACCCCACAAATCCATGCCGCAAAAACCTTGCTGAAAGATCCCATTTCCTAACTTGGCTGGATTGGTCTTCGCGTGGTCTTAGGCGGAGGAATCATGCGTGACGCCTCCTGCAATATTATCTCCAGCATCCAATTGCTTGCCGGATCACTGTTGTGAAGGGCAGACCATTGGACGGCCTCGGTGAATGCGGGACGTGGCAGCGGAAGTTCGACGATCCGCAGAGGCATCGCTTTTTCGAAATACTTGACCAGCCTTAAGGGCATCGTCCCTATACGGTCAGTGTTTAATAGCATAGGCGGGATCATGCTAAAGCTCGGCACGATGACCTCGTCCCGTCTCTTGAGACCGTGCTGATGCAAAAACCATTCCTCGATGGAGGGCTGCCGCGCCCGCCCGAACTTGACCACAACGTGCCCCATCGACATATATCTCTCGAATGTGAGCTGCCCTGATAGCTGCTGGTTCGTGCGGCAGCCTACGCACACGAGCGTCTCCTCGAACAGCTTCGCTTTAGGGTGCGCGCTCGACATGAAAAATTCCGGCAAGATAAGAAAATCGGCTTCGCCGCGCCGGAGAACCTCATCGGGGTCATCGGCAAGTGGCAGCAATTCGAAACTGACGGCGGGAGCTTCCCGTGCAATACGCTCCACGATCTTTCGAAAAAATACGACTGTCATGAAATCGGAAAGAATGATCCTGAAGCGGCGATCCGATTTGGCTGGGTTGAACACGTCCTGGGAAATAACGGAGAGCTGGATGTGCACCAGAGCCTCCCGGACTGGAGCAGCGAGCCCTTCTGCACGCGGTGTTGGGACAAGTTCCCGGCCCCTCATCGTAAATAGTTCGTCGCAGAAATAGGCGCGTAGCCGGGCGACGGCCGCGCTCATGGCCGGCTGGCTCAGGTTGATGCTGCGTGCCGCCGCAGTGAGGTTACGCTCGGTCATCAGAGCATCGAGCGCGACGAGGAGATTTAGATCGAGGCCCTTGAAACGCATGATCCCAACTTATCCATAGTGTGGATGTGTTCCATCAAGACAAACGATTTTACGAATTGTACGGCATGGAGGATAGTGTTCCTTGTAAATCCGATCGAATTTCGCAAACCTGCTGGCACCTTCGTGGTGCCGGGGTAGTGGATGAAGTGTGTCGTAGAACTGAGCAAAGCCGAGGAAATGACGTTGCAGCAGTTGTCGATCAATCACATGCATCGGGAGCCCTCCTCGCTAACCCGCCGCATGTTTGGCAACGATTGAGGATTTCCTCGGGGTTCCAGCGCTTCAGCTTTCTGGTCGCGCCATCCTTCGCCAAGAAACGCGACCCTGGACCAAACGGTACAGCATTTTCATGAATTGCGGCGCCATTTTGCAGACGGACCCTACGCGAGATTCTTTGGGGCTGGTGACGTCTGACCGGTGTTCGCAGCGGCGAGCGATACCCTACCTGACCTATGTAGTAGGGGTTCGAGTCTTGCCAATAGGGGCTTCCTACCACGATGAAGGAGAGAAACATGCTGTGCTTAGGAGTGAGCGGCGGGCTGGACAAAGTTCATGAAAATTCACTCGAACTGCCGAACACATTTCTGCACGACGGCGCTGCGGTGCTTGTCCGGGACGGACGCGTAATAGCGGCCGTCGAAGAGGAGCGCCTCAACCGGATCAAGCACTCTAACAAGTTCCCGAGCAGTTCAATTCAATACTGCCTCGCATCCGCAGGGATTCAGCTCAGCGATATCGACCACATCGCGTTTTACGCTACCGAGGCCTATTGCAACGTTATGCTCGAACGCCTGTGCCTGTCCCAGCCGAACATCTCCAATCCGGTGGATGCCAAGCTGTTTCTGCGTAACTTACTAATGCGGGAATTCGGTACCGAGGTCGATCCTTCGCGAGTCTCATTCGTGAGTCACCATCTGGCGCATGCCGTGAGCGCGTTTGCGATGTCTGGATTCGACCAAAGTCTGATCCTCGCGGTCGATGGCGGCGGTGATTTCCTCTCGGGGCTCTTGGCGCTCGGATCTGGAACCGAAATTACGCAACTCGCGACTTTCGCAGAGCATAATTCTCTAGGGCTGTTTTATCTCGAAACAATCCGGTATCTCGGTTACGGCTTGTTCGACGAATACAAGGTCATGGGGCTTGCACCTTATGGGGATCCCGCTCCCTATCGCGGGCTCTTCGAGCAATTCTATCAACTGTCCGCCAACGGTGAGTACCGCGTCTACCTGGACCGCATCGGTCCGACGTTGCTCCGCAGCATCCAGGTCCGGCGAAAGGGAATGCCATTCACACAGCAGCATCGAGATGTGGGTGCTTCATTGCAGGAAGCGCTGGAGCGGATCGTGTTTCACATTCTCCGCCATCATCGCGAGGTCACCGGTATGAAGCGGCTGTGTATAGCCGGAGGAGTAGCTCATAACTGCACCATGAACGGTAAGCTGCTGTATTCGGGACTTTTCGAAGACATCTTCGTGCAGCCCGCAGCGCATGACGCCGGTTGCGCATTAGGCGCTGCCCTGATGATGTCAAACGACTTCGGTCGGCCCGCGCCACGTGAGCGATTACAGGAGGTTTATTGGGGGCCCGATCTGGGGAGCGATCTGGTCGTGGAGCAAGAATTGAATGCGTGGGCCGGACACCTCGACGTTGAACGCAGTGATGACGTGGCAGGCAGAGCAGCGGACTGGATGGCCAATGGCGCCGTGATCGGCTGGGTGCAGGGTCGTTCGGAGTTCGGGCCACGCGCGCTTGGCAACCGCAGCATTCTTGCCGATCCCAGGCCGGCGGCAAACAAGGACCGGATCAACGCCATGGTCAAAAAGCGTGAGGGTTACCGACCGTTCGCGCCATCAGTGCTCGAGGACGATGCGCGCGAATTTTTTGACCTCCCAGAGGGCACCCGCGAATTCCCTTTTATGAATTTTGTAGTTCGCGTGCGCGACTCCAAGCGTCCCTTGCTCGGCGCCATCACGCACATTGACGGTACAGCGCGGCTGCAAACAGTATCGCGCAAGACCAATCCCCCCTATTGGGAGGTTATTAATGCGTTCAAGAAGCGGACAGGAATCCCAATTCTGCTCAATACTTCCTTTAATAACAACGCTGAGCCGATCGTAGATTCGGTTGCAGACGCGATTGCCACATTTCTGACGACAGAGCTGGATGGACTTGTGGTCGGGCCGTTCCTCGTCAAAAAGCGGCCCGCAACGCAGGAACATTGGACTGCGCTCGCGGTTTCACTGCCGCCCTATGCATCGCTCTATCGAGTCCGCGCTCACACAGCGCGGGATCGTCAGGAGACGGTGTGCGAAATTCGCACCGGCGGCTCCAACTGTGACAGTGTGCGTATTTCACATGAGTTGTTCGATCTGCTGATGCAGATCGAAGGCGAAGCCGTAATCGGACATCTTCTCGATACATTTACGCCTGAGCAGACTCGACGTGAAGCCCTCGTCGAGGAGCTGCGCGGATTGTGGGAACAGCGTCGGGTTCGGCTACATCCCTCACGGGCGTTGTCACGGTAACGACGCCCTTCCAATGAGTGGCTGAAGATCTGAAACCAGGTAACAGCGCTCGCGAGCTATTTGTCTAGAACGTTAAACAATAGCGTTTGGCCGCCGTGTAGTTCTTGTACCAACACGCCGGTGTCCAACGGAGCACCAGTCCCGGCCCAAGGTCCGGACACTTGCAGTGGCGCACAATAAAGGTAGGCGGAATTGACACATCAAACGAACTTCGAATTGCTGCGTCGGGAATTGGACGCAGACGATCCATGGCGGCTCGACAGCAATCCCTTTGAGCAGGAGCGCCACAGGCAAATGCTTCGGATGGCACTTTCGCAGGGATCCGTCACAAATGCGCTCGAAGTCGGATGCGCAGGCGGAGCCTTCACGGAAAAATTGGCACCGCACTGCCAACGGCTCACCGTGATCGATATCGTGCCACACGCAATTGCCAGGACACGCGAACGGATGATGGACCCACCACACATCAATTGGATCGTCTCCGATGTCCAGCATTTTTCGACTGAGCAACAGTTCGATCTGGTCGTGGTGGCGGAGGTTCTTTATTACCTCGACGGCAGCGCCGAGGTGCGCGCGGCTGTCCGCAATTTAGCACGGATGCTTGCGCCCGGTGGACAGCTGGTTTTCGGATCGGCACATGACGCCAATTGCCGGCGATGGGGCCACATTGCCGGAGCCGAGACGGTCATAGCCATCCTGGAAGAAGAGCTGGTTGAAATCGATCGTTTGAGGTGCGTCGGTCAGTCGTTGAATGAAGACTGTCTGCTCGCCAGTTTTCGAAACGCGGCTTCGCCTTCGTGTGGACCAACTTACCAGCCTTAGGCCGGGAGATATTATGCGCATCTGTGGGATCAAACTGACGCACGACGGAGCGATCGCCCTTGTCGAGGATGGAAAACTGGTTTTTTGCGTGGAGCAGGAAAAGCGAGACAACAATCCGCGGTATCAGGCGATCGACGACCTCGACGCGATCGCGATCGCATTGGCCGAGCATGGTTTCGATGCGCACGATATCGACCAGTTTGTCATCGACGGCTGGGACGGAGTAGTCGAGTCGCAGTTTCGCGTCCTCAGTGGGTCGATTCCCGTCAGCCTGAAAGGGGCCCCTTATGCCGAACGCCAAGCCGATGATCTTCTCGCTTCGATCGACGGCTCCGGACTGCTTGTCGGGGGCCAGTCCTTTCCTTATAAAAGCTATCCTCACGTGTCAGGCCATGTGGCCTCCGCGTACTGCACCAGTCCCTTTGCCCAAAGCGGGCAACCTGCATTCTGTTTGGTGTGGGATGGTGGCATCGTCCCACGCCTCTATCATGTAGAACGCCACCACGCCCGCCATATTGACTGCCTGTTCCCCGTGATAGGTCACATCTACGCTGCGGCGGGTCATCACTTTGGTCCTTATAAGAAGCCGGGCGGCGCCCGGTGGGATCTGGGTGTGGCCGGCAAGCTGATGGCTTACATCGCGCTGGGCTCCGTTGACGAAGATATCGTTGAGGTATTTCGCGAGCTTTATCAGGCACGCTTTGCTGGCGACACGGAGTGTGCGCAAGCTTATCGCGAGAACATCCACAGCGCGGACGCGTCACTAGCGGCTGTAGGAGAGTTCTTCGAAGCAAGCGCGCTGCGACTGGAAGCCAAGCCGCCCGAAGACGTACTCGCCTCGTTCCATGTATTTCTCGAGCGTCTTCTCGTTGATGAAATGGGTATCGCGCTGCAGCGCCATTCGATTGCGGGGCCGAAAAATCTGTGCATCGCCGGCGGATGCGGACTCAATATCAAATGGAACAGCGCCCTGCGCGCAAGCGGTTTGTTCGACGCAATCTGGGTGCCGCCGTTTCCCAACGATAGCGGGTCTGCGATTGGCGCCGCTTGTTGCGCGCTGGCAGTTGAGAAGGGCTTCGTGCCGCTGGAGTGGTCGGTATATAGCGGACCGGCCTTAAAAGGTTGCCAAGTACCGCCCGGATGGACGGCCTCTACTTGCTCCATTGCAGAACTCGCCAGCATACTCGCCACTAGCAAGCCCGTCATTTTCCTTGCCGGCCGAGCCGAACTCGGACCACGAGCATTGGGGGGCAGAAGCATTTTGGCCGCCGCGACTTTGCCCACAATGAAGGATCATCTCAACGACATCAAGTTTCGAGAGCACTTCCGTCCCGTTGCGCCAATTTGCCTTGAGGATCGTGCGCCGACCATTTTTAGCCCGGGGAGCCCTGATCCCTATATGTTGTTCGATCATCAGACGCGCGCGGAATGGCGAGAAAGAATCCCTGCCGTCGTGCATCTCGACGGATCTGCCCGATTGCAGACCATTTCGAGAACTTCCGAGCATCCGGTGGCGCAACTTCTGGTCGAATACGAAAAGCTGACGGGTATTCCGTTGCTCTGCAACACGAGCGCCAACTATCACGGACGAGGTTTCTTCCCGGACGCTGCTTCAGCCTGTGCGTGGGGACGCGTCGAACGTGTGTGGTGCGATGGTTTGTTACTGACCAGGACTGGTCTGTCGCCGTCAGTCGACGAAACACTTTTCGCTACGTTGCCGTTCGAAGATTGCTGACGTTGCAGCTCAGTGGTCAGTACGACGCGGTCACTTGTCCCGGTAGCTCGCTCTATCGCTACGGTCCGAAGACGATCAGCCGGCCTCCCTTGGCTCGATTTTCGCAAGCACTTATCCCGGGCGGAGGTTGCTCATCGACCCGCGGAACCTCGATGCCATCCTCGGAAACGTGGCATCTTCTTCAAAATGCAGTGGGTAATGGGGCTCACGGGGCGTGCGGGTTAAAGCTGGAGAAATCCAGCTTGCCGGCGATGAGAAAGAGGACGGTGCGCATCGTCGTGAAGCGCGTGTCACCGCGAGCCTTGCGCTTGGCAGCTTGAAACAAGCCTTGATGGCCTCGATGAAGCCGTTGGTCTGGCGGGTCTGAGTCCAGGCGACGATGCCATCGAAGTGCTGGTGAATCATTCGCGCCACTTCCTTCATCGGCTCGACCTTTGAGCGCATGACGTTGGTGCACCACTGCGGCAACATCGCGGAAACAACATGGATTTGCTTGCGCTCGAGAATCTCGCGCAGTTGCTCGCGATACAGCCAGGCGCGGGCGGTGCGTTTGGTGGCGTACTGCCTGACCAGCGCCTCGATGTCGGTCAATTGCGCCAGATTCAGTTTGTTCACGTCCTTGAGCAACGTCCAGCCCATCCCCTTGAGTTCCGGGTCGGCTTTCTGCTGCTGGCGGCGGACCGTATCGAGCGCCTTGGACGCGTGGGCGACGATCAGATTGAAGCGAAAATACCAACGAACCGCGCAACTGATGATCGCCGCCGGGAAATGAAAGCCGTGGTACGGTGATTTGCTCTTCTTCATCCCGACATTCTATCTGGCATTGATCTCAAGTTGACAGTGCCAGCCAGCCAGATTGGCTACGAATGCAAACGTCCACACCCGACGTCCGGGTATCTGCATCGATGAGGCGGCTGCAGTAGATGTTCAATCAATTCGACGAAGAGACTGTTTGTGCGGGAGCGAACCAAGCGAAAATACCGATCGAATCAGGCTTAAGTCTTACTGCGTCATATAATTAGTTATGCAGTTTATTTTCGAACAGGAAAAGTGCCGTCTTTGTATATCAGGCGTAGTCCAAGCAGGATACGCAACGTGGTGACGAAATCAGGAACGTGGCGTTGTGCGCGCTGGACTGCCCCGTGGGATGTAATCCGGGGAAGGACAGGCAACGTGCGTTCAAGGAAGTTTTTTTATCGTTTGCATCTGATCCCATCCTGAGTCGCTGAGCCAGCATAAACCCATATGCAGTGATACTCAGTCTGGCGTGGTGGTGAAAGCCACGCCTGTCGCGCCCCTCGCAATGACCGAGCGCGAACTCCTGTTTCAGGTCCTAATAGTCGCGCTCGATGCGCCAGCGCATCCAGGTCACGAACACAAACTGCTCAAGCTTCGCCTCCTCTGGGGCCGGCTCAGGTTGTTGCGTACTGGCCCGACAAACAGTAGCCCTCAAGGACCATCTGAGCGATCACTTAACCAAGAAGAGTTGACCTGGATTAAGGGTACACAGGGAGACCGCGGATAGTATGAAGGAATACGAAGAGCGGATATCGACGTCCGTCACGCCAGTTCACCCATATTAGCGACGCGAACGCTGCAGTGCCTACGCCAACGGGGGACCGATCTGCAGATATCGGATGACAGCAAGCTCTATGCATGAATGCTACTTCAAAGCCGAGTGGAAAGGATCTCAGTACACGCGAGCGGGCGGCCGTCAAAAGTTGAGACCAGTCAGTGAGTCCGCGGGGAGCCCAATAGCGGAATGGGGCGGGGAGAGGCGCCCTTCTCTTGCCTAGACGGTGCTGCCCGTCCACCAACAAATCGCACTATCAATATCATGAGCATGCCAAATTACGACCTACCGAAGGACATAGCAAACCATCTGGTTGATCCGCAGTCCTATACCAACCTCGGTCGTCTCCATGAAACCTATACTTGGGCGCGTGCAAACAACCCTGTCGGGCGCGCAATGGCGGACGGACATGATCCGTTCTGGGTGGTCACGAAACACGCCGACGTCTCCATGATCTCACGAGACAATGTCTTGTTCCGCAACGGCGACTATTCTGTCGTCTGCAGGCCAAGAGCGTCGATCGAGCATGTCATTTCCACCACCGGTAGTCCAAACATCCTCCGGTCGCTCGTGCACGTCGACGGCGACGAGCACAAGAGTCTACGTGCGCTGACACAGTCGTGGTTCATGCCGAACAGCATTCTCGAGCTTGACGACCGTATTCGATCGCTGGCAAATATGACGATCGCGAAGCTGTTGCATCACAGCGGGCAAGTGATCGATTTTGCGAATGACTTTGCATTGCATTTCCCACTGAACGTGATCATGGATATTCTCGGCGTTCCGCAGGAAGATTCCCTGCGCATGTTGACGCTGACTCAGGAGATGTTCGGAAGCGAGGATGCCGAATACAAGCGCGAAGTGCAGCGCCAAGGCGATGCGAGCGGTGCGATGGGCAAGGCTCTGCTGTCCATTGTGGCCGACTTCAAGGATTATTTCGACCGCCTGACCGAAGACCGCCGGAAGAACCCACGTAACGATATCGCAAGCTTGCTGGCCAACGCGGTGATCAATGGACAGCCTATCGATGAAGCGACCCGTCTTGGCTATTACGTGATCATCGCCGCAGCAGGACATGATACGGTTTCGTCGTCCATATCGGTCGCGATGTGGGCGTTGAGCCGCTTTCCTGAGCTACTGCCGCGACTACAGGCGAATCGTTCGCTGATTCCGCAGTTTATCGACGAAACTCTTCGCTACGCATCGCCGGTGCGTCATTTCATGCGTACAGCGACTGCCGACACCAACGTCCGGGGTCGGACAATCCGCAGGGGCGATTGGCTGATGCTCTGCTATGGCTCCGCAAATCGTGACGAGCAAGTCTTCCCTGAGCCGTTCGCATTCAATATCGACCGCAAACCGAACCGGCATCTCGCTTTCGGCGTCGGCGCCCACGTGTGCCTGGGTCAGCATCTCGCGAACATGGAAATGCGCATCTTGTTTGAGGAACTGGTCCCGAGGTTGCGGCTTATTGAGCCGGCGGGCGAAATCGAATTCGTTGCGTCCAGCTTCGTGAGCGGCCCGAAGCATCTTCCCGTTCGTTGCGTGCTGCATCCGCATTGAGCCACCGGAGCCTGCAGTCGGAGTGAACCCTTGAGGCTCGGCCTTCACTGCGGAACTTACCAGGCGCCTAAATAAGGTCCCGGCATGAAGCCGCATATGAGATCGGGCTTGCCGATGAACCGGGCGTCCTCTTTCCGCACCTCTGCATGCAGCGTGGGTTGTGGCGGCCGCACAGCATGGTGATTTCGGCGAGCAGTACGTCAGCCAGTCGGAGGCAGCGCAGTGTAAGCGGCATTGAGCGCGCGGCTATAGCAATGACAGCGGCATCGCGCGCATCAATCTTGGCATTGCCATCGAGCAGGTCGGCAATGCGGCGCATAGCCAGGCTGGTAAGGATGCGACTAGGACACCAAGATCAAGAGCGACTGCCGCGGACAATGCTTCGATGGTGAGGGCGATCTACGACGAACAAAAGTTCACCGAACGTCTTCAGTTCGGAGATGAGTGCACAGCTTGGCCTCATCGTCGGGCCAGCGCTTTGCTGTACCAACGCTTTCGGGTTCGGCCGAGGGCTACGGGGTGATGGTGACCTTTGCCTACGTCAACGCTCATGAATGGGTCGACTAACTAAGCGATGTTGTTGGCTTTTCATGCATCGAGGGGCTTCGCACGTTGCACGGCTCGGTCTGCAACATCGGCGGCAAGTCTCCGCATTCACGTACTGGATGGCCTAACGATGTTCCGGCTGAACTCCTATTAGCGATCACGTGCCCCACCAAGCCCGGTGCCCCCGGCTCACGACTGCAACTTGGAGAATCATGCCGGGTCTAGATTCCCAATTCTCAATTATCGAGGCGTGAAGACAGTAACGGAGTGCGCATGGCATAGATTTGGCTGTTACTCCATGCAACTCCACTTTCTGTCGGATTTGTTCAATGATCACGATATTGGCTCATCAGAAGCAAAGAGAGATTTGGCTTCCAAATGATAAAATCGGTATACGCAGTGGTGATGGGAGTATTTTTTGGATTAGCGTGCGATTCAAGCCGAGCGCAGAGTGGCGTTACGCTATATGGAGCATTAGATGTTCTCATTGATATCTCAAATCAGGGCAGAGGAACTTTAACTAAAATGTCGAATGGCGGCACGCTCGGATCGCGACTTGGCCTTATGGGTAGCCAAGTCTTCGGCGACGGTTACAAAGCTATTTTCAGACTTGAGAGTGGTTTCGCGCCTAATACCGGTACGATACAGCAGGGCGGTGCACTTTTCGGCCGACAAGCGTATATTGGCTTCGAAGGTCCTGAAGGGACTTTAACTTTTGGTCGTCAATACTCGCCAGAGTTTCTTGCTATGAGTGACAACGACGTTTTTTTGGGAGGCTTAGGAGGGAGCATCTGGGGCATTGATCGTACTTTGCCTAATGGTACCGTCCAAGCTACGCTCCTTACCGAGGTCATTACGTGCCGCGTTAATAATTCCGCTCTTTACTCATCTCCGAAAATTTATGGATTCTCGGTTGGGTTGATGTACGGTCTCGGCGGTGTTGCGAAATCTACAAGTGGCGGAACAACTTTTAGCGGGGCAATCAATTACACCAAAGGCCCCGCAACGTTTCATGCCGGATATGTCTATCAGAGAGACGCATTGGATCAGGCATATTACAAAGCATGGGGTGTCGGCGGTAACTATAGGATCGGGCCGGTAAGAGTGTATCTCGGATACACTAAAGATGACTATTCAATCATAACTGGCGCAGCATCGTTGAATAATTCGTTGCAGTATGCAATTGCCAATCTTGGGGCGAGCTACCAAATCACCCGTTCGGCCGTATTAATGGCACAAGTTATCAAATTGATTGACACCTCGAATGGAATTACTCAGTCAAAAAACTCATACGTTGTAGGACTAGGTGTCTTTTATTCTCTTTTGAAAAACACCAGTATATATATCGGGTATGCACAAACAGAAAATAAAAATGGGTCCGCTTACACGTTGGGCCAAGCCCTATATTACGGGGAACCGGCATACCCCAACTCCTCGGCACGCGTGTTTAGATTCGGAATGCGAACGACCTTCTAGATTGAAGTTGAAAATCGGCGGCTAATTAGTCGAGTCTGAACAATCCGGCGAGCCTTATATGGCATGGCTTTGGGGCCGAAATGGTGTTGTTGGAATTGCGGGAACCTGGCATATTGATGCGTAAATCCTGCATTACGGAATGTTGGCGTCCACTTTTTTCAACCGGCCTCACCGACGCGATTGATGACGATCGCCGGAAGCGATGACCACGATAGACCGATTCGATGTTCTGAGTCCCGGATGTTATCCGAACCACTGAGCAACGTGACAACTCTCCTTGGACTGCGGGTGATCCGGCGTCTGAATCCGACAACGCCGCGTGGACAATTGACGCACCGCAAGGTTTGCGTATGTTCAAAGTGTTCAGCTTCTCAATTCCTCGTATGATTCACTCAGGCGGCCCGAGGTAATGTCAAACCAAGCATAGTGCTGGTCAGAATGCCGCTATTGGGAAGAAAAGCGATCGTCATCGACTGCTTTCGTTTTCCTGCAGCGGGCATCGGCTACGCAGTACGCCGGCACCACCGCCTCAATCTTAGTCCACGGGAATTGCGCTGCACTATCTCGGTTGGCCAATTCCCCTCTAACGGCGGAACAAGTTCCTATGGACATGCTAGACGTCATCGGTATTGGTATCGGACCGTTCAATCTAAGCCTCGCGGCGCTCATTCAGCCCACCGGTTTGCGAGCGCTCTTCTTTGAGAAGCGCATAAAGTTCTCCTGGCATCCGGGGCTCATGCTGCCCCAAAGTCAACTCCAGGTGTCGCCGCTCAAGGATTGCGTGACCCTGGTGAATCCCACAAGCCCCTATTCCTTTCTCAACTATCTCGCTGTACATCGACGCCTGTACAGCTTCGTGAATAAAGGTGGAAACAGCACGTCGCGACGTGAGTTCACCCACTATTACCAATGGGTCGCGCAATGCCTGGACACGCTTCGATTCGGCGAGGAGGTGATCGATATCAGGCCTTGCAATAAGGGCTATTGCGTGACCACTATCGCGCGCACATATCATGCGCGCGCGGTAGTGGTCGGGGTCGGGGTCGAACCCAAGGTGCCGGCATGTGCGCGGCAGGTGGTTGGCGAGACGGTCTATCACGTAGACGACTACCTTAACCGGAAACCGTTCAGCGAAGACGAACATGTGCTGGTGGTGGGCGGCGGGCAGAGCGGCGCGGAAGTCGTCGAGCACATGCTGACCGAGTCAGGTCCCGACAAGATCACTTGGGCGACGTCGCGCGCCAATCTGTTTGCGATGGACGACAACGCATTTGTCAATGAAGCATACATACCCAGTTATAGCCAACGCTTTCACACGCTGCCGATCCAGCAGCGCCGGGCCATTGTCGAAAGCGAAAAGCTCACCAGCGACGGCATCTCCGCCAGCCTGTGCAACCGGCTCTATGAAGCGTTGTACGAACGCAGCGTCCATGGCACGCTAGCCGACTGCTTTCGTCTGTTGCCTTCGGTGACGATGGACGAGATCACCCGCCGCAGCGGTCGCTGGCATATCGGGTTGACCTCGCTCGTCACGTCGCAGCGCAACGGCATAAGCGCGGACAGAATCATCCTGGCAACCGGTTTTCAGCCGCGCCATTTGCCATTCGTTCAGAAGCTGCTCGACGGCGCAAGCCGTGAAGACGGTCTGCCAACGCTCGATCCCGATTACGCTGTGCGCTTCGATGCGCCAATGCCCGGTCCCGTGTATCTGCAAAACCAAAGCCGCGTGCAGCATGGCCTGCAAAGCGTCAATCTTTCGCTGGTCGCGTACAGGAACAGCCGCATCATCAACAGTCTGCTAGGTCGTGCGTTCTATCCGGATGTTCCGGACCGGCAACTGCTCGACAGCCTTGAGGATCAGCAGACTGAAGCAGGATCGGTACTGTGCGACGCGCCTCATGCCTCGCGTCAACCGGCAGTGGCGTAAGCGCATGACTGGCTCCTCCATTTATCTATCGACTGGCGAGCGTGCGATCTCACACGCCGAGCACCTGCCGGCATCCCTCCAATTACGGGCGCTCATTCCGTTTCTGATCGCGTCACTGGTGATCGCCGCTTCGTACGGGACGAGTTTTCTCCTGCCCGAGTACCTGCAATCCCTGGGCATGAAGAGCGATGTCGCCGGCGCCGTGATTTCGAGCGGCATGGTCTCGACCATGATCTGCTGCTGCGTGGCTGGGCGCATAGCCCAGCGTATCGGTGTCATGCCGACCATCGCGCTGGCCTCGCTCGTCATGGCAGGCAGCATGCTCTGCTTCGCCGCTGCGCCAATGGACATTCGTGCCGTCTATGCAGGCGGTTTGCTGTTGGGCGCCGGGTGGTCCGTGTTCTTCATACTCGCGCCGCTGCAAATCATCCATCATCTGTGCCCCAACGCGCGTATCCAGTACCTGACCTTCGTCTCCGGCACGCAAATGGCCGGCCTAGGCATGGCGGCGCCTTTGAGCCGCCTGATCGCCCAACATACCGGCTCGATCGCGCTGGCCTACCTTTTGTTCGCTGCGGCATGCGCGGTGGCGGCAGTCTGCGTCAAGATCGCCGGCGAGGCGATGAGGGATAGGTCCTGTTTGCCGATGACGCGCGTGGCCATTACCGCGACCGACACGTTGGCCCTGCTCAGGGCACGAACAGCAGTGCCGATCGCAATGATCGCACTGGCAGCCTGTGTCTTCGCCGGGCTGGCGACTTACCAGACACCCTATGCCGTCTCGCGTAACCTCAGGCCAGACCTGTTCTTCCTGACGTTCACGATAACCAGCGTGGCACTGCGCTTGTCGCTCGCGAAAACCATGGGACGCATCAAGCCCGCGCGACTGGCGCTCGCATTGTTTTTGCTGACCGGCGCCTCGCTCGTACTGTTCCTGTTGAACCACGGCAGCACGACGCTTTATATCGTCGCTACCGCGCTGTTCGCCACGGGCTACGGACTGAGCTACTCGACCCTGAACGGCCTGGCCGTGAACCTCGCCGGAGACCACGCCGTTTCGGTGCCGGTGACTTCGCAAATCTTTACGCTTGCCTATTTCATCGGTCTGTTCGGATGCCCTTTCCTATGTGGCGCCCTGATTCACGTTTTCGGCGCCGATGCAATGCTCGTCGCCCTGCTAGGCGCCGTACTCGCCAATGTCGTGCTACTCGGCGTCATGCGAATGAAGGCGCATTTCGCCGCCTGACTTCTCCTTGAAAACTCCGTTCCTTAACGAGGTGGTTCGTATGCTGAATGAAACGCAAAAATCCAAGTGGCACGAAGATGGATATCTAAAAGTAGAGGGCTTTTTCGATCCGCTCACCCGCGAAAAGATTTCTGCTCTGGTCAACGATGTCTCGCGCTGGGAAATCAGCGACAGCAAATGGATGATGTGGTTCGAGAAGACCGAGGACGACCGCAGGATCGTTTCAAAGGTAGAGAACTTTTTGGACTTCAACAACGAGCTGCGCGATCTGTTGTTGGCCGACAAGCGTATCCAGACGGCTGTCGAATCGCTTCTCGATGAAGATACCCGCATGCTCAAGGAACTGCTCATCTTCAAGTACCCGGACAGCGGCGGCTATCGTCCGCATCAGGACATCTATCACATCCCGCACAACATTCCTGAACGCATGGTGCATGCCGTGGTCGCCATCGGCATCGACGATTCCGATCCGGACAACGGCGGCCTGTTCTTCAGTCCGGGAAACCATCATAAAGGTGTGTTTCCGATGGACGCCGGCGGCGTGATTCATCCGGAAGTGGCCGAGACGTTCAAGTGGGAACCCGTGCCCTGGAAGGCCGGCGACATCTTCGTCTTCGACGACTACGCGCCGCACTATTCGCAGCCCAACAAAAACAACCGTTCGCGCCGCACGCTCTATCTGGTGTTCCAGCGCGCCTCAACTGGTGGCCCCACGCGTACGGAATACAACAAACTGAAGCGTGCCTACAACCCACCCGAAGGCAAGGAATCGGATATCCACGATCTGAAGCCGCCAAATGGCATTTTCTATCGCACCTAATGTAATTCACCGGAGGATGTGCGTGTACACAAAGCAGATTGACCCATCCATGATGCAGCCGGAATACGGCGTTCTTGTTTGCCGGCTGCTCGAACATCTGCCCGCTGGGCTGACAACAGCGTTCGGCACGTCGATTGTTGAGGTCGTGCCGGCGGGCGCTGTCAATCTGCACTCCCATTCCGAGCATGAACTGTGGGTACTCATTTCAGGCAAGGGAGTCTTCGAGGTGAATGGTCAGGCGCGCCCAGTCGCAGATTCAACGCTGCTCTATATCGAGCCGAATCAGGAGCACGCGATTCGCAATGCCGATCCGGCAGCGAGCCTGAAATTTCTATCGATATGGTGGGACTAACGTGAACACACGCACTTTTTTCGTTTGCCCCGCACCGCCCTGCCCGAACGGCAAGCTGCATCTCGGCCATATCGGCGGGGTCTATCTGCTCACCGATCTTTTCGTTCGCTTTCAACGCATGAGAGGTCACCGCGCCTACCACGTCACAGGTGCGGACGAGCACGGCACCTATACGGTAGTGAAGGCGCGCAAGCTCGGTCGTCCGATTGACGAAGTCGCGCAGTTGCATATTGACGAGATAATGGATTGCTTGCGGGCAATGCACATCGAGCCCGATGTCTTCATCAGAACAACGGACGCTACGCACAAGCAGAACAGTCTGAAGATCTTTCGCGACCTGGAAGCTGCAGGCTACATTGATGTGCGTGATGGCCATCAACTCTACTGTGAAAACTGTGACGAGTTCGTGGCCGATTCGCTTGCCGTCGGCCTCTGCCCCGCGTGCGATGCGTCCACCGACAGCAACTTGTGCGAAAACTGCGGTTTGGCGCAACAGCACTCGAAGTTGCGAGCGCCAGTCCACACGTCGTGCGGCGAACCGCTATCGCTTCGCCCCATCGAACAGGCGGTTTTCGACATCCCTCGCATGGCAGCCATGCTTGACGATGCGATCAAGGGGAGTGAATGGGATCAAACGATCCAGCGTAAAGCGCGTGCATGGTTGCGTGACGAATTGCGGCCGCTGCCTATGTCGCGCATTTTCGACCGGGGTGTGACACTTGAAGCACCCGCGAAGATTGCGGGGCAAACGTTGATGACGTGGTTCGAAGGGCTTTGGTGTTTCGAGACGGGGATCCGCTTGCAGTGCGCGCGCGACGAGGTCAACTACGACACCGTGATGCGCGACCCCAATACACGCCTCCTGTTTTTCATGGGCCAGGATAACCGCTTCTACTACACCATCGGCGTGACTGGCAGCCTGCTTGCGCGCGGCTATCCGCTTCCGGCAAATCATTCGATCCAGGATTTCTACAGATTGGAGGGCGAGAAATTCTCGACCAGCCGCGACCATGCACTCTGGGCAGATGAAGTATCCCGGCAGGTCGACCCGAGTGTGTTGCGCTATGCGCTCGCTCGGATTGCCAAGCCGTTCGGCACCAACAATAACGATTTCCAGATCGACGAACTGATCCGGTCGGCTTCGCACATCCTTGCGTGGGAAAGCGCCCTCCGCCGCGATTCACTGCACTCGGCGAATGTCGATGGAAGCGGTCTTACGCCGGCGCACGACGACATAGTCCAACGTTATATCACCGCGATGGACCAGGTACGCTTCTGGAACGCCCTCGATCTGATTGACGAATACTTCGTCGCGACGGGCTTCGGCACGAGCCCGGAAACGTGGCGGCCGGTGCACGTATCCGTCTTTCTGAGCATGCTCTATCCCGTGATGCCAGTGCTGGCCGAACGCTATGGAAACGTGTTCTTTGGCGAGAATTGGACACCGGCACTCGGCGCAAACGCCACGCTATTGGCTACGCCTCCCAGAGCAACGGCCGAATTTCCGCCGTTCGGAATGCCGATTGCCGACTCGTTCATCCGCCAATATCAATCGCGCTTCCAGCGCGCCGTCGATGCCGCGTAACCAACGATGAAGCCAGTCATGTCGATGCGCAGTCGCACTTCGCTCAGTTATGGGGTATTCGACTACACCTCAGGCAAGGACACAGTCAACTTCGCCTATGGGCTTCCCGATCCTTTGACGTTCGCCCGCCTGCAATGGCCGGACCCGCTTTCCGTCGAGACGGGCGTCAGTATCTCCGACCTACCGCAGTACACCGACGCCTATGGCCTTCCCGAACTGCGCGGACAGCTTGGCCAAAGGTACCGGATGGCGCGTGGCAATGTCATTCTGACGAACGGCGCTTCACAAGCCCTGCAACTGCTCGCCGATGCTTTTATCGACCCAGGAGACGTCGTGCTGACCGAGGACCCGTCCTATCTCGGCGCGTTGCGCATTTTCTCTATTGCGGGGGCGACGGTGGTTCAAGTAGGTGCGGATTCCTCGGGTGTCAACCTCGATCTGCTCGAACAAGCATTGCTGCGCGCAAAGGGGCGAGCCAAGTTGTACTACACCACTCCGGCGTTCCACAATCCGACTGGACGATACTTTGCACACCGGCATATGGTCGAGGTGGAGGCTCTACTGTCCCGCAACGGCGTGCGGCTGGTGCAGGACCTGGTTTATAGCGAGTTGCCCTATGATGGCGCGTCACCCGAGATTCTGCAGGCGGGTGGCAACATCATCAATGTGCATAGCTTCTCCAAAATCTCAGGCCCCGGGCTTCGCGTAGGCTGGGTGCTGGCCGAGCCGGAAATTGTCGACCGCGTAGCCCACCTGAAATGCGATGGAGGTGTGAGTCCCATTGTCAGCAATATGGCGCTCGCCTTATTGCAGTCGTCGTCTTTGGACGCTCACGTCGAACACCTAAGGACGCACTACCGGATCAAGCGCGACGCAATGCATAGGCTGTTACAGGCCTGCCGATTCTGCAAACCGGATTACGAGATTCCGAGTGGTGGATTTTCGTTCTGGGTCTCGCTTGCCGAAGGCGTCGATTCCGCCGAATTGGTCGGCGAGGTGCGCCGGAAGCACAATGTGAAACTCGTCGAAGGAAAGCACCATGGACCGAGCGGTGCAGCCCATGTACGCTTAAGCTTTAGTTATCTCCAGCCGCGTTTGATCGAGCGCGGCTTGGCTCAGATAGAGGATGCGCATGCGAGCCTTCTGACATCGACGCGCTTTAAGCGGCGTGGCTAGAGAACGCCAAGTACTACGCATAGTCGGTGCGAGTTGTACAAGCGTAGGCCGAGCGAAGACATCCACTGCGCCGCCGTCTACCGCAAACAAGTCGACGAACGCTTTTCGGCATGGCACTACGTCACTGATTTCGCCCAGGATCCGTCCGTTATATAGGCAGACACCCCCTTCGCGCGTGTCTCGGAACCAGTCAATTCCTGTGCGTTCTGTACGATCAGCACGTGATCGCTCTGCAGCCGATATCAACATCAAGATCTACCCCATGTAAACGGTATGGGATTCCGACCAAAATCGAAACAGGAGAGCGAGTGAAAAAACTGCTGATCGTGTCGATCGCCGTCGTGCTGATAGGCTATCTCTGCATCAGCGGTATCGCGTACATACACGACAAGGACTATGCGGAAAGAGCGGCCGTGAGACTGGCTGCGTCCCCACAAGCATTCGGCATCCGCGAAGTGTTGGATCGAAACGCGTGCTATTACTGCCACTCGACGAAAACTGTCCTGCCCAACTATGCCGCGCTACCGGGCATTCGTCAGCTAGCCGAGCACGACATACAGACGGGCCTCGCCTACTTCCGCATCGACAGCCTGTACGCGGCGCTCGAAAGTGGCGTACCGGCCCCCGAAGCCGATCTTGCAAAGCTGGAAACCGTTGTGAACGAACGCAGCATGCCACCAAAGCTGTTCCGCTTCGTACACTGGACCACCGGCTTGAGCGGCGACGATCAACGCGCGCTTCTCGACTGGATCGCGTCACAGCGACACAGCGCATATGCGACGCCCGGCGTTGCACCAGAGTTCGCTAACGAGCCGGTACAACCGTTGCCACATTCCTTGCCGACTGACGCGGGCAAGGTCGCGCTCGGGAAACAGCTTTTCAACGATGTCCGACTATCGGCGGACAACACGATATCGTGTGCGAGCTGCCACAAGCTAGCGATCGGTGGCGTAGATGGAAAAAAGGTTTCGTCCGGCGTGGGCGGCCAGTTGGGTGCAATCAACGCACCGACAGTGTTCAACTCGGCACTCAACCGCAAGCAGTTCTGGGACGGTCGCGCCGCCACGCTGCAGGAACAGGCCGGCGGCCCACCGCTGAATCCGGTCGAAATGGCGTCCACGTCATGGAGTGAGATCATCGATAAGCTGAAACAGGACTCATCGCTGACGCAACAGTTCTTGCGGGTGTACCCGGACGGTTGGTCAGGCGAGAACATCACAGACGCGATCGCCGAATATGAGACGACACTGCTAACGCCGAGTCGCTTCGATGCTTACCTGCGCGGCGACAGGGATGTGCTGAATAGCGAGGAACTGCGCGGCTACCAGTTATTCAAGGCAAACCATTGCGCGACCTGCCACGTTGGCAAGAATCTGGGCGGGCAGTCGTTCGAACGGATGGGCCTCGCGGCCGACTACTTCGCCGCGCGGGGCTACGCGCGCACCGACGCGGACGACGGCCGCGCCAACTTTACGAAAGATCCGCTCGATCGCCATGCGTTCAAGACGCCGACGCTGCGCAACGTTGAGCTGACCGCGCCCTATTTCCACGACGGCAGCCGCATCGATCTGCGCGAAGCTGTACGTGACATGGCGACATATCAGGTCGGCAAACAATTGGCGGAATCGGACATTGACGCAATCGTCGCGTTCCTGAGGACGCTAACGGGTACGCTTTCTTTCCATGCCATGACCATCTCTCGCCAGAACTCCTCGCCCTGCCGAGGCCGCCGCGTGCCCGTCGATACAGTCTCTCCCGTGGTGTTCTCCATCGCATTGCTCCGTCGTTACGATGGCTACACCCTCGCGCCGCGCGTACGTGCGTTCAAGACGGGATGCGCTGATGGATACGGTGCGAGTTCGTGAAGTCCGCACGGGCAAGCTGCCGCTCCTGAAGGTCCGTACGAGGTAGCTTACTCACTAATAAAGTGCTCGGAAGTGGGTCCCATCCCGCAGTGCTTAACCCTGCGTCGATGCCTGTCCCACGCGCCACGGTGACCAATTGTCGGCTGCGGCTTCGGGCGTCGGGCGAAGTCGTGCGCTGGCCGCGATAAGGGCGTTTATCGCGGCAAGCGTGTTTTTAACCGCGCGGAATCGGGTTTTCTTGCGTCAGGCCTGTGCGTAATCTAATGTGGAAATCCCGCCCTGCGCCCCGTGCCGCGGCTTCCGCCCGTCGCCCCGGCGCGCTGCCGTGCTGCCGTGCGGGTTTCCCGGAGTTCTTCATGGCCCGCCCCGCCGCCGTCACCCCCGATGCGATCCGCAGCACCGTGCTCGCGATGCTCGCCGAAGCGGGCGAGACCGCGCCCGCGTCCGACGCGCGCTTCCGCCGCATCGTGTCAGTCCGGAAGCTGCGCGCGCGGCTGGGCGCCGGTGACCCCGCGACGCTGTCACGGCACCTGAACGCCATCGAGGCGGAACTGGTGCAGGCGGGCCTGACTGGCTTCGCGGTGCCCGACGTGCCAGCAGAGATCGCCGCGCAGATGCGCGCGCTGTGGGAAGCGGCCGTCGCCACCCAGCTCGACGGCATCGTGCGGCTGCGTCGCGAGACAGAAGCCAGGGTGGAAGCCTCCACCGAAGCGCAGCGCAATGCCGGGCTGAAGGTCGAACTGCTGCGGGTCGAACTCACCGACGTGCGCAGCCAGCTCAGTGCGCGCGATGCGGAGCTGGCGGTCGCCCGCGCCGGGTTTGAGGCGGCCGGTGCCCGGAGCGCCGCCGCGGAAGACGCCGTGGCCACGCTGCGCGCGCAGCTCGCGGCCGTGGAAGCCGCGGCGGCCGAATCCGGGCGCCAGCACACCCGCGAACTGGCCACGGAACGCGCGCGTTATGACGGCCTCTCAAAACAGCTGCTGCGCGAAACCGCGCACCAGCGCGAGACGCTTCAGACCGAACGGCAGCGCCTCGAAGCCGAACTCGCCCGGGCGGCGGAGCGCCTGGGCGCGCTGGAGGCACTGCGCGAGCGGCTGCTCACGGAACTGGCGGCGCAGCGCCAGGCCCAGCAGCAGGCGGCGGCCGAAGCGGCGGCCCTCGTGACGGTCGTGGAGCAGCAACGCCAGACGCTGGCGCTGGTGGGCAGTGCGGCCACGCCAGGACCCTCGTCGGCCGCCCGCCGCCGGGCACGCCCCGCTGCGAAAACGGCTCATGCCGCCGAGTCTGGCCTCGCCGGTGGTGCCCGCCCATCCGGACACAGGCCGGCCGCGGCGCGGAAAGCGCGATGAACCCGTCCGACTGGCTCGACACCGGCTGCCGGCCCCCGCAGCGTCTGCCCGATTCCGTCGACGCCGCGCTCGGGTATCTGGCTCACGCGCTCGGCCACCCGCTGTATTGCCGCTGGACGCTCGCGGCGCTCAAACGCGGCTGCCCGTCGCTGGCCGACGCGAAGCGCGAGCACCCCGCCGTGTTCGCGCTGCTGCTCGAGCACGACACCGCCATCGAGTACTGGGAGCGCGGGCGGCTGCGGGTTGTGCCGGAAGTCGCGGCCCCCTCCGCCGCCACCGTGCTTGAGCGCGCCCTGCGCCAGCACCGTCGGCGCTTCCGTGCCGCAGCGCCGGATGACACCGCCGGGAACGCGCGTGAAGGCACCGCCGTCACGCGCACGGGGGCGCCCAGCCAGGACCTCGCGCCGCTGCCGGCCGGGGTGGAGCCGGCGTGGCTCGCGCGCGCCGGCCGCTTCGCGAACCAAGTGCCGCTGACCAACACGCTGGGGGTCTCCGACGACGCGCAGGCAGCGAAACTGTTCCTGCGGGAGCGCGCGTCGCACTCCCCGCACACGCTGCGCGCCTACCTGTCGGAACTGCGGCGCCTCGCCGCCTGGTGCCGGCGCGAGGGCCTCGGGCCTTTCTCGGATCTCACCCGGCAGGACCTGATTGCGTACCGCGACGCCCTGCAGGCGCCCCGGCAGGACGCGGCGGGCGCCGTCACGCGGCCGGCGCCGGCGAGCGTGTCCCGCGCGCTCGCCGCGATCTCGAGCCTGTTTGCGTGGTGGCACCGCGTGGGCTATCTGACGGTCAATCCCGCCGAGGGCCTGGCCGCCGGGCGCCGCGCGCGCATGACCTGGACCCCCGTGCGGTTCCTGTCCGCCGCCGCGCTCACGCACTGCGACGCGGTCGCCGCCGGTGACGCGCCGGCCGGGGTACCGCCGGTGCTCTGGATGCGGCGCCGCGCGATCTGGACGCTGTACCGCTACGGTGGCGTGCGGCTCGCGGAACTGGTCTGGCAGGAGGAACCCGCGCTGCCCCACGTCGAAGTCGACGACGCGCGGCAGTGGACCCTGCACGTGCTGGGTAAAGGAAACCGGCTGCGCGCGATCCCGTTGCCCGGCGCCTGCCTGCCCGCACTGCGGGCCTACCGGAACGCTATGGGACTGCCGGCCGATCCGCCCGCCGCGGAACGCCTGCCGCTGATCCACAGCGAGCGTGGCCCGGCGCTGGGCGCTAGCGGCCTCTACGACGAGGTCCGGGCCCTGTTTGCGCTGGCTGCGGCCCGCGTGCCGGCGGCGGACCGCGCGATGCGCGCGGCGCTCGAGCGGGCCTCCACCCACTGGCTGCGGCACGGCTACGCGCGCACGCTGGTGGTCGACCACGACGTGCCGTTACCGGTCGCGCAGGCGCTGCTGGGGCACGCGTCGGTACAGACGACAGCCGCCTATGCGCGCACCGGCCAGAACGAGGCGCGTGCGTTTGTGGAGGGGAGTTTTGGTGCCAGCTAAAAACCGCTGCGCCTATGATGCTTTCCGGGAAATAGCCGGCCGTCCATCTCGCGCCGTCGAACAGGATGGCTGATTTACCTCTTTGGTAAAGAGGGAGTAGCGGAGTAGGCGCCTACTCAAGTAAGCGTCTAAGCGGCGAATCGCCCATCGCGATGGAGGTACCGTTGACGACAAGGTCCAGTTCACCCTGCCTCGAGCAATATGCGGGCCGCTGAATAGGCGGGAATCTTAGCCGGGCTGGAACCCGGCCGCTTGCAATCAAGCCGACAACGACTTCACCCAGATTCGCTGCCAGTCCCATTCCGATCGGATGGAACGTATGTCTATCACCGGCGCGGAGCCAGATTCTGGACTCCCAAGCTTGCAGGAATATCGCTAGCTGATTCCACAAAGCTTTGAGAAACAGCCAGTCAGTCGTCTCAAGGCACGGCAACGCTTCAGGAAACATCTGCCCCAGATTCCTGTAAATAGCCATCCAAGCCTCGTTCGACATTTCGCATGATGCCACCCTTACTTTACGGAACGCTCGCGCGTATTCGTACGGATTGCCAATAATCTGTGCACGCCGGAGGCGAAACCAGAGCATCTCGGCCGTGGCGATCGAAGGCATCCCGCCCACCAACGTCGGACTTATAAGTTCCTTCCATATTTCATCTGACAAGACCGGGGACCAAAGGTCGCGCGAAGCGTCCTGCAGATTTGCGATTTGGGGTGCAAGCAAATCCAGCCTCTGCGCTGTCCAGTCATCTTCCGAGAGCAATCGCCATAGCGGCGCGTTATCGTCACTCAGCATATCCAGAACGGCACTGTGCGCGACCTGTCCTAGTTCGCGCAGGCAAGTCGCTATGGCGCCGTTCTGTCGCCTGCTGGATGCGTCGAATTCGGAGAGTTGATGAAGCCGTAACCAGCGATTCCGCCTTGCGCGGAAGGTGGCGCCGCTCGGCGCAAGCTTGTCCGCTGCGCGGGACAGACAAGCTTCACCCGTTGCGATCAGGGCTGCCTTCTGAAGGAAATTCAGCCGCAAGGTCGACACGGCCGACGCGCGGCCTCCTTCACCTGGAACGTCGAAACTTTCGCACCGAAACAGATAGTGGTAGCCGCGACGCGGACTCTCCCGGCCGACTGGTGAAAATGCGATGAAATCCATGGCCCCCTCCATCCGCACACACTTTTTGCCATGCAATTCTGTGTTCGCCTATAGGGCCCGACTGTCCTTTAATCCCCTACAGAGGCCAATTCGCATTCGCCACTGATAGCGACAAGACGCGACATTCCGCGACACAGAGCACAGGGACACGACTGCCATGAAAGATCTGAATGTTGAACACGAACAGGCTGACACAGTGGTCGACTCCCTCGCGACGCGACACGGCCCGCTTCTCGGTGGCTCGGCCCTCTGGCATGTGCTTGGTTACGCCAGCGCCCGAGCATTCAGCAAGGCCGTCGAACGCAACACGGTTCCGGTCGCCACCTTTCACATACCCCATCGACGGGGGCGCTTCGCGATGACACATGATGTCATCGCCTGGTTGCGAGCAACGTCGGCAATAACGTGCCGAAAGCAGAATACGTAACGAATTCCGACCGACATGGAGGTGTATCGATGAAGTAAAACGACCATTAAGAAGGGTCCAGAAACGAAAACGCCCGGGTTCCGACACCCAGGCGGTTCCGCACTGCTTCTTGCGTCAAGTTCCCGCTCGACAGAATCAGTGTGGTTCTCTTTCCGCTGCTTGTCAACCGGCGGAAGCGGTGATTCTTTTGCCGCTACTTCAATGCGTGCTGGCCGTTTCCAGAAACTTCAGCACTCGAAGGCAAGTCGTCGTTTCTCCCTTCGCTGGATAGACCGTGTCCCTGGTAGACCTGCGTGCGAGCAGCGCGCGCAAGTCCGGACGCCCTTCAGTCATGCCCGACCGAAGCCCGCGCTGAGAAGGCGGGTGTGGAGAATACGATGATCCCCTTCCGAACCTACGATACATACCAGCCGTTTGGCCTGCCAAAAGTTCCGCCCAAGACGCTCCACCGGCGGACGCTTACCGGACCGTTCAGAAGCTATGGCCGTCAGCCCGCGATGTCTGTCCGCCCTCAAAACGGAGAATTTTCCTATGTCGCGCTGATCGCCGATTACATAGCCGTGAAAACGGAGGCCTACCGATCCGTCGTCGAGTTGGCCAGTATCTACGCTGATCGTGCGCGCCGGGACGGCTTGCCGTGTGGAAAGTCCGTTGTGAACTGTCAAAAACCCCTTTGCCCCCACACCGTTTCTCCGAAAACGCCGCGTACCGGGACGAATTGCAGGCATTAATGTTCAAACGTATTCATCAAAAATTGATTGACATTGACCGAGCATGGTCCAACTCACCTCCGTCTTGTGGAAATCTTGTGAGCGTCCCGCAGTTTCTGCACGTATATCGCAGATTTGCCACAAGAAAACGCGATTTGCGCTGACCACGCGGTCCGATCTCCCGTCCGCGAGAACGAGCGAACCTGACGCGCCCACCGGGTGTAGTCAGCGCCATCGCTCGGATATCGCGAAGTTGAATTCCTTTCGCCATGAACAGGAAGCGATATGAATTCCCGATCGCTAAGGTCAAAGATAGAAAGCGGTGCCGGCCAGGGACATTTCGACAACTACGTGCCAATGTGGCAATTGACTCGAGGCAACTGCACCTACTTCGGGGTGCAGGCGACAGGTCCGATGCCCGGCTATCGTCGCGGGAGCTGTTTTCGGCAGCGTGAAGACAGAATAGCCGCGCTAATTGCATTGTGGATTGGCGGAATGGATGCCAGGGAGAACTTTCCGCTATGGCCATTCCCACACCCGCACCCACTTTCTGATTGGCCACTCGGCAAACCAACGCAGCGGACATGTCACGGACTGTTGGATATAGCGTCCGACGAGCATGAGCGAAAGCTCCTTCGTCGGCGAGCCGGCGAAGGGTTTGTACCGGAAGTCACGCTCAATATCACATATGGTGAACACGATTATCCTCAGAGTTGCTTGCTAGCGTGCGGACGTGCGATCAAAAAATCTGATGTAGCAATGCCTCATTCCAACGGCGACGTCGCTCGCGCGCAGGCCTATGCGATGGCAAACGACATGCGCTTTTTCCAGTTTGATCGCAGTCATTTCAGCCGAACCCTGGTGTCTAACCTGGAGGTCTGGTCATTTTCCGTAAATACAATCCGACGCGATGTGGCTCCCGACCTAGTCAAGCGCGTTGAAGATTTTCTGCTGCGCCGCCTGGAAATCGATACGCCTTGTAACGCGGTCAATCTGGCCAGTTCTCTCCTGGCGATTCCGCCACTCACCGCGTGGACCGTTCTCAGGTACATGCAATGGCTACAGAAAGTCGACGTTGATCCACGCCGTGACATCTTCCATCTGGAATGCTTCGTTCCGGGCGGCCGCGCCTTCCGCGAATCCCTGCGCAGCCTGATTCTGGGAGTGACGCCATGAACAGCATTCCGGTCGGTTCGACCCTCATCCCAACCGGCGATCTGCCGCCTTACCAGACAATCCAACGCGTCCTGACCTGGAATGGCGACGGCTACTGGTTGATACCGCTTCCATTCGACGGCAAGCGCAGGTACGCGCGCGGCCCGAAGTTCCAGGCGGCCGAGCGGCTGCAAGCCTGGCTGGACCAGGGTCTGCTGCGCATCGGTGATTTTGAAGTCCCTGAACTCTGGAAGAATACGGATGAAGACCTGAACCGGTGGTTCGGCGGCACACCCGAAAATCCATGCAAGATCCTCAGAGTGCGTAATCTTGCCTACGACGCCATACAACCGTTCATCGAACAGGCATCGACCTTTGAAGCCCTGTCGACGGGCAGTTACGCAGCATGGATCCGTAAGGCAGCGCAAACGGGGCCGCACAAGGAGGCCTTTCTTTATGATGCGTTACACCGGCTCTGGGCGGGTGGCCAGAAAAATGCACTCCTCGGGCGGACGGCCAGCAATGGTGGACGCGGTGTAGACAAACCGCAGAACACGAAGTTGGGAAGACGCAACGCAATTGACAAGGCGGCCGACCGCGCGAGCACAGGCTATCCCTTGTCGGAAATCGACAAGCTAAAGCTCGAGTGCGGATGGCAATGCTTCCTCACCGACGGGAGGACAACGGAAGCGGCTTACCTTGAAACAATGGGCCACTTCTATGCGGATCCCGAACACAAATCGGAAGACGGGAACAAAGTCAAACTCCTGGATGCGAACTCAAAACCGACAAGAAGACAATACCGATACTGGGGGCCGTCCAAGGATCCGTCGCAATCGGCGACCCGCCGGATGTTAGGCGAACATGAGTACCAGCTTAACCATTCTGGAATGCATGGCGCTTCGGCCGAGGACGTTCTAGTTATCGGACAGCGTGGCTGGTCAGACTCCAGCGGCGGGGATGTCAAGCTTCGATCCGTGATCTCTTCCTCCATTGAACTGGGGTGTGCGACCGTATTGCCCGTTATGGATGCAAAAAGCGAAGTCATTTGCGGCATGTATATTGGCCTCGAGCCACCTTCCGCACAAGTGCAATTGCAGGCGGCAGCGCACGCAGCTTTGCCCAAGGCAGAGTGGGGCGAAAAGTTCGGCATTCCTGGCATCACAGAAGATCAGGTTCCATCCGTCCGGTTCGATAAGCTCACATTGGACAATGGCGAGGGTCGCAATGGCGAGACGATCCGCGTCTATCTGGGAGCGTGGGAAGGGTGGATTGAATATGCGCCAGCGGCTAACGGCCGCGCGAAAGGTCCCATCGAGGGCGAGCATCATGTCCGCCACGTCGAAGTCGATCAAAATCTGCCCGGTGCGACACACCCGCCCTATGGAGCACCCCGCCGGCCAACGTTAGCGGTTCTCACCTACCCTCAATATGTGCGCCACCACATCAGGCGCATCCTGTATCACAACTGCGAACAGCCAGTGCCACACCTCATAACGGGAGAAATGCGCGCGGAACTTGATGTGACCGCAACGCGCATGGACGTCTTCCGCTGGCTGGTCAAGCACGGGTACGTCAACGGCAAGCCGCCTGACGCGGACACCATCCGTGTCCACATGCTGCCGTCATTCGCTGCCACCATAACTGACCACGGAATTTACCTGCATCGGCCTGATCGAGGTGCCAAAAAGGAATTTGTGGAGCGATGTCGCTTCATGGGCACCCATCTGCGCGAAGCGGGTTTGCTCAATGCAGCACGTCGCCGGGTCATCCCAGCGGAAATTTCCCTCGACCCGAACGACCTGCGTGTTGCGTGGTTCCGCACACGCGACCATGGCCTCCAGAAGCTGGAAAACATCCATCCTGACCGCTGGATTGTAGAACGTTGCACGCTCCAGGAAGTGCTATTGATCCAGGATCGGGACCAACTGACATTGCTGCGCAATGAAGCACACGCCCAGCAGACCGCGTTCGACCGTATCGCCGAACGGGATGCATTAGCCGATGCCGCAATCGAAACGGCCCGTGCAGAGACAGCGTGTAATCCTCCGCCTCAAGCACAACCGGAACCAACCAACCGGGCGGAGGCACGACGCGCGGAAGGCGAAATTCTCGATAAGTCAGGGCTATCGGCCTCTCCAGTGCCGTCCGCCTCAAGTTGCCAACGTTCCCCTCAAGCCGTTCCAGAAGCCAGTCCCATTGCCGCGCAAGCCTCCTCGCGTCCCAAGCAGTCGTATGACCATGGCGAGGTGGACGATGACGTCATGGCGGCAATTCATCAGTTCCAGAATGGAGACAACCATGAAGCAAAAAGCTGAACCTACGCTCACGTCCGACGAGGCGCTACGCATGGCCTATGGTCCTAACGTGCTGCTCGATGTTACAGGGGGGTTCATTGACATCGATGAGATGCCTTCCAGACTGGTCAATCGCCCATTGGACAAGTTACGATGGCAGGAGGTTATCGTACGCCAGCGTGCCGATTACCTGGAGATGGTTAAGACTCATTTTGTCCCAACACCTGACGCGGTCCAGATCGCGTACGCCCTGCAGAAGCTGATCAGGGCTGGCTACATCGAACGCAACCCATTCCTGGCATGCAAAAGGGCGCGGCGTCGTGCCATTGCCCAGATCAAGCCCGATGAGCTAAGAACCGCCCCATGGTTTTCTAGCTTCGCGCGCGCGATGGTGATATCGGGAATTACGGGACTCGGGAAGAGCTTGATGGTCGCGAGGCCGCTCGAACTCTACAAGAAGACGCATGTGCACGGCCCGAGTGTCGAAGGGGGCTGGGAGCAGCAACTCCAGCTTGTCCATCTTTCTGTTCAGATGAGCGGTGACACCTCGCGACTCGGCTTCCTGGATAACATACTTCAGGCAATCGATTCGGCAACGGGAGACACCAACTACTACGAGATGTATGGCGGCCCGAAGTCTAGAATGACGACCGAAAAGCTGATGGTCAAAATTGGGCAGATCCTGAGCCAGCTTTATTGCGGGGTTCTGGTCATCGATGAAATTCAGCTCAGAAATTTCTCCGGCGATCAGGATCTCGTTTTGCTTTTCTTTCTCCGCCTCCTTAATTTCGGAATACCAATTGTATTGATTGGAAACCCGAACGGATTTGATAGGTTTACAGAATCCGCACAGGACACAAGACGCCTCTACTCGGGGGGAGACTTTGAATTGTGGCCTGCATTTGACGAAAACGACGAGGCGTGGAAAATCTACGTCAAGGGAAAGCTCGAGTTTGCGTTGCTCCCTCTGGGCTTCCCGGTAGATGAACGGACGATCAAGGAATTCTATCGCTGTACGGGTGGCGTGCCCGACTATTTCGATAAGCTCTGGGCCGCCATCCAGGAAAAGAGTCTTCGCAGCCGTTCTACGAGCATTCCCTTTGACGATATCAATCTCGTGTACGAAAGCGCGAAGATGAACAAATACCGCAATACGATCGAAGGACTCGTGAAAAGAGACCTTAATCGGCTAGCGGTGACGAAAGACATCGACGTAACTCGGTTTGCTGACTGGTGGGGAATGGAGCTGTCCTCTCCTAGCCCGTCCACCACGCAAGCAAGCGCACCGTCGGAAGCGGCACCCAAAGCCACATCAGAAAAAAAGGGACGAGGAGCGAAAGACAAGTTACCCAAGCCTCGCGCCAGCCGATCCAGGCAAGCCGACGTCATGTATCGCCGGCGACAGCAACGCGCGGCGCAAGCACAGCAAGCTGCGCTGGAGCAGAAAGAGGCGGCGACCGGCCCTGCTGCGCGTGCAAATGCTAACCGTTCAGCCCTGACAGCGGGCGCCGAGCAACTCGTGAAACCCAAGTCGGCCAACAAACCACACTCGTAGATGCTACTGAAAACGCCAGACGCCCGTCAGCACGACTGACGACCGCTTCGGCGTCTGGTACTCGCCAGAAAGGAGACAGCGTGTCCATTTGCATCGTACCCTCGGTCCCTGGCGGAGCCACACTGCAGGCGTTCGCTGCCGCGATAGGACACCTCAACGTGCACCGATCTGCCACCTTCACACTTGAACTCCTCTTCGACAACTCCCAATTCAGAAAGGATCCGCTCGGACAACGTGCGTGGTTTTTCGCCAAGGTTATTCCCTCTGGCCCATTCTCGGATGTAAGCAGCATTTTGGAAGATCATACACTTTGGCCGCTTTACGCCTACGTCTCTCCTGCCCGAGCCAGAGAGGAATGGCGAAAGTCGCACATATCAATGAACTCTTACCCATCGAGGCCATTTTTGCATGGGCGCTCTCCTCATGAATTCGTTAAGCCAAAAATATCGGCTTGCATTACTCATAGGTCAGGAATTTAGCGGACATATGGTCTATGCTTGATCGAGAGTTACTGACAGGATTGCTCATGAAACGAGACGGTCGGAGCC
>NZ_JACHDM010000028.1:0-79880 GCF_014201065.1 Paraburkholderia sp. Cpub6
TCCCACCCCTTCCCATCCCGAACAGGACCGTGAAACGACTCCACGCCGATGATAGTGCGGATTGCCCGTGTGAAAGTAGGTAATCGTCAGGCTCCTCCCCAGTCAGAAACCCCACCCGCCGCGGTGGGGTTTTTGCGTTTACGCGGCCGACTTTGCGCGCTTCACTACTTTCCGATCCGCAACGCATCCGCGTAACCCGTCAGTTCCAGATAGGCTCGCCCTACATCCGCATTCTGTTGACTCACCCGTACCGCGCCTTCCCAATACACGGCACCGGTCGACTGTCGTGAGTCGAGTTCCTGATCGTCCATCAGCGGATCGAGTTGCCATGTCAGCGTTCCCGCTCTAACCGTCATCGAGACCGGATACGAAGTATTCGTGTGCGGCGAGCGCCACATGCGACGCGGCGTGAAGTCGACTTCACCGGGGTCGAAATTCGTTACCTGACCATCGGGTCTGCGAAGCGTCGCGTGGGCCCATATTGCATGTCCGTCGCGGCTGCGGATCTTGAATGCCATTAGCGCCGAGCCGTCCGTCAAATTGGCCCCGAGCCAATCCCAACCGACCGCATTGGCGGCGAGCAACGTGCTCGACCACTCGTGATCGAGCCACGCGGTCCCCGTCACTGCTGCATCGCGCGTCGTGTCGTTTCCACCTCCGGCTGGGCGCACCACAGTGCCCGTCACGCGGAGTTGCGGTTCGCTGTAGTAATAGCTCGCCTGTTCGGGCCGCGGTCCTTTGCGCGAGTAACCGCGCTCGCCCTGAATCAGCGGAGGCTGCGTTGGCGTGAGTTGGAGGTGTAGCGAGAATCCACTTGCATCGACGGTGACGTCGTAGTGGCCGTCCGCGGCGCGAATCATTTTCCAGGCGTCGAGTTTGACGTCGGTGTTGGCGGTCTTCGCGTAGGCGAGCCCGAGACCCTGCCGAGCGATGCGTTGATCGTGAACGAGGTGTCCGATGGCCGGATCGCTCAGCGCAGCGTGCGCGATGATCAGTTGCGACGGGGCGAAATCGCTTGGATCGGCGGCATCGTGACCAGTCGCCGTACGGAAGAACGTGATCTGGAATCCGAGCGGTCGGTTGTCGGGCGTCGTGAGCCAGCCTGTCGCGTACCACCATTCGGTGCGGAAAGCCGGATGAGCACCGCTGTCCCGCGGAAACGAGATCGGATGGTCTGGCGTGACTGCCGCGAAGGCGACCGGGGTGGATCCAGTGGAGTCGCTACTAGCGGCGAAAGAGGGCGACACAGCGGCTATGCCAATCCAAAGTAGCCCTCGGAAAAAAAGCTGAAGGCGCCGCGGAGGTGACCCGCCGTGTCGGCGCGCGATGCACGTCGCGCAGCCATCAAGCGCAGAGCAAAGCTCGCGAATGGCCGCGCTATCCCGGATCAACCGCATTTTCCACGCACGCCGCGCAGCTGGCATCACCAGTCCTCCTTCACCGCGCGCACTGCATCCACCGACACCGCGCCGCGTCCCGCGACCACCGCCGTCGTACACGACAGCACCAGCATTACCAACGCGACTGTGCCCAGCACGAACCACGGTACATGCAGCGACATGCTCCAGTGAAACGACTGCGGATTGACGACGAACACGAGAATCAGGCTGATCGCGAAACCAAGCGCGAAACCGAGCGCAATGCCGCATGCGGTGAGCAGACCGCCCTCCGAAGCGAGGATCGCGAGAATCTGCGCGCGCGTCACCCCGACGTGGCGCAACATCCCGAACTCACGGGCGCGCGCGAGCGTCTGCGCGGAAAACGTCGCTGCGACGCCGAACAATCCGATCACGATCGCCACCGCCTCGAGCAGATACGTGACCGCGAAACTGCGATCGAAGATCACCAGCGTGCGCGCTCGGATCTCGCCCGGTTGCGACACCTCGAGCGAAGCGCCGAACGGCAGCGCCTTCAAACTTGCGACGACGCGTTCGACATTCACGCCCGGCTCGACGGTCACGGCGACATCGGTTGCGGTGGAGTCGCCGGTCAGCCGCCGATAATCGGCAAGCCGTATCTGGATCGCGCCGCTCTGTCGCGCGTAGTCGCGCCAGACGCCGGCTACGACGAACGTCTGGCCATGCTCGCCGAGCGACAACCGCACACGTTGACCTAACTCATACCCATACAGGTCGATCATTGCTTCGGAAACCCAAATAGGTATGTCGCCGGCGCGAAGCGCGGACGGCGGCAGCACCGCGCCGGTCATCTGCAGAGTCGCGCCCGGATCGTTCGCGTCGATTTCGCGGGCGAGCAGCGCGACATCCGGGCGCGCGGGATCGAGCGTCAGATGTGTGATGCGCGCGAACGCGGCGTTGCCGATGCCGGGCACCGTCGCGATGCGCGTCTGTTCGTCGGGCCGCAAGCCGCCACTGTCGCCGCTATTGCCGCCCGACGCTACGCGCACATACAGATCGGCGGACAGCAGATGCGTGATCCAGTCGTCGACAGACACGCGGAAGCTGGCCACCATGATCGCCATCGCGACGATCAGCGCGAAGCTCGACAGCACGCCGCCCATCGCGATTGACGCCTGCCCCGGCGCATTCGCGAGACGCGCAATCGCGAGCGTGCCCGTCGCGCCCGCGCGGCGTCGCGTGCCGCGCGCGCGGCCTGCCGCGCCGAATATCAGCGCGGTCACGCGCGGCATCAGCGCAATGCCGCCGACGAGCAGCAACGCGACCGCCAGATAACCGGCGATCGGCGCATCGAACCACGGCGGCACGCGCGTCAGCGCGGCGGCCGCCAGCAAACAGCCGAACGCCGGCCACGGCGTGGCGAGCCGCGCCAATGCGCTTTCCTCGGCACCGGCCTTGAGTGCCGGGGCAGGCCGTGCGCGCGCCGCGTCGATAGCGGGCGCTACGCTGCCCAACACCGACACCGCGACCCCGAGCGCGAGAAACACGGCGCTCGCGAGCGGCTCGAAACCGACTCGCGGTTGCACGCCCGGAAAATAGCCGCCGCCGAGATCGCTGCCGAAGAAGCGCAGCGCACCGCTGGCCATCGCGTAGCCGAGCGCAAGTCCACACAACGAGCCGAGCAACCCGAGCAGCGCGCCTTCAAGCAGGATCTGCCGCAATAGCTGAGCGCGCGTGAGGCCGAGCACGCGCAGCATCGCGAATTGCGATCGGCGTCGCACGACACCGAGTGCCTGAGTCGAAAACACGAGGAACGCGCCCGTGAACAGCGCGACCAGCGCGAGCACGTTCATGTTGATCCGGTAAGCACGCGACAGGCGATCGGTGCGGCTCTCAGTGTCGCGCGTCTCGGCGACTACCCATGTGCTGCCGAGCAGCTGTTGCAGATCGCGTTTGAAGCGTTGCCGATCGACGCCGCGTGCGAGTTGCACGTCAACGCGCGTCAGCTTGCCCACCTTGCCGAATCGCCATTGCGCGGCGGCGATGTCCATCACGGCGAGCCGTTGACCCGGGCGCGTGCGCACGAGCCCACCCGCGACGCGCAGATGCAGATCCGACGTACCGCTGCGTAGCGTGACGTCGTCGCCGGTCTTGACGTTCAGCCATTGCTGCGCGGCCGTCGACAGAAATATCGCATCGGAGGCGAGCGTGTCGAACGGGCGATCGGGCGAGGGCACGCCGATCAGATCGGGCGTGATCGACCTCGCCTTGAAGACGTCGATGCCGAGAACGGGCAGTGCACCGGTGCGGCCCGGCACCGCGACGTCGAGCGCGAGCACGGGACTCGCCAGCACCACGCCCGGTTCGTTGGCGAGTCGCGGATAGAGGGACTCGTCGACGAAAGGCTGCGCGCCGCGCACCTGCAGATCCGCTTCGCCTGACAGACTGCGCGCGGCCGCCGAGAATTCGTTGAAGGCGGCGCTGTTGATCAATTGCACCGCGTAGCCGAGCGCGACGCCTAGCGCGATCGTCGCGATGGCGACGAGTGCGCGTCCGCGATGACTGCGCCATTCCGCGACCATCAGCCAGCGCGCGAGAACACGATATCCCGGCGCGCGCGGCAGTGGACGAAGGTCAACGGCCATCGTGGGTCGAGCGGGCCGCGGCGTGCGCGACGTTCGCGGCCTTATCGCGCGCGCCATGCAAGCCGCCCTCGCTGAGGATCAACACGCGGTCCGCCACGGCGGCCGCGGCCTCCGAATGCGTGACCATGATCGTCGCCGCGCCGGTCGCCTTGCTTTGCGCGCGGAACAGGCCGAGCACGTCGCGCGCGGTGGCAGGGTCGAGGTTGCCGGTCGGTTCGTCGGCGAGAAGCAGCGTCGGACGATGCACGAGTGCGCGTGCAATGGCTACACGCTGCAACTCGCCGCCGGAGAGATCGCGCGGAAAGTCGTCGCCGCGTCCACCGAGGCCGACCGCCGCGAGCATGTCGAGCGCGGCGGCCGTCGGTAGATCATTGAGCAGCAGTGGCAGCGCGACGTTCTGCACGAGCGTCAGATGCGGCAGCACGTGAAACGCCTGGAACACGAAGCCGAGCTTCTGGCGCCGCAGTCGCGTCGCGGCGTTGTCGTCGAGTTGTTCGACCGGGCGTCCGTCGATTAGCACGCTGCCGCTATCGGCGCGGTCGAGCCCGGCGATCAGGTTGAGCAATGTCGACTTGCCGACGCCCGAGTCGCCCATGATCGCGACGAACTCGCCCGCAGCGAGTGTGAAGTCGAGCTGCGCGAGCACGATGCGGCCGGTGCCGTACCGCTTGCTCAGGCCGCGGCATTCGAGTGCGGGTACGACGTCGTCACGAAGCGCCATGCGAGGAGGTCCGGAAAAGGAGTCGGGCGAGGGGAGCCCGTTGCGCGAATTGAGTGTGCCTCGCCGCGCGAGTTTCTGCAGCAGTTACAATCGCGCGGCGCTGGTCTGCGTAAGGAAAATGGAAGATTCGTGCGCCTGGAGCGGAACAGTTTCGGCGCACCTTGATCGAGGCGCGCGGCACCGCTAGCGACCTCCTCGCCGGTCGGTTTAGACCGCCCGCACTAAAATTTTTTTATCGCCGGCGAGGCAAATTTTTGTTTGGCTGCCGCTCGTGCCCGACCGTCAAAAAGCACTCGACCGCACGATCCGTTCCAGTCGAACCAGCCCCATAAACAGCGAATGTCTAACAGCGGCCAACCTCCGGCTAATTGCCAGCTTTTGCTGCCAAACTGCCAAGGCCTAACGACGCCTTTGTAACAATGTGCAAGCGCACATTTCGATGCATTTTGCAAGCGCCCACGTCGCAACAATGTATTGTGGCGCGGATTTCGCGGCTGTTGCGATGCAAAATTATTCTTATCTTGGTAATCTCCCACCCTTGGTCAGTTGGCTGCGGGTAAACGTGTAGCGGGAATCCCCTCCACGCGTCAATTTCAGCGAACCCAAACTTACATTTCCATTTCAATGTCTGCTTGTTTCAGGGGGCGTTGACGCGGCGTTTTGTACTTCAAGTTTTGACAGAGCACATGCCATTGCCTCTCCTAAGTCTTCTCATCTGGATCCCCATCGTCGCCGGGTTCGTCGTTCTGCGCGCCGGGTCGGACGCGGCGCGTGATCGCACGCGCTGGCTCGCGCTGATCGGCGCGGTGGCGGGTTTCTTGCCGGTGATCCCGCTCGTGGCCAGTTTCCGTAACGACGTGACCTCGATGCAGTTCGTCGAGAACGTCCGCTGGTCGCCGACGTTCGATATCGCATGGCATGTGGGAATCGACGGGATTTCGCTGTGGCTGGTCGCGCTGACCGCGCTGACGACGATCATCATCGTGATCGCATCGTGGGAGTCGATCACGCAGCGCACCGCCCAGTACTTCGGCGCGTTCCTGATGCTATCGGGCTTCATGCAGGGTGTGTTCACGTCCCTCGACGGCATGATGTTCTTCATTGCGTTCGAGGCGACGCTGATCCCGCTGTATCTGCTGATCGGCACCTACGGTCACAAGAACCGCACGTATGCGGCGGTGAAGTTCTTCTTCGTGTCGTTCCTCGGTTCGCTGATGATGCTGATGTCGCTGCTCTACCTGTATAGCCAGACGCATAGCTTCGACCTCGCCGTGTGGCGCGAAGCGCACCTCGACATGGTGCCGCAGGCGCTGATCTTCCTCGGCTTCCTTGCCGCGTTCGGCGTGAAGGTGCCGATGTGGCCGCTGCACACGTGGCTGCCCGACGTGCACCTCGACGGCCCGACGGGCGCCGCGGTGATGATCGGCATGCTGAAGATCGGCGGTTACGGTCTGCTGCGTTTCGCGCTGCCGATCGCGCCGCAAGCGAGCCATTTCTTCGCGCCGATGATGATCACGCTGTCGCTCGTCGCGGTGATCTATTCGAGCCTGCTCGCACTCGTGCAGACCGACATGCGCCGCCTGCTCGCGTATTCGACGGTCGCGCATATGGGCCTCGTCACGCTCGGTCTGTTCGTTTTCAACCGCTTCGGCCAGTCCGGCGCAATCGTGCAGATGATCTCGTACGGCGTGGTGTCCGGCGCGATGCTGTTGTGCACCGGCATGCTCTACGACCGCACGAAATCCGCGTCGATCGCCGAATACGGCGGCGTCGCCAACACGATGCCGCGCTTTGCCGCTTTCGTGATGCTGTTCTCGATGGCCAACATCGGTCTGCCGGGCACGTCGGGTTTCGTCGGCGAATTCATGGTGCTGATGGGCGCGATCCGCTTCAACTTCTGGATCGGTGCGATCGCCGCGACCACCCTGATTCTGAGCGCGGCCTACACGCTGTGGATGTACAAGCGCGTGATCTTCGGTGCGATTGCCAACGCGCGCGTGGCGAAGCTGAAGGACCTCGGCAAGCGCGAGTTCGCGCTGCTCGGTGCGTTGGCGCTGCTGGTGCTTGCGATCGGTCTCGACCCGAAGCCGTTCACCGATGCGATCGATCCGTCGGTCGGCACGCTGCTCGCACAATCGGAACGCTCGCCGCTGCCTTCGGACTCCGTGCCGACGGAGGGCGGCGAGCATCTGCAGGCAGCGGCGCCCGGACCGGCTCCCGTCGCCACGCAGACTCCGGGTTAAAAGAACAGAGCGCAAGAGTCGTTGTCGCATCCGCGCGTCAGGATGCGGCGACGCTCTTGCGCTTTTGCGCGTCGTTATCAATCCCTTTGTGAATGCATGCGTGTTGCAGTACGTCGAAAACCGCTGCGCGTCCAGCGATTTTTAGCGCTTATTTCAGGGGACTTTTGCGATGCGTCAGCTTTTCGATGCTTCGTTTCGAAGCGTCGCAAACGACGCTGGTGAATAGGGTGCGCGGGGAAATGCGGCAACGTGTCGCACTGCGTCGCGACGCAATAGTTCGTTGCTAAATCGAGTGTTTATTAGCATCCGTTGCCCCCCTATTATGCGAGCGCTTATTAATGGAGAGCCGTCGAATGACGTTCGTTGAAGTCAAAAAAACGAGGCAGTGGATATGAAAGGACGGACGCTGAGAAGGCCGGCAAGTTTCATTTCCGCCGGCCTCATGTTGCTGCTTTCGGGTTGCAGCAACCTCGATATTCTGAATCCGAAGGGGAGTGTGGGACTCGCGGAGCGTGATCTGATCGCGACTTCGGTGTGGGCCATGCTGATCGTCGTGGTGCCGGTCATTCTGATGACACTGTTTTTCGCGTGGCGTTATCGCGCGTCGAACAGGAACGCCGACTACCAGCCAGGGTGGACGCACTCCACCGCGGTTGAAGTCGTCGTCTGGACGATTCCGACTTTGATCATTCTGTTCCTCGCCGTGTTGACGTGGCGGACGACGCATGAACTCGATCCGTATCGTCCGCTCGAATCGCAGGTCAAGCCGATCAACGTCGAAGTCGTTGCACTCGATTGGAAGTGGCTCTTCATTTATCCGGACCTCGGCATCGCGTCGGTGAACCAGCTCGCGATCCCGGTCGGTACGCCGGTGAACTTCCGGATCACGTCGGACACGGTGATGAACTCGTTCTTCATCCCGCAGCTGGGCGGCCAGATCTACGCGATGGCGGGCATGCAGACGCGCCTGCACCTGATCGCCGATCACGCCGGCGACTACGCGGGCACCTCGGCAAACTTCAGCGGCAAGGGCTTTTCGGACATGAAGTTCCGCACGCTCGCCAGCTCGCCTGAAGACTTCAACGCGTGGGTCGCTAAGGTTCGCGCTTCGTCGGACCGTCTCGACATGGACCGCTATCACGCGGTGTCCGAGCCGAGCGAAAAGGACCCGGTGCGGTACTTCTCGACGGTCGATCCGAAGCTCTTCAACAACATCATTGCCCGCTACAACAACGGCAACGTCATCGACAACATGAAAGACGCCAACTGTGCGCCTAAGGGGTAACTCATGTTCGGAAAACTAACGCTCGATGCGATTCCGTATCACGAGCCAATCATCGTTACGGCGGGCGCGGGGATGATCCTCGCCGCGCTGGCTGTGCTCGGCGCAATCACGTATTTCGGCAAATGGCGCTACTTGTGGACCGAATGGCTGACCTCGGTCGACCACAAGAAGATCGGTGTCATGTATATCGTCATTGCCTTCATCATGCTGCTGCGCGGCTTTGCCGACGCGATCATGATGCGTATGCAACTGGCCCTGTCGTACCTCGCCCCGGGCTTTTTGCCGCCGCATCACTACGACCAGATCTTCACCGCGCACGGCGTCATCATGATCTTCTTCATGGCGATGGCGTTCATGGTCGGTCTGATGAACCTCATCGTGCCGCTGCAGATCGGCGCACGCGACGTCGCGTTCCCGTTCATCAACTCGCTGAGCTTCTGGATGACGGCAATCAGCGCGATTCTGATCAACATCTCGCTGGTGATCGGTGAATTCGCGCAGACGGGCTGGCTCGCTTATCCGCCGCTGTCCGAATTGCAGTTCAGCCCCGGGGTCGGCGTCGACTACTACCTGTGGAGCTTGCAGCTCTCCGGTATCGGCACGTTGCTGACCGGTGTGAACTTCTTCGTGACTATCGTGAAGATGCGCGCGCCGGGCATGTCGTTCATGAAGATGCCGGTGTTCACCTGGACCGCGCTGTGCACGAACGTGCTGATCATGGCGTCGTTCCCGATCCTGACCGTCACGCTCGCGCTGCTCGGTCTGGACCGTTACCTCGGCATGCACTTCTTCACGAACGATGCCGGCGGCAACGCAATGCTGTACCTGAACCTGATCTGGGCATGGGGACACCCCGAGGTGTACATCCTGATCCTGCCGGCGTTCGGTATCTTCTCGGAAGTCGTTGCGACCTACGCGAAGAAGCCGCTGTTCGGCTACAAGACGATGGTGTGGGCGACCTGCGCGATCATGGTGCTGTCGTTCCTCGTGTGGTTGCACCACTTCTTCACGATGGGTTCGGGCGCGGACGTGAATGCGTTCTTCGGTATCGCGACGATGATCATCTCGATCCCGACCGGCGTCAAAGTATTCAACTGGCTGTTTACGATCTACAAGGGCCGTCTGCAGTTCACGACACCGGTTATGTGGACGATTGGCTTCATCATCACTTTCACGATCGGCGGTATGACCGGCGTGATGATGGCGATTCCGGGCGCGGACTTCATGCTGCACAACAGCCTGTTCCTGATCGCTCACTTCCATAACGTAATTATTGGTGGCGTGCTGTTCGGCTATCTGGCCGGCTTCAACTACTGGTTCCCGAAGGCGTTTGGCTTCAAGCTGAACGAGAAGCTCGGCAAGGCCGCGTTCTGGTTCTGGCAGATCGGCTTCTGGGTTGCGTTCACGCCGCTGTACGTGCTCGGCTTCATGGGCATGACGCGTCGTCTGAACCACTACGACAACCCCACCTGGCATCCGTGGCTGATCGCCGCCGCGTTCGGCGCGGTGCTGATCGCAATCGGTATCGCTTGCCAGCTGCTGCAACTGGTCGTCAGCATCCGCGATCGCAACCTGAAGGAAAACCGCGACTTCACGGGCGATCCGTGGGACGGTCATACGCTGGAATGGGCGACGAGTTCGCCGCCGCCGGCTTATAACTTCGCGCACATCCCGGAGGTCCGCTCGCTCGACGCATTCACCGAAATGAAGTCGCGCAAGGGCGGTGTGAAAGTGCCGGCGTATCGCGACATTCACATGCCGTCGAATACGTCCGCGGGTCTGTTGGTGGGTCTGTTCTCGCTGGTGCTCGGTTTTGCCGGTGTGTGGCACATCTGGTGGCTTGCGATCGTTGGCGCGGTCGGCGCGATCGCCACCGTGATCATCTACAGCTTCATGGACAACGACGGCTATTACATTCCTGCCGACACTGTCGCGCTGATTGAAGAGAATCGCAACGGCGGTGCTGGTGCCGTGGCCGGTGTCGGCGCAAGCGCCGGCAAGCAGGTCGCGCTGGAGGTGGACTGATGTTACAGAAGACAATTGCGGTTGAGCCGCAACTCGCGCCGGACCACGTGCCGTCGCACTCGGTGTTCGGTTTCTGGCTGTACCTGATGACCGACTGCATCATCTTCGCGGCGCTGTTCGCGGTGTTCGCGGTGATGAGCCACCAGTTCGCGGGCGGTCCGAGCGGCAAGGACCTGTTCGAGATTCCGGGCGTCGCACTTGAAACGACGATGCTGCTGCTCTCGAGTATCACGTACGGCTTCGCGATGCTCGGCGCGCACAAGAACCGCAAGGGCGTGCTGCTCGGTTGGCTCGGCGTGACGTTCCTGCTGGGCCTCGCGTTCCTCGTGCTGGAAATGCGCGAGTTCTCGCACCTGATCGCCGAAGGCGCGGGTCCGAGCCGCAGCGCGTTCCTGTCGTCGTTCTTCACGCTGGTCGGCACGCACGGCCTGCACGTGACGTTCGGCCTGATCTGGATGGTCGTGCTGGCGCTGCAGGTGATGCGTCATCGCGACCTGACCGAACGCGACATGATCCGTCTGACGTGCCTGAGCCTTTTCTGGCACTTCCTCGACGTCGTGTGGATCGGCGTTTTCACCTTTGTCTATCTTGCGAGCGTGATCTAAATGGACCATAGTCATAGCGCCCATGGCGCACACTCGGAAGGCGGTCACGGCAGCTTCGGCAGCTATACGGCGGGCTTCGTGCTCTCCGTCATTCTGACCGTCGCGGCCTTCGCGATCGTGATGACCGGCACGTTGACGGGCCAGAGCGCGTTGCTCGCGATCGCGGGTCTCGCGTTCGTGCAGATCCTCGTGCATCTGGTGTTCTTCCTGCACATGAACACGTCGTCGTCGCAGCGCTGGAACGTGACGGCGTTTGCGTTCACCGTGCTGACCGCTGTTATCGTGGTTGGCGGGACGTTGTGGGTGTTGCATAACGTCAGCATGAATATGATGTCGCGGTAGGCGGATAACGCTTTAGCGTCAGCCTCGAAAAAAAGCCCCGCAAGATTTCGATCCTGCGGGGCTTTTGTTTTGTCTGGACGGTTTATTTTTTTACTAATTAAATTCAAATGATCTCTTGGTCAATTCGAGCCTATTGATATCATTGAGAAAATTTAAGAATGGTATTCCAGATCTTTTTGTTCACCACTGGTGACTGGCGGCCGTAAGGTTTGGAAGGCGGGACTATTGGAGGTTGCTTCTTGAGAGTTGGAAGAGGTTTGTCGGTGATTCGATCGGCAAATTTAACTGGTGACCGACGGATGCCAGTTGGCCCACTGCGGTCGCGTTTGAAAATCTGCAGCAGATCCTCAGGTACAATGCAGCCGGCCTAATTGAGTTGGGGGTCGTTGACTCTTGGGCGGCCGGTCTTGCATCAGGCCATACAGTTTCGGTCTCGCATATTCCACAACTTTTGCTATCGCATGAATTCGATTACAACGGAACAGGATCCTGTGTTCTCCTCGCTTGCAGTAGCGACTGAAGAGCGCCCGGACGCGCCAAATACCGTCACAAACACGGGATCCTTAGATACAGCCCAGCACTTCTGGCGCAAAGACGAGAACCGTCTAATGCTGCGCGACATGATTCTGGACGAGCGGCGCAGAATCAAAGCGATCGAAAGCCGATATCGCGCGATCGCGGATGCGGCAGCGGCCGAAGTGGCGACAATGCGCGAGACATCTGCGCAGTCCATCGCAGGGCCACGCCGTTCATGGACGCGATTCCTGCATCCTCTGACCAAGCACTTGAAGCGGGTCATGCCGTCCGTTCAGTTAGAAGGCGCTCCACTGCCGCCGGTGACGCCTCCGGAGGCAGGTCGTGCTATCGAAGTCGACTATAGCGTCAAGGTTCCGTTTCAGTTTCCGACGTTGAATCAGATAAAAACGGAGCGCGTCGCTGCGATCATTCATTTGTTTTATCCTGAACTCGCGCCAGAGTTCCGTGTGTATCTAAACAACATTCCGGTCGGTGTCGATGTATATATATCGACCTGTGATTTATTCTCGGCCGGATTAATCCAGAATGCTTTCAAGGGCTGGACGAAAGGCACGGTCGAAGTTTGTGTTGTCCAGAACCGCGGTCGCGATATCGCGCCAAAATTGCTCGCGTTCAAGAGCGTTTTCGAGCGCTATGACTTCGTTCTATGTCTGCATGGCAAGCGTTCACATCATGCAAGTGCATTGGCTCAATGGCGTCACTTCCTTCTCGAAAGTCTTTCCGGTTCAGCCGAAGTCGTCAGCAGTGTCCTTTACGCATTCGAGCATGATCCCAACCTGGGGATGGTCGCCGCCCAGCATTTTGAAACAATGCGGCACTGGACCAATTGGGGGGGCAACTTCGACGGCGCGCAGGGGCTTGCAAACCGTCTCGGTTTCGCTATAGACAAATCGACACCGCTCGATTTTCCATCGGGATCGATGTTCTGGGCGCGGACGGCGGCCCTGAAAAATCTCGTCGAGTTGAATCTGAGTCTCGAAGATTTTCCGGCTGAAGCAAATCAGACGGACGCCACGCTCGCGCATTCAATCGAGCGGCTTTTCTTCTACGCTTGCGAGGGTGCAGGTTTTCATTGGATGAAAATTGCGCGGCCCGAGCTGTATGAGAAAACTCCGGCGATGATCGCCATTGCCTCCGCGCGGGAGTTGAAAGCTTTTGCAAAGCATTATGTTTTTCATCTTCTTGACCCAAAGGGTGTCAAGATCCGCGCCGTTCGGCCGACACCGATCGCAGAACCGCCTCGACGATTGGCCGACATCATTCAGCAACGCGCTCTCGGTCTGCAGGTCAAAACGCCACACAACGCAAAGGTCGTTATCGGGATCGTTACCTATAACAATGACCGGGCGGAACTTCAGCGTACGGTCGAAGCGGCTCGTATCTCTCTCTCCGAGGCCGACCTGCCAGTAGCGAACAATCTCTTCCTGCTCGATAACGGTGACCCCACCGAACATTACGATTTAGACCGCCGCTTCCTGAGACGTTTTCAATCCGAGGGCAATGTTGGCTTTGGCGCTGGTCACAATAGGTTGATGCGTGCGGCTTTCGACGACGGTGCTGACATCTATATTTGCCTCAATCCGGATGGAGTTTTGCATCCGGACGCGATTGGCAGCCTAGTTAAAGCCGTATTGACGGCAGACGGAAGATCATTGGTCGAAGCACTTCAATTTCCTTCAGAACACCCAAAACCCTACGATTCATTGACGCTCGAAACTCCTTGGGTTTCGGGTGCGTGCCTGGCAATTTCCAAGACGTGCTTCGAGGAAGTGGGTGGGTTCGATGAGAGCTTCTTTATGTATTGCGAGGATGTCGACCTTTCCTGGCGTGCCAGAGCGCTTGGATTCAGTCTGAAAACTTGTCCGCAGGCACTTTTCCTTCATCGTGTCACCAATCGCAAGATGAGCGCGTCGACGGTAGAAATGATCTACACAGCTGCTTGCCTGTTGGCGAGGAAGTGGCGTGGCGCGGAGTTCGAGCAGTGGTTGCAGAGCGAAATGGATGGCTTGGGGAAGCAATTACCTCAGCATTATCCAGAGCCTGTTCCCGTTGAGTGGAGCAAGATCGCCGATTTCACCGCACACACAAGCTTCGCGAAACCGCGTTGGTAAAACCATGATTGAAGATCAAGTAGACTGTATCGTTAGGCTTCACGACGTCAAGCGCCTTAATGAGCTGGAACGTTGCGTTTTCTCGCTTGTCGGTCAAACCTATCGTCCACTCAATATTATTGTGGTGTTACAAAGGTTCTCGCCTTCTGATATCGCACAGGTCGAGGCATCGCTTGCTCGCTTGCTCAAGATGCACGACGCTCCTTCGCTGGAGTTAGTGAATTTCACTTCGGAAGAACCAAAAGATGCGCGAACAGAACTGTTGAATCTGGGCCTATCCAAGGCTAGCGGTCAGTATGTCGCTTTTCTTGACTACGATGATGTGTTGTATCCGGAGGCTTACAGTCTTCTGGTCGACCGATTGAAGACAAGCAACGCCGCAATTGTCTTCTCATCTGTCAGAGTGGTGCACGCCGATGTATCCCCGCAATTTATCGTGGCTACGCGCGCAGATTCTGCGGTTTTTCCTGGCGAAGGTATCGAGGATCTGTTCGTGGCTAACTTCTGCCCGATTCATTCCTATATGATCGATAGATCGATTACTTCTGCCGAACTCTATTTCGATCCTCTGCTGACTTGGGAGGAAGATTACGATCTTCTGCTACGCATTACGGCCGCATATCCCTCAGATTTCAAATTGGTTGGCACCATCGTCGGTGACTATTACATCAAATCTGATCTGAGTAATTCGACAGGCGTTGCAGGGGCGGAAGGCAAGCTGAGTGGCGAGCGCTTACGCGAATACGAGCAGGTCGCCGCGTTGATTGAGGCTCGACGCAGAATTACCCGACTCAGTGAGACTGTTAAAAATCAGCTGGGTCTGCGAGACCGTGCCGAAAATATGACAATCCGAAATGCTCTGAAAGAATTAGGTGTCGATGAGGTATTCGCCGAGTCTGTCGCCGCCGGCGCCGCCGATAGACCGAAAGTCGAAATCGCAGTTGCGGCACCGATCCACCCCAACGACGACGTGTTCGAGGGTTCTATAGCCCACTATGAATCGGCCGGTTCGCAGATGGCGGAATTTGTGGAGCGAGCTGCCAGGTTGGTCGGTAGCACAAACCCGACAATCCTTCAGCTTCCCTGTGGTTACGGACGCACCACCCGGCATCTCGTTAAGAAGTTCACGTCATCTGATGTCCACGTTGCAGATATCGTGGCACCGGCTGTCGACTTTTGCCGTTCGACCTTCGGCGTACACGGGCATCACATCATTGCCCCGCTCTTTGAATTTGCCTCAATCGAAAACGCAAAGTTCGACGTCGCTGCACTGGAGTCCCTCGTCACCCATCTGTCGCTGGCAGACGGCCGATCTGCAATGAAGCATTTGTTCGGCAAGCTTCGGTCTGGCGGCATTGCTGTCGTAACCACACACGGCGCGCGGTCGAGAGAGCGGCTAAGTGAAACCGATTGCTATTCGGTAGGAGAAGAAGCGCGAAAACGCCTGCTTTCTTCTTACGATGCTGGAGAATACGCTTTTGTTGAATCTCAACCTAAAAATTCGTCGCGAGCCAGAGTCGCCAAAGATTTCGGGGAAAGTTACGGTGTTTCGATGATTCCGGAACGCTGGTTTCGGACTTTCTGCGAAGAAAACAAACTTACGATCGTGGAACGTATCGTTGGCGGCTGGGACGACAACCAGGACGTTTATTTCATTCGCAAATAACTACTCGGCGCTGAAATAATCGCATCACGCTGGCGAGCACGGCCCACTTCGTCCGCCTGATGAACAACGACATCGAAGTCATCAACGCCGACTGGCTCGAAAAAATGATTTCGTTGTCGCTGCAGGCGAACGAGGGCGCGAATCGGGCGTACCCGGTTCAGCACAGCAGCGTGGTGCTCGGCGTCGGCGATTTGCGAACCCATACGCCGAAAAAAATCAGCCGCTTCAATCAGGAACCCGAGTTGGTCCGGCAGCGCCGGGGCGATCTGGTATTGAGCGCCCACCATTGCTCGCCCAAACTGACGCTGACCGCCGACGACTTTCCTTCGCATGGCCTTCAGGGATTGCAAAACTTGATTAATCTGGGACCGAAAAACAAGACAGAGTGGCTGGCAGAGTACTGGCACCCGTCGCCGGCAGAGCAGTTCTGCCTGCCGAGCGCGATCTACTTTCTGGTGAAATTCAGAGCCGACCTCGCGCCCTTCGATTCGAATACGCTGGACGATCGGGTCACGCTGTACTTCTGGTGGGAAATGACGGCGCGTGAGACATACCCGGATTTCCACTGGGCGCTTCGTCAGGAAGATCTTGAATATCTGCATCAACTCGATAACGATACGCTGATCGATCAGCATCCGGACGCAGTTACATACTGGCTGGCCGCGACCGCACCGAGCGTGCTCGACACAAAGCACCTCGCCGAAACCTTGCTCGAACCGATTTCCTGGCCCGAACTGCTGGAGCCGATCGACTCGCCCCAGTCCAGCAACATACCGTTTCCGCGCTTTCTCGCGCTCATTACGACCGGGCGCCCCGATCTGCGCAGCGCCTTCGACCTGACTACGCTGACCGGCCGGCTCGCTTGCCTGAGCTGGTGGGCGGAGCACGGCCACCTCGAGTACAAGCGGATCAAGTGGACCCAGCCGCCTATCGGCGGCGGGCTACTCGAACCCACGCAGCCCGCCGTCGACGACGGCCCGCACGTGCCGCGCTTTCTGTCACAGATCGTCGGGGAACGGTCGGACCTCCACGCCGCGTTCGGTTCGCTGCACACTTTTGTCGGTCGGCTCAATTGCCTGTCGTGGTGGCTCGAACATGGTCAGTCCCAGTATCGCGTGATCAAGTGGGTACCGCCCACGATGCCCGCGTCGCTGTTCGAGATGGAATGGGGCGAGCATCCCGACTGGCTGCCGGTGCCGCGCTTCCTGCGAATGATCGTCGAGGAGCGAACGGATCTGCAAGAGTTCTGCTCGCTGGACAGCTTCGTCGGACGCATCAAGTGCTTGTCGTGGTGGGACAGAGACGGACAACACGAGTATCGCGCCATTAAATGGTCGGCTGTCCGTCTAGCCGACGTGCTGTCCAGCATCGACAACGAGCAGCAGGCTGATACCTCGTTGCTGCCGCGCTTTCTGATTCTGATCGCGAATGACCGTGCCGATCTGCGCAGCGTCTACGACATGAACACGGAAGCGGGTCGCGCTCAGCTCGTGAGCTGGTGGAACGAGTGGGCCGAAGTCGAATATCCGTTGCTTGGATCGCTCAAGATACGGCGGGTCGAGAGCGCCGAAGACGACAGCGATGACCACGAGCGCGAGCCGGCCCGCTATCGCGCGCGTCTCGAAGGGGTCGGCTATGACCACGGCGTGAACGTGATCGGCTTCCCGCAAGGCGTGCTCGGCCTGGGCGAAGATGCCCGCATGGCCGGGCGCGTGCTGCAACTGTCGTCCACGCCGGTCACGCTGATCAACGCGCCAATGGCGGGACCCGCGCGCCTCGAACACTCGGTCGATCACCTGATCAGCGACGAGCTCAGATATCGCATCAGCCTGATCTGCCTGCCGGCGCCGGAAATGGTGCGCCTTGCGCTGGAGGGCGGCCGTAAATTGATCGACGCACCGACGTACAAGATCGGCGCGTGGCCGTGGGAACTGCCTCGCTGGCCGAGCGCGTTCGGCAAGGTGCATCAGATGGTCGACGAGATCTGGGCGCAGAGCCGGTTCGTCCAGAGCGTCTACAGCCCGCTCGGCGACACGCCCGTCTATCACATGCCGATGGCGGTCGAGGTGCCGGCGCCTGTCGAGCCGAAGCGCGAGCGCTTTGGCCTGCCGACCAACGGATTTTTGTTCTACCTGATGTTTGACGGCAACTCTTGGCTCAGCCGCAAGAACCCGCTCGCCGGCGTGCGGGCGTTCAAGTTGGCGTTCGGCGATCATTCGGCAGGCGTCGGGCTCGTCATCAAGGCGATGAATGTGCGCGACGACGACACGGTGTGGCGCGCCGTGCTCGATCTGGCTGCGGGCGACAGCCGCATCCACATCGTGTCCGAGCGCCTGAGCCGCCAGGACTCGACCGACCTCATGGCCTGCTGTGATGCCTACATTTCGCTGCACCGTAGCGAAGGCTTCGGCCGCGTGATCGCCGAGGCGATGGCGTTGGGGCAGCCCGTGGTGGTCACGAACTTCTCGGGCAACGTCGACTTCTGCGAACCCGACACCGCGTTCCTCGTGGATGGCGAACTCGTGCCGCTGCGCCCCGGCGACTACCTGTTCGCCGAAGGTCAGTACTGGTGCGATCCGGAGGTATCGATCGCGGCGGAACAGCTCAAACGCATGATCGACGATGCGCCACTCCGTGAGCGCATCGCACTGGCGGGGAAGGCACGCATCGAGCGCGACTACTCAGTTGAGGCAGTCGCACGCGCGTATGCGCGACGGTTGGCCGACATTGCGGAGGCGAAGACGATATGACGCTGCGGGTATGTGCTCCGGACATTTTCTCGGGCGATGCGGTGAGTAACCACCGCATCGGCTTCGTTTGAATGGCTGAGCGTCTTGGCTTCCAGGCCGAGCTGTATGCAATTGGCTTCGATGCCCTAGATGTAGATCCTAAGCAGCACGCCAAGATGGTAGGACGGGCGTCCGGTGACTGCCGGAGTGGTACCGTTAAAACCGAGGTCGTCAAGGTTTAGCTCGTCGACAAAAGCATCTATGACCCTGACCGGATTGTCCTGTCGGATGTAGCCATCGACGCATTCGGGAAGCAGTGCGACCTGCTTGCGGTCATCGCCTTCAACAAATCGCTTCATGACTCACCCGGTCTCAGTGCGTTGATTCAGTTTAGGCGATCAATGCGTTTTCGCACACTCTGGGTCCGGCTACGGTCGACCGCGTGGGGCGACAGTTGGCCAGAAACGGTTCGGTGTCCGATTGTCCTTGGAGAGGCCGACAAGCCTCATACCTCGCGTGGCGAGCGGTACATCAGCGCGCTTTGAGGATGATTCGTTGAAGTGCTCAAACGCGAGTGGGCACGACCGGACCAGGACGGCGTCTCACGCCATATGCCAACCCCGCTGCCAGGTCCCCGCACATTGTATCGTTTGCACAGATCCTGCAATCTTAACCCTGAATCCCTCCTGCGCCTCCTCCGGTAACCGAACAGCAAAGCCACAACGATCGGACCCATAGCCCGCAGCAGCCACATCCGGCCGCGGGTTGCCAGTCAGCGTCGTCGCAACCAGCTTTTCCCGTACCCATATTTCAATCGGTACGGATTTGTCCGGTACGCTCAGATTCACCGCCCAGCCGTGCACCATGTCGTCATTCACTGCGTCCACGAAACCATCGAACAGGTCGCCGCATTCGCGGCGACGCGAATGCGCCAGCTCGATATATGCATCGATCGGAGAGAGATCAGCCGAGGTAGCGACTTCGCGCACCATGCGCAAATGATTTTCGTCGAATCCGAACATGTTCGACTTACCGGTATAAATATAGGGATTGTCGAGAGCATCGATCCGCCGCTGAATCAGGCGAACAGCGTCTATGGCCCGGGTATAAACAGCGCCGTACGACTCCCTTTCCCGTGTGATGTCATCGCACACATATTGGTACAACTCGTAGTCCAGTTGGTTGTCTTCGACAAATTTTTTACGGGCTCGTTCGGACAGCGGCGAGCGCTCCTTGGGCACGCCTTCCGTCACATTCGTCCGGATGAAGAACGGCAAACGCATTCCGGTTCTACTGCAAAGACGAAGCAGAAAATCGCTCATGTCTTCACAGAGACCGACTGTCGGGATATGTTGCCGGACGTTCTCAATCGCGATTTCGAGGCTTTCACGGTTCACGCGGCCATGACCGCTCAGCATTTGCACGAACAGATTCTTGCCGCTGCACGATTCGCTCACCCAGTCGTCCAGCGACAATTCACCGCCTTGCGCCAGCGCTTCAGCCTCGGAAACCGAAACTCCGCGCGCGACGCCCCCGTTTTTTCCATTACGCGCGAACCAGTAATGCGAGGTCTGCCGACTGAGCGGGTTGCGCAAAATACTGCAATATTCCAACGGCATCTTGAGGTCTCGATGAATGCCGATAGGATCATGACCGCCGCCGATTCCGCTTGCCAAAAATCGCTCTCGCGTTTTTTCCCGAGATACCCCACTCCACACGAAATTGATGAATTTATCGCGATCGAGATTAAGGTCAAAAAATGAAATGACAGTGGAACCGCCGCATTTCGGCGGATGTATGAAGAACAGAGGTTTGTTCACGTAGGACATCGGTATGTGTTGGGGAGCCTCAATCTTAAATCCAATGGCGGACTCAAGGTGTAACAACCAATTGTGACATGAGGTCGGCAATCGGGTGCTCGGCGGCATGCGCGTGCCCGACGAGTTCGTGCGGCACCGCGTGCTCGATCTGGTCGGCGACATGGCGATGGCCGGCGCGCCATTGCTGGGCCGCGTCAGCGCGTTGCGGCCGAGTCACGAAATGAACTACCGGCTCGTCGCCGCGCTGCTCTCGGATCGCGACGCGTGGGAAGGGGCCGAATTCGCGGGCTGAACGTACAGGATTAGCGGAACACTATGGGACTGGGCGATCACCTTCGCCAGCAACTCGCCGCGAAGGCATTGATGAGGCTGCTGGAGCGCGTGTCCGACGAGGCGCGCGAGCCAGGCGCGCCGCTCGCGCCGAGCAGTGCAGCTTCGAAAGCATGCCGGGTTATCAGCAGTTCGAGATACTGCGGCAGATGGGCGACAAGCTGCAGGTTCAGTCACCGTTTTTTCGCGTGCATGAGGGCGTGGCCGGCGCGACGACGCGCATCGGCGGCGCCGAGTATCTGAACTACGCGAACTACAACTATCTCGGCCTCGCCGGCGATCCGCACGTATGTGCGCGGTCGAAAGAGGCGATCGACCGCTATGGCACGTCGGCGTCCGCGAGCCGCATGGTGGCGGGCGAGCGGCCCGTGCAGCGCGAACTCGAAACGGCGCTCGCGTCGTTCTACGAGGTCGACGATTGCGTCGTGTTCGTCAGCGACCACGCGACCAATGTGACCGTGATCGGCTCGCTGTTCGGTCCCGGCGACCTGATCGTGCACGACTCGCTCGCGCATAACAGCATCGTGCAGGGCGCGCAATTGAGCGGCGCCAAACTTGAGCGGCGCCAAACGGCCGAGCTTTGCGCACAACGACTGGCAGGCACTCGATGCACTGCTCGCGCGCGTGCGGCGCGACTACCGGCGCGTGCTGATCGCCATCGAAGGCCTGTACAGCATGGACGGCGACATTTTCGATCTCGCGCAATTCGTCGACATCAAGCGCCGTCATGCGGCGTTCCTGATGGTCGACGAAGCGCATTCGCTCGGCGTGCTCGGCGAGCGCGGCAAGGGCGTGCGCGAGCATTGCGGCGTGGAGAGCGGCGACGTCGATATCTGGATGGGTACGCTCAGCAAAACGCTGGCCGGTTGCGGCGGGTTTATCGCGGGCACGCAGGCGTTGATCGATATCCCGCGGCACCTCGCGCCGGGCTTCCTGTATAGCGTGGGGCTCGCGCCTGCGTTGGCGGCGGCGTCGCTCGCGGCGCTCGAGCGTCTGATCGCCGAACCCGAGCGGGTCGCGCGCTTGCGCGCACGCGGGCGGCAGTTCATCGACGAGGCGCGTGCCGCCGGTCTCGATACCGGCAAGAGCGCGGGGTATGCAGTCGTGCCGATCATTTCCGGCAGCACGCTGAAGGCCGCGCAATGGGCGAACGCGATGTTCGGCGAAGGCATCAACGTGCAGCCGATCTTCTATCCGGCCGTCGAGGAAAAGGCGGTGCGCCTGCGCTTTTTCATCTGCTCGACGCATGAACCCGAACAGATCAGCCGCACGATCGTCGCGCTCAGGCGCATCGCTCGCTAACCACACCGCAAACACGGTGCAGCCTGTCATGTATGCCGTAGATCCCGCGCGCCCGGACTCGCCAGATCGCGAACACGAACCACCCGCGCTGCGCTGTCGTGCCGCGCGCGCCTACGATGCCGAAGCGTGCGCGCCGCTGATCTTCGCATCGGGCGTTCGCGAATTCGGTTTCTTTCTCGGCGAGCCAGCCGATGCGTGCACCGAGTTTCTCGCGTTTGCGTTTGCATCGAAGCTCGGGCGCTTTTCGTATCGACGCCACCGTGTGGCCGTGACCTGGGACGACCAGCCGGTCGCGGTGCTCGCACTGCATGACGGAGGCCGCACAGGGTTCGACGATCCACACGTCGCGCTGATGCTGCTGCTGTTCTTCGGCTTGCGCCGCACGGTTCGCATGCTGTTGCGCGGCCTCGTGCTCGAAAGCGAATTGCCGGCGCCGAAATCGTCGCAGACGCTGATCGCTCACTGCGCGACGCATGAGCGCCTGCGCGGCACGGGTGTTTTCAGCACGCTCTTTGCGGATGCGATGCGCACGGCAGAGCTGATGAGTGTGCAGACTCGCGCGGCGGCTACCCGAAGCAGTACCTAGCACTAACCGGCGAACACACGCTCGTCCAGCAAACCGCGTTGCGGCTTCGTGGCATCGATGGTGTGACCGCGCTGATCGACGGCACGCAGACGTTCGCGGTCGACTCGTTGGTCGAGAAGCCCGATGCCGCGACCGCTCGGCGCTTCATCGATGAGGGCCGCTACTACTGGAATAGCGGCATGTTCATGCTGAAGGCGTCGATCTATATGGACGAGCTGCGCCGCTACGAGCCGGAGATCGCGCGTCAGGCCGAGCTGTCGCTGCAGAACGCGAAGCAGGACTACGATTTCGTGCGTCTCGATGCCGAGGCGTTCGCCGCCTGCCCGAACATTTCCGTCGACCACGCTGTGATGGAGAAGACGCAGCGCGCGGCCGTCGTCGCGGTCGCCGATCTTGGCTGGAACGACATCGGTTCGTGGACCGCGCTCGCCGACATCGCCGAGCGAGATGCGCAGAACAACACGCTGATCGGCGACGTGAAGAAGATCGTCGCGCAGCTCAATGCGATGGGGCGTCACGAGTCGGTCACGCATCGTCGCGTGGTGCAGCCGTGGGGGTCGTATGAAGGCATCGATAGCGGCGAGCGCTTCCAGGTCAAACGCATCGTCGTCAATCCGGGCGCGCAGCTGAGTCTGCAGATGCATCATCATCGCGCGGAGCACTGGATCGTCGTGAAGGGCACCGCGCTCGTGACGAACGGCGACAAGGAAATCATGCTGACCGAAAATCAGTCGACCTACATTCCGCTCGGCGTCACGCACCGGCTGCTGAACCCCGGCAAGATTCCGCTCGAGTTGATCGAGGTGCAGTCGGGCGCGTATCTCGGCGAGGATGACATCGTGCGGTTCGAGGATACGTACGGGCGTGTGGCGAAGGTTTAACGCCGTCGACGTTTAGCCTCGGCGACGTGTTTCAAAGGCCACTGGTTGAAGGACCGGTGGTTTTTTTCATTTGCGTGAGCGCATCCGGAACCCGACTTACCGCACGCGAAGGGGCAGTGTCGAACAGATTATCTGCGTGCCGAAACGTAAGCAGACTTATGCAATAGAAATGATATGGTTGAAACCATCAGAATCGCCTGAACAGGTCAGCCGTGTCGAGATTGAGCTATCTCCCGGTTGTCCTGGCAATTGCTGCGACGGAAAGTAAGGTCAAGACTCCCGGCACAAGGCGCGCTCTTCAAGATCCGCTGTCGGGTTGCCTAGCGAAACGAACCGGCTTGCGGTCGGCTATCGCGTGCCGATCGATTCGGCCTTCGAGTAAGCAGACGAAACGCGATGCGGCCCGATCGTACCAACCCGGGCCGCAACCCATGCATGATTGCGCCGTCGTCCGCAGCGGCGCTGAGCCTCGTGCTTACAGCGGCACGATTTTGCCCGGCTCCGGATGGCAGACCGGAGTGTAGACCGGCCCGCAGCCGTAATGCACGGGCTGGCAGGGATTGTAGGAGGGCGGGTTGTAGTACGACGGGCCGCGAACCGGCGGTTTTTCGCCGTAACACGAAGGCGGGTATTCGTGCGGGAAACACGAGTGGCCGCCGCGCACGGACTGTGCAGCTGCGTGGTCGAGGTCGTCGCAGCGCGACAGGTCGGCAAGGGTCAAGTTCGACATGATGAATCTCCGGCAACGTTGGATGGGTAGCGAGCGCGCAAATGCTTTGCGCCCGGGCGTTCCAGTTGCACGCACCGTGCCATGCGGCGGGATTCAACGTCTGTGCTGGGTCGAGCGCTGATCGACCGTATCTGCGCAGTCGAAAACTGATCGGCGCTGGCCAACTTGCGGGAAGCCGGTGTCGTTCAACCGCCAACACGTCGGTCGATCAGCGCATGCCCCATCCCGCGAGCAACGCCGGTAGCTCGGCCATCTCCCTGAACACGTGCACCGCGCCCGCGCCATGCAACGCGGTCGCGCTGCTATGGCCGAGGTGCGTCGGGCAATAGCCGAATACCGTCGCGCCGGCCGCGACGCCCGCAGTCGCGCCCGTCACCGTATCCTCGATGACCGCACAGCGTGTCGGCTCGACGCCGAGTGCCGCGGCCGCGGCGAGGTAGACGTCGGGAAACGGCTTGCTGCGCGGCGTTTCGTGGCCGCTGAAGATGCGTCCGTCGAAGCAGTCGAGGATGCCGGCCTTCACGAGCTGCAATTCGATCTTGATGCGATCCGCGCCCGACGCCACCGCGATGCGTCCATTCAACCTCTGGTGCAGCGCGCGGATCGCGAAAGGCGCGCCGTCGATCGCGCGCAACTCATTGTCGAGCGCCACGTTGCGACGCGCGCGGAACTGCGCCAGCCACTCGGCCGTGATCGCGAAGCCGGTGCGCGCCTCGATCAAGGCGGCTTCGTCCCTGACCATCTTGCCGACGAAAATGCGCATCGTCTCTTCGACGCTCAAATGCCAGCCGAGCTCGCCGAGCATCTCGGTGAGCACGCGGTTCGTGATGGGTTCGGAATCGACGAGCACGCCGTCGCAGTCGAAGAGCACGGCGTCGAAAGGAAAATCGGCCATCGGGGATGGGTAGGGATAAGGTCGCGGACCGGCAAGGATACCGCACCGCGCCGCGTGCCGCAGCCTGGAAGCTGCTGCGGCGGCGTCCAGCGCGGCTGCTCAGTCCTTGTACCCGTCGCTCAGCGTCTTCATGAACGCGATGATGTCCTGGATGTCTTGATCGGTCATCGCGGGCTGGTCGCCGAACTTGCGGTCGAACGGCGCATCGGCCACATCCACGTTCGCATGGTATTGCGGCGGCAGATCGTCGTACTTCTGCACCTTGCCCGACGCATCGCTCGGATAGATTCTGTCCGGCGACGTATTGCGCTGGTTGTAGAAGTCCAGCACCTGCTTGAGGTCGTGATACACGCCGTTGTGGAAGAACGTCTTGCGTTCGGCGGCATTGCGCAGTGTCGGCGTCAGGAACATGCCGCAATACTGCGTCTGCCTGGCCATGTCGGTCCGGAATGGCCCACAAATGCCCATGTCGTAGAACTTCGGATTCCTGTTCTGCGCAAGTTCGCGATTGCGCGGCACGCCGAGCGCTTCATACTGCGTGTCGGTAAAAAGAGGTGGAAGGCCGTCCGACGTCGGCTGGCTCAGGTGGCAACCCGCGCAATTGGCCTTGTCCTTGTCGTTGAACAGACGCAAGCCACGTAGTTCGGCTTGCGTGAGGCGTGCATGTCCTTCGAGCCAGGCGTCGTATTTGCTCGAGAATGGATGGAACGCCGGGTCTTCGAATTCATACCGGCCGATCGCGAACATGGCTTCCGACACGAGCAGATTGGGATCGTTGACGACGTGCGGACCGAAAAGTTGTCTGAGCGTATCGATGTGCTTCGAGTGCCTTAGCTTGTCGGCGACCGAAGCCAGATCGGGGTTCGCCATCTCGACCGGGTTGGTCAGCGGCCCAAGCGCCTGGTCCTGCAGCGTGCTTGCCCGGCCGTCCCAGAAGAGTCCCCCTTGCGGCACCATGGCCGGCGCGGCAGGCGCAACGCCCGCGGTTTTCTGGGCGCGCTGCACGCCTAGCGCGGCCGATGCCTGCGTATCGAGGCTGACCGGTGCGGCGTCGGTATCGCCCTGATCGGGACCGATGCTGAACGGCGCCTGGCGATACAGGTACGCGAGCGATGGCACCGGCCGATAGCCCGCTTCCGTCATGTGAAGGCCGCCTGGTTGTACCGTCAGGTCGTTGGGAGGCGAGAAAGCGTGCGCGGCGCTGTGGCACGACGCGCACGACTGTTTGCCCGACGCCGAAAGCGACGGATCATTGAACAGGTCCCTGCCGAGTACCGCGACCGCGCTAAGGGGCGCGACGGGGGGACGCTGGAGCTTGACCGGATGGGCGTTGAGGCCCGTCAGATTCTCGACCGTATCGCCGATCGGCGCGGGCATACGCTCGGGATAGATCAGCGCGTAGCCAACCAGAGCGGCGCCCAACAGCACGATGCCCAGCACTATCCGGAGGATCAGGCGACGCCACGCGCTGCTCGCAGCGCGAGGGGACGGGCCGCTTCCGGTGGGTAGTTGCGAAGACAAGATGGCGTTCGAACGACGATTCATGGCGATAGCGGTAGTCAGGCTGAACTGCAAACAAGCACGTCGAGCCACCGTACCGGCTGGCTCGACGTCATCACTGATTGACGGGCATCAACAGCTCCGTTCCCTGAACGTCACACCGCGTACTTCCCTGTGCGGCAGAACGGACGGATAAACGGTGGCTCCTTAGTTCGTTGCAGGAGGAGCCGACAGCTTGGTGCCAAGGTTCGTGTCGAGGTACAACGCCGGCGTTTTGCCACCGTTGGTGAAGTCGAACAGCGACGCGATGCTCCCCGTCGTCGCATCGTGCGATCCGTTGCCGATGCGGGTGCCGCCGAGCCAGTTGTCTTCGATGAACCTGACAACCGAAGCCTGAGTGATCGCCGTGTGGTCAACGTAGTTGCTACGTGCGTACGGCGAGATCACCAGAAGCGGAACACGCGTTCCCGGGCCGCAACGGCCGTTGACAGCCGCGCCTGTCACGCCGACGCCTTGCTTCGCGCCCGTCGCGTTGCAGGTGCCCGTGTTGTTCAGCTGGTCGGCGGTGGCGTCAAACGACGAAGTCGTCGGCGTCGCATAAGCGTGGTCGTACCAGCCATCCGAATCGTCGTACGTGATGATGACGGCGGTGTTCTTCCAGTCCGGCTGTTGCTGCAGGAAGTTGACGACCTTCGTGATGAACGCCTGCTCGTCGATCGGATCCGAGTTGCCCGGGTGCGCATCGCCGACGGCCGGTGCCTTCAGGTAGCTGACCGACGGGAAGTTGCCCGCCGAGACGGCCGTGAAGAAGTCGTTGACGTCGTATTGATGGTGCACCGGCGTAGCCGTCGAATCGAGCGGGTCGGTCTGTCCAATCTGCGCGGTCGACGTCGGGCGCGTGTGCGCCAGGTTGGCCGTCGTAGCGTAGTACTGGAACCAGTTGTGGTGAGGTATGTAGTCCGTCTTCGTTGCGCCGAGGACCGACGAGTAGGTACTGCGCTTGCACGCCGTGGTGCCGTTCGAGTTGGTGGCGCTCAGGTCGAAGCCGCCCATGAAGCCGCCCCACGTAATGCCTTTCGCGTTGAGGAGGTCACCGATGTTTTTGTTATTCGAGCTCAGCGTGGCCTGGCCGCTCGACGTCGAGGTGTTGCACACGTCCCCGGTCGGGTCGGAATCGCCGTTCATCGTGAAGCTGCCCGCGCCGTCGCCAATCACGTTGTCGCCTTGAGCGATACCGTTCGCAGGAATAGCGCCGTTGGTCTGGCCGGAAACCACCTCGAGCGCGCCCGGTGTCGACGGACCGTACGTGTCGGTGTACATGTTGTCGCTCATCGCGAAGTTCTGCGCGTAATTCCACAGCGCGGTGACCGTGTTGCCGTCGAAATAGCCCATCACGAGACCCGGCGTGCCGAACGTCGAACCGCTGCCGGCGCTGTTGTTACCCGTGTACTTGGGGAACAGGTCCGCCGCGCCATTGTTGTAGGCGAGCTGTTCCTTCATGTAGTCGTGCGACTGGCCGTTGGTGTTGGCCTGGCTGCGGTCGAGGCGGAACGGATTGATACCGCTGCCTGCGGAGGCCGCGTTGTTCGCCGTGTTCAGGAAGTTCGGGTTGCTCGTCAGAAGCGAATTCTGATTCAGATTGTTGATCTGGGCCGGCGTGTTCGCCGCCGTGAACGCCGGTTCACCGGCCGGGTTCTGCGCGTTCGGATAGGTGCCGAAGTAGTGATCGAAAGAACGATTCTCACCGAAGATCACGACGAGGTGCTTGATCGGCGTTGCCGTGGCCAACGCGTCCTGGGCGGATACGGTAGCAGTCGGTGTGGAGGCCGGCGCGGATGCAGTCGAAGGAGAGCTGACGCCGCTGTTTCCGCATGCGCTCAGCACGAACAGTGCGGCGGCAAACGGAATGGGCAAAAGGGCTTTACGAAACATTCTTTGGTGGCTCCACATTCGCGGTCCAGCCCTTCCATCGATAGGTATGAACGGTGCTGGAAATTGTTGTTAGAAGCGTAACGGCCGACGCCAGTGATTGCAGCCCGGGCATTGGACCATCAAAAAATGAAAATTTTCGGGCGAAACGCCGACTATTGCCTTACGTGAACCCGACTGTATTCGTGCATTTTTTTCGCAAATAGCGCGACGGATTTCTCCCGCTGCCGCGTTCAAGTAGAAACGGGGCCGTCCTGGGCGCCGACTTGTCCCAGCCTTGAAGGGAGAAATCGACATGAACACCAACCGCATCAGTCGCTTGCTCGGTTCCACGCTGAGCGCCGCGCTGTGCTGCGCGGCCACGCTGACGGCCGCGCCCGCCTCCGCACAAGTGATGATCGCGCCGATGGCACCGCCGCCGCCGCGCGTCGAAGTCGTGCCCGCGCCACGGGACGGCTATGTGTGGGATCAGGGCCGCTGGCGCTGGGAGCACGGCCGCTATGCGTGGGTGCCGGGCCACTGGCAGCCGGTGCGCGTCGGCTATCACTGGGTGCCCGGGCATTGGGCGCAACGTGGGCCGCACTGGCGCTGGATCGAAGGACATTGGGCTTGAACGAGGCTTGCGATGAAAACACTCGTGATGATTCTGCTGGCGGCCTCGCTCGCCGGCTGTGTGGTCTATCCGGCACGCCCGGCCTATTACCGGCCGGCGGTCGTCGTATATTGACCGCGTACGTGATACCTGGCCGGATAGCGGCGTAGCGGCACGACAACATAACGACACGACAGCTGAAGGAGCGGCGGCAAGTGAACGACGTTGATCCCGTGATGCGGTCCTCACGCGAAAGCGCGCGCGTGATGTCGCGACCGAGCCGCACGCCTTGAGCGACGCACCAGCCGATCCGGACGCCGAGCTGATCGCGCGGGTGGGCCGCGCGGAGCCCGGCGCGGTCCGCTCGCTGGTCGCGCGCAAGCTGCCGCGGCTACTTGCGCTCGCCACGCGCATGCTCGGCGATCGCATGGAAGCGGAGGACATCGCGCAGGAGGTCTTCGTGCGAATCTGGAAACAGGCGGCCCGCTGGCGTGAAGGCGAAGCGAAGTTCGACACGTGGATGCATCGGGTTGCGCTCAATCTCTGCTATGACCGTCTGCGCGGCCAGCGCGAAGACCCGAGCGACGAACTGCCCGATTCGGCCGATCCAGCCGCGCCGCCCGACGCGCGGCTCGAAGCACGTGCCGACCACGCGCGCGTGCGCGCGGCGCTCGCCGCGCTGCCGGCGCGACAGCGCGAGGCACTCGTGCTGACCTACTACCAGGAGATGTCGAACCTCGACGCTGCCGCCTTGATGGGCGTCAGCGTCGATGCGCTGGAGAGTCTGCTGAGCCGCGCGCGCCGCGGTTTGCGCGCCCAACTGGCCGGCTGCGGCCTTAGCAAGGACAAGTCATGACGCCCGAAAGATTCCATCAGATCGTTGCAGCGTACGGCGCCGACGCGCGCCGCTGGCCGGAGCGCGAACGCGAAGCTGCGCAGGCGTGGGCGCGCGCGCATCGCGACGAAGCCGATGCGGCGTTGAGTGACGCGGCCAGCCTCGACGCGTGGCTCGCCGCCGACGAGCTCGAGCCGCCGAGCCTCGAACTGCAGCGTCGCATCATCGACCGCGCGCCGTCGCGACGCCCAGCCGCGCGCTGGCGTTTGTGGTGGTCGGGCGCGGCGGTGGCAGGTGTCGGGCTGCTCGGCGGCGTGGCGGGGGCGTTCGCGGTGTCGTTCTTCGTGCTGACCGGGAACGCGCCGGTCGTGCATGAATCCTCGTATCTGACTTCGAGCTTCGGCGGCAGCTCCGCCGATTGGAGCGGCGAATGAACGGGCGCTCGTGGAAATTTGCGCTGCTGGGCTCGGTGGTGCTCAACGTGTTTCTGCTCGGCGCGATCGCCGGCGGCGCGTATCAATGGTTCGCCGCGCACGGTGCGAATCCGCCGGCGGCGGCGCAGGACCAGCGCGCGCTGCGGTTTGCCGCCGAGCCGCTGTCGGCGCAGCAGCGGCAGGCGTTTATCGACGGCCTGAAGAGCGCGCGGCGCGACGGGCGCCAGTATGCGCGCGACGCTCGCGAAGGGCGTCGTGAGGTGCTGCGTCTGCTGGCCGCGCCGCAGTTCGATCGCGCCGCACTCGATGCGGCGCTCGCGCGCACGCGCGCGGCCGACGTCAGCCTGCGCGCGATGGTCGAAGCGAGCGTCGCCGATTTCGCGGCGACGCTGACGCCCGAGGAGCGCGTCGAATTCGCCGAGAGTTTGAAGTTGCGCGGGCAATGGCGCGAAGCGCAGCCGGCGCCGAACGCGAAAAAACCGGCGGTGAATGCCGCATCGAGCGATTAAAAAATGCGCGCGATGGCGACGGATTTCAGCGTGTCGGCCGTTTAACGGACATGCAGGTGTCCTACCTGCCGACGAGGAGCGTATGGCCAACTCACCGAACCTGAATGCCGCGGCGATCGCACTGAACCGCTTCGGCCTCGGCGCGCGCGCCGACGACACGCCGCCCGCCGATCCGAAGGGCTGGCTGCTCGCGCAGTTCGAGCAGTATCAGCCGCGGCCCGACGCGTGGGCGAACCAACCCGATTCGATCGCATTGTCGACACAGCTCGTGCAGCAGCGCATGCAGATGGAACAGCAGTCGAAACAGAAGGCGGGTAAGGAGACCAACCCGAGCCAGAATGCGAACCACGGCGCAAACAACAGTGCAAACAACAGCGCCAGCAACACCGCAGCACCCAGCCAGACCGACGCGCAAGCCGCCAGGCAAGCCGAAAGAAAAGCACTCCGCGTCGAAATCCTCGACATGTATCGCTCGTCGGTCAATGCGCGCGTCGCAAGCGCGCTGACCACGCAGACGCCGTTCATCGAACGCCTCGTGCATTTCTGGGCGAATCACTTCGCGGTGTCGACCGAAAAGCCCGGCGTCGCGGCGCTCGCCGGGTCGTTCGAAGCGGAGGCGATTCGCCCGCACGTGCTCGGCCGTTTCGAGGACATGCTGGTCGCCGTCGAGCGTCATCCGGCCATGCAGCTGTTCCTCGACCAGACCCGCTCGGTCGGTCCCGACAGCATGGCCGCGCTGCGCGCCGCGCAGCGCAATCCGGACAACAAACGCGGACTCAACGAGAACCTCGCGCGCGAGATCATGGAGCTGCATACGCTCGGCGTGCGCAGCGGCTATAGCCAGGACGACGTGACCGAGTTCGCGCGTGCGCTGACCGGCTGGAGTCTCGTCGGCAATCCGGGGAACGGCGGCGCCAATGCAAACCGCCGCGCGCTGGAACAGAACGGCGAACCCGGCAGCTTCGTGTTTCGTCCCGCGCTGCACGAGCCCGGCTCGCGCACGATCATGGGACGCCGCTACGACGAAGCCGGCGAACAGCAGGCGCTCGCGATCCTGCACGACCTCGCGCACGCACCGGCCACCGCGCAGCATATCGGCACGAAGCTCGCGCGCCATTTCGTCGCCGACAATCCGCCACCTGGCGTCGGCGAACGTCTGGCCGCTGCGTTCACGCGCAGCGACGGCGATCTGCCGACCGTCTATCGCGCGTTGATCGATACGCCGCAAGCGTGGTCGCCGGCCGCGGTGAAGTTCAAGACGCCGTGGGAGTGGACCATCTCGTCGATGCGCGGACTCGGCTGGCACGAGCCCGGCAATCTGCAGAGCGCGCCGATCCTCACGCAGCTTGGCCAGCCGGTGTGGCGGCCCGGTTCACCCGCCGGCTACGACGATATCGCCGCGAGTTGGGCCGCGCCCGATGCGCTCGTGCGCCGCGTCGAAGTCGCGCAACGCTTCGCCGCGCGCGTGGGTGACCGGCTCGATGCGCGCTCGCTCGGCCAGACCTTGCTGGCTGGCTCGCTCAGCGAGCCGACGGCCACGGCGGTGTCGCGCGCGGAAAGCGCATCGACGGCGATCGCGCTGCTGCTCGTATCGCCCGATTTTCAACGGAGATGAACGCCATGCTGTCACGCCGTCAGTTTCTGAGCGTCGCCGCCGCCGGTGCCGGCGCAATGCTCGTGTCGCCGCGGATTGCGTTCGCGCATGTCGCGACCGACCGCCGCTTCGTGTTCGTGATCCAGCGTGGCGCGGCCGACGGGCTGAACATCGTCGTGCCGTACGCGGACCCCGCGTACGCGACGCTGCGCGGGCCGCTCGCGATCGATGCGTCGAACGCGCCGCATCTGGACGGCACGTTCGCGCTGCATCCGGCGCTCGCGCAGATGGCAAAGCTGTACGCGCAGCGCGAGGCGTTGTTCGTGCACGCGGTCGCCTCGCCGTATCGCGACCGCTCGCATTTCGACGGACAGAACGTGCTGGAAACCGGCGGCACGTCGCCGTATCAGACGAAGGACGGCTGGCTCAACCGGCTCGCGGCGCAACTGCCCGCCACCCGCGAAAACGCGATCGCGTTCGCGCCGACCGTGCCGATGGCGCTGCGCGGCCCTGCGGCGGTGACGTCGTATGCACCGTCGGCCTTGCCGCAGGCGCCCGATGATCTGCTCGCGCGCGTGTCGCAACTGTACGAGCAGGACGTGCAGCTGCGTGCGCTGTGGGAATCGGCGATGGCGGCGCGCGGCCTTGCGGGCGACGCTGGCGCGCGCCAGGACCCGGCGAGCCTCGGCAAGCTCGCGGCCAGTTTTCTGGCGCGCGACGACGGTCCGCGCATCGCGATGATCGAGACCGGCGGGTGGGACACGCACAGCGCGCAGAACGCGCGGCTCGCGAATCAACTGAAGGCACTCGACACGATGCTCGCGGCGTTGCGCGACGGCATGGGTTCATCGTGGAGCAAGACCACGGTGCTGGTCGCGACGGAGTTCGGCAGGACCGCCGCCGCGAACGGCACGGGCGGCACCGATCACGGCACCGGCTCGGTCGCGATGGTGCTCGGCGGGTCGGTGCAGGGCGGACGCGTAATGGCGGATTGGCCGGGCCTCGCGCCGCATCAGCTGTATCAGTCGCGCGACCTGAAGCCGACCGCCTCGCTCGATGCGTTGATCGCCGGCACCGCGAGTGAAAGTCTCGGGCTCGATCCCGAACGGACGGCGGCAGCGCTGTTTTGCCGGACCATGGCGGGCAGACCGATGACGGGCGTCGTGCGGGCGTGACGCGTTGATCGAACGACGGCGTGCAATGACGATGGCACGCAGGCGTGATGGGCGATCGAGGATTCCGTGGGCGAGCGACGTGCGATCGCGGCGGACGGGGGTTCGCGTCGCATCGGCATGGCGAGTCGCGTGAGCCGACGCTGACTGCTTTGCTCGACGCGTTGATCGTCGGTGCAGCGAGCGAAAGTATTGCGCTCGATCCGGAGCGCACCGCGGCCGCGCTATTCGGGGTGCCGTCAAGATTCGGACTTTTACGTACGCCAAGCGGGCCACTCATGATGGTTCAGCGCAGTCCGATTGCCGGCCGTAACCTCTGTTGGTGGTGCGTAGGGGTGCAATCCATGAACATGGAATTGATATCGCTGCGAGGAAGTGCTCGTGACTCACGGCACTGCAACGATCGGCGAAGGCCGGGTCACCCCGTCGAAAACGGATGCTGAATAGCACCACAACCACAATGCGCTCACTCGTGAAGTTGCCGTGAGATGGGAGCGCCGATCGTCAGCCCGCGGAACACCACTTCGAACCCCTCCCGCTCAGGGGAACAACACATCACACCCACGTCGGCAGACGAGGACGGCGGCAGATACGCGAGGCGGGCCATTTGCCAGATGTTGTTCGTGGAGTCGAGATACTCGACTCGAATCGACTCGCCATGACGCGTTAAACGCAACCGCAGTTCCGGCCCAGCATTAAGCATTTTCAGGACCGACCAGTCAGACGTATCGTTTGTCACGACCACCGAGAAACACAATTGCCCATCGGTGTATTCAATCCCGGCCTTGATCCAGTGTGTTTCGCTCAGGCGGATCATCAGCCCGGCCTGATCGTAGAGCGCTTCGTAGCGGCCTTCGATCGTCACGTCCGCCGTAAAATCGCCCTCAACCGAGCGATACGCGAAATGCCCGCTGTCGCGCCGGAATCCATAGAAGGTCTCACGCCAGAAGTCGGTTTTCAAATCGGTGCGCACAAACAGATCGCTTCCGCGAACCTCCGACCTCGCGGGCGCATTAAGCCATCTGAGACCGTCGATGTTCAGCATCTTGCTCTCCCTCCGTCAGATTGAACGCGAACTGGCACGACCGGTTCAGGGGCCCGCTTTGCTGTGAGCCGTCCGAACCGCCTGCGGTGTCTTTCCGGTCCACGCCTGAAACGCCCGGATGAACGAGTTGGGATCCTCAAAACCGAGCAGAAACGAGATCTCCGCGCCAGACATGGACGAGTTGAGCAGGTAGTGGTGCGCGAGCGCCTCACGCAGGGCATCCAGCGTCTCCTGGAAGCTGCTACCTTCATCCTTCAACCTGCGTTGCAGGGTCCGGGTACTGACACCTAGTTTGCGGCAGACCGCATGCATCGACAGCTCACCTGCCGGCAGCGACTCGAGCAGCACGCTGCGCAGACGCTCCACCATGCTTGCAGTCCGGTCCAGATGCGCGAGCCGCTGGCGGAGGGCGGGCTCGAAGAACGACCACATCTTGTGATTCTCGGTCAGGAAGGGCCGCTCAACGTCCGTCGCCGCAAAAACCAGGGTGGCCAGCTCGGTGCTGTCGACTTGAACGCCGAAGTAGGCCTCGTACAAACGCAGGTCCGATTCCGATCCTTGCGGCGACGGCCAACCCACCCGCAAAGGTTGCACGTGGCTGCGCGTAGCGAGTCGCGCAAGTTGCACGAAGAACACAAGCTTGAACGCCAGGAACACGTCCGGTGGCGGCTCGGTACGGTCAAGGAAGTCGATGGTGACGGTGGAGTGGGCCGCCGCGCGCTCCACGTTGATCGCGATCGGCGCGACCAGCCTGACGTACTTACCGATGCGATCCAGTGCCCCTCCCATGTTGGCACTGCAGAGCGCGGCAAAAAGCTCCGGGTCGAACCAGTCGGAAGACATCACCTTTGCAATGCGCAGTGGCGCCGGACAGTCTGCCTGGACAGCCTCGGCTTCGGCCGCGATGGCCCGCCAGAGCTTGAAGAAGTCCGCTGAGTCCAGACGTACGTTCTCGCGCGCGAACAGATCGGCAGGGAGCTGCGCGCGACGCAGCACGCCGGGGGTCGTCAATCCCGCGTCCTGCATCAGCAATCGCCAGCCAGGCCACACGGCGTAGCTTAAAGCGGGAACGCGGCGCCCGTTTAGAGGGTTTTTGTGTTCGGTAGACATGGACGAAGTTTAAGCGGTCGATCGCGACAACGCACTCGCCGGACGCGCCAATTACGTACTTCGCTTTTTGGCGCGTTTCGCTACTCGATTGGCGCGTTCGGCGAGTGTACATCGGGCGCGTCAGCGGCAAAGTACTGCATGGGCTTCGGCGCGCCATCGCAGACCGCGGCATTCACCCGCCCACGCGGCCACATATCGGCTGCTGAGCGCGGGAGAGCCGATCGGCGCTGATTGCCGCGCCGTTGCGGTAGCCGTCACAGCCTGAACTGACGAGTTCCAAATGCGAATTCCCGATCGAGAACTGCATTCCAACAAACACGCGGTATCTTTGGAGAGGTCAAAGTGAAAAAGACTGTCCTGATTACAGGCGCATCGTCGGGTTTTGGACTGATGCTTGCCAACCACCTTCACCAGCAAGGTTTCAATGTCATCGGCACCAGCCGTGAACCCGAAAAATATGCGGGCAAGGTGCCGTTCAAATTACTGCGTCTGGATATTGACGATGACAACTCGATCAGGTCGTTCACGGACGAGTTGTTCCAGAACACCAGACAGCTGGATGTACTGGTCAACAACGCGGGTTACATGGTCACCGGCATCGCCGAAGAAACACCCCTCGATCTGGGTCGACAGCAGTTTGAGACCAATTTCTGGGGCACCGTCAAGGTGACCAACGCCTTGCTGCCCTATTTCAGGGCGCAGAAGGGTGGGCAGATCATCACGGTCAGTTCCATCGTGGGCCTGATCGGTCCGCCGAATCTGTCCTATTACACGGCGTCGAAGCATGCGGTGGAAGGCTACTTCAAGTCCTTACGGTTCGAGCTTGATCAATTCAATATCAAGGTCAGCATGGTTGAGCCCGTCTGGTTTAAAACCAACCTTGGCCATAACGCTGTTTCAGCCGCCAGCGATGGCATTGCAGACTACAACGCATATCGGAAGAAGGTAAACGCCGCGACGAAAAAAGGTATCGACGAAGCAGAAGCGCCCGACGCGGTTGTCAACACCATTACCAGGCTCATTAATACGAAGGCGCCGAGATTCAGCAATCCCGTGGGGAAAATGACGGGCATGATTCTTTTCCTGCAAAGCTACGCACCCCGGATGTTTGAAGGTTCGATACTGAAAAGCGTCCGAACTGCCGGATAAGCAAAGCATCTCCTGCAGGGTTCCGGTCATGCTATGACGGCTGGCAGGTCAGCATCAGGCATCGCCGGTCGCCGTTGAATATTTCCATTCTTCAATGAGGCTTTATCTATGAAGTACTACCTGTGCAAATTTATTCCGCCGCGCGCCAATTTCCTGGCGACGATGTCTTCTGATGAACAGGAATGGATGAGACAGCATGGCGTTTTCCTTGATGATCTCCTCGCTAAAGGGATGATCGTCGCGCACGGCCCGGTGATTGATGAAGCCGGCGGCTATGGCGTCTCCCTCTACAGGATCGCCGATGACGAGGATATTGCCGCATTCACCTCAGAAGACCCCATCGTGAAGAACGGCGTCGGCCATTACGAGCATTACACCATGCTTCATCTGAAGGCACGCGGCTGATACCGCCGCCACGCCTTACCTGGGCATGTCAGCCACCCGTATTTTTGAATTTTCACCACCAGTCGCCAGCAGCGCACCGAGCTGCTGGGAGCTCAACCCGGAATACCTCTATGACAACCGCACTCATTACCGGCGCCTCGAGTGGCATCGGCGCAGTTTATGCCCGCCGTCTGGCCGCACGTGGCCACGATCTTGTCCTCGTTGCGCGCGCGACTGATCGCCTCAACACGCTCGCTACTGAACTGCGCCAGGCACACGGTATCGCGATCGAGATCATTACTGCCGATTTGACCGAGGGATCCCAACTCGAACCGGTACTTCAGCGCCTTCGCTCCGAACCGCCGATCGACGTTCTCGTGAACAACGCTGGTGCCGGGCTGATCGGTGATTTTGCCTCTGCCGACCCCACGCAGATGCACAAGCTGCTGCGTCTGAATGTCCTTGCGCCCACCTTGCTTGCTTCTGCCGTTGTCGGCGGAATGGTGGAGCGTGGCAGCGGTTCGATCATCAACATCGCGTCGGTGCTCGCGCTTCTGCCCGAATACTCGCATGGCATCTACGCGGCCACAAAGTCCTACGTGCTGACACTATCGCAGAGTCTCGCGGCCGAGGTCACAGGGAAGGGCGTCTATGTGCAGGCAGTTCTGCCAGCGGCCACGCGCACGGAGATTTATGAGCGCGCGGGCGGGGACATCAGCAAGATACCCGACGTGATGGAAGTTGACGATCTGGTGGACGCGGCGCTGGTCGGCTTCGATCGCAAGGAGCTGGTAACGATTCCGCCGGTGCCTGACGTCGCGGCGTGGGAAGCCTTCGAGCAGGCGCGCGGTGTCCTGGCGTCAGGCTTCAGCAATTCTGAACCGGCACCCCGTTACCGCTCCTGAGGGGAACGACGTCGGTGACCAGCCGAGGAAACGGCCTACAGGGGTTATTGCTCCCGAAAAAAGATCTCAAAGTTCTTTGTGGCGTCGCCCACGGTCGAGCGTCGACCTTGAATTGCCGCGGGCGGCCCGATCTTTTAAATGGTTTGTTCGTCGGGTTGGGCTATACCCCATCCTGACGTCAGATAAACCTGTCAAAAACGTCAGAATAGGGCCGTCCTGACCTGGCTGCGGCAATCGCCGGGAGAGCCGAGCGCAAAGGCAGTTCTGGCTCATATCGATCGCCTGCAGGCGATCCGCGCGCTCGACCTTCCGCTGGACATCGGCCGCAACATCCATCAGAACCGCCTGCTGCGCCTCGCACGTGAAGGCGGACAGACGGCCGTCTATCAGATCGAGGAATATGAAACGGACCGGCGTCACGCCACGCTCGTTGCGATCCTGCTTGACACGACCGCGACGCTGACAGATGAAATTCTGAACCTCCACGACCGGCTGATCGGTTCGTTCTTCACCAAGGCGAAGCACAAGTACGAAAAGCGTTTTGCGGCCGAGGGCAAGGCGGTCAATGACAAGGTGCGCCTTTACGCGAAGGTTGGCGCGGCATTGATCGCCGCGAAGGAAGCAGGCGTCGATCCATTCCAGGCCATCGAAGCCATCGTGCCGTGGGAGTCCTTCACGGCCAGCGTCCGTGAAGCGGAGCAACTCGCACGTGACGCCGAATCGTCATCGGACGGCCAGCGCTTCCGCGCCGGGGGCACGGTCACGCCGGTGGGTATCGGAACGCGAAGTACGGCAACGAGCCGGGTGTGCTGTTCTATACGCACATCTCCGATCAGTACGCGCCGTTTCACACCAAGGTCATCAATTCGCCGGTGCGCGACGCCACGCACGTGCTGGATGGCTTGCTGTATCACGAGTCTGAGCTGCGCATTGAAGAGCACTATACGGACACAGCCGGCTTCACTGATCACGTGTTCGCGCTGTGCCATTTCCTCGGTTTCGAGTTCGCGCCGCGCATTGCCGATCTGGCCGACAAGAATCTGTACGTACCCGGCAAACCGGGCGACTGGCCGGCGCTGTCGTCGCTCATTGGCGGTTCGATCAGCCGCAAACTGATCGAACGGGAGTTCGACGACGTGGTGCGCCTGGCCGCGTCGATTCAGCAAGGCACGGTGACGGCCTCGTTGATTTTGCGCAAGCTGAGCGCGTATCCGCGGCAAAACGGTCTTGCGGTCGGCCTGCGCGAACTGGGCCGCATCGAACGTACGCTGTTCACGCTGAAATGGCTGCAGGACCCCGCCTTGCGGCGCCGCGTGTCCGCCGGACTGAACAAAGGAGAGGCTCGCAATTCACTCGCACGGGCGGTGTTCTTCTATCGGCTGGGCGAGATTCGGGATCGCTCGTATGAAAGCCAGCGCTACCGGGCCAGCGGCCTGAACCTCGTGGTGGCAGCGATTACGCTGTGGAACACGGTGTATCTGGAGCGGTCTGTTGCCGCCCTACGGCAGCAACGCGAAATCGACGACAGCCTGATCTCGCACGTCGCGCCGCTTGGCTGGAATCATATTAACCTCCCCGGCGACTATGTGTGGCACGTGAACAAACGGGTTGCCAAAGGGCGATTCCGGCCGCTACGCGTCAGAAAATCGACCGGGCCGTCTTAGCGTACGAAAAAATCGGTTTCTTGAGGGCTCCCCTATTCGGCCGGACGATCGCGGCCGGGCCGTTGGCGAGGCTGGGGCGGGGCAGGTGAAGCGGCGGGCGTCGCGTGAACCGAGCGCTCGCCGACGCGATGATAGCGGCGGCCGTAGTAGATCAGCGCATCGCCCGCGCCCTGCGTGCGCGCGGCTTTCACCGCGCAGAAGAACACCGTGTGCGTGCCGACTTCGGTCACCGACTCGATCTCGCAGTCGAGCGACGCGAGCGCGTCCTGCAACACCGGCGCGCCGGTTGCGAGGTCGTCCCATTGCGCGGCGGCGAAGCGCTCTTCGATCGCGAGCGCGCTCTTGGCGAAGTGCGCGGCAAGCGCCTGCTGCTCGGCGCTCAGCACGTTCACGCAGAGCTTGCCGTTGCTGCGAAACGCCGCGTTGTTGCGGCTGCTGCGGTTGATGCAAACGAGCAGGGTGGGCGGCTCGTCGGTGACGCCGCAGACCGCCGACGCGGTGCAGCCTGCAAGGCCGGCTTTGCCGTCGCTGCTGATGATGTTGACGGCCGCGCCAAGCCCGGCCATCGCGTCGCGGAACGTGCTCTTGTCAAGCATGGGGGCCTCTGCTGGAAGTCGGGTTCGCCAAAACAACGGTGGTCGAGTTAGCCGCGAGGCTCGTCGTCCGGCGCCGCCGCGCAAGCCGGCGAACGGAAGCGCGCCGCTGTGTGGCTCTCAGGCAGCCGCGCGTGGCCGAACAGCTTTTCGCGCAGCGTGCCGTCACGATACGCGCGCTTGTACGCGCCACGTTCCTGCAGCAGCGGCACGACCAGTTCGATGAAATTGTCGAAGCACTCGGGCACGACGGTGCGCGACAGATTGAAGCCATCGACGCCGGTTTCCTCGGTCCACGCGATCAGATCGTTGGCGATTTTGTCGGCCGAACCGACGAGCGGCTGCTGGCGGCTGCCGAGCACCATCTGTTCGAGCAGCTTGCGCTTCGTCCATTGCGGACCGGCCGCGCGCGTCATCGCTTCGACGTTCGACACGATCGCCTGGCTCTTGCCCGTTTTGATCGGCTCGTCGAGGTCGTAGCGCGCGAAGTCGATGCCAAGCGATGCGGCCGCATGCACCAGCGCCGCCTCCGAGCTCACATAGCGGCGGTACTCCTCGAATTTCTCCCGCGCTTCCTGATCGGTGCGGCCCGTGATCACGGTCTGGCCTAGCAGTACCTTGATGTCGTCGGCGCGGCGGCCGCCGGCGACCGCGTGCGCGCGGATGTCGTCGACGATCGTCTTGACCGCCGGCTTCGCCTGGCCGTTGACGAACACGCACTCCGCGTGTGCCGCCGCGAACTGTTTGCCGCGCGCGGACGAACCGGCCTGATACAGCACCGGCGTGCGCTGCGGCGACGGCTCCGCGAGATGCATCGCATCGACGCGGTACTGCTTGCCGTGGTGATGGATCACGTGGACTTTCGACGCGTCCGCATAGACGCCGCGCGCCTTGTTGCGCAGCACCGCGCCGTCTTCCCAGCTGCATTCCCACAGCTTGTACACGAGCTCCATGTACTCGTCGGCGAGATCGTAGCGGTCGTCGTGCGCCATCTGGCCGCTCAGGCCGATCGCGCGCGATGCGCTGTCCAGATAGCCGGTCACGATGTTCCAGCCGACCCGGCCGCGCGTCAGATGATCGAGCGTCGACATGCGGCGCGCGAACAGAAACGGCTGCTCGACCGACAGATTCGACGTGACGCCGAACGACAGATGCCGCGTGAGCGCGGCCATCGCCGGAATCAGCAGCGTCGGATCGTTGACCGGCACCTGCACGGCGCCGCCGATTGCCGCGTCCGGGCTGCCGCCGTAGACGTCGTACACGCCGACCACGTCCGCGAAAAAGATGCCGTCGAACAGGCCCGCTTCGAGCTTGCGCGCGTAGTCGGTCCAGTACTGCAGATCCGTGTAGCGCGTGGACTGATCGCGCGGATGGGTCCACAGCCCTTGCTGGATGTGGCCTACGCAGTTCATGTCGAACGCGTTGAGAACGATTTCCTTCGGCATGGTGTGTTCCGGCTGACGAGCGGGTTCGGGCGATGGCGCTTCGTTTAATATAGTGGACGAAAAATCACTATGCAAGACATGGTTGGCTGGCTGTGCCGGTTGCGGTGGTCGTAGCGGCCGGAACTGGTCGGCGCTGATCCTGGCGCTGCTGCGTCAAAGGTAATCTGCTTGGCGTAGGCCGTGCCGGGGCAGCAAGCCCGCCAACGCAACCGGCATGGCACGGGAGGTGAAGGCATTGCGAGTCTCGACTCAATCGCTTATCGTCTCGATGAGTTTCGATAAGAAAGGATGCCCATGCGACCGTCCATTGTTCTCGACATGAAGCGCAGCGTAGTGCGCGAAGCGACGAGTCGCTTCCGCGCAGCGAACCCGCGCGTGTTCGGCTCGGTGCTGCACGGCACCGACCGGGACGGCAGCGACCTCGATCTGCTGGTGGATGCGCTGCCCGGGGCGACGCTGTTCGACCTTGGGGGGTTGCAGGATGAACCGGAAGCGCTACTCGGCGTCCACGTCGATCTGCTGACCCCGGCCGACCTGCCGCAGAAGTTCCGGGCCAAGGTGCTTGCGCAGGCGCAGCCGGTATGAACGAGAACCGCTTGCCGGACTACCTCGACCACATGCAGCAAGCCGCAACCGATGCTTGCAGTGCAAACGGCGCTACCAGAGCTACTGAAACAACTGCCTGCCGCGTGCCAGGATGCCGAAGATGAAGACCGCAAGGACGATGGAATGAAGCAATGACCGAGCGGATGGAGTTAACGGAACTGAAGGCAACTATCTCGGCCGCCGGCGGCAACGAACTCGTCAATCGGCACTGTCACGCCACGATCATCGGCTACCCCCGTGTCTCGGCGCAGGATCAGAACCTTGAGTTGCAACAAGAGGCCTTGACCAAGGCCGGTTGTCGGAAGGTCTTTGAGGATAAGGTGCCCCCCACTTGCGCAACGACGACCCCGCCATGTCCGAAACTTCCGCCATCGATCTGACCCAGGCGATCTCCGCACGCGTGAGGACCGAGCGTGAGGCACGCAACTGGTCGCTCGCCGAGCTGGCCGAGCGCTCGGGTGTATCGAAGGCGATGATCAGCAAGATCGAGCGTGGCGAGGCGAGTCCGACCGCGACGGTGCTCGGGCGGCTGTCGGGCGCGTTCGGGCTGACGCTGTCCACGTTGCTCGCACTCGCCGAGCAGACCGGCGAGCGGCTCGTGCGTCATGCGGACCAGTCGCTGTGGGAGGACCCCGAAACCGGCTATACGCGGCGGCGTATTTCACCGCCGACCGGCGGCGTGCTGGAACTGCTCGAAATCGAATTGCCGACTGGGGTGAGGGTGCCTTATCCGTCGGATGCATTCGTGTTTCAGCATCAGCAGATCTGGGTCACGCAAGGGGTGCTGACGTTTCGCGAGGGCGCGCTGACGCACCGGCTCGAAGCGGGGGATTGTTTGCAACTCGGTGCGCCGGTCGAATGCGAGTTCTTCAATGCGGGCACCGAGGTTTGCAGATACGTGGTGGGCTTGGTGCGGCGCTGAGTTGCGTCCAGCTTGTGCTCAGCTCCCGCCACTCCCGCGGGATGGCAGGCCCAGGGTGAGCCTGTTGGTCACCGAGGTCACGCCCGGCACGCCTTTCGCAACATCGCCGGCCTGCTGGATCATGTCGCCCTGAGGCACCGAGCCGGTCAACGTCACCGCGCCGCCGCGCGCCCGCACGAACACGTTCGATACATTGAAGCCCGGTGCTTTACCGAGCGCGCGCCGCACGTCGCGGCCGAGCTTGCGATCCGCCGCACGCGTCGATTGGGCGGTCGTGGCCGGCGCGGCTGCCGTGGCGGCGGGCGCTTGCGCGTCGCTTGCCTGGGCATAGGCGCTGGATGCAGTTGCCACGCACAATGCCATACCGAGCGCCTTCAAAAGATTGACTGTTTTCACGGATTCACCATCCTCGATAAGTTGATGTCGCTTCGTTGCATGTTAGAAACTTCGCGCTTTGTCGAGCAGGTCTGGACTCTGGGAAGCGTCTGTCTTGTAGAGGAGTGGTGGTGTTGGCGCTTCCGGCGCGGTTAAACGATACTCCTGACGGCGCGGACATGCCAAAAAACTGAATCGCGGAAGGAAGTGCGTGCGCCTTGATTCCAGCACGGTGAGACACAGGCACCGGCATACGACGCAGCCGACTATAAGCGCGGGCGCGCGGCGGCTAGTTTGTCCCAGAACGACGGAGGTAACGAAATACTCGAATCTCCTTCACCGCCATCTCCGCGGGAAAATTCGACGGACGGACCGAGATAACGGGGCGGCGAATACGGATTCAGCGAGTATCGCAGACCCGTTGACCAGAAAAGGTCGGGGACAGGCGTGCTGAACGTGCGCAGTGCAAGCAGCTTCCCAGTTTTTGCATCGAATAGCCTGCCGACATATTCAGGGCTTCCACCGCGGCCCGGAATCCATCGCAATAGGCAAAGCTCTGCCGTGTACAGGCCGTGGGCAGGTGCCGAATGGCGACACTCGCCTCCTTGCGGAGTATGGTCGAACAGGCCGAGATAAAGCACGGCGATGAGACCCGCGAACAATGCGACACGCGCAGGGATGCGTTTCATAGACAGAGCACGATCGGCGGAAAGAGTGGAACGAAGCGACGGTCCGAGTAGATGATGAAATCGATCCGCGCCACTATTGTTCATGAGTCAATCTCAACAAAACGCGGAGAATTCTGAAAACGAGGCCGCAGGGGTCGTCCACGCTCCCGACCCGCCTCCCGCTATTTGGCTGTAAGCTCCCGTTGACGGGTTCGCGTGGAGGCTGCGCGACCCGGCGTGTGGTTCACGATTCGCAGACGCAACTCGTACGTTATTGCCAATTTTTTCAGGGGATATCAGTGATGAAGAGCTTCGCCATTAAACGAATCATGGTGGGTGTTTCGGCCGTCGCACTGATGGCCGGTACGATTCCGCTCGCGCTCGCGCAGGGCTCGACGGATGCCGCAGCCCAGGAAGGCGCGACGACGACCACCCCAAAGCCGACCAAGGCCGAGCGGAAGGCAGAGCGCAAACAGGCCCGCGCGAAAAAGAACGCCGAACTGAAGAAACTCGAAGACGCGGGCTACCAGCCGGCGCAGAACGATCCGAACTATCCGGACAAGTTGCAGGCAGCCCAGAAGAAGGCCGGCGTTGGTGCGCCTGCCAGCCAGTAACGGACAGGCGGACGCCCGGCGTGGCATTCATCGTTGATGAGGCGCCGGGCAGTTGCGAGGCGCGATCATGGCAACGAAACATGAAGTGAAACGCTACAAGGCGAATCTCTCCGACGAACTGCACAGTGCGGCCCTCTATGAGACGCTCGCGCAGGTCGAGAAAGACGAGACCCGCAAGCAGGTTTATCAGGATCTCGCGCAATCCGAACACAGCCACGCGCAAGTGTGGGCCGACAAGCTCAGAGCCAATGGCATCGAGCCGAAGGGCCGTGGCCATGCGGTCAAGACTCGTCTGATGAAGGGGCTCGTGCGCGTGTGCGGCGCGGACTTCGTGCTGCCGACGCTCGCCGCAGCCGAATACGCGGACCGCAACAAATATCAGGGCCAACGCGACGCGGGCCACATGTCGGCCGACGAACATCATCACGCGGCAGTCGTGCAGACGCTCGCGAGCACCGGCAATGCCAACCTGTCGTCCGGCGCGCGCATTGCCGCGGCCGAGTCGTGGCACAAGGGCGCCGCGTCGGGCAACGATCTGCGCGCGGCGGTTCTCGGCGCGAACGATGGCCTCGTGTCCAACTTCTGCCTGATCATGGGCGTTGCCGGCGCGGGCACCGGCAACCAGGCGATCCTGTTGACCGGCCTCGCCGGGCTGATCGCCGGTGCCTGTTCGATGGCGCTCGGCGAATGGCTGTCGGTCACCAATGCGCGCGAACTCGCGAGCACGCAGATCGCCAAGGAAGCCGAGGAGATCGAAGAACAGCCCGAAGCGGAGGAGCACGAACTCGCGCTGATCTACCGCGCGAAAGGGCTCGATGCGAACGAGGCGAAACGCGTGGCCTCGCAGATGATGCGCGACAAGGACAAGGCGCTCGACACCCTCACGCGAGAGGAGCTCGGTCTCGATCCGGCGGAACTGGGCGGCAATCCGTGGTCGGCGGCGGGTGTGTCGTTCTGCTTGTTCTCGCTCGGCGCGATTTTCCCGGTGATGCCGTTCCTGTGGACGCGCGGCGTCAGCGCAATCGTGCAGTGTGTCGTGCTGAGCATGCTGGCGCTCGCGTCGATCGGCGTGTTCACGTCGTTGTTCAACGGACGTAGCGCGGGGTTTTCGGCGCTGCGCCAGATCGTCATCGGGCTCATCGCGGCAGGGTTCACGTTCGGCGTCGGGCGCTTGCTGGGCGTGTCGATTTCCTGAACCCGGCGCCTCTCAGGCGCCTCGCGGTCGCCGCTGTCCGGGAGCGCCGCTTGCTATGTCGCGACACGCTCCGCGCGCGGGCCAACCCGCGTCAATCCTTTGTCCCACAAGGGTTTGCTCGCCGCGCCCGAGCGTCCACGGCATGGCCGGGTGTCGCATTTCCTCATGTGGTTGTCGGAATTAGTCGGTTAGCCGCACTTTTTTCTGGCAACTATGTAGGCACAGCGCGGACGGACGTCCGCAAGCGAGGAGAGCACTCGATGAATTCCCCCAAGGTCGTGGTCGAAGGGCTATGCAAGGTGTTCGGCAGCAACCCGAAACAGGCGCTCGCGATGCTGGCCAGCGGCGCCACGAAAGAAGAGGTGTTTGCCCGCACCGGTCAGATCGTCGGCGTCCACAACGCGTCGTTCGAGGTTCGCGAGGGCGAGATCTTCGTGCTGATGGGCCTGTCCGGCTCGGGCAAGTCGACGCTGATTCGCCTGATCAATCGGCTCGTCGAGCCCAGCGCCGGCAAAGTGCTGATCGACGGCCGCGATGTCGCGGGCGTGCCGCGCGCCGAGCTGACCGCGTTGCGCCGCAAGGACATGAGCATGGTGTTCCAGTCCTTCGCGCTGATGCCGCAGCGCAACGTGCTGGCCAACGCGGCGTTCGGCCTCGAAGTCGCGGGCGTCGGCCGTAAGGAGCGCGAGGCGCGGGCGCTGACGGTGCTCGAACAGGTCGGCCTTGCACCGTTCGCGCAGAAACTGCCGGCCGAGTTGTCGGGCGGCATGCAGCAGCGCGTCGGGCTCGCGCGCGCGCTCGCGGTCAACCCGTCGCTGATGATCATGGACGAGGCGTTCTCCGCGCTCGACCCGCTCAAGCGCAAGGAGATGCAGAACGTACTGCTCGATCTGCAACGCGAGCAGCAGCGCACGATCCTGTTCGTGTCGCACGATCTCGAGGAGGCGATGCGCATCGGCACGCGCATCGCGATCATGGAAGGTGGCCGTGTCGTGCAGATCGGCACGCCGCGGGAAATCATCAAGAACCCGGCCGACGACTACGTGCGAGCGTTCTTCGAAGGCATCGACACGAGCCGCTATCTGACGGCCGGCGATCTGATGCAGACCGACGACGTGCCGCTGATGCACGCGCCGCAGATCGACGCGTCGAGTGTCGCCGCGACGCTCAACGGCAGCGCCGACTACGCGTTCGTGCTCGATAGCGAGCGCCGGATTCGCGGCTTCGTATGCCGCGATGCGACGGGCAGCGCGTCGCCGAAGCTCAACCAGATCGAATGCATCCGCCGGAGCACGCCGCTCGACGACGTGGTCGCGCGCGTGGTGGCGAGCCGCGCGCCGCTGCCGGTCGTCGAAGCGGACGGCTCCTACTGCGGTTCGGTCAACAAGACGAACGTGCTGAACGTTCTCACGCGCCATCGAGGTTCCCATGTCTGAAGTCATTCCACTTGGCGCCTGGGTCGATCGCGGCGTTCACTACCTGCTCGATCATGATGCGCAGACCTTCGACACAATCGGCAAGGTCATCGAGAGTTTCGCCGCGGCGGTCGAGCACGGTTTGCAGGCCGTGCCGATGTGGGCGCTGATGGCGTTTTTCGTCGGCATCGGCTTGTGGCGCGTCGGCTGGCGCTTCGCGCTGTTCACGCTGGCGGCGCTGCTGCTGATCTACGGCACCGGCTTCTGGGATCAGATGGTGATCACGCTCGGCCTCACGCTGTCATCGACGGTGATCAGTCTCGTGCTCGGCGTGCCGCTCGGCATCTGGATGGCGAAGAGCCGCGCCGTCGAAATGATCGTGCGCCCGGTGCTCGATCTGATGCAGACGATGCCCGCGTTCGTCTACCTGATTCCGGCCGCGATGCTGTTCGGCCTCGGCCGCGTGCCGGGCATCCTGTCGACGGTGATCTTCGCGATGCCGCCCGCGGTGCGTCTGACCGCGCTCGGCATCAAGCACGTGAATCGCGAAATCGTCGAAGCGGGACAGGCGTTCGGCTGCACGCCGTGGCAACTGCTGTACAAGGTGCAGTTTCCGAACGCGCTGCCGTCGATCATGACCGGCGTGAACCAGACCATCATGATGGCGCTGTCGATGGTGATCATCGCGTCGATGGTCGGTGCGGGCGGCCTCGGTAACGACGTGCTCGCGAGCATCCAGCGGCTCGATATCGGACTCGGCTTCGAAAGCGGCATGTCGGTCGTGATGCTGGCGATCATTCTGGACCGCATCACCGAGAGCTTCGGCCGGGCGCCGGGCAAGGTACGCGCCCCCTTGCTCGCCGGTTTGCGCAATGCGATGAAAGTGCGCCGCGAGCCGGCGGCGCAACACGGTTGATGGCCTGATTCGATACCTCCATGAAGCGCGACGCAATCGCCTCCGCCGAAGCCGATGCGCGGCTGTGCGCCGTCGCGCACGTCGGCTTCCTGACGCTGCCGAACTTCTCGATGATCGCGTTCACGAGCGCAGTCGAGGTGCTGCGCATGGCGAACTACGTGGGCCGCGCGCAGCACTACCGGTGGTCGGTGATCACGCCGGACGGCGAGCCGGCGCGCGCGAGCAACGGCATCACGGTGAAACCGACCACCACGCTCGCCGAGGCCGGCATGCCGGACCTGCTGTTCGTGTGCGCGGGCTGGCACGTGCGCGAGTATGTCAATGACGCGGTGATCGCGCTGCTGCGCGAGGCGGCCGCGCACCGCGTGCCGCTCGGCGGCATCTGCACGGGTCCGTATGCGCTGCTCGCGGCCGGGCTGCTCGACGGCTATCGCGCGACCGTGCATTGGGAGGACATGTCGCCGTTGCACCAGCGCTATCCGCACGTGCATTTCGACGACGAACTGTTCGTGATCGACCGCGACCGGCTGACCTGCACCGGCGGAACCGCGCCGCTCGATCTGATGCTGCATCTGGTGGGCATGCGGCTGGGGGCCGCGGTGGCCGCGCAGGTGTCCGAGCAATTCATCGTCGAGCGGATTCGCGGCTCGACCGATTACCAGCACATTCCGGTCGACGCGCGGGTCGGCCTGTCGCGCACCGAACTGATCGAAGTGGTGCGGCTGATGGAAGCGAACATCGAGGAGCCGCTATCGCTCGACGAACTCGCCCGGCTCGTCAACCTGTCGCAGCGTCATTTGCAACGGATGTTCAAGCTATTCCTGAACGTGTCGCCGACGCATTACTACCTGAGCTTGCGGCTGCGCCGCGCGCGCGATCTGCTGCGCAATACCGACGCGTCGATCGCGCGCGTGACCATGGCGTGCGGTTTTCATTCGCCGTGTCATTTCAGCAAGGCCTATCGCGCGCAGTTCGGACATGCGCCGAGCGTCGAGCGGCGCATGGCGGAGTAGCGGGTGCCGCGGCCTCGCAGGCCGCGCGGATTCAGATCGCCTGCGCGCGGCCCGGAAACGTTTCGTCGTAGCACGCGCCGTCGTCGGCTTGCTCCGCCGTGCCGCGCTGCTCGCGATACATCATCGGCGGCACGCCGAACTGTTTGCGAAATTCCCGTCCCAGGTGCGAGGCGTCCGAAAAGCCGCAACTCGACGCGATATCGGCGACGGTTTTGTCTGAGCTCGTCAACAACCACGCGGCGGTGCGCAGGCGCACCTGCTTCGCGTAGGCTTGCGGCGCCTTGCCGGTCTGCGCCTTGAACAGCCGTTCGAGCTGACGCGGCGACAGATCGAGCTTGCCCGCCAGTTCGTCGAGCGGCAGCGCGCGGCCCACGTGCTGCTCCATCAGCAGGATCGCGCGCTTGACCTTTGGATGCGAGGCCGGCGCGAGACCGGGGGGATGAGGCTGCGGCGCGTTGCCTTTCTGCAGGTCGTCGACGAGCAGGATGCGCAGCGCCTTCTGCACCGTCGCCGTTTCGAAATGACGCAGCAGGATCGCGGCGGCGACGTCGATCGACGCGCGGCCGCCGGAACAGGTGATGCGCCGCCGGTCGATCACGAACAGCCGGTCGGCGACCAGCATCTGTTCGTCGACCGACGGAAAGCGCTCGATGAAATCCCAGTAGTGAAACCAGCTCACGCAGATCCGATGGCCGTCGAGCACGCCCGCGCGCATCAGCGAGAACACGCCGGTGCACATGCCGACCAGCGTCGTGTCGCGGGCGGCGGCGCGGCGGATGAACGCGAGCGTCGCCTCGCTCGCGGCCGGCCCCGAGTGCAGCAGTCCGCCGACCACCACCACGTAGTCGAACTTCCCGGCGGTCTCGAAGGTTTCCCACGGCGTGATCTGGATGCCGCAACTCGCCCGCACCGGGGCCAGGGTTTCCCCGATCACGCTCCACGAACAGCGCACCGGCTTGCTGAAGTCGCCTTCGTCGGCGGACAGGCGCAGCAGGTCGACGAAACCCGAGAATGCGGTCAGCGTGAAGTTCGGCAGCAGGATGATGCCGAAGCGGATGCGCTGCTTCGTAGCTGTGTCGAGTGAGGGAGGGGCAAGCGTTTCAGCGGAATTCATGCGCGCGGCGGGTCGGTGAAAAGAACGGCGAAAGAGGAACGGACGTTGACCGAAACGGTGAAGCCGAGGATAGCACCACGGACCTTCAGCATTGCCGGCCGCAATCGGGCCGCCTGTCGCAAATGCGTCCCAAGTCATCGCAAATGCGCCGGGAGACCCGCGTGGCGGCTCACTTGACGACGCCATCCCATTGCGATGCCGTTTTTATTCTATCGATCCGGCCCGGCGTGCGGTGCAATAGACGCACATTCCATCCGGGCGCATGAGTCGAGTCGAAGCGCTTCCGGCCATCGCAACACGCAAGACACAACGCACAAGGCAAGCCATGAACGTCAGCGTCTTCGATCTGTTCAAGATCGGCATCGGTCCATCCAGCTCGCACACGGTCGGGCCGATGATCGCCGCATGCCGCTTCGCATCGCACATCGAGGACGCGAATCTGCTCGGCTTCGTGCGGCGCGTCAGAGCCGAGCTGTTCGGCTCGCTCGGCGCGACCGGCAAGGGCCACGGCACCGACAAGGCGGTGCTGCTCGGCCTCGAAGGCAATCTGCCCGACAGGCTCGATCCTGAGCTGATCGAGCCGCGGCTGCGCGCGATCCGCGAGACCCGCCAGCTCGTGCTGCTCGGCAAGCATCCGGTCGCGTTCGACGAGCGCGAACATGTCGGCTTCTTGCGCAAGCTGATGCCGGGCGCGCCGGGCTCGGGCGTCGTGCATCCGAACGGCATGCGCTTCCAGGCCTTCGACGAGAACGGTCAACTGCTCGTCGAAAAAGAGTACTTCTCGATCGGCGGCGGCTTCGTCGTCAATCGCGACGGCGACCGCGTGAACGGCCGGCGCGCCAACGCGGAGGTGCCGTATCCGTTTCGCACCGGCGACGATCTGATGCGCGTGTGCCGCGAAAGCGGCCTGTCCATCGCCGAAGTGACGTTGCGCAACGAATGCGCGACCCGGCCCGAGCCCGAAGTGCGCGAGGGCCTGCTGGCGATCTGGCGCACGATGGCCGCGTGTGTCGAGCGCGGTTGCAAGGCGCGCGGCGAGTTGCCCGGCCCGATGCACGTGAAGCGTCGCGCGGCCGAGCTGCGCGAGCGCTTGCGCGCACGCTCGGAGGAATCGCTGCGCGACCCGCTGTCGATGCTCGACTGGGTCAACCTGTACGCGATGGCCGTCAACGAGGAGAACGCCGCGGGCGGCCGGGTCGTCACCGCGCCGACCAATGGCGCGGCCGGCGTGATCCCGGCAGTGCTGCACTACTACGTGAAATTCATGCATGCGGCGAACGACGCCGGCATCGTCGACTTCCTGCTGACCGCCGCGGCGATCGGCATCATCTACAAGGAAACGGCGTCGATCTCCGGCGCCGAGGTGGGCTGCCAGGGCGAAGTGGGCGTGGCCTGCTCGATGGCCGCCGCGGCGCTCGCGGCCGTGATGGGCGGCACGCCCACCCAGGTCGAGAACGCCGCCGAAATCGGCATGGAACACAACCTCGGCATGACCTGCGATCCGGTCGGCGGGCTGGTGCAGATTCCGTGCATCGAGCGCAACGCGATGGGCGCGATCAAGGCGATCAACGCGGCCCGCCTCGCGATGAAGGGCGACGGCAAGCACGTGGTGTCGCTCGACAGTGTGATCCGCACCATGCGCGAAACCGGCGCCGACATGAAGACGAAATACAAGGAGACGTCGCGCGGCGGACTGGCCGTGAACGTCATCGAGTGTTGAACCGCTACACCGCATCTGCAAAACCGCAAAGGAACGACGATGAGCCGCTATTCGATATTCAGCCTGCTACGCAACGGGATGTCGTATCACGAGAACTGGGAGCGGCAATGGCGCAGCCCCGAGCCTAAACGTGAATACGACGTCGTGATCGTCGGCGGCGGCGGGCACGGTCTCGCGACCGCGTACTACCTCGCGAAGGAGCATGGCGTGCGCAATGTTGCGGTGCTCGAGAAGGGCTGGATCGGCGGCGGCAACACCGCGCGCAATACGACGATCGTGCGGTCGAACTACCTGTGGGACGAATCCGCCGCGCTCTACGAGAAGGCGATGAAGCTGTGGGAAGGGCTCGCGCAGGATCTGAACTACAACGTGATGTTCAGCCAGCGCGGCGTGATGAATCTCGCGCATACGCTGCAGGACGTGCGCGACACCGAACGCCGCGTCAACGCGAACCGCCTGAACGGCGTCGACGCCGAATTTCTCACGCCCGCGCAGATCAAGGAACTCGAGCCGACCATCAATCTGAACAGCCGCTACCCGGTGCTCGGCGCATCGATCCAGCGGCGCGGCGGCGTGGCCCGGCACGATGCGGTGGCGTGGGGCTTCGCGCGCGGCGCCGATCAGGCCGGCGTCGACATCGTGCAGAACTGCCAGGTCGTCGGCATTCGCCGCGACGGCAGCCAGGTGACGGGCGTCGACACGACCAAGGGTTTCATCAAGGCGAAGAAGGTCGCGGTGGTCGCGGCCGGCAACACGTCGACGCTCGCCGACATGGCCGGCGTGCGGCTGCCGCTCGAAAGCCATCCGTTGCAGGCGCTGGTGTCGGAGCCGATCAAGCCGGTCGTCAACACGGTCGTGATGTCGAATGCGGTCCACGCGTATATCAGCCAGTCCGACAAGGGCGATCTCGTGATCGGCGCGGGCGTCGATCAGTACACGGGCTTTGGGCAGCGCGGCAGCTTCCAGATCATCGAGGGCACGCTCGAGGCGATCGTCGAAATGTTCCCGGTGTTTTCCCGCGTGCGGATGAACCGGCAGTGGGGCGGCATCGTCGACGTGTCGCCGGACGCGTGCCCGATCATCAGCAAGACCGATGTGAAGGGACTGTATTTCAACTGCGGTTGGGGGACGGGCGGCTTCAAGGCGACGCCCGGCTCGGGATGGGTCTATGCGCACACGATCGCGAAGGACGAACCCCATCCGTTGAACGCGCCGTTTTCGCTGGACCGGTTCTATACCGGTCATCTGATCGATGAGCATGGCGCTGCCGCCGTGGCCCACTAGTCGACAAGGAGACACAGATGCTGCTGATCGAATGCCCCTGGTGCGGTCCCCGCGCCGAAACCGAATTCTCGTGCGGCGGCGAGGCGGACATCGCCCGCCCGCTCGACACGGACAAGCTCACCGACAAGGAATGGGGCGACTACCTTTTCATGCGCAAGAACCCGCGCGGCGTGCATCGCGAGCAATGGTTCCACACGCAGGGCTGCCGCCGCTGGTTCAAGGCGCAGCGCGACACCGTCAGCTATGGGTTCCAGGGTTATCAGACGTTCGAGCGTCCGTTGCTGACGCTGGACAGTACCGATACACAGGCAGCAAACGCACAGGTAAAGGCACAAGAGGGAAAAGCATCATGAGCCAGAAAGACCGACTCCCGACCGGCGGGCGCATCAATCGCGCGATCGCGCTGAGCTTCACGTTCAACGGCGTCGAGTATCAGGGTTATCAGGGCGATACGCTCGCGTCCGCATTGCTCGCGAACGGCATGCATTTCGTCGCGCGTAGCTGGAAATATCATCGGCCGCGCGGCATCGTGACCGCGGGCGTCGAGGAGCCGAACGCGGTCGTGCAACTGGAGACCGGCGCCTACACGGTGCCGAACGCGCGCGCCACCGAGGTCGAGTTGTACCAGGGGCTCGTCGCGAGCAGCGTGAACGCGAAACCGAGCATCGAGAAGGACCGCATGGCGATCAACCAGAAGATCGCGCGCTTCATTCCGGCGGGCTTCTACTACAAGACCTTCATGTGGCCGCGCAAACTCTGGCCGAAGTACGAGGAAGCGATTCGCGACGCGGCCGGCCTCGGCACCGCGCCGCGACAGCGCGACGCGGACCGCTACGACAAGTGCTTCGCGCATTGCGACGTGCTGGTGGTCGGCGGCGGCCCGACCGGGCTCGCGGCCGCGCACGCGGCCGCCTTGTCCGGCGCGCGCGTGACGCTCGTCGACGATCAGCCCGAGCTGGGCGGCTCGCTGCTGTCCTGCGGCGCGGAGATCGACGGCAAGCCCGCGCTGCTGTGGGTGCAGAAAATCGAGGACGAATTGCGGCAGTTGCCCGATGTGAAGATCCTGAGCCGCAGCACCGCGTTCGGCTATCAGGACCACAATCTCGTCACGGTCACGCAGCGCCTGACCGATCATCTGTCCGTGTCGCAGCGCAAGGGCACGCGCGAACTGCTGTGGAAGATCCGCGCCAAACGCGTGATTCTCGCGACCGGCGCGCATGAACGGCCGATCGTGTTCGGCAACAACGATCTGCCTGGCGTGATGCTCGCGTCGGCGGTGTCGAGCTATCTGCATCGGTATGCGGTACTGCCGGGTCGCAATGCGATCGTGTTCACGAACAACGACGACGGCTATCAATGCGCGCTCGACCTGAAAGCGGCCGGCGCGCAGGTCAGCGTCATCGATCCGCGCGCGGGCGAATCGAAGGGCACGCTGCCGGCGCTCGCGCGCCGCCATGGCATCAAGGTGCTGAACGGCACGGTCGTCACGGCGGCGCATGGCAAGCTGCGCGTCGCGTCGGTGTCGCTCGCCTCGTATGCGAAAGGGCAAATCACCGCTCAGCAGGGCCAACTGCCGTGCGATCTGCTCGCGATGTCGGGTGGCTGGAGCCCAGTGCTGCATCTGTTCGCGCAGTCGGGCGGCAAGGCCCATTGGCATGACGACAAGGCCTGCTTCGTGCCGGGCAAGGCGGTCCAGCCTGAGACCAGCGTCGGCGCCTGCGCGGGCGACTTCACGCTCGGCCAGGGCATCCGCTTCGCGCTCGACGTCGGCGTCGAAGCGGCGCGCGCGGCCGGGCACATCGTCGCGCGGCCAAAGCCGGTACAGGTCGCCGAACTGAGCGAAACGAAGCTGGAACCGCTGTGGCTCGTGGGCGGACGCGAGTTGGCCACGCGCGGGCCCAAGCAGTTCGTCGATTTCCAGAACGACGTCGCGGCGGCCGACATCTTCCTCGCGGCGCGCGAAGGCTTCGAATCCGTCGAACACGTGAAGCGCTACACCGCGATGGGCTTCGGCACCGACCAGGGCAAGCTCGGCAACATCAACGGCATGGCGATTCTCGCCCAGGCGCTCGGTAAGACCATTCCCGAGACCGGCACGACGACGTTCCGGCCGAACTACACCCCGGTCACGTTCGGCACTTTCGCCGGCCGGGAATTGGGCGAATTGCTCGATCCGGTGCGCAAGACGGCGGTGCACGAATGGCACGTGGAACACGGCGCGGCGTTCGAGGACGTCGGCAACTGGAAGCGTCCGTGGTATTACCCGAAAGCGGGCGAGGATCTGCACGCGGCGGTTGCGCGCGAAGCGCTCGCGGTGCGCACGAGCGTCGGCATCCTCGATGCGTCGACGCTAGGCAAGATCGATATTCAGGGCCCCGATTCCGCGAAACTGTTGAACTGGGTGTACACGAATCCGTGGACCAGGCTCGAAGTCGGCAAGTGCCGCTACGGCCTGATGCTCGACGAAAACGGCATGATCTTCGACGACGGCGTGACCGTGCGCCTCGCCGAGCAGCACTACATGATGACGACCACCACCGGCGGCGCGGCGCGTGTGCTCACATGGCTCGAACGCTGGCTGCAAACCGAATGGCCCGATCTGCGCGTGCGGCTCGCATCGGTCACCGATCACTGGGCAACTTTTGCGGTAGTCGGCCCGATGAGCCGCAAGGTGCTGCAAAAGGTCTGCGACGACATCGACTTCGCGAACCCGGCGTTTCCGTTCATGACGTATCGTGAAGGCACCGTCGCGGGCGCGGCGGCGCGCGTGATGCGCATCAGCTTCTCGGGCGAACTCGCGTATGAGGTGAACGTGCCGGCCAACGTCGGACGCGCGGTGTGGGAAGCGTTGATGGCCGCGGGCGCGGAGTTCAACATCACGCCGTACGGCACCGAGACGATGCACGTGCTGCGCGCGGAGAAGGGCTACATCATCGTCGGCCAGGATACGGACGGCTCGATGACGCCGCACGACCTCGGCATGGGCGGGCTCGTCGCGAAGTCGAAGGACTTTCTCGGCAAGCGCTCGCTCGCCCGTTCGGACACCGCGAAGGCGGGACGTAAGCAACTGGTCGGGCTGCTCGCGGAGGATGCGTCGTTCGTGATACCCGAGGGCTCGCAGATCGTCGCCGGTCCGTTCCAGGGCGACACCGCGCCGATGCTCGGGCACGTCACGTCGAGCTATTACAGCCCGATTCTGCAACGCTCGATCGCGATGGCGGTCGTCAAGGGCGGTCTCGACAAGATCGGCACGACCGTCACGATTCCGCTCGCGAGCGGCAAACAGATCGCGGCGAAGATCGCGAGTCCGGTGTTCTACGACAGCGAAGGAGCACGTCAACATGTGGAATGAAACAGGCGGGACGGTGTCCATCGTGGACCGCACGCTCGGGCGGCAAAGCGGCGCGTGGCAGGAGTCGCCGCTGGTCGGTGTGGATGGGCTGCTGAAACAGCATCAGGCCAACGCGACTGCCGCGTTCCGGCTCGGCGAGCGGCCATTTCTCGAACTCGTGAACGTGCGCGGCGATACGCGCGACGCGGCGTTCATTCGCGCGGTGGAACAGGTGATCGGCTGCAAGCCGCCGGAGAAGCCGAACACGGTCGCGCGCGGCAACGGCTACGACATGGTCTGGCTCGGCCCGGACGAATGGCTCGTGCGTTCGGAGACCGCGCACGATGCGACGCGCACGGCGCCGTTGCAGGCGAAGCTCGGCGCGGCGTTCGCGGGCGTGTTCGCATCGGCGGTCGATGTGGGCAGCGGCTATACGGTGCTTGAAATCACCGGCACGCGCACGCGCGACGTGCTCGCGCGCGGCTGTCCGCTCGATCTGCATCCGAAACTTTTCGGCCTGGGGCAGTGCGCGCAGAGCCACTATTTCAAGGCGTCGATCACGTTGCTGCCCACGGGCGCCGACAGTTTCGACATCGTCGTGCGTCGCAGCTTCGCGGATTACTTCGTCAGGATCATGCTCGACGCCGCCGAGCCGTTGATGTGCTGAGCGACGCGCGGTTCGCTTTGCTGATTTCGCCATGACGTCGGCACGCGCGGCCACCTCGCTTCTCACGGCACGCGCGTGCGATGAGCGCGATGCCGGTGCCGCGCTCGCGCTGCTCGATCAAAGTATCGCGCTGCGTCATCGGCGCATTGCGCTGATCCGCTATCTGCTCGCGCGGGAGCTCGGTGCGCCGCTCGAAGCGCGGCATCATGCGTACGTCGAGAAAATCGCGGCCCGTCTGAGCGCGGATGCGCTCGCGCGGATCGCCGGCGCAGCGCGTGCGCGGCTGCGCCCGTAAGTCCACGCCGTATCAGGGCTTGCCGCCATCCAGCGCCGTGAGGATCTGATGCGCGGCGCTCACGCGCGCTTCGTTCGGGAAATTGCGATTGGCGAGCATTACGATACCGATGCGTTTTTGCGGCACGAACGCAACATACGCACCGAACCCGTTGGTCGATCCGGTCTTGTTGATCCAGACGTTCTGCTGCGGCGGCAGCGGCGGTTTGATTGCGGTCGACGGCGTGCCGTTGAGGACCATCTCCGGCGAATTGCCGGCCAGCAAGGTCGGCAACGCGACCGGATACGGGTACTGCTCCCACATCAGATCCTGGGTCAGCACCCCGGCCTGGAAGTAGCCGGTATGCGTGTCCGTGATCGCGCGCTGCCACTGACTGTCGAGCGGAATCAGGTTCATGTTGGCCTGCACGTAACGCAGCATATCCGCGGCGGTCGACTTCACCCCGTAGGCTTCGGCGGAAATCACGCCGCCCGTCAGGCGGACCGGCGCGCCGTCTTTCGCATAGCCCTGCGCATAGTCCGGCATTTTCGCCGCTGGAACGTCGATGTAGCTGTTCTTCATGCCGAGCGCAGGAAACACGCGTTGCTGCATCAGCACGGTGAAATCCTGTCCCATGGTCTTCGCGGTGATCAGGCCGAGCGTGCCGATGCCGGGATTCGAGTAGGTGCGGAACGTGCCGGGCGCATGAGCGGGCTGCCAGTCGTGGAAGTACCGCAGCAATTGCGCGTCGTTATGGATGTCATCCGGCACCTGGAGCGGAAGGCCGCCAGGTGTGTGCGTGCCGAGGTTCAGCAGGCTGACCTTGCCGAACGGGCGGCCGCGCAGCGTCGGCAGATAGAGTTCCGTGCCGTCCGACAACGACAGCTTGCCGTCGAGCTGCGCATACGACGCGAGCGTCGCCGTGAAGGTCTTGCTGACCGAGCCGAGTTCGAACAGCGTATCGCGTGTGACCGGCTTGCCGGTTTGCGTCGATGCGACGCCATAGTTGTAGACGTAGGGCTTGCCGTCGTCGATCACGCCGACCGCCATGCCGGCGATATGGTACTTCGCCATCAGCGGCCTGATCGCGGCATCGATGGTCGGTTGGAGTTGCGCGGCGGTGGGCTCGGCCGCGTGGCCGACGGGTGAGATCGCGCAGAGCGTGAACAGCGCGAACGTGGCGGTTGTTATCAGTTTGAGCGCTCGGGTCTTCATGGCAAACGGGTCCTCGGTCGGGGGAGTGTGAATCGGTGGATCGGCGATTCGGCTGAGGCAGCACTATCGGGCTTTTGCGAACCGCTGGCAAACGAGGATATGTTGCGCGCGGGTAAAGAAAAAGTTGTAGACCGCAACTCGAGCGATGCCGGCGTTGTCGGTTGTAGCCAAACGCGTGTCGGGTTCGGCACAGGTGTCGCTCCGGGCGGCCACTACGCTGGTGAAACGGCGCGCCACGCAGCGTGCGGGCGTGCCGCTCACGAACATGGAGACGAGACAATGAGCAGCAATCGCGGCGTCGTGTATCTGGGGCAGGGCAAGGTCGAAGTGCAGTCGATCGACTATCCGAAGATGGTCGATCCACGCGGCCGTTCGATCGGCCACGGCGTGATCCTGAAAGTGGTGAGCACGAATATCTGCGGCTCCGATCAACACATGGTGCGTGGCCGCACGACCGCCGAGGTCGGCCTCGTCCTTGGGCACGAAATTACCGGCGAAGTGATCGAGGTAGGGCGCGACGTCGAGACACTGAGCGTCGGCGATCTGGTGTCGGTGCCGTTCAACGTCGCCTGCGGACGCTGCCCGACCTGCAAGGCGCAGCATACCGGCGTGTGCTTGAACGTGAATCCGTCGCGCGCGGGCGGCGCGTATGGCTATGTCGACATGGGCGGATGGATAGGCGGCCAGGCCGAGTACGTACTGGTGCCGTACGCTGACTTCAATCTGCTGAAATTCCCGGACCGGGCGCAGGCGATGTCGAAGATCCGCGATCTGACCTGCCTGTCCGACATTCTGCCGACCGGCTATCACGGCGCGGTGATGGCCGGCGTGAAGCCTGGCGCGACCGTCTATATCGCGGGCGCGGGACCGGTCGGCATGGCGGCGGCCGCGTCCGCGCGCCTGCTGGGCGCGGCCTGCACGATCGTCGGCGACATGAACGAGGCGCGCCTCGAGCATGCCCGCAAGATGGGCTTCCAGACCATCAATCTGTCGAAGGACGCGACGCTCGGCGAACAGATCGAGCAGATTCTCGGCAAGCCCGAAGTGGATTGCGCGGTGGACTGCGTCGGCTTCGAAGCGCACGGTCATGGCAGCAGCGGCTCACACGAGGAAGCCCCGGCCACGGTGCTCAACTCGCTGATGGAAATCACCCGCGCGGCCGGCGCGATCGGCATTCCGGGACTCTACGTGACCGACGATCCGGGCTCCGCCGATGCCGCCGCGCGCCGTGGCAGCCTCAGTTTGCGTTTCGGCCTGGGCTGGGCCAAGTCGCATTCGTTCCACACCGGGCAGACGCCGGTCATGAAGTACAACCGCGATCTGATGCAGGCGATATTGTGGGATCGTTTGCCGATCGCCGATATCGTCAACGTGACGGTGGTATCGCTCGACGATGCGCCCGAGGGCTACCGGCAATTCGACGGCGGCGCGCCGAAGAAATTTGTGATCGACCCGCATGGGCTATTGAAGGCGGCTTGAGTTTGGTTGGCCGCTAAAGCGCTGCGTGGCCTGCCGGGCACGCGGCGCTTCTGTTCATTGATCAAGCCGCCATCACTGGCGCAGCGGATAGCGAAGGCACCTGCTTGCGACGCTCGCGCGTCGGCGCGGTGCCGAACGCATCGCGATAGCTCTTCGAGAAGTGGCAGGCCGACTGGAAGCCGCACGCCATCGTGATGTGCATGATCGACATGTCGGTCTGCAACAGTAGTTCGCGCGCGCGCCGCAGGCGCAGCGTCAGGTAGTAGTGCGTCGGCGTCATGCCCAGATGCTCGCGGAACAGCCGTTGCAACTGCCGTTGCGACATGCCGGCGAGCCGCGCCAGTTCTTCCCGCGACAGCGGCTCCTCGATGTTGTTCTCCATCAGCGAGATCACTTCGAACAGCGACTTGTTGGCCGAGCCGAGCCGCGCGACGAGCGGCATCTTCTGCTGCGCGCTGGTGTCGCGCACGTGTTCGACGATGAACTGCTCGGCGATCTGCGTGACGCGCGCGGTACCGACGCGCGGCGCGATCAGGTTCAGCATCATGTCGAGCGGCGCGACCCCGCCGGTGCAGGTCACGCGATCTCGATCGATCACGAACAGCTCTTTCAGAAAGCGCGTATCGGGAAACTCTTCCTTCAGCGCCGACATGTTTTCCCAATGGATCGCGCACGCATAACCGGCCAGCAGGCCGGCGCGCGCGAGCGCATAGGTGCCCGTGCAAAGACTGCCCAGCACGCAGCCCATGCGCGCGAAACGGCGCAGCGCGGACAGATGCTCGGCGCTGGTGGAGCGCTGCACGTCGATGCCGCCAACCACGAACACGATGTCGGGTTGCCCGACGCATTCGACCGGCCCCGTATCGACGGATAACCCGTTGCTCGCCATGACCGGCCCGCCGGCAGGACTCACGATCGACCAGCGGTAAAGCGTCTGGCCCGTCAGATAGTTCGCCATGCGTAGCACTTCGATCGCGTTCGAGAAGGCGATCATCGTGAAGTTGGGGACCGGCATGAATGCGAAATGCGACAACGATGCCGTGCGATCGGTGGACATGGGAACGGTGATTCCTGATGTAAATGTCGCGTCGCCGTGGGGAGGGCGACTATCTCAATTCTGAGTATCAGGGCAACTACCGTGCCATCAGGCTAAACCCCTGGATGCTGCGCACAAAGCCTGGAATAGCTAAGCAATCGACTGATGAAAGCATCCGCGCGGCACCGGAACAGCGCGGCGACGCCCTTGCAGCGCACCCGATCGGCGCAGGAATACTGCGTTGTAGTGCAGCGCTGAGCGCGAGGATCGCGCCGACTTGTCGAAAAAGGTCGCGCATGGCGGAAAAGGCAAAGAACGCGTCTGAATTCGTAAATAGACGCGCCGGGTGACCGTCAAGAATAGACCCAGGGCAAAGCGGTAGCGCGATCCCGCCGGCAACCCGCAGCGGCCTCCCCGTCAACGTTCTCACGGACCTTCCATGTCGAACCCGAATCCCTTCTTCGAAGACTCGCTAGCGCCGCGCGATCCGGCGGTGCGCGGCGCCATTCTGAAAGAGCTCGAGCGTCAGCAGTCGCAAGTCGAGCTGATCGCGTCGGAAAACATCGTGTCGCGCGCGGTGCTCGACGCGCAGGGCTCGGTGCTGACCAACAAGTACGCGGAAGGGTATCCGGGCAAGCGTTACTACGGCGGTTGCGAATACGTCGACGCGATCGAGACGCTGGCGCTCGATCGTATCAAGCAGCTGTTCGACGCGAAGTTTGCCAACGTGCAGCCCCATTCCGGCGCGCAGGCCAACGGCGCGGTGATGCTCGCGCTCGCGAAGCCCGACGACACGGTGCTCGGCATGTCGCTCGACGCGGGCGGGCATCTGACGCACGGCGCGAAACCCGCGATGTCGGGCAAGTGGTTCAACGCGGTGCAGTACGGCGTGCGGCGCGACACGATGCTGATCGACTACGAGCAGATCGAGGAACTGGCGCAACAGCACAAGCCGACGCTGCTGATCGCCGGCTTCTCCGCCTATCCGCGCGCGCTCGACTTCTCGCGGCTGCGCGCGATCGCCGATGGCGCCGGTGCGAAGCTGATGGTGGACATGGCGCATATCGCCGGCGTGATCGCGGCCGGCCGCCATGACAATCCGGTCCCGCATGCGCACGTGGTCACGTCGACCACCCACAAGACCTTGCGGGGTCCGCGCGGCGGATTCGTGCTGACCAACGACGAGGAGATCGCAAAGAAGATCAACTCTGCCGTGTTCCCCGGCTTGCAGGGCGGCCCGCTGATGCACGTGATCGCCGGCAAGGCGGTCGCATTCGGCGAGGCGCTGCAGCCGGGCTTCAAAACCTATATCGACAGCGTGCTCGCGAACGCGCGGGCATTGGGCGAGGTGCTCACGTCGGGTGGCGTCGATCTGGTGACGGGCGGCACCGACAACCATCTGCTGCTGGTCGATCTGCGGCCGAAGGGGCTCAAGGGCAATCAGGTCGAACAGGCGCTGGAGCGCGCGGGCATCACCTGCAACAAGAACGGCATCCCGTTCGATACGGAGAAGCCGACCATCACCTCCGGCATCCGCCTCGGCACACCGGCGGCGACGACACGCGGCTTCGGCGTCAGCGAGTTTCGCGAGGTCGGGCGTCTAATCGTCGAGGTGCTCGATGCGCTTCGCGTGTCGCCCGAAGGCGATGCCGCAACCGAACAACGCGTGCGCCGCGAGATTTTCGCGCTGTGCGAGCGCTTTCCCATTTACTGAGTACGCGTGGAGAAAACGATGAGTCAACTGCACGAGAACAGCATCATCATCGACGGGCTGAACATTTCGAAGTTCGAGCGCTCGGTGTTCGAGGACATGCGCAAGGGCGGCGTGACCGCGGTGAACTGCACGGTGTCGGTCTGGGAGAGTTTTCAGAAGACCGTCGACAACATCGCCGAAATGAAGCAGCAAATCCGCCAATACAGCGAGATCCTCACGCTGGTGCGCACCACCGACGACATCTTCCGCGCCAAGCAAGAGAACAGGACCGGCATCATCTTCGGCTTCCAGAACGCGCATGCGTTCGAGGACAACCTCGGCTATATCGAAGCGTTCAAGGATCTCGGCGTCAACGTGGTGCAGCTTTGCTACAACACGCAGAACCTGGTCGGCACCGGCTGCTACGAACGCGACGGCGGTCTGTCCGGCTACGGGCGCGAAGTGATTCAGGAGATGAACCGCGTCGGCATCATGGTCGATCTGTCGCATGTGGGCGGCAAGACGTCGTCGGAGGCGATCGCGGCGTCGAAGAAGCCGGTCTGCTATTCGCATTGCTGCCCGTCCGGGCTCAAGGAGCATCCGCGCAACAAGACCGACGAGCAGCTGAAGGAGATCGCGGACGCGGGCGGCTTCGTCGGCGTGACGATGTTCGCGCCGTTCCTGAAGCGCGGACCGGATGCGACCGTCGAGGACTATATCGAGGCGATCGAGTACGTGGTGAACCTGATCGGCGAGGACCAGGTGGGGATCGGCACGGATTTCACGCAGGGCTACAGCACCGAGTTTTTCGACTGGATCACGCACGACAAGGGCCGTTATCGCCAGTTGACGAACTTCGGCAAGGTCGTGAATCCCGAAGGCATTCGCACGATCGGCGAGTTTCCGAACCTGACCGCCGCGATGGAACGCGCCGGCTGGAGCGAGACGCGCATCCGCAAGATCATGGGCGAAAACTGGGTGCGGGTGTTCGGCGAAGTCTGGAAGGTGTGAGCCTTAGCCCTTGTTTTCATAGCGGATACGAAACGGAGTCTCCACATGCAACCCCAACTGCCTATCGACGTCGATCCTGACACCGGCGTCTGGACCACGGACGCGCTGCCGATGCTATACGTGCCGCGCCACTTCTTCACCAACAACCACGTCGCCGTCGAGGAAGCGCTCGGCCGCGACACGTACGCCGGGATTCTCTACAAGGCCGGTCACAAGTCCGCCTATTTCTGGTGCGAGAAGGAAGCGAAGCAACATGGTCTTGCCGGCATGGCGGTATTCGAGCACTACCTGAACCGTCTGTCGCAGCGCGGCTGGGGCATCTTCAGGATCATCGAAGCCGATCCGGCCAGCTCGCAAGCGAGGATCGAATTGCGGCACTCGTCGTTCGTGCTCGCGCAACCGGGCAAGACCGGCAAGCTTTGCTACATGTTCGCCGGCTGGTTCGCGGGCGCGATGGACTGGGTCAACGATACCGCGCCCGACGGCGCGCGCAAGGGCCCGCCGTCGCAGTCGAAAGAAGCACGCTGCGCGGCGGAGGGACACGAGCACTGCGTGTTCGAAGTCTCGCCGCTCGCGTCAATCTAATCCGGGCATTCCGAGGTCGATCGCGATGCGTTACCCGAACCTTTTCAAGCCGCTCACGTTGAACAAGCTGACGCTGCGCAATCGCATCGTCAGTACCGCGCACGCGGAGGTCTATGCGGAGCCGGGTGGCCTGCCCGGCGACCGTTATATCCGCTACTACGAGGAAAAGGCGAAGGGCGGAGTCGGACTCGCCGTGTGCGGCGGTTCGAGCCCGGTGTCGATCGACAGCCCGCAAGGCTGGTGGAAGTCGGTGAATCTCGCCACCGACCGGATCGTCGATCCGCTCGCGCGGCTCGCCGAAGCGATGCACGCACATGGCGCGAAAATCATGATTCAGGCCACTCACATGGGACGCCGCTCGGCGTTTCACGGCGAGCACTGGCCGCATCTGATGTCGCCGTCGGGCGTGCGCGAGCCGGTGCATCGCGGCAACGCGAAGATCATCGAGGTCGAAGAGATCCGCCGCATCATCGGCGACTTCGCGGCGGCCGCGAAGCGCGTGAAGGATGCGGGCATGGACGGCATCGAGATCTCGGCGGCGCACCAGCATCTGATCGATCAGTTCTGGAGCCCGCGCACCAACTTCCGTACCGACGAATGGGGCGGCTCGCTCGAAAACCGCCTGCGTTTCGGCGTCGAAGTGTTGCAGGCGGTGCGCGCGGCGGTGGGCGCCGACTTCTGCGTCGGCCTGCGCATGTGCGGCGACGAATTCCATGAAGACGGGCTCGATCACGAGCAACTGAAAGAGATTGCTCAGGCGATGAGCGAGACCGGCCTGATCGACTATCTCGGCGTGATCGGTTCCGGCGCGGACACGCACAATACGCTCGCCAACTGCATGCCGCCGATGGCGCTGCCGCCCGAGCCGTTCGTGCATCTCGCGGCCGGCATCAAGCAGGTCGTCAAGGTGCCGGTGATGCACGCGCAAAGCATTCGCGACGCGGGCCAGGCCGAGCGCTTGCTCGCGAGCGGCATGGTCGATCTGGTCGGCATGACGCGCGCACAGATCGCCGATCCGCATATGGTCATCAAGATCCGCGATGGCCGCGAGGACGAAATCAGGCAGTGCGTCGGCGCGAACTACTGCATCGACCGTCAGTACAACGGGCTCGACGTGCTGTGCGTGCAGAACGCGGCGACCTCGCGCGAAGCGACGATGCCGCACGTGATCGCAAGGTCGCGCGGGCCGAAGCGCAAGGTCGTCGTGGTCGGCGCGGGGCCGGCGGGTCTCGAAGCGGCGCGCGTCGCGAAGTCGCGCGGTCACGACGTGGTGCTGTTCGAAAAGAATGATCACGTGGGCGGCCAGATCATGCTGGCGGCGAAAGCGCCGCAGCGCGAGCAGATGGCCGGCATCGTGCGCTGGTTCGACATGGAGACGAAGCGCCTCGGCGTGGACCGCCGCCTCGGCGTCGCCGCCGACGAGCGGACCATCATGGCCGAGAAGCCCGACATCGTCGTGCTCGCCACCGGCGGTTCGGCGTTCACGTCTCAGGTTGCGGCGTGGGGCGTCGACGCGGGGCTCGCGGTCAGTTCGTGGGACGTGCTGGCCGGCAAGGTCGAGCCGGGCAGAAACGTGCTCGTGTACGACGGCGTCAGCACGCATGCGGGGGCGGGTGTGGCCGATTTCATCGCGAGCCGCGGCGCCAACGTGGAGATCGTCACGCCCGACGTGAAGGTCGCCGACGACGTCGGCGGCACCACGTTCCCGATCTTCTATCGCCGTCTGTACGCGCAAGGCGTGATCCATACGGCCAATTACTGGCTCGACAGGGTGTACGAGGAGGACGGCAAGAAGATCGCCGTGATCCGCAACGAGTACACCGAGGAGCAGGAGGAGCGCGCGGTCGATCAGGTGGTGATCGAAAACGGCAGTACGCCGAACGACCGGCTTTACTGGAAGCTGAAGCCTGAATCGGTCAATCGCGGCCAGGTCGACGTGCACAAGCTGTTCGCGTCCGAACCGCAACCGTGTCTCGACGAGCAGCTCGGCGACGGCCGCTTCCTGCTGTTCCGGGTCGGCGACTGCATCTCTATGCACAACATTCACGGCGCGATCTACGACGCGCTGCGCCTTTGCAAGGATTTCTGACGATGAGCCCCGTGTTTGTCATCACTGTCCTGCTGTGGGTGTCGGTGGCCGGTCTCGCGGTCGCGCTGGCGCGCCGCGCCGCCTACTGGCGCGAGGGCCGTGCGACCGTCGCGGGCGCCTATGGCTGGGCCAATCTGCTCGCGATCCCGAAGCGTTACTTCGTCGACCTGCATCACGTGGTCGCGCGCGATCCGTATATCGCCCGCACGCACGTTGCCACGGCGGGCGGAGCGATCCTCGCGATGGCGCTCGTGTTCGTCAACTACGGTCTCGCGATCTACTCGCCGTGGCTGGACAAACTGATCTTTCTCGCCGCGCTGGCGATGCTGATCGGCACGGTGTTCGTGTGGCGCCGCCGGCATGGCGCGAAGACGGTGCCGGCGCGACTCTCGCGCGGGCCGTGGGATCAGTTGCCGTTGCTACTGGGCGCGTTCGCGCTCGGTCTCGCGCTGTTCATCGCGCTTCCGGCGACGATGATGTCCGGCGCGCTCGCGGTGATCGTCGCGCTGTTGATCGCGGCGGGCGCGTTCACGATGACGTTCGGCGCGGCGCGTGGCGGCCCGATGAAACATGCGTTGGCCGGACTGCTGCATCTCGCGTTTCATCCGCGTCAGGAGCGCTTTGCCGATTCCACCGCAGCGCGTCACGCTGGCGATGCCGTGCCGCCCACCGCGCTTAAAACCCCGCTGCTCGACGCGAAGGAATACGGCGTCGGCAAGCCGGTCGAATTCCGCTGGAATCAGTTGCTCAGCTTCGACGCCTGCGTGCAATGCGGCAAATGCGAAGCGGCGTGCCCCGCGTTCGCGGCCGGTCAGCCGCTCAATCCGAAGAAGCTGATTCAGGATCTGGTAACCGGCATGGTCGGCGGCACCGACGCGCAGTACGCGGGCAGCCCAACGCCCGGCATTCCGGTCGGCAAGCACGCGGGCGCGCCCGCCAAGCCGCTGATCTCGACGCTGATCGAAGCGGACACGCTGTGGTCCTGCACGACCTGCCGCGCCTGCGTGCAGGAGTGCCCGATGCTGATCGAGCACGTGGACGCGATCGTGGACATGCGCCGCAATCAGACGCTCGTCGAAGGCAGCGTGCCGGGCAAGGGGCCGGCGACGCTCGCGAATCTGCGCGAAACCGGCAGCCTCAACGGCTACGACATCGGCGCGCGCTACGATTGGGCCGTCGATCTGCAGGTGCAGGTCGCGCAGCCGGGCCGTCACGTGGACGTGCTGCTGATCGCCGGCGAAGGCGCGTTCGACATGCGCTATCAGCGCACGCTGCGCGCGCTCGTCAAGGTGCTGAACCGCGCGGGCGTCGATTACGCGGTGCTGGGCGGTGTCGAGACCGATACCGGCGACACCGCGCGGCGGCTCGGCGACGAAGCGACGTTCCAGCAACTGGCCCGTACGCTGATCGGGACGCTCGCGCAGTACTCGTTCGCGCGCATCGTTACCGCCGATCCGCACGTGCTGCATAGCCTGCGCAACGAGTATCGCGCGCTCGGCGGGTTCTATCAGGTCCAGCATCACACGGCGCTGATCGACGAACTGATCGCGAGCGGCAAGCTGTCGCCGCGCGCGGCCGCCGTCGTCGCGGAGCGCAACATCACGTATCACGACCCGTGCTATCTGGGCCGCTACAACGGCGAGACGGAAGCGCCGCGCCGGGTGCTGAAGAGCATCGGCATCAAGGTGGTCGAGATGGAGCGTCACGGCCTGCGCGGACGCTGCTGCGGCGGTGGCGGCGGCGCACCCCTGACCGATATTCCCGGCAAACGGCGGATTCCCGACATCCGTATCGACGACGCGCGCGCGAGCGGCGCAGAGATCGTCGCGGTCGGCTGCCCGAATTGCACCGCGATGCTCGAAGGGGTGGTGGGGCCGCGACCGGAAGTGCTGGACGTCGCCGAACTGGTCGCCGCGGCGCTGGAGTAACGCGATGATGAATACGCTCAAACGAATCGATCCGCGCCGGCCGTTCACGGTGACGGCACAGGGACTCAGGCGCATCACGCTCGGCGTCGTTGGCATCGCGGACGCCGACAGTGCCACACGGTCCGATGCGCGTCATGCCGGGCATCGCGAACAGCCGAAGCCGCGCCGCACGACGGCCGCGCCGCGCCATGTGCTGCTGGTCGCGGCGCACGCGGACCGCGGCGCGCTCGATGAACATGCGCGCCAGACGCTCGCGGCCGCCGCGCTGATCGCGGACACGCACAGCGAAGTCGTGCTGCTGGTGTTCGGCGAATTCACCGGCGATGCCGCCGCGCTCGGCGCCGACAAGCTGATCGAATTGCCGATGTTCGATCGCCGCACGTACGCGCCGGAGGATGAACTGAATGCGCTGGCGGCCTGCGTCGCGGCCTATGCGCCAGCCCATGTCTTGCTGCCCGACAACGCGACCGGCGACGGCGACCTCGGCCGCCGCTATGCGGCGGCGGCCGATGCAAGCGTCGCGACGCACGTCGTCGAGATCGCTGCCGGGCACGTGTGCACCTATATTCGCGCGAATTCGGCGCTCGCCAGCCGCGCGCTGCCCGAGGTCGTGCTGCTCGAGCCGAATGCGGTCGATCCGAAGCTGCCGTTCGTCGGCGCGGGCGAGCGGGTCGCGTGGCGCTTCGACCGCGAAGCGGACCGCACGGTCGCACAACGAGCGATACACGATCTCGGCATCGACGAAATCGACGCGGCGCAGGTCGCGCTGGAGGAGGCGGATTTCATCGTGTCGGCGGGCAACGGCGTCAGCGACGTGCCCGCGTTCGAGCGACTCGCGACGACCCTCGGCGCGGCGATCGGTGCCAGCCGGGTTGCCGTCGACGACGGCAAGTTCACGCGCGACAAGCAGATCGGAGCGACCGGCAAGACCGTCGAGGCGAGCGTGTATATCGCGTTCGGCATCTCGGGGGCGGTGCAGCATCTGCAGGGCATCAAGGATTGCCGCCATGTGATCGCGGTGAATCTCGACGCGAGCGCGCCGATCGCGAAGCGCGCGAATCTGACCGTGATCGCCGACGCGCAGGAAACCATCGCGGCGCTCAACGAGGCGGCGGCCGCGGCGCGCGGTGCCCGCGCCACCTCGGCCGCGCTGCTGCGGCCGGGCAAGCTTGCCGAAGGAGTGCTCGCATGAAGATCGCCGTGCTGGTTTCGGTCGGACGTCACCCGGTCAGCGGCGTCGCGCGCTACAGCCGCAACGATGCGGCGGCGTTGACGCTGGCGCTGTCGCTCGTCAGAACGCATGGCGCGACGCTCGACGTGCTGCACGCGGGCGATCCGTCGAACGCCGCGTTGAACGAGTATCTCGCGCTCGGCGCGCGTTCGGTCGAAGTGCTCGAGATGCCGTCCGACGCCGATCCTGCGCCGCAACTCGCCGGGCGTTTGCGTGGCTACGAGCTGGTGCTGACCGGCACGCGCGCCGAAGGCGGTTTCGATAGCGGCATGCTGCCGTATCGCGTCGCGCATGCGCTGGCGGTGCCGCTCGTCGGCGCCGCCGTCGATGTGGCGCTGCGCGACGGTCGAGCGCAGGTCCGGCAGTTCATGCCGAAGGGCCTGCGACGGCGCGTCGAAGTGCGGCTGCCGGCATTGGTTGCCGTGCATCCGCTCGCGAACGTCGCGACGTCGTACGCGTATGCACGAATGCGCGAAGGCACGATCGAGCGCGCCGTCGCGCGGCACGGCACCACTCCCGAACAGTCCGTATGGACGATCGGCCCCGCCACAGCGAAACCGGTGCGCCTCGCCGCCGCCGAAAAGCGCTCAGGCCACGCGCGCATGCTGTCGGCGACGACGACCGAGAGCCGCGGCGGCAGCGTCGTAATTGAAGGGAGTTCCGTCGAAAAAGCACAAGTGATACTCGCGTATTTGCGCGAGCATCAACTGGTGGATTACTGAATTCCGGCTCGGGCCAGCATGCGACCAGGAGGGCCTGGCGCGGCGCCAGACGTGACACGCAACGGAGCACACAATGAAAGTTTCCGCAGACGTTCGCGCAATGATCGAACGCCGCAAGCAGAACTACACGCTGGAAGCGCCGTTCTATACCAGCGAGCCCATCTTCGCGCTCGACATCGACGCGATTTTCCGCCAGCACTGGATTCAGGTCGCGGTCGAACCCGACGTGCCCGAGCCGGGCGACTATGTGACGGTCGAGATCGGCGACGATTCGATCCTGATCGTGCGCGACGACGACATGCGGGTGCGCGCGTTTCATAACGTATGCCGCCACCGCGGCGCGCGTCTGTGCAATACCGGCAAGGGCTCGCTCGGCAATATCGTCTGTCCGTATCACAGCTGGACGTATAGCCTCAATGGCGACCTGATGTTCGCCGAGCACATGGGCGAGCAGTTCGAGCGCTGCAAACATAGTCTGAAAGCTGTGCATGTCGAAAATCTCGCCGGACTGATTTTCATCTGCCTCGCCGAGCAGCCGCCCGCCGATTTCGCCGTGATGCGCGCCGCGATGGAACCGTATCTGTTGCCGCACGATCTGGCCGGCTGCAAGATCGCCGCGTCGATCGACATCATCGAGGAGGGCAACTGGAAGCTGACGATGGAAAACAATCGCGAGTGCTATCACTGCGTCGCGAACCATCCGGAGCTGACCATCTCGCTGTACGAATACGGTTTCGGTTATCAGCGCACGCCGGCGAACGAGGAGGGCATGGCCGCGTTCGAGACGACGGTCGCGCGCCGCACCGCGCAGTGGGAGGCGATGCAGTTGCCGTCGGCGGAAATCGAGCGGCTTGCCGACCTGGTCACCGGGTTTCGTACGCAACGTCTGCCGCTCGATCGCGACGGCGAATCGCAGACGCTCGACGCGAAGGTCGCCTCGAAGAAACTGCTCGGCGGTTTCAGGCATGCGGATCTCGGCGGCCTGTCGTTCTGGACCCAGCCGAATTCGTGGCATCACTTCATGAGCGACCACATCGTCAGTTTCTCGGTGCTTCCGCTGTCGGCCGGCAAGACGCTGGTGCGCACCAAATGGCTCGTGCACAAGGACGCGCGCGAAGGCATCGATTACGACCTCGACAATCTGACCGCCGTGTGGCGCGCGACCAACGACCAGGATCGCGCGCTCGTCGAATATTCGCAGCGCGGCGCGACGAGCAGCGCGTATGAACCGGGTCCTTATTCGCCGTTCACCGAAGGACTCGTCGAAAAGTTCTGCGAGTGGTATATCGGCCGTCTCGCGGATTACGACGCGAACCCACGGGCGGTGCACGACGAGAAAGTCGTGTCGTTCGTGCGCTGAGCGCAAGACCGCAATGAGGAGCGGTGGGACAACCATGATGCGCGATCAGGCCATGTTTCAACCGGACATCGAGCAGACTTCACAGAATCCAGTTGACGCGCCGAGCCGCGTCACGCAGCCGCGCTTCTGGGATGCGCTGCCGGCGCGCTGGAACAGCGACGCCGACGACACGCTGGAGTGCTGCCAGGTCCGCAGCGAAACGCACGACGTGAAGAGTTTCTTCTTCCGCGCGCCATCCGGTCGGGCGTTCGTGTTCGAGCCGGGGCAATTCATCACGCTGGAGTTGGAGATTGACGGCGAGCGCGTCAATCGCTGCTATACGATCTCGTCTGCGCCCACACGGCCGCATACGATTTCGATCACCGTCAAGCGCGTGCCGGGCGGCCCGGTGTCCAACTGGCTGCACGACCATCTGCATGCGGGAATGCAGGTACGCGTGCTGGGCCCAGCCGGCGAATTCACCTGCGCGCGGCATCCGGCGCGCAAGTTGCTGTTTTTGTCGGCGGGCTCGGGCATCACGCCGCTGATGTCGATGAGCCGCGCGCATCATGAACTCGGCGAGGACAGCGATATCGTCTTCGTACACAGCGCGCGTACGCCGGACGACATCATCTTCGCGCGCGAGCTCGATCTGATCGCCGCCAATCAGGCGCATTTCCGCACCGCGTTCGTCTGCGAACGCGTGGGCACGCGCACCAATTGGCCCGGCATCACCGGCTTTCTGACGCTGCCGCTGCTGAAACTGATTGCGCCGGATTTTCTGGAGCGCGAGATTTTCACGTGCGGCCCCGCGCCGTATATGCAGGCGGTGCGCAATCTGCTCGATGAAGGCAGCTTCGATCGCCAGCACTATCACGAGGAAAGCTTCTCGTTCGAGACCGTCAGCGAAGTGGCCGCGCAATTGGCCGAAGCGCATGTCGCACACACGCTGAGCGATGCGTGCGCGCCGGCCGAAACCGCCACGCGTTTCAAGGTGAGCTTTACGCGCAGTCATCGCGAGATCGAGTGCGGCGGCGGCCAGCATGTGCTCGATGCGGCGAAGCAGGCGGGCGTGCGGCTGCCGGCGTCGTGCACGCAAGGCATGTGCGGCACCTGCAAGGTGAAGCTCGTGTCCGGCGAAGTGGCGATGAAGCACGCGGGCGGTATCCGTCAGCGCGAGATCGATCAGGGCATGGTGCTGCTGTGCTGTAGCAAGCCGCTGACCGATCTCGTCGTCGACAAGTAATACGACTGATAACACCACAACAACACGGAAAACACTGGGCGGAATTGCGTGGAAGTCGCATGCGGACAACTGCATGTCGCAAAACAACGCTACCCGGCAATTCTGGTTGGCGATTCTGAATACGCGATGTGCGGTTCGATGGCAAACGCGTCAATGGGCAAATGGATCAACGGGAGAACGTCGATGAGACTGATCGGAAAGATAGTGGTGGCAAGCGCGTTGGGGGTGATGCTGGCGGCGGTCAGTGCGGGCGTGTCGGCCGATTCGAAGCCGACCATCAAGATCGGTTACGTGGAGGGCTGGGACGATAGCGTGGCGACCTCGAACGTGGCCGCCGAGGTGATCGAAAAACGCCTCGGTTATCAGGTGCAACTGGTGCCGGTGGCGGCCGGCGTGATGTGGCAGGGCGTGGCGCGCGGCGATCTCGACGCGACGCTGTCCGCGTGGCTGCCGGTCACGCACGGCGCCTACTGGAACAACTTCAAGGACAAGGTGGTCGACCTCGGGCCGAACTTCAACGACGCGAAGATCGGTCTGATCGTGCCCGACAACGCGGACGTGAAGAGCGTCGGCGATCTGCAGGCGAAGAAGGCGGAGTTCGGCGCGCGCATCGTAGGCATCGACGCCGGCGCGGGTGTGATGCAGAAAACCAGCGAGGCGATCAAGGCCTATGGGCTCGACTATCAGCTGATGCCGAGTTCCGGAAGCGCGATGACCGCCGAACTGGCGCGCTCGGAGGCGGCCAGCAAGCCGATCATCGTGACCGGATGGAAGCCGCACTGGATGTTCGCCAAGTACAAGCTGAAATTCCTCGACGATCCGAAGAAGGTATTCGGTGAAGCCGAGCACGTGGATAGCGTGGTGAATCCCGAGCTCGAGAAAAAAGCGCCGACAGTGGTCGCGTTCCTGAAGAAGTTCCAATGGAAGCCGGGCGAGATCGACACGGTGATGCTGGCCACGCAGAATGGCGAAAAGCCGGCTGCAGCGGCCGACGCGTGGGTCAGCGCGCATGCGGACCGGGTGGATAGCTGGGTGAAGTAACTCGGCCAGGCGTCGGCGCAGCACAGAAAAACGCCGCTTTTCAGCGGCGTTTTTCTGTTTACCGCAGCACGACGGTGCGCTCGCCGTTGATGAACACACGCCGCTCGACGAACGCCTTGACCGCGCGCGCGAGCGTAATGCATTCGACGTCGCGTCCGGTCGTCAGCAGCCGTTCGGGGCTGTACGAGTGATCGACCGGTTCGACTCCCTGCTCGATGATCGGACCTTCGTCGAGATCGTCGGTGACGAAATGCGCGGTGGCGCCGATTACCTTGACGCCGCGCGTATGGGCCTGATGATACGGTCTCGCTCCCTTGAAACCGGGTAGGAACGAATGGTGGATATTGATCGCGCGCCCGGCGAGCGCCCGGCTCGTTTCGGCGGACAGGATCTGCATGTAGCGCGCGAGAATCAGCAGTTCCGCGCCGGACGTATCGAACAGCTCGAGCAGGCCGGCTTCCTGTTGTGGCTTCGTGTCGGCTGTAATCGGCAGATGATGGAACGGCAGGCCGTGCGCTCGCGCGAGCGGTTCGAGATCGCGATGATTGGAGCCGATGCCGACGATGTCCATCTTCAGTTCGCCCATACGCCAGCGAAACAGCAGGTCGGCGAGACAGTGTTCGAGCCTGGAAACCATGATCAGGACTTTCGGCTGGCTCGACAGATCGTGGATCGCCCACGTCATCCGGAAGCGTTCGGCGATCGGCGCGAATTCCTGTTTCAGCGTGGCGATCTGCAGGGCATCGTCGCGATCGACGTGGTGAAACACGCAGCGCACGAAAAAGCGCTCGCTCAGTTCGTCGTCGAATACGGTGAGTTCGTCGACATAGCAACGATGCCGTTCGAGAAAGCCAGCGACGGCGGCAACCTGGCCCGCCGCGCTCGGACACGCGACGGTGAGAACCCCTTGAGCAGGACGGGAAATGGCGGACATAAGCTCTCCACATTGACGATCAGGCGAGGCCGCGGGGTGCGGCGCGCATCGTCGCAGTAGAGCAAATCGGGCGATAACGCGGATAGAAGCTAACCGCCGTTGCGCTGGAATGGGAGCGCCAGGAGGATCTGCCGTGCTAATCCCCAGGCTCCGCCGCGAGCCTTCGCTTCAGCGTATCGATCAACGCGCGCACCTTCGCCGGCGGGTGACTCGTCGGCGGGAACACGGCCTGAATGCTCGCCGGTGCGCTCGCCCATTCGGGCAGCAGCCGGATCAGCCGTCCCGCCGCGACGTCGTCCGCGATCGAAAAATCCGTCAACAGACCGATGCCGCCGCCCGCGAGCGTCGCCGCGCGGCAGGCATCGGCCGTGTTGACGCGCAACGCGGACGCGCAGCGCACGCTCGCGATCTTGCCATCGACGTGCCGCAAATCGAGCGTCAACGGATGCGGCAGCACCGACAACGCGCAATAGGGCAGCGTCTCCAGCGCGGCCGGCGTGCCCGGCGCGCCCCACGTCCGCAGGAACTCCGGACTCGCGACGAGCCATTTGACGAAGCTGCCGAGCTTCACCGCGCGATAGTTGGAATCCGCGAGGCGACCAAGCCGGATCGCTACATCTATGCCATCGGCAATCAGATCGACGTAGCGGTCGCTGCTCAGCAGCTCGACGTCGAGCTGCGCATGCGTGCGGCGCAATTCGACCAGCGCGGGCGCGACGACGAGCGTGCCGTAGTCGTTCGGCGCACTGACGCGCAGCGTGCCGCGCACCGGCGAGGTTTCCCCGCCGAGCGCGTTCAGCGCGTCCTCGGCGGCGCGCAGAATCTTCACGCTCGCCTCATAGAACGTGCGGCCCGCCTCGGTGACGCCGAGCCGCCGGGTGGTGCGCACCAGCAGGCTCGCGCCGACTTCCGCCTCGAGCCTCTGCATGTGCGTGCTGACCATCGTCTTCGCGAGCCCGAGCCGCGTCGCGGCGGCGCTCAGCGAGCCCGCGTCGATGACCGCGACGAAGATCGCGAGGCGGTTCAGGTTCACGTTGCGCACATCGGCCATGATCGATTGTCCATTCTCGCTTGACTGTGTTTCCCGGATTATCGGGCTTCCGCGCGACAGTGCCTACGCCTTATGCTGGGCGTGTCATTCAACGTATCCGGAGCCATCCATGCCCGCTGCCAGACCCGCCGAGCCTATCAAGCTGTATACGACGCTGCTTTCAGGCCACGGTCATCGCGTGAAGCTGTTTCTGACGCTGCTCGATCTGCCGTTCGAGGTCATCGAGCTGAACATGAAGGCGGGCGACAACCGCAAGCCCGAGTACCTCGTGCTGAACCCATTCGGTCAGGTGCCGACGATTCAGGACGGCGAGCTCACGCTGTTCGATTCGAACGCGATTCTGGTCTATCTGGCGAAGCGCTATGGCGACGCATCGTGGCTGCCGGACGATCCGCGCGGCGCCGCGGCGGTGCAGCGCTGGCTGTCGCTCGCGGCTGGCCAGATCGCCTACGGGCCGTGCGCGGCGCGGCTCGTGACCGTGTTCGGCGCGCCGCTCGACCACCAACGTGCGAAGCAGATCGCCGTCAAGCTGTTCGACGTGATCGACGAGGAGCTTGCCGATAAGCCGTTCGTGGCTGGTGCGCACGCCACGATCGCCGACATTGCCGCGCACACGTATATCGCTCACGCGCCCGAGGGCGGCGTGTCGTTGCAGCCGTATCCGAACATTCGCGCGTGGCTGCAGCGCGTGGAGGCACTGCCGCGTTTCATCGCGATGCCTTCGACGAAGGCGGGCTTGCTGGCGGCGTGATACGCGTTGACAGCCGCGTCAGATCTTGCAAAGGAGTCCGATCATGTCCGAGTTCGTCCCGTTGAATAGCTGGGGAGGCGACGCGTCGCCGTTTCATGCCGGCGAGCAGGATGCGCAGCAGCGCGCGGGTGTGCGGGAGGTGGCCGAGTCGATGGGACGTCGGGGCATTCGCCGATTCATGCCTGAGCAGCATCGCGAGTTCTTTGCCGCGCAGCCGTTCGTCGTGATTGGCGGCGTCGATGCGAGCGCTCAGCCGTGGGCGACGCTGCGTGCGGGTGCGCCGGGTTTCGTCTCGTCACCGGATGCGCGGACATTGCGCATCGAAGGTGGCACATTGGCTGGCGATCCGCTCGCCGCGGGTTGGCGCGAAGGCGCGCAGCTTGGTGCGCTGGGCATCGAGCCGCGTACGCGGCGGCGCAATCGGGCAAATGGCGTCGTCCGGTCCGTGGCAGGCGACACGTTGCAGGTCGAAGTCACGCAGAGCTTCGGCAATTGCCCGAAGTATATCCAGAGCCGCGCGCCGTCTTTCATCGAGCGGGACGCGGCCGCGACGCGCGCGCAGCCCGAGATCGCCACGCTTCTGAGCAGTGCCGACCGCGAGTTGCTCGCGAGCGCGGACACGTTCTTTATCGCCAGCGCGAATCTGAGCGAGGAAGCGGGGCCGGGAAAGGGGATCGACGTTTCCCATCGCGGCGGTGCGCCGGGCTTCGTGCGCGTGGACGACGCAACTACGCTGACCACGCCCGACTACAGCGGCAACCGCTTTTTCAACACGATCGGCAACCTCGTGCACGATCCGCGCGCGGGTCTGCTGTTTATCGACTTCACAACCGGCGATCTGCTTTATCTGGCGGTGCGAGCAGAGATCATCTGGGACGGCGACGAACTCGCGGCATTTGTGGGCGCGCAGCGACTCGTGCGGTTTCATGTGAGCGAAGTGCGGCGCAGTCGCGGCGCGTTGCCGTTCCAATGGTCGGAGGTCGAACTGGCGCCGCAGTTTCTGCCAAAGGTGCGAGAAAGCGCCTGAGCCGATGCGCACGCGCGTGCTTTAGCTGGGTACCGCCGCCGTTTTACTGCACATTCCGGCCGAGCCGATAAGACACGCCGAGTCTGGTGGCCAGTTGCCATACATAGACTCGCGAGTACGAAATGCCGAACTGACGGCTTATCAGCTCGCGCATGCGCGCATTGCTCCAGCCGTCGGCGTCGAAGCCATAGTCCCGCGGCGAGGCCCTCAGCGCCTGGGCCAACCAGTCCAGATCCGCCACCGCGAGTGCGGAATGGCGGCCGCCGACGCTCATGTTTCTCAGCGCCTCGAGCCCACCTTGCTCCAATAGCTTGCGATATCGCTCGACGGTGGTCTTGGCCATGCCCATCTGTCTCGCGACCTCGGCCGCACCGACGCCGTCGAGCAGTTTCTGGCCCGCCGTGAGACGCCGTGCGACGGTCGGCAAATCGTCGTTTGGTCGATGCATCGGAGAACTCCGCCGTTGGGTCGCTGACCGGACTGCAATCGGTTACTGGGGTAGACAGTGAGGAGGGCGCGCCACCTACAGATAATCGAAAAATCGCCCGCTGTGTCCAAAAGAATAAAAAAACAATCGCGTCTTTCCTCTGATAGAAAATCACGCAATCCGCCCGTCAGGCGGTTACGCGATGTTTTCTTTCTAAAATCTCAAATATCTCTCTTGTGATTGAATTTAACGTTTGCTAACCTGATTGATGTGATTTTAAACAGTCGGCTCGCTCTGGCAGCCCGGATAGCGCCAGGCCGCATACGGCTTGACGTCGGGCGCTTTTAAGTGCGGGCGGCAGGTCGGAAGACTGAACCGTTTGAGTGCGCGGATTCCTGTTTTGCGAATGTAATTGGAATGCATTTTTCGATGCAGGGTGGCGATTCGCCGGAAAGCTGTGAAAAAGGTGCTGAAGATTGAAAATCCTTCGCGGCGTTTTTCCAGCGGATTATATGTAAACGGGACATTCGCGCAGAGTGGCGTTGTGAAGCCCGAATCCAGTAACCACCCGCTTAATTTTAGCTGTGTCGTTCAATACCGGAAATATTTTATGCCGGGCAGTTTCCGACTCGATACGCATAACCGCGATAAAAGCTGACAGCGCTTTCATCGGTTGCCATTGGGCGCTTGCAAGCAGGCGGTAAGGAGAACGTCATGAACATGGATAGGACCCGCGATATTGCCGCGATGCTACTGCGTGCCGCGAAACGCAAAAGACTCGTGACTTATCAGGAACTGCACGCGCTTTTCGGTCGCGACGAACCGTTGCAAAGCCGCTATCGCGCATTGGAGGACGCGGCGCGTTCACTGAGCGATTGCGCGTCGCTCGACTATGGCTGCCTGATGAGCCTCGACAACGGCCTGCCGGGCGATGACTTCTTTAATCGCTTCAGGCACGGCAGGCCGCGTGAGTACGAAAAGGTGATGGGCTTCGGATCGGCGGGACGCTCGATGACGAAGAAGCGACTGATTGCGGATGCCGAGCGTCTGCGCGTGTTCGAACATGCATCTCAGATCGCGGCAAGTGGCAGGGTGGCGAACACGTTGCGCCCGTACGCCACGTCGAAATGCACGTAGCCCATTCACAGTCGCTCAACGACGACACGCTCGCCGGTTGAGAGAAATGCGAAACGTCTCTAGAGCGTGTTAGGCACTTTCTGTCAGACCTGGTAACCTGGCGGGATGATAGAACGCAAGCCATACCCGACAGATGTTTCGGACGAGGAATGG